>JBIIOI010000004.1:112500-195379 GCA_044337025.1 Planctomycetaceae bacterium
CGGGCGAACTGCCGGTGAATCAGGAACTGCTTGACTGGCTGGCTGTCGATTTCCGCGAGAACGGTTGGAATGTGCAGCGGCTGTTTAAGCAGATCGTGCTGAGCAGTACCTATCGCCAAGCCGCTGTGACGACGGCGGTGAAGCTCGAAAAGGATCCGGAGAACCGCTACCTGTCGCGCGGCCCGCGATTCCGTATGGACGCCGAGATGGTGCGCGACACCGCTCTGGCTGTCAGTGGAGTCCTCGTTCCCAGAATCGGTGGACCGAGCGTCAAGCCGTATCAGCCGCCTGGAGTCTGGGAGGCGATCGCCATGGATGTCAGCAACACCCGGTCGTATCAGCGAGACACCGGCGAGGGACTCTACCGGCGGAGTATGTATACCTTCTGGAAGCGGATGGCTCCGCCGGCCTCGATGGACATCTTCAACGCGACGAACCGCGAGCTGTGTACGATCCGCCGCGAACGGACGAACACTCCACTGCAGGCGCTAGTGACACTCAATGACGAGCAGTTCATCGAAGCGGCCCGCCAGCTGGCCCAGCGGGCACTGCTCTCGAAGAGTGATACCAATGAGCGAATCGACTTCATCGCGCAGAGGCTGATCTCACGCTCATTCCGTCCGGAGGAAATCGCGATCATCACCGCGTCGCTGGGTGATCTCACAGCTCAGTACGCGTCCGATCCGGAAGCAGCCAAGCTGCTCATTAGCTACGGGGAATCGAAGGCCGATGCGAGCCTCGACCCGCAGACTCTTGCCGCGTGGACCATGCTCGTCAACGAGCTGATGAACCTGGACGAGGTGCTGAACAAGTAACCGCTGCTGGGGTAGGCCGATACGTCAGAATTCTTACGAATTCTGCTACAAGAGGCGGACAGATTTCTTACGAAATCTGCTACCGGCGTGGCTTACTTGTGAGCAGCGGCGGTCATCAGAGCCGCGTAGTCACCGGCCTTGCGAATCACCTCAACAGCATTCGCTCCAGGTTGGGTGAGGGCTTCTAGATGCCGGACGATCGCCGAGCCGACAATGGCTCCGTCGGCCAGCCCGCGAATGGGACCCAGCTGTTCCGGTTTGCTGAGTCCGAACCCGACAGCCAGAGGCAGCGAGGTTTCTTTTTTGAGCCAGGTCAGCTGTTCGACTAGAGGAGCGGCCAGTGAGTCCCGGACTCCGGTCGTTCCTGCGACGGCGATGCAGTACACGAAGCCCGAGCTATGCCGAACGATCTGGCGGACTCGTTCCGGAGGGGTCGTGGGAGCGACGAGCTGGATCAGGTCCATTCCCATCCCGGTCACAGCCGCGTGCATCTCGGCCGCTTCGTCGCCGGGCAGATCGGGGACGATGAAGCCCGAGAACCCAGCTTCTTGCGCTTGCTTGAGGAACGTCTCGGTGCCGATGCGGAAGATGATGGCGTATGAGACCATCGCGACCAGAGGTGGCAGATTGGCTGTGTCGAGGCGGGCAATCCCCCGGAAAATCTCGGGCACGGTCAGCTTCTTCAGCAGAGCCCGGGTGTAGGACGACTGGATCACCGGACCGTCAGCAATCGGGTCGCTGTAGGGGAAGCCGACCTCGATCAGATCGACCCCGCGCGAGGCCAGCTCGCGAATCAGGTCGCACGTGACGTCCATATCGGGATCACCGGCCGTCACGAACGGCATAAAGGCCATCTGACGGGCGGCGCGGAGGTTGGAAAAGGTCTGTTCGATGCGAGTCGGCACGATGATCGCCAGGCAGGGTGTGAGAGCCGCACTCGGGCTGGCGGCGAAACCACACTGTAACACCGAAACGGCACCGAGTCAGCCAAGCCGGGGAACGGTCTGGCTCCTTTTCGCGATCACTTCTCCGTTGCCCATCACTTCGCTCGCGAAGAGTCCTCTCAATGAGTCCAGGACCACCGAGACCCTCGACTCGTTTCCGTTCCACCCTGCCTCCATGGTGAATTTACCGGCAAATTCGGAAGACGCGGTTGATTCTGATTCATCGTGACCTACGGTTGCTGTGGGCCGTTTCGAAGTCCCGACCTCTTTGATCTGACCGCCATGTCCGTGTCGACTTTTCGCACCCCGCCGCTCTGCCCGGTCGTTCGACAGCTCGACGACAGCCCGGCTGCACTGCGGATCGCACTGCGTCGGATTGTCCATGACCACGTCGCGGGCTGGGGGATCGTGCTGTCTCAGACGCCCCAGGAGCGCCGCCGGAAGAAGCGGCTGTGGGATCTGCGATCGTCGGCACGCTACGCGTTTTGCCGTCCGGTCCAGCTGCACCGGGCCGCTCGGATTCCGGGATGTGCGCGCCCGTTTGGCGTGTTAGCTGTCGAGAATGAAGCGGAAGAGTTCCTAGTCCACGACATTTCGGACCGCGGGATCGGGCTTTCGTCGGATCACGCCCCAAAGTCTCGGCTGATCGTTTTGAGCTTTGACGTCTGGAAGGGAGACCCGGTCGAGTTCGCCGTCTGGATTCGGTGGCGGAAGCGGATGGGGTACCGCTCGTGGCGATGTGGTGGATCGCTGCTGGGTGTACTGCCGAGCGAATAAGCGCTGGTGCGGCACGTCGGGCGAGCCCGACGGCTAACCCGGCGGCTCTTCGAGCGGAACGCGCGGAAGAGCCCGGCGACCCTCTTTGGCCTTGAGCCAGGGACGCAGCACGGTCGGGGTCACTCCCGTCTCGCGAGCATCGAGCTGTTCCAGTTCCGGAAGTTTCTCAAGCAGTGGCCCCAGCCCGGAGTCGGTCACCTTTGTCCGACTGACGATCAGCTTCTGCAGCTTGGATAGTCCCGTGAGTTTCGCGAGCCCGGCATCCGTAATCTGTGACCCGGCCACATCCAGTTCGCGTAGCGATTTCATCTCGGTGAGAAACCCGAGCGTCAGGTCGGTCACATCCGGGTTGGCCATTTGCAGTACGACAACATCGGGCATGCGGGCCAGGATCGAGTAGTCCTTCTGATCCCACCCCGTCAGCGTCACATGCCGTTCGCCATCAACGCGGGCCTCGTGCTTGCCCAGATCGATCGGGGCAAATCGCGTAATCGCAGCTGGCAATGTCAGCCCGACGATTCCGATCGAAACGAGCATGGCTGGCCAAATTCGGAGCGTCCAGACCCGCTCCGGAGAGGCTCGAAGCAGACGCAAAGCCACGGTCTGCACGATGAAGAGCAGCACGCCGACGATCAGCGATACCACCCCCACATAAAAGGTGTATTCGAGAATTCGATCCACACAGCACCCCGATGCATGACACAGCCCGACTGCGGGGCTGGAGAACCCACATTGTGAAAGGGGGAGGTGAGAAAACTCAATCCCCTGCGTCCATGAGAAAACTTCGGGATCAGCCGGAACGCGCTAGCGTCCGGTTTCTTCTCAAAAAAGCCGTGGGCTAGCGCCGCCAGGGCTGATGGATTCATCCGGTATCTCTCACTCGGACGCAGCATCTATTCCTTCGACTCATCCACTTCCATCCCCAGCTGGCGCATCTTGCGGTACAGGTTCGAGCGGTGCAGGCCCAGCACGCGGGCGGCTTCGCTCATGTTGCTTTGCACCCGCTTGATGGCCCGTTTGATGTACTCCTGCTGGAACCGGTCGGTCGCTTCGGCCAGACCATACCCATCCGCCAGATCCTGAAACGAGTCCTTTTGCGGGCTGAGGATGAACGCCAGGTCGCTGGCCTCGACGCTTTTGCCCGCCGAGAGGAACGCGACGCGCTCCATCAGGTTTCGCAGCTCGCGGACGTTGCCGGGCCAGGTGTGGCCCTGAATCCGCTTGCGGGCCTCGTCCGAGATGTGCAGCTTCGGGCGGTTGGCCTGACGGCAGAAGCGGGTCAGGAAGTGCTCCGCCAGCGGCATCACGTCCTCGGGACGATCACGGAGCGGCGGAATCTCGACGGTGACCACGCTCAGGCGGTAATACAGGTCCTGGCGGAACTTCTTCTCGCGGACCATCTCGGTCAGGTTCGCATTCGTGGCTGCGACGACGCGGACATTGACGGGGATCGACTGCGTGCCGCCGACGCGCGTGATGACCTTTTGCTCCAGCACGCGGAGCAGCTTGGCTTGACCACCAGGGGACATGTCGCCGATTTCGTCGAGGAACAGCGTACCGCCCTGGGCCAGTTCGAACTTGCCGATATGGGTCGCATGAGCGTCGGTAAACGCCCCCTTCTCATGGCCGAACAGCTCGCTCTCAAGCAGCGTTTCGGTGAGGGCGGCACAGTTCACGGCGATGAACGGATGCCCGGACCGGGGCCCGCGGTAGTGCAGGGCTTGAGCGGCGACTTCCTTCCCGGTCCCGCTTTCTCCGGTCACGAGGACCGGCAGGTCGGTGGCTGCGAGGCGTTCGATCGTCCCGCGCATTGCCTGGATCGAGGGGCTCTCGCCGATGATGGTCGAGCTGCCGGTCACTCGCTCGGTGAGCTGGCGATTGCTGCGGAGGAGCAGATCCCGCTCTTGTGCGTTTTCGATCGCGACGGCGACTTGGATCCCAAGCTGGTAGAGCGCCTCTTCATCGTCGTCGGTGAAGATTCCCTCATTCTTGTTGATCAGCTCAAAGGCTCCGATCCGGTGCTTGGCGGCGTTGACCAGCGGGACACAGAGCAAGGTGCGGGTGCGGTAACCGCTCTTGGTGTCGACTGACTTGTCGAAGCGCGAGTCGGCATATGCATCATCGACTCGGACCGTCTCGCCGGTTTGAATCACCTGGCCGACGATTCCGCGATTATCCGGCAGCCAGAGCTTACCCCCTTCGACTCCCAGAGCTGGACAGGCGACGAGCTGTTTCTGGTCGCGGTCCCAGAGGAAAATGCTGGCGCGGTCCGATCCGAGCAGGCGAGTCGCCTCGTGAGCGATCAGTTCGAGGAGCTCCTGAGGCTCCCGGGCACTGGCGAACGTCCGGGCGATCTCCAATGTGGCCCGCAGTCGGTCGAGCCGCCTCGTGAGCTTCTCGGCACTTCCCAGGAAACTCGCCGCGTGGGCGAATATCTTGCCCACCAGCTGCAGTTCCGGCAGCTGGGACTCGGTCATGCGGCCACCGGACAGGCACAGAACGCGGTGGTCTCCCGGGGCGAACGGAATCGCGACGGAAACTTCGCCCTGCAGGTCGGCGTAACCGGCAGCGTCACGGTCGAGGGCCTCGTCCATCAGCTGGACGGGCAATCCCGATCTGGATCGGATTCCGTGCTCGGAAATCACGCGCCAGGGGGGCGTCCGCTCGGCGATGCCAGCCCATTGCACATTGAAATATGTTCCAATTTGCGGCAGGCCGACTGATGCGAATTTACCAAAGTCAGAGTGAGAACAGGACAGCGCCGCCAACCTGTCGCAGAGCTGGGTCAGCCCAAACTGAGGGTTTGAGCGGGCCAGCAGAGGGTGTTCATTCCAGTTCAACCAGCGAGTGGACACGCAAATCTCCGATCATTTCGCGGGTGACAGCAAAGTGAGGACACGGCGATTCTACGTGTGTCGAACTGACGACTTCAAGTAAAAATCTTGTTGTCATTTCTTTGGCACGGCTCTTGCTAGACAGTTAGGAGGCGTTTCGATGTCCGGAAATTTTGGGAAAAAAAGGTTCGCATGCGAACTTTTCCCCTGATCCGAGCATCCAAAAGAAACGTATGAGAGAGTGTGAGGGAGAAATCTCTGACACCGAAAGCCACCCCGATCCGACGACATCGTCGCTGATGCGACACACGGACGTCGTCATTCACCGTGCAACTCCCCTCATGACGAGGGTTGAGCCCGGACGTTGGGAGGATTCCAACCATGTCCCGCTACAGTCACCCTGCACTTCGACAGCTCACCGAACAGCAGACCCGCTTTTCTCCGGTCGATGTCCGCCTGTCCCAGATGGACCGCGCGGAGCAGCTCCTGACCGAGCTCGATCCGGCCACCGAATACAAGTACCAGGAGATCTGCGAAAAGATCACCGGGTACCGCCCGGACGCCTATCCCGATCTGTGGATCGATGGGGCCACGGCGATTCACGACATCCAACTGTTCGTCGAGGATGTCTCGGCGAGCGCGAATCTCCCCGTCGATCAGGCGGGCGAGCAGGTCCTGACCGTTGAGGATCTGAGCAAGAAGTACAACGTCTCGACCAAAACCGTCGACCGCTGGCGGAAACGGGGGCTGGTCAGCCGCCGCTTCAAATTCGGGAACCGAACTCGCGTCGGATTCCTGAACTCGTCGGTCGAACGGTTCGTCCATGAGCACGAGGTCGAGATCGAGCGCGGCTCGAAGTTCTCCCAGCTCTCCGAAGAGGAACGCCAGGAGATCGTCCTGAAGGCCCGCAAGTTCGCCCGTGTCGGGGCCTGCCCCAGCGAAGTCAGCGAGCGGCTGGCCAAGATCTTCAACCGCTCGCCCGAAACCATCCGCTACACCCTCAAGAAGTACGACTCCGAGCATTCCGAGAACGCCGTGTTTCCCAACGCCCAGGAACAGCTGTCCGACTCCCAGAAGAACGAGATCTACAATCGTTTCCGCCGGGGTACGTCGGCCGATCTGCTGGCCGGGGAGTATTGCCGGACCAAGGCCTCGGTCTACCGGATCGTCACCGAAGAGCGGGCTCGGGTGTTGTTCGATCAGCCGATCGACTTCATGGACAGCCCGGAATTCAAGTCGCCGAACGCGGATCGCGAGATCCTCGGACCGGCTCCCGAAAGCGACCAGAAGGCCGGCAAGGTCAAGCCTCCTCCGGGGTTGCCTCCGTACCTGGCCAGCCTGTACTCGATCCCGCTGCTGACTCGTGAGCAGGAGGTCCACCACTTCCGGAAGTTCAACTACCTGAAGTACCGGGCCAGCAAGCTCCGCGAGCGGATCGATCGCCAGCATCCGAAGACCGCCGACCTCGATCTGCTCGAACAGCTGATCGAGCAGGCTCAGGAAGTGAAGAACTTCCTGATCCGCAGCAACCTGCGGCTGGTGGTCTCGATCGCCAAGCGGCACATGACCCCATCGGCCAACTTCTTCGAGATGGTCAGCGACGGCAACATGTCGCTGTTCCGGGCTGTGGAGAAGTTTGACTACACGAAGGGGAACAAGTTCTCCACGTACTCCACGTGGGCGATCATGAAGAACTACGCCCGGTCGATCCCGACCGAACATACCCGCATGGACCGGTTCCGCACCGGGAATGACGAGATGTTCGATTACTCGACCGACGACCGCCGCAACCCTTACGAGGAAGTCCGGACCAATCAGCAGCAGCACCAAGTGATCATGTCGATCCTGGATCAGCTGGAGGACCGCGAGCGGAAGATCATCATCCAGCGTTACGGCCTGGACGATGGGACCGAACCGCTGACCCTCGAAGAAGTCGGCAGCCGCCACGGAGTGACCAAAGAGCGCATTCGCCAGATCGAGACGCGGGCTCTGCAGAAGATCCGCAAGATCGCCAGCGAAGAGCACCTGGAAATCCCAGGCGTTTAAGCCCAGTGGAGCAAGCAGTCCTCGCCCCAGTCAGACGTCACGCTGACTGGGGTTTTCGTTTGGGCCGTGGGGAATCGGCAGTGGGCAGTGGTCCCGCTGATTCCGAGCTCATTGCATGAGAGCAATCATGGTCTCTCGCGCGTCAGCCAGACCTTTATACTCGGCGGCCTCGGGTGAGATCGTCGTGAGCAATCGCCGCAGTCGAGTGCTGGCGATTGGATCTTTCAAAGCGTCCTGCAGCGACACGACCTCGACGCGAATCCCAAACAGGATCGCCCCGCTGGCGGGCAGCTTATTAAGCAGCTGATGCTCCACCCGAAGGAAGACTTCCTCAAGCGTCACTGCTGCATCGAGACGGCGCCTCGGACGCTTCGGTAAGTGGTTCTTTTGATCATCGCGGCTGAAGCCCACGTTCTCGCGAACCCAGGGCTGTCCGGGCTGCATACGATTCAAGAACGTCTCGATCTGCTTCTCCAGCGCTGGGTTCAATCCCGGGACCGGAGTGTGAATCGCCCGCATCGGCTGCTCGAGTTTCTCTGGCATCGACCAGGAGCTGGGAAAGCAGACCACTCCGCCCGCCAAAGCCCAAGTCGTGTCGCACTGCGGAACCATCCAGACGAAGTCCGATTCCCAGGCCCGCCCGAGTGACAGAAGTTGATCCCAGGAAGACTCCCGGTCCGGGACGACCGCCCCCAGCGACCTGGCGAGCTCAACCGTCTCTCGCAATGCGGCATCGGCTGCGGGGTGGAGTGCCGCATATTCCTCTGGACACTCAGAGAGCCAGCGATCTCGCTCCGCCAGGATCAGCCCGCTCGGATCGCGTGATCGAAAGAACGCAGCCAAGTCACCCGGACGCAGCCCCATCGCCCAGCGGTGGTCCGCATCCGGCAGGATGCGAGCCCAGTCGAGGGACGAGTGGTTGCCAGCGTCAGTTTCGGCGGAGGACATCACTCAGAAGGTACCCGATGCGCACAAAAAAACGCGACCCCGCAGGGCCGCGTCTCGTGAGTTTCCATGAGTCACTGGGGCGACAGAATTCTTCCGAATTCTGCTACTCCTTGATGTCGTAGCACATCAGCTTGTTCTGCTCGCGCAGGTAGAGCTTGCCGTCGGAGACGACCGGGTGCGACCAGCTTTCGCGTTCCTGGTACTCGGGAGCGAACTTGCCGTTCAGCTCGTAACCACTCGGTGTGGCCCGGACCAGGGCCAGCGTTCCGTTCTGGTAGCGGTAGATGATCTGACCATCAGCCATCGTGACCGCTGCGGAACCTTCACCGACCCCGCGGATGTCGCCTCCCCATTTGACTTCGCCGCTCTTCATTTCCACGCAGATCGGAAAGCCCTTGTTGTGCTTGGCTCCGGCATAGATGTAGCCGTCGGCCAGCACGAAACCACCGTGGTGATTCTCGAACGTCTTGGCGTCGAGGAAGTAAACCTGCTCGGCTTTGACGCCGTCACCGTCCTTGCTGAGCTTCAGCAAGGCCGAGCCGGTCCCGTAGCCGCTCGAGGTGAAGACATGGTCCCCATCCGTCACGACGGTCGGGATGTTGGCCACGCCGTTCGCGGTGCCGTTGTAGCCCCACAGGTACTTGCCATCGCTGGCCCGGATCCCGATCACGCCACGGCCGACCAGGGTCACATACTGCTTCACGCCCGCTCCGTTGCTGATCATGATCGAGGAGTAACCAGCTCCGTCCTTGCCCTTGTCGCCGAGTTCAGGAATCCCGCACTTCCAGACCTCATCGCCCGTCTTCTTGTTCAAGGCGACGACCATGGCGTTCTCGCCACCGGGAGTACACAGCACCAGATCACCATCGATCAGCGGTGATTCCGAGTAGCCCCAACCGTTCTGCATCCGGCCTTCCCACTTGGAGAACGGGTGACTCCAGACCACTTCGCCGCTGGCCGACTTCAGGCAGGTGATCTGCCCGTTCGAGGTGACCACATATAGCAGCTCTCCATCGAGAGTCGGCGTACAGCGCGAGCCTTCATACCCGTGCTTCGGCTTCTGTTCCGTCACGACCTGGGACCAGGCGACTGTGTGGTCGGCGAGGTTGACCTTCACGACCCCCTGGCCGCCTTCCAGGTTACCCGTGGTGTAGAGAGCTCCGCCAGCGATCGAAACGCTGGCGTACCCTTCACCCATCCCCTCGATTGTCCACAGGTGCTTGGGAGGCTGCTTGTCCCAGTTCTCGATCAGGCCGGTTTCCGCCGACTTGCCATCGCGAGCCGGTCCCCGCCACTGAGGCCAGTCTCCGGCCAGAACAGCTGTTGCGGTGAGCCCAAGCAGGCACGCCGAAACGGCCCGCAACCAGGGGGACAGAGGCAAACGCATGAAAGCTCCTTCAAGTCACAGATCCGTGCGGACGCTCTGATCAGAACGCCACCAGCCGAATTCTAAACGGATGGGGGAATTCGAAAAAGTCCGACCTCGGAATGGGCACGGTGCCGCACTGTTTCACAGTGGGCAGGTTTTCAGTTGTCAGTTCTCAGTTTTCAGTCAGCAAAAAGTTCTTCAGTGTGAAGAAGTGCGTTGCCTTACTGAATGGGCACGGCCGGGAGTGCGAGACGCACTTTGTATCGAAAGTCTTTTCTCGGGTTTTTCACTGCCCACTGCCCCACTTACGCCCCCATGAGTTCGCGGATCGGCATGGGATCGCTGACCAGGTGAGCCGGTCGACCCAGCGGCGTGTAGAGGATCTGGTCCGGGTTGATCCCGAGTTTGGTGTAAACCGTTGAGACGAAATTTTCCGGCGACAGGACGCGGTCGACGGCGGAATAGCCCGCCCGGTCCGTGGCTCCCACGACGACTCCGCCCGGCGTGCCAGCTCCGGCCATCATGACGCTCATGGCGTTCGACCAGTGATCGCGCCCGGCGTCTTTATTGATCTTGGGAGTCCGCCCGAACTCGCCCAGCACCACGACTAGCGTGCTGTCGAGCAGACCGCGTTCCGACAGGTCCTCAATCAGCGTCGCGATCGAGTTCTCGAACTTCGGCAACCGGTCTTTGAGAGTTGTGAAAAGGTTGGTGTGGTGATCCCACCCGCCCTCGTTCAAGGTGATAAACGGGACACCGGCCTCGACCAGCCGACGGGCCAGCAGGACGCGCTGGCCGAACGAATTTCGACCGTATCGATCCCGGACTTCCGGCGCTTCACTGTGGATGTCGAACGCCTTCTGGGCCTGTGGCGAGGCCACCAGGTCGTACCCCTGGCGGTAATACTCGTCGAGCGTCACGACCGGATCAGCTGCGGACTTGTCGGGAATCCGGGGCAGGCGGTCGACCTGTGTTCTCAGCTCGCGGCGGTGTGAGAAACGGTCCTGGGCGATGGCCTGCGGCAAGGCCACGTCGCGAACCCGGAAGTGGCCGCTGTTCGGGTCATCGGGCACGACGAAGGGAGCGTACTGTGCTCCCAGAAAGTTCGGACCGCCGGACCGGGTCATCGAGGGGATCGAGAAGTACCCGGGCAGGCCGTCCTGGTTTCCGCGCACATACGAGGCGACAGCTCCCATCGACGGGTGATAGCTGACGAAGGCCCCGCACCCGACCGGAATCCGCGGCGGGGCTCCGGTCATCATGTAGTGATTGCCAGCTCCGTGGTTCCCCTGCTCGTGTCGGATCGACCGAATGATCGCGAGCTTGTCGGCCAAACCAGCCAGCCGGGTCATGTGCTCTGAGAACTGAATCCCCGAGACCTTGGTATCGATCGCATTGAACTCGCCCCGGACTTCATGCGGAGCATCCGGCTTCGGGTCAAAAGTCTCGTAGTGCGTCGGCCCGCCGTCCAGCCAGACCAGGATACAGCTCTTCGCCTTCGCAGCCGGGTTGGTGGTCTCGCCCGCCGTGGCCCGCAGCTGCAGGAGATCGGTGAACCCCGCACCCAGGAACCCCGCCAGTCCCAATTGCAGGCACGAACGACGCGAAACGCCAGTGCAGTGGGTGTAGTTCATGACTGACTCCGGCGTCCGGACTTGATGCGAGGCTTCCCCGGAAAATGGTCGACGACAACCACTTTCGAACTTTGCGGAAACCCATAAGATGGCACAGATATGATGAAAATGCCAGCCCAAGCGAGCGGTTCAGGCCCTGATCTGAGTTGATCCAGGGTCCTCCCGTCCGACCTGTGACGGCTTTAATCAATCTCTGGCCCGTCCGGATTCAAAGTCAACGACCTGAACCGTTTCAGCAGAAAATTCTTGACGTTCAATCTCCGGACGACGATCCTAAGTGACGTGGATTCGTGCGCCATCGGTCCGTCGGCGGTTCCGTCGATTCCGGTTGTATCGATTCCGATCCCGTTCACCCGCGCGTTTCGCCCGGCTCCAGGAGTCGCAAGATGATGGTTCAGTACACCTTTCGGTCATGGGGACGTTGGATTGGCACCGGATTGACCGCCTTCGCTCTGGCTTGCTCCGCCGGGGTCTCTGCGGACGATCAGATTCAGGCCCATCTGGCAGCCGGGGAATTCGGCCAGGCATTCCAGCTGGCTCAGCAGCTGAACGGTGCTGAGCAGGACGCCGCCCTGCAGCAGGTGGCCCAGGCCCAGGCGGCAGCTGGCGAAGGTACGGCAGCCCGTCGCACGCTCGGTCTGATGCAGGACCGCAAGGCGGCCGCGGCCGAACGTCATCAGCTGGGAGGTGGAGCTCAGGCCGACTTCACGGCTCTGATCGCCTTGATTGAGTCCGAAACGAGCGGTCCGTGGGATGCCGATGAGCCGGGCACGGGAACGATGAGCCAGTTCGACGCCGGGGTGACAGTCGACCCACAGGGTGTCCTGTCCCGCCGCTCGAAGGAAGAGCTGACCGGTCGGCTGGCCGCTCTCGGAGTCGATGCTCGGACAGCCAGCCTCAACGAAGATATGAGCCGCCATTCCGATCTGCGAATGGTCTCGCTGACCCGCCTGGAAGCGGAAGTCTCCCGCCGTCTCGCCGCTGGCGAGCCAGTCGTCGAGTCGATGAAGAAGCTCGCTGGTCTGTCCCAGATCAAGTATGTCTTCGTCTATCCCGAGTCGAATGAAATCGTCATCGCTGGCCCCGCAGAGGGCTGGAAGTACGATGAGAACGGCGTGGCCGTCGGAACCACTTCCGGCAAGCCCGCCCTGCAGCTGGATGACCTCGTCACGGTGCTGCGAACCTTCTCGCCTGGAGCGAAGCAGGTCTTCGGCTGCTCGATCGATCCTCGTCCGGAAGGTCTCAAGGCCGTCAAGGACTTCGTGACCGCCTCGCAGAATTCCGGACCGCTGGCTGCGGGTGGAGCGAAGACCTGGGCTGCCAAGCTTGGCACTCAGCTGGGTCGTCAGGACATCACGATTTACGGTGTACCGGGCAACTCGCATGTGGCCCGCGTGCTGCTCGAAGCTGACTACAAGATGAAGTTGATCGGCATCGGCAAGCTCGAAGCTGGTTCGCAGATTCCGGATTACTTTGAGCTGACCGCTCAGCATCCGGAACTGGCCAGTGCCAGCGTCGAAGGTCTCCGCTGGTGGTTGTCGATGAAGTACGACTCGGTCCTGCACAGCCCGGATCGCACGGCGTTCGAGATCAACGGATCGTCGGTCCGCTGCCAGTCCGAGAACGAGCACCTGAACGAGCAGGGACAGCGGGTCCACACCGGCAAGTCCGAGGGCCTGAACGCCATGTTCGCTCAGAACTTCACCGAGCACTACAGCGAGCTGGCTGCCAAGGAGCCGGTGTTCGCCGACCTGCAGTCGGTCTTTGATCTGGCTCTGGTCGCCGCTCTGATCGACCGCGAAGACCTGGATGGCAAGGCCAGCTGGGACCGCGGGGCCTTTGCTCCGAAGGGAGCCTACAAGGTCGCGAGCTACAACGTCCCCAAGTCGGTGGACACGGTTGTGAATCACCGGGTCTTCAACGGCAAGGACGTGGTCGTGCAGGTCGCCGGTGGTGTAACCGCTGACATCGGCTCGGTCGTCAGTGACCAGTCGCTCAACCAGGAAGCTGCCGGACTGAGCCAGACCGCAGCCTCAGCCGCCAAGGCCGAGCTGCCCGCAGGCCGCTGGTGGTGGGACGCGAAGTAACGACTTCCGGACTCAACAGAATTCCTTCTCAGCCCGTTGGTCTCCAACGGGCTGAGATCGTTTCCAGCGAGCGCTCCGGGCTGCCCATGTGTACCGAATTCTCAACAGATGTTTGATTATGAATGTTGCGTGAAGAGAACATCATGAAGATTCTGCAGGAGGCTGGAGAGGCTCCCGCGATGAGCAAAGCGTGGCCGGGTGAACGTTTAGCGTGAGTTGTCGTCCTCGCAGGCCGGGCGAACTCATCCGGGTACGCGGTTTGCCTTGCTGACAGAAATGCTCACCGTCTGCGACACCGTTGTGCCCCAATCCGATGTGGCTTACATCGCCTTTCGCATTGCGTTTCAGGAGACCCTGGAACGCATTTGTCTGGCGGACCAGATCGGGTCATCCGGGGATCGCTGTTTTGGGTACCTGACCGAGGTGCCGTTTCTGCGGCCCGTTCCGCCGCAGGTGCAACTTGATTCCTTGCTGCGGACCTGGTCTCGTCACGTATCTCGGGAGCCGTTCGAGGCCGATCTGGCGGACGAGAGCGTGATCTACGCGGTCTGCGAAACCGCAGCCCGCGTGGTCAGCGTCGAGCCGCAGTCAGCGAAGCGATTCCTGCGGCATGGACCGAAAGAGGTCCATCATGATGTGGATCCGAGGCTGGCCGATACCCTTCAGGCGTTCCATGTGAACCTGCCGAACGAAGGCGACTTTCTCCTGATCAGCCAGTTCCTCGACATGCCCCCGGACGAGGCTCTCCCGATCAAGCGGAAGTTCGGGATGTCATTGCCATCGTGCGAAGTGATGTTCGACATGCTGGGGCGCTGGCATATCTCTGCAGACTTTGCCCGCAACTCGGTCGGACTGCTGACGCCGACGGAACTGTCTCGAGCATTACTCGCGCTGCAGACCGTCCGATCACCGCTGCGGCCTTAGCCACCCTCGCCCGTCGCGATTCGAAACGCGGCTCTGACCGCCAGAAAGAATCAAGATTCCAAACATCTCAGCTGAGCCTCCTGCGAGAATCGGGCGGACATTTCCTGGGATTCCGGTTGGGAAAAGCTCCCGATTGAGACCCATCTCGATGGTGCAGATTGCGTGAAATTGAGCTGTGGCTCAGGTCGGACCTTTTCTTTCGTCGGCCAGCGTGTACTATCGGAGGCATTCTTCTCCTGGAGATCTCCAGGAAATCGTCCGTTCTCCCTGTCAGAGAGAGAGTTGCTGCGATGGATGGCTTGGCAGGCTTGGGAAATCTCGATGCTCTTCAGGAACTGACCTGGGAGCTGTTCTGGTCATACTTTCGCGATGACTATCTGTGGTTTGTGCTCGGACTCGCGGGGCTGCTCCTGGTTTTGTTCGGAGTGAATTACTTCACCCGGACTGGTGCCATTGCCCGTGCGACGACCAAGGAAGCGATCCGCCAGCCGGTCTACCTGATGCTGCTGGTCGTCGGATCAGTCATCATGTGGGCGAACTGCTGGATCCCCTTTTTCTCGCTCGGCGATGACACCAAAATGTTCATCGACTGCGGGCTGGCCACGATTCTGATCTGCAATCTGCTGGTCGCAATCTGGACAGCCAGTCTGAGCGTAGCCGAGGAAATCGAAGGAAAGACAGCCATGACGCTGCTGTCCAAGCCGATCACCCGCCGGGAGTTCATCCTCGGAAAGTACATCGGAATCGCGCAGTCCACGCTGTGGATGGTACTGTTCCTGGGGACCCAACTGGTCTGCCTGATCTTCTTCCTCAAGGCCGGTATCGATGCCAAGGAAGCCAGCTCGACAATCACATCCGTTGAGAAGCTGACGACCGCCCTCCGCGTATTGCCGGGACTGGCCCTGGTGTTCATGGAAGTCTCGGTCATGACAGCCATCAGCGTGGCGATTTCGACCCGGATGCCGATGCTGGTCAACGTGACCAGCTGTCTGGCGGTCTTTGTGATCGGCCACCTGACCCCGGTTCTCGTCAAGTCGGCTCTGCAGGATGTGCCGTTTGTGAAGTTTGTGGCGAACCTGCTGGCCACGATTCTCCCGGCTCTCGACAACTACAACATGTCGGCCGCGATTGCGATGGACCGGACAATTCCGCCGGACTACATCGGCTGGAACGCGCTTTACAGCGTTTGTTATGTGGCTGCGATTGTTCTGCTGGCTTTCATTCTGTTCGAGGACCGAGACCTCGCGTAGGATGACTCTCGTGGTCGATTCAAGACGCTGGGTGGCTGTGTTTGTGAGCTGCCCGGCGTGCATCGCGGGGTATTCGATTCGGTTCTGATGCTCTCTGGAGCCTCCCCGATCCTGCGCGGTGCTGATCCCCGCGAGGTGGCGTTATGACCGTCGAGCAGTCCGAATTCCGACGGATGGTTCCCCGGCAGACTTGGTTTCAGGGGTCGGGAGTGTTGCTGACGGTCTGGTCGATCGTCGCCGCAATCTGCCTCGTCGGAGTCGTGGCTGCCGGGTATGCGACCATCGACCTCCTGGTTTATCAAGGCCGGATTGAGGTGGCCCCGGCGGATCAGGATCTGCTCAACCCGTATGTGACCGAAGTCGATCCGAGCGGCGTCGGAGAGAATCTGGGGCTGCGATCCCTGCTGTGGCGAAATCGAGACTGCCCGTGCGCCAGTCTGGTCCGCACCCCGCTCAGCCGGTTCATCCCGTTTCGTTCGAACCGGTTCGCTCTGGCGACACTGCTCGTCGCGGGCGTGGGGCTCTGGTTATTGCGGGTCTGGAGTCTGCGCCGCGCAGCTGGGTGTGCTCAGCGGATCTCGCACAGCATCGGCAACACGCTGCGATCCCAGATCCATCGCCAGATTCTCCGACTTGGACCCGGCGACCTCGATCAGCGCGACGCCAATCTGGCTCAGTCCCTGTTCCTGGGGACCTGCGACGCGATCACAGCTGCCATCACCCGACTGCTTTCGAGGGGCCTGTACGATCTCGCTGCTCTGGTCTTGGTGCTCGCCCTGCTGATGGGACTCGACTGGACCATCACGTTGCAGGTGCTGGTCCCGCTGATCCTCGCTTACCTGCTGATGCAGTGGGTCGCCGCTCGCGAATCGCTCAAGACGAACCGCGTCGAATCACAGGGGATCACGGGTTTGCAGGCGCTCTCAGAAGGTCTCCGCAAGAGCCGCATCGTCCGCGGTTTCGCGATGGAGGCGATCGAGCAGGAGCGTTTCCAAAAGCACCTGGAACAGCATCGTCAGATTCTGGCGACGAGCGTGCCGGGGGATTGGGCTTCCTGGTCGGCTCGACTGGGGGCCGGACTGTTGCTGGTGGTCGTTGGGTTTCTGACCGGCTCCCGAGTCCTCGGAACCGGCCAGCCGCTCGATCTGCCGAAAGCTCTGACGATTCTGGGAGGGCTGGCTGCGCTCATCCCCGTAATCCGTGGACTGTCTCAATGGAGCCCACTCCGCCAGACCGTGGAGCGCGAAGGCACCGAGATCAACCGGTTCCTCGCGATTCTGCCGGAAGTCGGCCAGGCCGTGGGGGCCAAGTTCATCGACCCGGTCACGAAGTCGATTCAGTTCGAAGCTGTTCACTACAGCCGCGACCAGCAGCCGCTGCTCCAGGGATTTGAACTGCGAATTCCCGCGGGCAGCGTGATGGCCCTGGTCTCCTCCGATCCTCAAGAGGCCCGCGCGGTGGCGTCGATGATTCCGCGCTTTCTGGAGCCTCAGCGGGGACGAGTCCTGTTCGACGGAGAAGACATCGCCTGGGGAACTCTGGAGTCGATCCGCGCCGAAGCAATCTATGTGGGCGGCAACGATCCCTGCTTCACCGGTACGGTCAGTGAGAACATTCGCTGCGGTGACGCCAAGTACGATATCCAGGCGGTCATGGATGCAGCCAAGCTGGTACATGCCCATCAGTTCATCCAGAAGCTGCCACTGGGCTATGAGACGGTGCTGGGTGAACAGGGACATCGCCTGACCCCAGGGCAGTCGTTCCTGCTGGGGCTCGCACGGGCCATCATCCGCAACCCGGCGGTCTTGATCATCGACGAGCCGAACACGACTCTGGATCAGGCCACGAAGGACTCGCTGGACGATACATATCAGCGGATTCAGGGGTCGCGAACGGTTCTGTTTGTCCCCAGTCGGTTGTCGACGGTCCGTCGCTGCGACAAGGTGGTCGTCATCGGTGACGGACAGGTCGAAGCGATCGGTCACCAGTCCGAACTGGTCAAGTCGTGCGAGCTGTACCGTCACTGGGAATACGTGACGTTCAACGCATTCCGCCGCGGTGGAGAGAAAGGTTGATCATGGAGGTCATTATCCAGGGCCGCTGGCTGGTTTGTTGTTTCGCTCTGCTGATGCTGGTCGCCGCCGAGGCGTCGGCCCAGGTCGAGAAGCCCAAAAAGATCGAGATCCGGCCCAAGGGCGAACAGAAACCCGAGGTCGTCGCTCCCGGTCCGGTCGCTCCGAACATCCCGGGCGTTGCCGCAACCGCTCCGCAGGGAGCTCCGCTCAAGACCACGATCGAGATCGATATCACCTCCACCAGCCAGGCCGGCGATCCCGCAGCCCAGAACTGGGGCAAGGTGTTTGAGGAACTTGGCTACTCGACACGCATCCGCGTCGGCCGAGATGCCCAAGCGGGGGTGACTGAAAAGGTCCGCGGCTCTTTGAGAAACGTGTCTGTCTCAGCCATTTTGAGCCGCTCTGGAGAGCTGATCGTCGGCAACAAGTCATTCACTCTCACCGACAAGGTCAAGCTCGAAGAGTGGCTGGAGGAGCTCAAGCTGTACGGAGCGCAGGGAGCCCCGGAAGGGAAGCCGCTCTGGGGCCTGAACCGCGAGCAGTTCGTAATCGTCAACGACCAGATGACGGCGATCCTCTCGATCGATCCCCGCCAGAAGACGATCGAGGAGTTCGTGGGCGCTCTGGAGCAGTCCGGCATTCCGATTCGCTTGCCGACAGCCGCTCAGGACTGGCTGAAGACCAGCCCCGCCGCCAAGGCCACGTTTCAAAGCGACTTGACCGGGTTCAGTACTGGAACCGGGCTGGCGATTGCGCTCAATGAACTGGGAGCTGGCATGCGACCGGTGCGAACTCCCTCGGGTCAGATCGAGTACGAGATCAAGCCGCTGGACCAGATGAAAGATGCCTGGCCAATGGGTTGGGAACCGAAGGCCGAAGTCCCCCGCGATCGCATTACTCCGTACCTGTTTCAGCAAGGTGTCGTGGGCTTCGAAAAGTCACCGCTGGTGGAAGTGCTCGCAGCCATTGCGACCGAGTCCCAGACCCCCATCATCATCGACACCCGCCGCAGCCTGCTCAAGAAGGTCGACGTCAGCCAGATTCAGGTCAGCTACCCACAACGCAAGGTGGCGTGGGCTCTGGTCGTCAGCCAATGCGTCCGCGAGGCCAAGCTCTATAACTACTATCGCCAGGACGAGGCCGGCCTGGGCTTCGTCCTGATTGCGCCGTTCGAACCGAAACCTGCAGAAGCCCGCTAGCCCGTAGCAGAATTCTTACGAATTCTGCCGTCAATGAGTTTGCGGTCCAGCAACCCACAAGTGAAGCGTTGACGCAGCGCTTTTTGAATGGAACCTGACATGGGCGGGACGCCCATGCTACGAATCGGATTCAGCGGGTCGCCTTCTCGTGGGCCAGCAAGCCCGTGACCAGCGCGGTCAGCTTTGGCTCAGCGGCGTTCGCCACGGCGATGATCTCGGCTACGTGGGCGGGCTTGAGGGCATCGGGAAGACACATGTCCGTGACGACTGACAGGCCGATCGTGCGCAGACCGCTGTGGACGGCGACGATCACCTCGGGAATGGTCGACATCCCGACGACATCGGCTCCGATCTGACGGAGGAACCGGTACTCGGCCCGCGTCTCCAGATTCGGTCCCGCGACTGCGACCAAGACGCCGCGGTGGCAGGCGAAGTTCTCCTTGCGGGCGATCTCCAGAGCGACCTGCCCCAGCTTCCGATCGTACGGTTCGCACATATCCGGGAATCGTGGCCCCAGCCGGTCGTCGTTGATCCCAATCAGCGGATTGGCCCCCATCAGATTGATATGGTCATCAATGACCATGATGTCGCCAGTCGCATACATGGGGTTCATTCCGCCGACTGCGTTTGTCACGACCAGCAGCTGGGCTCCCAGGGCTTTGAAGACTCGAATCGGCAGCGTCACCAGCTTGAGCGGGTAACCCTCGTACATATGGACCCGCCCCTCCATTGCCATGACCGGCAGACCTTCCAGCATCCCGCAGACCAGTCGGCCCTTGTGGCTGGTGGCTGTCGATTTCGGGAAGTGCGGGATCGCTTCGTAGTCGATCGTGGCCTCGACCTGAATCCGTTCCACCAGCGGCCCCAGCCCCGTTCCCAGAACGATTCCGGCATGCGGGGTCTTGGGCCAGTGGCTGCGAATGAACGAGACGGCGTCCTGAATCTTGTCGAAGAGGTCGAGCATGGCGGGAACCGGTCGAGGATGTGAAGGGCACTGTCGAGTTGGCAGACCCGCTGTGAGCGAGTCGATTTCCTTCTCCCTCTCCCCACCGACGACTTGAGTCAAGGAGAGAAGGAGATTTGGGGAGAGGGCCGGGGTGAGGGGCTGAACTTGTCCCCCTCGCCCCAGCCCGCTCCCCCCGCAGTGATTTTGAACCGGCGATCCTCATCGCTCGCGGGGGCGAGGGAGAAGAGTCGGTTCGAGTCACGAACGTTTGGGCTGCTCACCTCGCTCACGATAAACCATTCCGGTGAGGTCAGAAACCGTCCACGGGTTAAGAATGAATGATGTCGGCGAGTGCGATACACACGTCGCAAAGTCGCTGGACTCTCCGAGTCCAGTGGACCGAGTGGCTGGTTACAGTTTCGTGGGATCGAAAGCCTGAGTTGCCGGTCAGAGTGGCCCATCCCTTTGCGATGCAAGAACAGCCGCGTGGCGAAAACCCTCACCCCCAGCCCCTCTCCCGGCGGGGAGAGGGGAGCCAGGCAGGCGGTCGATAGTCAGCAAACACAACCCACTGCCCACTGCCCATTCGCCACTCCCCTCTGAGTAGTCGCCAGCGGTTGCGATTCGGTAAGCTGGCACCGATCCTCCGTCCTCACCCGACACCACTCCATGAGCCGACATACTGACCTGCAGCGCGTCCTCGATCTGGGGATCGTGGCCATCATACGTGCCCCCAGTGGGGATCAGCTCGTACAGGTGGCCGAAGCCCTATATGAGGGCGGCGTCGATGTGATCGAGATCACATTCACCGTGCCGCGCGCGGTCGAGGTGCTGGCCCAGGTCAGCCAGCGTCTGGGGAAGAAGATTCTGCTCGGGGCGGGAACAGTTCTCGACGGCGAAACTGCGCGGGCTGCAATGCTGGCGGGGGCTGAGTTCATCGTGACCCCCGCTGTGCGGCCCGAAGTGATCCGGATGTGCAACCGGTACGACAAGCTCGTGATGAGCGGGGCCTTCACGCCGACCGAGGTGCTCAACGCGTGGGAACTCGGTTCTGATGTCGTGAAGGTCTTTCCGGCCGAAATCGGGGGAACTACCCACCTTAAGGCCCTGGCGGGTCCGTTTCCGCAGATCCGCCTGCTCCCCACCGGCGGCGTCAATCTGAATACAATCTCCGACTTCATGAAGGCCGGGGCCTGTGCGGTCGGTCTGGGAAGCTCGCTGGTGACCAAGGATCACTTGGCTCGCGGCGACTTCGCCGGGATTCAACAGCTGGCCCGGGCCTACGTCGAGAAGGTCCGCGAGATTCGCCAACAGAGGTAATCTCTCGCCCCGGCAACTGGCGACTTCGCCGGTGGCCCCTACAATCGGGGGCCCAACTGGCTCGTCGCGAGGCTCCGATGACGAAGGCTGTGATTGCTGTCTGGGAACCGGCTCCCTACTGGGTTCCGGAACTCCAGCGAGCACTGGCCGAGCTGGATGTCCGGGTCGCTGGATGTCTGCGCGAGCCAGACGTGGTCGAGTGGCTGGCCAGGGGAGCCGGACAACTCGTGGTGGCACTCTCTTCCGAGGAGCAGCTGCCGCTCCCAGCTCTTGCGAAATGGGCTCAGGCAGGGGTGCAGGTCCACGTCGTCCTGAACTCCTCGCACGAGGCACTCCGCTGGTTCCTGTGCGAGCTGGGGACCGCCAGCGTCTTCAGTCCGGAGGAAGCCCGCGAGCATCTGCCTCGCCGGGTCCGACAGGCGACGGGCCTTGTGCCCAGCAGTGCCAGAACAACTTCCAGGTGAGATTCATGCTGATCGAGTCGACTCTCCAATCCGCTGTTTCCGCAATCCGCGACCCTGAAATCGGTCGGTCCCTGGGCGAGCTCAAGATGGTCCGCTCGGTCACGGTCAGCGGGACCACAGCCAGCGTCGGCATCGAGCTGCCGACACCCGCCTATCCTCAGCGGGAGCGGATCACAGCTGCGGTCGAGCAGGCGGCCAAGTCTCAGGGTGCCACTTCTACGACCGTCGACTACACGTGGGTCGTGAAGGGGAAAGGGACCGGCGGGGCGATCGGTCTCAACGTCAAGAACGTGATCGCCGTCGGCAGCGGCAAGGGCGGAGTCGGCAAGTCGACCGTCGCAGCCGCGCTGGCATTGGGTCTCAAGCACTTCGGAGCCAAGGTCGGATTGATGGACGCCGATGTCTACGGCCCCAGTATTCCGCATCTGGTGGGAGCGACCGGGACACCTGTCATCAAACAAATTCCGCTGGATGATGGCCGGGTGATGGAGCGAATCGTTCCGATCGATGCCGATGGGATGCCCACGATCTCGATGGGGTACATGGTCAAGACGGACCAGGCTGTGATCTGGCGCGGCCCGATGCTGCACAAGGCTCTGTCGCAGTTCTTGCAGCAGACCGACTGGGGCACGCTCGATTACCTGATCATCGACATGCCGCCGGGGACGGGGGATGTGGCACTGACGCTGTCTCAGATGGTCGGTCTGGCTGGGGCGGTTGTGGTTTGTACTCCGCAGCAGGTCGCACTGCTCGATGCGGTCAAAGCGGTGTCGATGTTCAAGACCGTGAAGATCCCGATCCTCGGGATGGTCGAAAACATGACGGGCGAGATCTTCGGTCGCGGCGGAGCGAAGGCCAAGGCCGCAGAGCTCGGCCTGCCGTTCCTGGGTGAAGTCCCCGCGAACGCTCTGATTCGTGAGCAGGGCGATGCCGGGCAGATGGCCGCTCTGTTTTCGAAGGACAACCCTTCGCGGGCCGCGCTGCTCAACGTCTGCGAACGCGTCGCCATGGAAGTGGCCCGGTCACTGCTCGAAACGCCGAGCCTGCCGACGCTGGAGATTCTTTAATCCCGCGTCAACGCGTAGACTGCGGATCGACTTTGACAGTGACCAGGACGGCAGAATTCTCACGAATTCTGCTACCCAAATAAGCTCCCAGAACCATGTCGTCGATTGTTGAACTCCGCAGCGACACCTACACCCAGCCCAGCCCGGGGATGCGGCGGGCCATTGCCGAGGCAGTGTGCGGTGATGACATGGTCGGGGAAGATCCGACTGTCAATGCTCTCGAAGCCCGCATGGCGGAGCTCCTGGGAAAAGAGGCTGCGGTCTTTGCGTGCTCGGGAACTCAGTCGAATCAGATGGCTCTCTGGGCTCATTGCCGGCCTGGCGATGAACTGCTGATTGAAGAGATCGGCCACATCGCGAACTACGAGGCCGGGGCCCCAGCTGTACTCAGCGGGGTCAGCTGTCGCAAGATCCCCGGCGTGCGCGGCATGCTGACCGCCGAGTTGCTGGAGGGCGCGATGCGTCCGCCGAACCAGCACTTCTCGCCCACGCGGCTGGTCTGCCTGGAGAATTCGACCAATATCGGCGGCGGGGCGACCTACTCACTCGAGTCCCTGCGGGCGATTCGCAGCTGGGCCACTGAGAGGGGAATCCCAATCCATCTCGACGGGGCGCGGCTGTTTAATGCCTGCATCGCGCGGGGTTACAGTGCCGCGGAGGTGGCCGCCCAGTGCGATTCGGTTTCGATCTGTTTCTCCAAGGGCCTGGGCTGTCCGATGGGCTCAGTCCTGGTGGGGTCCAAGGAGCTGATCACTCGCGCTCGTCGGGCCCGCAAGGTCTTCGGCGGTGCCTTGCGGCAAGCTGGGATTCCCGCAGCTGCGTGCTTGTACGCCCTCGATCACAACATCGAACGACTAGCGATCGACCACGCCAATGCCCGCCTGTTCGCGGAGAGTATCGCAGAGATCCCCGGCGTGATCCTCGATCCGAGTCTGGTCGAGACCAACTTGGTGTTCTTCGAGATCGACCCGGCCCTGGCGACAGGAGCGCAAGTGTCGCAGGCCCTGGTCACTCGCGGAGTCAAGATGTACGCCACGGGGCCGCAGCGGCTGCGGGCCTGCTTCCATCTGGATGTCGACCGCGATGCGACACTGCGGGCGATCGCCGCCGTCAAGGACGTTCTGCTGTCGGGATTGATCGCGGGAACAAAGACCCTGGACGGCGGTTACTGATCACCGACTCGAGTTTTCAAGCTCCCGACTGCCTCATCACTGGACCGTGAATCTGTGAAGCCTCTTGCGGAACTGACCCTGGATGAACTGCTTTCCGAGTTCTCTCAAATGGAGGACTGGGAGGAGCGCTGCGATTCCCTGATCGATCTCGGATTCGAGCTGCCGGAGATGCCTCCGGAAGAGAAGGTCGACGCCAATCGCGTCCACGGTTGCCAGAGCCATGTGTGGCTGACCGCCCGTACGGAAGTCGAGCCTGGCCAGCTGCCGCGACTGCGGTTTCATGTGGCCAGCGATGCGATGATCGTCAGCGGGCTGATTGCGGTATTGATGCTGATGTATGACGGAAAAACTGCGAAAGAGATTCTGGACATCGACCCCCGGGTGACGTTTTCCAAGCTGGAGCTTGATCGCCACCTGAGTTCCCAGAGACGCAACGGCCTGTCCGGGATGGTCCAGAGAATTCGTCAGACAGCTGCCGAGGCACTGGTCGCGAACGACCAGTAGCGGGACAGCTGCCTGACTCTCGTTGCGGACTACTTGAGGGCGGCCATCACCTGTTCGGTGATCATCTTGACCAGCGTCTCCATGTCGACGTTGCCGCTGCCAGCCGAGGCACCGTTCTCATAGGCCGGCTTCTGCAGGTAGCCGGGGAACTGCGGCGGCGGCTCAAAGGCGGAGACCTTCGGGGCATTGCCTTCCTTGTATCCGTCGCGGAAAGCGGTATTGCTGCACAGGTCGCAGTTCTCGTCATGGAACCGCGGATCGTCGAAGCCCAGCCGCTTCTTGAGGTCCAGCAGTTCGCGGGACTTCTTCTCGTTCAGGTAGGTGATCCCGCCCAGCTGCTGCGAGAGGATCAGGATGCGGCAATACGCATCGAGGATCTCGGTCTTCCAGTAGGCCTCCTCCAGGTCCTTACCGAAGCTGACCGTCCCGTGGTTGGCGAGGATGATCGTATTCGACGACTTGAGGAACGGGACCACGGTGTCGGCGAACCCCTGAGCACCGGGGGTCTCGTAGGGAGCGAGTGGAACTTCTCCCATGAAGACTTCGATTTCCGGCAGCACGCACTGCGGAATCGCCTCACGGCAGACTGCGAACGCCGTTGCGTGAGGGGGGTGGCAGTGAACCACAGCCTTCACGTCGGGCCGATGCTTCATGATCGTCAGGTGCAGCAGGATCTCGCTGGTCCGCTTCCGCTTCCCGGCGAGCTGGTTCCCGTCCAGGTCGACCATGCAGATATCATCAGGGGTCATGAACCCCTTGCAGATATAGGTCGGCGAACAGATGACTTCGTTCTCGCCGACGCGGTACGAGATGTTCCCGTCGTTGGCGGCTGCGAAGCCCTTGTTGTAGACCCGGCGACCGATCTCGCAGATCTGTTCCTTGATGCGCGGGTTGTTGAAGAGTGGGTGGTAGGACATGGTTCGGTTCGTGAGAGTGAGAGTTCTTGAGTGTGTGATCGACTGTTCGGGAGGGGTGACTACGAGGTTTTCGGAGTCTCGACGTTGATGGTGTCCAGGATGGCCGCATTGTACGCATCGACTGGCTTGGTCTCGGGATGAAACGGAGCCGCAGCTTCTGCCGATTCACTGAGGGCGACAAAGCTCCCGTTGCCAGCCCCGAGAGAATCAAACATCACCAGCGGTTCGGAACGACCCGCGTCGCCGCCCTGCAGACCTTCGCGAGTCAGGGGGACAACGATCTTGTACGACGCCCCCTTGAGCGACGGATGGGCTCGCAGGAGGGTGACCTTGCCGATGACCTGGGCGATTCGCATGGCTATTTCGCCCCGGTGAACGCGGTGATGGTGTTCTTGAGCTCGAAGTAGCTGCGACCCGTCGGGTCGATCGCGATGCAGTTGAGCCGCAGCTGTTCGCGGGCCGACTGCACATCGGCCGGGCTGGAGACCGGAACCGCTCGCACCTTGTCGTGGCGGTTGGCTCGGCAGGCTGCCCGGAAGTGCTGCTTGGCGAGGATGACCACGCCGCCCGATTCGCCGCGGCAGATGGCACTGATCGCCAGCGTGGCAGCATCGTCGGGACAGCCGAGGATCTCGCGGCTCCAGCTGGTTCCCAGCTCGCCGGTCAGTCGCGACACAGCGGGTGAACTGGTCACGGTGATCAGCTTCCAGGAAGTGATCCCTGGAGCAGCTGAGCTGGGCGAGGCTTTCGCTCCAGCAGCGCTGGCTCGAATCAGCTGGGCCTTGGAGGCCTTGAGGAAGTCGTGAGCCGTCGGAGTCAGGATCGCCTTGTCAGGCACAATGATCTGAGTGGCCCCGGTGGCCTTCTCGGCGAGCAGGTCACCGGTGATGACTCGGTCAGAGAGATGAGTGACGAGAGAGGAGAGAGGAGAGCCAGAGGCAGCAGCGATTGGTATAGCTGGCTCTCGTCTCTCCTCTCTCGTCTCTCGTCCCGGCGCAGCCGTGCCGGTCGCGCTGAGTTGCTTCAGCACGTTGGCGACGATCTGGTCGACGGTGGTGGAATCGAACATGGATGGAGTTTTCAGTGGTCAGTTCTCAGTTTTCAGTCGTCGCGTTGTTTCCAGCACTGAGAACTGAAAACTGATGACTGACAACTTCCTCAGTCTTTAATTCCGATCACCGCGAACCGCACCGGCGTATCGACGCGGCCCATGAAGTCACGGATCGCCGCTCCATCCGCTGTGATCATGACCTCGTCCCCGACTGAGCAGCCGAGGCGGTCGATCGCAATCTGCGGCTCACCATCGTCGCCACCGGCCATGGTCAACGGCTGCACGATCATCAGCCGCCAGCCGCTGAGGGCGGGATGCTTGATCGTGGCGTTGGTTCGACCGATGACACTTGCCAGTTGCATGAAGAGTTCCGAGAGCGAGCGGCAGACGTGAGTCTGCCGAGTGAACGCGATTTCTCGGCAGATTGACGTCTGCCGCTCGCTGGTTAGACGATCCGCAAATCGTCGACCATGCTGCACCTTCTCACTCGTGTGAACGTCAGCGGGTTCGTCACGCCTTCACCCGTCGGCGTCGCGATGCTGAAGCTCAGGTAGCCTTCCCCACCGAGACCAAGAGCACAGGGCGACGCCCCGTTCTTGATGTACAGCGTGGTGTCCATCGCCTGGCCCATGATGCTCATGTTCCGGACGTTGCGGCTGTGGATGATGGCAGTGTGGCGGAAGCCGTGTTCGAACTCGACTGCGAGGTCGACCGCATGCTGGAAGTTCTTGGCCCGGACGAACGGGACAAACGGCATCATTTGCTCTTCGGGGACGAACGGGTTGTTCGTGTCGGTTTCACCGTACAGCAGCTGGGTTCCAGCCGGGACTCGCAGGCCGATCTTCTCGGCCAGCACAGCCGGGTCTTTTCCGACCAGATCACGGTTCAACACCCAGTGATCGCCGGGCTTCGGCGGGGGCGAGAAGGCGACCTTGGTGAGAGCTTCGACCTGCTGAGCATTCAGCCGGTAGGCTCCGTGGCGAGCCATCGCTTCCATCAGCGAATCGAAGATCGGCTGAACTGCGAAGACTTCCTTCTCGCCGATGCACAGCAGGTTGTTGTCGTAAGCTGCTCCGCGAACGATGCTGGCAGCTGCGTTGTCGAGGTCAGCGGTCTCGTCGACGACAACGGGGGGGTTACCGGGACCAGCGACGACCGCCTTCTTGCGGCTGGCCATGGCGGCTCGGGCCACTGCGGGACCACCGGTGACGCACAGCATCTTGACGCCGCGATGCTGGAAGATCGCGTCGGCGGTTTCGAGCGTCGGCTTCTCAACGATCGTGACGATGTTCTCGATCCCGATCGCTTCAGCGAACAGCTTATTGAACCGGCGAACTCCCTCGCAGGCGATCTTCGCCCCGTTCGGGTGCGGGTTCACGACCATCGTGTTGCCGCCCGCGACCATGTTGACGATGTTGCCCGCCAAGGTCGGCAGCGAGTGCGTGACCGGGGTGATCGCTCCGATGACGCCGAACGGAGCATACTCCTCGACCGTCAGGCCGTGATCGCCGCTGTAGACGTTCGACTTCATGTACTCCGTGCCGGGGACCAGCTTGATGATCTTCAGCTTTTCGATCTTGTGATCGAGGCGACCGATCTTGGTCTCTTCGAACTCAGCCCGGCCCAGTTCGTCGGCCTGCTGCTCGCACATCGTCTTGACGATGCGGCAGACCTCGGTCCGGGCAGCCATCCCCTTCTTGCTCAGCTGAGCGAAGGCTTCGGTCGCAGCGGCGACAGCTTCGTCGACGGTCTGGAAGACGCCCCCGTTCCCACCGCCCGAAGAGCGAGGAGCACTGCCCGCCGACACCACGGGAATGCCGTTGGGGTTGGATGGCCGAGGAGCAGCTGCGGGAGCGGGCCGCTTGCCGAGCTGGGCCAGGACCTGTTCGACGACGCTGCGGATGGCTGTTTCGTTGGCTTGCATGGTTGTGTCGTTCTGTTTGACGAGGTTTGTGTCATTCGAGAACGCCCAGGGGTTGCAACCCCTGGGCTTGTTTCCAGTCACTCCGCAGACGGAGTGCGGCGGATCTCATCGGCCCAGTTGGCGATCTTCATCTCACTCGGAATCATCGAGAGGGTGAAGACGATCCCCAGCCCGACCGGGATCAGGGACCACTTGTTGTGTTCGAGCAGGAAGGCGACCAGGTTCAGGAACCCGCTGCCTTCGAGCAAGGCGGCGGCGATGATCGTCTTCGGCAGAAAAATCGAGATGATTGATTCAGGCGAGCCGTCCGCCTTCTTCAGTCCGGCCTTCTGGGCCATCGATGGGACGAAGACAGCCATCGCAAACATCTGGACCGCAAAGAGAGCTCCGATGCCGCTCATCATGATGCCCGAGGAAGGCTGGTTCCAGGCGTTCATCGCGAAGAGGACCACGCCCGCAAATATCACCTGTCCCATGACGAGCGCGATCAGGATGATGGTCAGGATGCGGACTTGTCCACGGATCTGATCTCCGTGCGTCTCGGCGACAGAGGTGGTGTTCCAGCGATCATCCATGTTCACCACTCCTTTCCTCACTCGCGGGGGCACGTCGAGCAAGCTCGACGGCTAACTTCTGGCTCTCGTCTCTTCTCTCTGGTCGGTCTTCGTTCACTCGTTGTTCTTGAAAATCGTCTTATCCCCGACCGTGACCGTGTCAACAATCCCGATGATCGTGCAGTCGACTGGCAGCTTCTTGGTCTCATCCGTGAAGCGGGCACTGGAGCCTTGCACGATCAGCACCACTTCGCCCTCACCGGCTCCGACGACGTCGACGCTGATGAACGATCGACCGGTGCCGACCAGGTCGCCCTTGGTCTTCTCGTTGACGCGGAGCGGCTCGACGATGACCAGCTTTTGGCCGATCATGGAGTCGACCTTGGTCGAGGCGACAACGCTGCCGGTGATTCTCGCTAAGAACATCGGAGATAAACCACGGAGAGCACGGAGGCACGGAGAAGAAAAGTCAGATGACGCGTCTGACGATTCCTTCTTTGAGAGTCGCCGCATTGAAGTTGATGAGAAGACCGACTCGAATTCCACTGATGCGAAGGTAGGTCATCAGCTGAGCTTCGTGAACTTCGGTGATGGCTGAGACGGCTTTGAGTTCGACAAGTACAGCTCCTTGCACGACCAGATCGGCGCGGTAGCCACAGTCGAGCCGGATTCGCTTGTACTGGACGGGCAGTGTCAGTTGTCGTTCGAAGGGCAACCCTACTTGGCTCAGTTCGTAGCAGAGGCACTCCTCGTAGGCACTTTCCAGAAGGCCTGGGCCTAACTCACGGTGAACTTCAATCACAGCTCCAATCACCCGCGAAGAAATGTCGGCATGGATCAGAAGTTCTTTCATCTCCGTGCCTCCGTGTTCTCCGTGGTTATCTTTCTGAGAACTCCGCTCACCGGCCCTTGACCGCCTCCACTGACTGCCGCGCCACTACGATCTCCTCATTCGTCGGCAAGGTCCAGATCTGAGTCCGGCTGTCCGCCGTGCTCATACAGGCCTCGCCCTTTGCGGACTGGTTCAGGGCTTCATCGAGTTTGATCCCGGCGAAGTCGAGATTCTTCGTCGCGTGGGTTCGCACCCAGCGGCTGTTCTCTCCAATCCCGCCGGTGAAGACGATCGCATCGGCTCCGTTCAGCACCGTCAGGTAGGCCCCGATGTACTGGCGGATGCTGGCTGCGAAGACGTTCATCGCCAAGGCGGCTCGTTCGTGTCCCTGGGCAGCGGCTTCTTCCAGGTCGCGGCAGTCGGCGGACAGGCCGCTGATTCCCAGGAGTCCCCCCTTGGAGGAGAGGTCTTCCAGAACCTGCGGAAAGGTCTTGCCGGTCGCACGCATGATGACCGGGATTGCATACGGGTCGAAGTCGCCGACGCGGTTGTTGTGAGGCAACCCGGTCTGCGGCGTCATCCCCATCGAGGCAGACTGCGAGACTCCTCCCACCATGGCACAGATCGAGTTGCTGCCCCCGAGGTGACACGAGATCACCTTTAGGTCGCTGCGTCCCAGAATCTGTCCCATCCGCGTGCCGATGTAGCGGTGGCTGGCCCCGTGATATCCCCAGCGGAGAATCCCGAGTTCCGTCCACTCGTACGGCACGGCGTAGGTCCGGTATTCCGCAGGCACCGTCTCGTGGAACCCTGTTTCCAGGGCCGCCACCAGTGGCATCTTTGGAAAGGCGGCGCGTAGTTGGCGCATCGCCCGGGCATACGGCGGGTTGTGAGCTGGGGCGACATCGGCCAGGGCCTCCATCGCATCCAGCAGTTCGTCGTTGACGATCCGCACTCCGCTCAGCTTGCCCGCGAAGACCGCCTTGAACCCGATGGCCGACACCTCTTCCACCGACTGGATGCAGCCGGTCTGGGGGTGGGTCAGCTGTTCGAGGCAGATCCGGACTGCTTCGGCGTGATCAGCGATCCGGCGGGAGACTTGCTCCCGCTTTCCGGCGATCTCGACAAAGCAGGTTCCCTCAGCATCCTGCCCGATCCGCTCGATGCCGCCGCGAGCCAGTTGGCTCTCGTCGGTCATGTCGTAGAGTCGGTACTTGAAGCTGGTGGAGCCGAGGTTGGCAACAAGAACGAACATGGAAGTTCTCAGTGGTCAGTTTTCAGTCGTCAGTCTTTGTTTTCTGAACGCGTTGCATGAGTGCCGAAAGCATCCGCTTGATCTCGTGGACATCCTGAATCAGACTCTGACTTTCATCCACCGAGAGGTAACCCAGATCAGTGGCGAGAATCAAATGGTACTCTGTTTCGGAGGCGGAGCCTGCGGCGATCTGCAAGAAGCGACCAAAGTTGCCAGATGAGTGACCACACCCCTCGGCGATGTTCGTCGGAACCGACGAACTGCTTCGTCGAATCTGACTCACCAGTCCATACAACTCGTCGCGTGGAAACGCAGCTGTTGTACGATAAATCGCGAGTGTCAGGGCGTGTGACTTCTTCCAGACCTGAAGTGAGCGAAAGTCTTGCATTCACTCACCCCTCAGACTGAATACTGACAACTGAGGACTGAAAACTTCACTAGATGAAGTTCTTCATCAGGCCAGCTTCGGGGCGGGGGATCACGTGGGACGAGATCAGTTCGCCCACGCGGCTGGCGGCAGCGGCTCCGGCATCCACAGCGGCGCGGACGGAACCGACGTCACCCTTGATGACGGTGGTGATGTACGCTCCGCCGATGGGAATCTGCTTGACGAGAGTGACGTTGGCAGCTTTGAGCATGGCATCGGCAGCTTCGATCTGCGCGATCATGCCCTTGGTTTCAACGAGACCGATGGCTTCGTTCATGGGTTGGCCTTTGGCGAATGGCTGATGGCACGTGGCCAGCAGCTTTGAGTTGAAGGAGGAGTCAGGCGTCTGGCCTCAGGCACTAGGCCCCAGGCTCTCGGCCTTCCGTTGGGTGGTTACTTCGCGGGAGCAGCGACCTTGGACTTCGGAATGACCGAAGCCAGTTCGTCATGCGGGCGAGGAATGACCTGCACGCTGACGACGTCGCCGACCTTACCAGCGGCGCTGGCACCGGCATCGACAGCAGCCTTGACTGCCGCGACGTCTCCAACGAAGAAGCCGGTGACCAGACCGCTGCCGATCTTGTCCCAGCTGAGCATTTGGACGTTCGCAGCCTTGAGAGCTGCGTCCGACGCTTCGATGAGGGCGATGAGACCTTTGGTCTCGATCATGCCCAGGGCTTCCATTTTGGCCATTGGCAAAACTCCAGGAGGTTGGGGGGTGAGTTGAGTCGAAGAGTTCCGGAACACCAATTCACACTAATCGTCACTAATCTTCTCTGGATTAGTGTTTATCAGTGGAGATTAGTGTTCCCTGTTCTTCGTGGTTGCTTGTTTGTGTTTTAGTGCTTGTGGCAGGCACACGGGATGGCTTTGATCAGTTCGACTTTCGTCGCGTTCTCCAGGTTCACGGCGTTCCCTTCGTCCGTGTCGAGGTGGACTTCCAGCTTGATCTTGTCGTCGCCGCCACGGACCAGGAGGTTCTCCAGAACCGTGGTGCAGCCGGGAGACTCGACTCGCAGGTGCATCTGGTCGCCGCTCTTGACGCCGTAGTAGGCCATCTCGGTCGGGTTCATGTGAACGTGCCGCATCGCGCGGATCATGCCCTGCTGCAGTTCCAAGCTCCCGGCGGGTCCGACCAGCAAGGCTCCCGGAGTGCCCTTCACGTCTCCACTGATCCGTACGGGCAGGTCGAGCCCGAGCGAGATGGAGTCGGTGAACGCCAGCTCCACCTGTGAATCACCACGACAGGGACCGAGGACTCGCACCTCGGGCAGCATCCGCCGCCGAGGACCAACGATGGCAATCGTCTCCTCCGCAGCAAAGTACCCTTCCTGGTACAGCCACTTCTTGACCTTGAGCTGGTGCCCTTTGCCGAAGAGCACTTCCACGTGCTCCTGGGTCAAGTGAGCATGGCGGGCCGAGATGTTCACGACGAGCGGATTGGGCTTCGTCGACGGAGCCGGAGCCCCGCCGATCTGACCCATCAAGACTTCGCGAACGATCCGTTCGACATCAGAACGTGCGATGGACATGTGAAGTTCTCAGTTGTCAGTTCACAGTTATCAGTTTTCAGCACTCAGTTCTCTGACTGACTACTGAAAACTGATAACTGACCACTATTCTGCGATCACCAGTTCGATCCCGTGCTTCCGCACGACATCTCGCCAGCGGTCCGACAGTCCACTGTCGACCACCAGCTTGTGAACGCGGCTCAGCGGACAGAGCGGCACCAGTTCCGAGTGTCCGAACTTGCTGCTGTCGGTGGCCAGGATCACCTCGTCGGCGGCATCCAGCATCTGCTTCTGGGTCTCGACCAGGAGCGAGTTCTGATTGAACAGCCCCTCTTCCGTGATCCCCCCGACGCCAATGATCAGCCGCCGCACCTTGAGTGACCGGAGTGCTTCCACCGTCAGCGGACCGAGTACGACCCCGGTTCGCGGGTAGAGGTAGCCCCCCAGTACCACCAGCTCCACACCCGGCATCGACATCAGGTGATTCACGATCGGTACCGAGTTGGTAACGACCTGAACTCCTTTGCCAGCCAGATGTTTCGCCACGTGAAGTGTCGTCGTGCCCCCGTCCAGAAGGATCGTCTCGCCCGCCTGAATCAGTTCACCGACCTTGCGGCCGACGCGCTGTTTCTCCGTCAGTGCCTGATTCTGGCGATCGTCAAAGGCCGGCAGTGACTCGCCGACTCCCGCAGCTCCACCGCGAGTCCGCCGAATCTGTCCAGTTCGGTCAAGATACTCCAGATCCCGCCGCACTGTGCTTTCGCTGACTCCGACCGACTCTGCAATCTCCTGAAGGCTGACAAAACCCTTGGTTTCGACGAATTCCCGAATGCTGCCACGTCGTTGGTCGAGCAACATTAGAGGTTTCTCCGGTTCCGCGAGTCCCGCCATCCCACCCAATTTCTATCACCGTTGTGACAGAAATCAAGCACTCCAGGTCAGAATCTTTCACAATCCTCCACTTCCGTGGACCGCAGGCCGACACTCCTGCGCTTCATCCATCGACCTTCGATGCAGCGGGGATCGGCAAACACGGTGAGGCCAAAGTCAAATCTTGATCTCCAAGTTCGCCAGGAGTTTTCGAGCGACCGGAATGTTTGCAGCCAGCAGGTAGCGTGAGAAAAATGTAACGAATAGGAAATATGTACAGCCCGCAGGCCGCTCACTTTCCGATACAGAATCGGCTGAAGATCCGGTCCAGGACATCATCGGTCTGGACCTGGCCGCAGATTTCTCCGAGGGCCTCCAGCGCTCCGCGCAGCTCCAATGACAGCAGCTCATCGCCGACGCGTGCCTCGCAGGCTGCCAGCGCTGACTGAAGGCCAGCCACGCAGCGCTCCAGGCTGTCGCGGGAGCGGGCAGCGGTGGTGGCGAGCCACTCCCCGTGATGGGCGGCGCGGCGGGAGAGGTGTGAGCGGACCAGGTCTTTCAGGGATTCAATCCCTGCTCCCGTTCGGGCTGAGATGGCGAGAACAGCCTGACCCGTGCCCCGCGGCTCGGCGGGAGCCTCGCCCTCCCGACCCAATCCACTCATCGAGGGAATGCCGCGGTCCGATTGAGTCCAGATCTCGAGGACATTGGCACCTGTGCTGAGAGTCTCCTGGCGGAGTTCGGCATCCCTGGCCTGCTCCTCGGCATCGTTCGCCACCGAGGTACACCAGATCACCCAGTCGGCCCGCTGCAGAACCCCGGCCCGCATCACTTCGGCCTGCTCGGCCACTCCCCGGGCTTTCCGGTCCGCACCCGCCGTGTCGATCAGCTCCAAGGGGACACCATCCCACTCGACCTCTGCACTCAGATAGTCACGTGTCGTTCCGGCCTGCTCCGAAACGATGGCCCGCTGCCCACCGACAAGGCGATTGAACAGCGTGCTCTTGCCCGCATTGGGAAGTCCGGCCAGCACCACTTGAGGACGAGTACCACTGACCATCCGGGCATCGCTTTGCTTCAGCAGCCCAGTCACGAGTTCCAAAGCCTGACCGATTCGTGCCTGCATCTGCTCACGATGGACGAACTCAATGTCTTCCTCGACAAAGTCGAGCCCCGCTTCCAGGTCAGCCAGATCGAGCAGCAGCGACTCACGGACCTCCGCGATCCGTTTCGAAAGACCTCCTGCCAGTTGGGACAAGGCCGTCCGCAGCTGGGCGTCATCCGTGGCGTCGATGACTCCCAGGACAGCTTCGGCCTGCACCAGATCGACCCGCCCCGCCAGAAAGGCCCGCAGCGTGAACTCACCCGCGCGGGCCGGTCGAGCTCCGTCGCGATAAAGCTGTTCGAGCAGTGCATCGACGATCGGCGGTGATCCCACCAGATGCAGCTCAGCGGAGGGTTGCCCGGTGTAACTGCGCTGCGTGGGCCACAGCCACAGATCGATCGGGACCGGGGAGCGCCAGCCTTCGATCTGGTAGAGCCCTGGATAGCACCGACTGGACTTGGACTGGTCCCAGGCGGCCACTTCGGTCTGAAATCGCGGTCGCAGTGTCGCGATCACACTCTCGCCACTGAGCCGGATCACGCTGCGAGCTGACGGGCCCGCCGGGGTGGCGACAGCAGCGATCAGGTCCTGCAGGTCCAGGATTACACTCCTGTGGGAGTCTGCAGCGCGCTCGCCGCAGCCTGCTCACGGCGGGTCGAGGCGGCCATTCCGGCCAGCGGCAGTTCACCTGGCTTGCGCTGACGATCTTCACTCAAATGATCGAGCGGCGTCGAATCGACGCTCTTGCGAAGCAGCAGAAAGATCACGGAGACAGCCACCCAGAAGTAGCTGTGGGCGAAGGCGTGAATCCCGAGTCTCAAGAACGAGTGGCTGCCCCGGAGCATGTAGCCGGTCGCTGTCGTCGTGGAATCAAAATCCCGGAACTGTTCGAGTGCCCGATCCGGTGCTCCTGACGCCAGCGAAACCATCGCCAGCGATTCAGCCTGACCCACGAGCCAGCGCACGCCGAATAGCGCACAACCACCGATCCCCAGCATGATCATTGTCATCCAAAGCACATACCACGGCCTCGAGAACAGATAATTGTAGGACCGGCTGAGTCCATCAAAGGCGTCCGTCCCTTCGACTCCGACCGTGGCGATCATCATGGGCCAGCACAGCGTCAGGCCCATCAACAGCAGAGCGAGCGCCGCGCCGCAGGCCCACAGCAGCAACCACCCAAACGCCACCACAGGCGGACCAGCTGTCGGGATCCGCGTGATCCAGCCACCGATGACGCACGGTAGCCAGAACCCGGCCACTCCGATCATCGGCAGCAGGGGGGATGCGAACGCAGAGAGAACGCGGCTGCGGCAATACTTCCAGGCCTCGCCCCAACCGACATCGCGACCCATGAAATCGAGAACCGTCAACCGGCAGATCAGTGTGCCAAAGATCGACCAGACGGCCCAGAACCACAACAGCTCCGCACACTGAATCGATGTCGCCCCCCAGCGGAATCGGGAATTGATCAGCTTTTGTCCGTGGGCCAAGACTTGCGCGATCGGAGTCAGAATCTGCGGGCCCTGTGTGACCGCCCCCAGGAGAGTCCGACCGGGCTCGCTCAGGATCTGTTTCGAGTCCGGCATCGCCTGGCCCTCGTCCTGAAACAGATATTCGGTCTTCCACGGGTAGCGCGGGGAGGGGGACACAGCTCGCGCCGACTCCAGAACTCGAAACGAGTTCGACTCGCCGCTCTCGTTCTGTGCCGGTTCAACTGCAGTTCGTTCGGCTCGGCCTCGAATGACCGAGCGAATCACCGTGGGTACCGACAACAGCCCCAGTGCGACCATCGCCAGGATCAGCTTCCGCGGGTCGAACGCCATCCGCAACGTCGAGCCCAAATGCATCCACGGCAACCACCGACGCAGCCGAGCTGCATCGGTCAGGAAGAATTCTTCCTGCAAAGGCTCGGGAGGCAGGGATGTCAATGAGTCGCTCATATGTAGGGAGTTTAACGGTCCCCGACTGCATTTTCACTCGCTCTCTCTATTCGAGAGAGATCGCGGAGGCATCCGTTGATTGGTGGGGCATGTCCCCGCAGAAAAGCCTCTCGATCTCGGCAAACTCGCCCCATGGTAAACTTTGACGGTCAGCGGCTTTGTTGGGGTTCGAAGCAACACGGCGAACATTCCGCTCGCAACGGTCGATACTAAGAACAACAGTCGTTCCTGCTGACCGGACAACCGGAGGCAAACTGTGGCGCGATGGATCGCTGCCGCAACTGCTCGCCAAGTCCACCCAGGTACGGAGGCTGGGGCATGACGCTCAAGCCCAGACGGTATTTATCCGCCCTCACAGCTCTCGTGATGGGGATTGGCTCTTTCGCTCACGGAGCGGATGGCTCTTTATTCAGTGATGAGCCCGAGCCGCTCATTGATCTGACCGCAGCTGTAGAATTCGCTGTCGCTCCCGCTGAGCCCGAACTCGCACAGCCGCAGGATCCCGTCGCAGAACTCCAGGCCCTGCGGTCGCGTCTTGATACACTCGAGAAGGCCGAAAAGAAGCGCTTCGAATCGGAAACCAAGAAGGCCGACGAAGAGAGGAAAAAGAAAGAGGCCGAGGCCGACTGGCTCGACCTGTCGACCGACAAGTGGACCGTCAAGCTCGGTGGCCATGTCCAGCTCGACTATATCAACTGGGCGACAGCCGATGATGCGATCGTGGGAGCCAAAGACTACTTTGCGTATCGGCGGCTGCGGCTAGTCGCCGACGGGACCGGGTACGGAGTGTTTGATTTCCGGCTGCAGATGACACTGGAGCCGGGCTCCTCGGCGGACATTCCTGCGGGGACGGGGCTCTCGCCGGACGTGAAAGATGCGTATATCTCGGTCAACGAGCTGCCGTGGCTGGGGCGGGTCCGGGTGGGTAACTTCTTCGTTCCGTTCGGTCTGGAGCAGGTGACCAACGATACGAACAACATCTTTCTAGAGCGCTCGATCCCGACGCAGGGGATCTTCTGTGCGGACCGCGAAGTCGGAATCGCCAGCTACAACTGCACCGACGATCAAAGCCTGTCGTGGGTGACGGGGGTCTTTTTCGACAACATCACCGATACCCAGAAAGACCGGCAGGACAGCAATCAGGGCCTGCGGATCAGTGGTCGACTGAACTGGGTTCCGTACTACGATGAGCCTTCCGGCGGGCGGTATGCGATCCACACCGGTATCGGAGTGATGCACACTCAGGATCACGACAGCCTCACTCGCTTTCGAGCCCGGCCGCAAGTGAACCTGGGGCCACGGCTGATTGATTCGGGGGTTCTCGACTCCGACAACAACACGATCGGGAACTTGGAGTTTGCCAGTGTCATGGGCCCTGTCACGCTGCAGAGCGAAGCGTACCTGACTCACGTCCACATGCTCAGCGGGGACTCGGAATGGCTGCACGGGGGGTATGCTCACTTGAGCTACTTCCTGACGGGCGAGCACCGGATCTACGAGCGGTTCGGCCAGCACGGAGCCCAGTTTGGACGCAACGCTCCGTTCAGCAACTTCTTCGGAACCCCAGCTGGGTTCAGCCTGGGGGCCTGGGAAGCGAAGACCCGCTGGTCGTACCTGAACATGAACTCGGTCGGCGCGGGGACCTACAACGATCTGACGGTCGGCATGAACTGGTACTGGTCCGACCGAGTCCGAGTGATGTTCGACTGGATTCATCCGATCACGAGCAACGACACCGTGTTCGGGTCGACCCAGTCGAACCTGCTGGCCACACGTATGGACTTCAACTGGTGAAGCCAGGTAAGAGGTGAGGGGTTAGAGGTGAGAGACAAGCAGCTAAAGCGACGTAGCAGAATTCGTAAGAATTCTGCCGTCCTGATACCAGTATCAGCTTCGGTCACGAACCCTCACCCCCAGCCCCTCTCCCCAGGGGAGAGGGGAGCCAGCAAGAAATTGTCTCACTTCTCCTTCCTCCTTCTCTAACCTCTAACCTCTCTCCTCTCATTATGCTCACCCGCCGCACAATCCTGACCAGCCTCGCAGCGTCCGTACTATCCGGGCAGCTGTCCCGTGTCTGCTTCGGTGAGGGGCTGTTGCGTTGCCGCAGCTGTGCTTGCAGCAACAACTGCGAGACGGTCTGCCGACTCGTCTGCGAGGAGAAGAAGGTCCAGGTCGTTGTCTGGGGGATCAAGCACGAAGAGTTCTGTGCTCCCGATCCGAGCTGCCCCAGTCACGACCATTGCGAAGAGATCCGCGCCAGCACGAAGCCCACCGATCCGTGCAGCGTCCCCAAGCTCTTCCGGTGGACGCATTGGACTCCCGCTCCCTGCGGGACCGTCTATACGAAAAAGAAATTGATGAAGAAGACGGTGACCAAAACTGTCCCCGGCTACAAGTGGGTGGTCGAGGACCTGTGCCCGAGCTGTCAGGCGAAGTGTGCCCAGCTCACAGTCCCACCCGCCACAGAAGTTCCGCCCGCTCCTCAGCTGGCAGGAGTCCCCGTACTGCCCTACGCCACGGCGGCAACCGCTCCATCGAAGTAACACGGCAGCGCAGTCGTAAGTTGTCCTGCTTGCCCGACGTGCCAAGGCTGGTGGAGCAGTATGGAATTCGTGAGAATTCCGGCGTCTAGGCTTTCTCGCAGAGTCAGCCCCCATCAGGACGTCGAGAACTGAGACATGCTGAGATTGTTCCTGTGGGTGTTGTCACTGAACGCGGTCGCCGGGCTGGCGTTTGCCGAGTCTCTTCCACGTTTCGTCTTGTCTCCCGAGGATCGTCAGCGAATCGCCAGCCCGATCGCCAATCCGTGGCGCGGGGCCAAGGCCTACAAGCTCCAGCTGGCTCCGAATTGGGACGAGTCGGGGAATTCGTTCTGGTATCGCAACTCGCTGCCCGGTGGGAAGTCCGAGTACTTTCGCGTCGATGCTGAGACTGGCGAAAAACAACCGATCAGCGACATCGAGTCATTGCAGCAACAGCAGGGCCACACGGGCCTCAAACGCCGGGTCCCGCGCCGCAGTGCGAACAATGGACCAGAGACCAACGTCACGTTCGAGAACAAGACCGCCGGAGAGGTCGAGCTGTTCTGGCTGAACGCCGACGGAGAGGCCATCAGCTACGGCAAACTGGGTGCCGGTCAAATTCGTGAACAGCACACCTTCGCGGGTCATGTGTGGAGCGTTTCCGATGCAGCGGGAACCGCCTTGGGACGCTATCAGGCGCAGGAGATCGGCGGATATGTCGAGATCACCGGCCCGGCCGATTCGGAACCACGCGATGCTGTGCCCAACCGACCACGCGACCACGCGCAGTCTCCCGATGGCCTATGGCGGGCCGTTACAAAGGATCAAAATCTCTGGCTGCAGCCGCGTGAGGGAGACGCCATCCCGCTGACGACAGACGGCAGCCCCGAAGACTCCTACGATCCAGGCTCGATCTCCTGGTCGCCCGATTCGCAGCGCCTGTCTGCGTGCCGCGTATCCCCGGGAGCACAGACTCAGGTCCACTTTGTCGAGTCCTCCCCCCACGAAGGGGGGCCCGCCAAACTGCATTCGCAGTACTACCCTCTGCCCGGCGACAAGTTCCCGGCTCACGAGGTCAACCTGTTCGAAGTCAGCACTCGCAAACAGTCGAAGCCCGCCGTCGAGCGCGTCGACTTCGGCGAGCCTCGGTTCCGCTGGTCAGCCGATGGCAGGTTCTTCACCTACGAAAAGATCGATCGCGGGCACCAGCGGTTCCGACTGATTCAGATCGACAGCCACACCGGCGAGGCCCGGTCGTTGATTGACGAGCAGACCGACACGTTCCTCTGGACAGCCCACACCGAGGGCCGCGAGATGCCGCTGATCTCCTGGCTCGATCACTCGAACGAGATCGTGTACGCGACCGAACGCAGCGGGTGGAGGCACCTGGAGCTACACGATGCCACGACGGGTGAACTCAAGAGCCAGATCACATCCGGGGAGTATGTGGTCCGCGGCATCGACCGGATCGATGACGAGCAACGGCAGGTCTGGTTCCGGGCCAGCGGACGCGTGGCGGGGGAGGACCCGTACTTCATCCATCACTGCCGCGTGAACTTCGACGGCACGGGGCTGACCCAGCTCACGGAGGGGAACGGGACCCACACGGTGCAGTACTCACCGGATCGACGGTTTCTAATCGACACCTGGTCGCGCGTTGACTCCGCCCCGGTCCATGAGCTGCGACGTACGAGTGATGGTCAGCGAATCGCGACCTTGGAGACAGCGGATATCCATGAGCTGCTGGATGCCGGTTGGGTTCCTCCCGAAGTCTTCACCGCCAAGGGGCGCGATGGCCAGACCGACATCTGGGGGATCATCTTCAAGCCCCGGCAGTTCGATGCCGGGCGATCATTCCCGGTCCTGGAGGATATCTACGCCGGGCCGCACGATTCGTTTGTACCCAAGTCATTCAGCCCCGGTCGCCGCAATCCGCTGACCGATCTGGGGTTCTGGGTCGTGCAGATTGACGGGATGGGGACAGCCAATCGCTCCAAGGCGTTTCACGATGTCTGCTGGAAGAACCTCAAAGATGCCGGGCTGCCCGATCGCATCCTGTGGCATCAAGCGGTGGGAGCGAAGTACCCGCAGTACGACACGACGCGCGTCGGGATCTATGGCACGTCAGCGGGGGGCCAGGAATCGACTGCGGCCCTGCTGTTCCATCCGGAGTTCTACATGGCGGCAGTGTCGTCGTGCGGCTGTCACGACAACCGGATGGACAAGGCCAGCTGGAACGAGCAGTGGATGGGCTACCCCGTGGGGCCGCATTACGCGGAGTCGTCGAACATCGACCAGGCCCATCGACTGCAGGGAAATCTGTTCCTGATGGTCGGCGAGATGGATAACAACGTGCCTCCCGAGTCGACGCTGCGGCTGGTGGACGCCCTGATCAGGCACGACAAGGACTTTGACATGCTGGTCATCCCCGGACTGGGACACAGCAACGGTGGGGCCTACGGACAAAGGCGGCTGCGCGAGTTCTTCGTGCGGCACCTGCATGAGGCGGGGAATTGAAGAATGTCGCCTTTCGCTCCACGAAAGAGCGCTCTTTCGCGGAGCGAAAGGCGACGATATTTTATCGACCTCAGGGAGCGACAGCACCCACGTAGGCTTTGGCACCCGGTACGGGACCAGGCACGTTCAAATCGGGACCGGCCTTCAAGTAATCGGGGTTCGTGGGATCGGCCGACACAAACGAAAACGCCGCTCCCCGCTGCCCGTCTCCGGCAAACGCATCCAGTTCTTTGGGGTCGGGGTCCTTGCGGTCTGTTCGATTCAGACGCCGCCCGTCGGGTCCGCCCAGCAGCTTGTCGGCGAGGCCCGTCAGATCACCACTCTCCAGCACGACATCGCCGGTCTGGCTTCCGCTGAACAGCAGCTGCTGCAACCGCAGGTCCTTACTCTCTTCGCCCGGGATCTTTGAAAAGGAAATGGCCTGTGCGTTCTTAAAGAACGAACAGTTGGTCAGCGCCACATCGTCGATCAACCCACCATCGAATCGCACCCCGGACTGACAGTGTGCGAAGATCGAGTCGGCGACAACCGCTTTCCAGAAGAAGCCTGCGACTTCCAGTCCGGCTTTGAGCGGGCCCACGACTCGGCAGTTTCGGAGCTGCACGCTCTTGGAATTGCCTCGGGGAGAAGCCACACAGCGGATTCCGGAAGCTGCGGGAAGATTGGCTGTGATGCGCAGACCATCCAACAGGAACTCCTGGCCGTTGGCTCCACTGAGGTCTTCGAGCCACACTCCGGTCTCGGTGAAGTTCTGCACTTTGAGATTCTGCAGCCGGGTACCGGGGCAGTGGCCCGCGACATAGACAGCGACGGGAGCCGAATTGCTGTCGAATGAGACTCCGTCGAAGACGAGAGTATCGACATCCTTCAGCGTCAGGGCGGGCTGCTTTCCGTTCCCTTGAATGATGGCTGGGGATCCTTCCGAACGGATCGTGACATTCCGTGGGAAGTACGTCGAATCCTCGTTGATGATCCGCACCGACTCGGAGAAGGTCAGGCCACCTTTGAGTTGAATCGTCCGGGCGTCGGTCTCGGTCAGGGGCTGAAAGTTCTGGCGGACGTAGTCGATCGCCTCGCTCACCGTCGCGAAATGGCCCTCGGGTCCCACTTCGATCACAGCCAGTTCGGGAGTGGCCAGTTTCTTGGGAGCCGCCGGAACGACGGGGGCCTGAGGAGCCTGACCCGGGTTGGGAACTGCGACAGCTGCGGGCGTGAAGTATCCCTGAAAGACCCAGAATGCCGTCCCCAGGATCGGGACGGCTGCGAGCAGCAGAGCGTACTGCAAGCGCTTGTTGGACTTGAGGCTGGTCAGCGAATCGATGCGACTTGCTGGTTTCTTCTTCTCCAGCTTGACCGGGTCACTGGGCGCCGGGACAGGGGCTGCAGCTCCCAGGTCGAAATCAAGCGGGCCTTCCGGTGCGGGCTCGTCCAGGTTTAGTAGTTTCGGATCGAAGGCCTGATCCCAGGCTGACGGTTCATCGGCAGGGGGCTCGGCCGGATTGCTCACCTCGGTGGGCGAGGAGCTGAGATTGGCGGTCTCTTTGGCTGCTTGATTGAGCTTCCGGGATGAGCTGTGACCGGCCTTCGAATCGCTGGGGGAAGGCGGCGCGGGTTCGACGGAAAGATCGTTCAGAAATCCAAACGGGTCGGAGGCCTGTGCGTTGGTCGAGGTCGATGTGGGAGCGGCGGTGTTGCTCCGGACAACGCTCGAGCCTGTTTTGGGCGCGGGTATCCGGACCCTGGATTTCACGGCGCTGTCGGTTGTGACTGGTACCGGACTTTTCGCAACCTCTCCGGGAGCAGCTGTCGCGGTTGCCGCCCGAACCGGCTGGGCTGCAGCAACGAGTTCTGCCGGGGACCTCTTCAGCCAGGCGGCCAGCTCGTCGGCGACATCCTGAGCCGTCTGGAAACGATCCGGTTCCTTTTTGGCCATCATCTTCTCCATGATGGCGATGAGCGAGGCGGGAACATCCGGACGCTCGGCCGTGATCGGCGGCGCAGGCTTAGTCTGATGAGCGATCAACCTCTGGGCCAGTGATCCGGAATTGAACGGCGGATGCCCGGTGAGCAAGAAGTACAGGGTACAGCCCAGACTATAGATATCGGTTCGGTGGTCGACCTTGTGGCTATCGATCGCCTGCTCAGGGGAGATGTAGTCGGCGGTGCCGAGGACTTTTTCATCGTGCTCGACGGTGAGCGAGGCTTCCTCGTCGTTGAAGAAGCGAGCGAGCCCCAGGTCGAGAATCTTGATGACTCCGCCGGGGGTCAGCAGCAGGTTACCGGGCTTGATATCGCGGTGAACAAGACCCGCCTTGTGAGCATGATCGAGCCCATGAGCCGACTGGCGGATGTACTCGACCGCATCGACGATCGGGATCAGCCCTTTCTCCTGCACCAGCTCCAGCAGGCTCTTCCCCTGCACGAACTCCATCGACAGGAAGTGGATATCGATCCCGGCATCCTGCGTCATATCGACATCGTAAGCCCGGACGATGTTGGGGTGATCGAGAGCTGCGACCGCCTGGGCTTCGCGGTGGAACCGCCCCAGATAGCTGGCGTCGTTGACCCGCTTGGCGGGCAAAACCTTCAGGGCACAGCGGCGCTTCATGACCGTGTGTTCCGCCAGGTAAACGGAGCTCATGCCCCCTTTTCCCAGCAGCGACAACAGGCGGTATCGCCCGAGGAAGAACCCTTTGTGCTTGCCCTGCAAGACCTTCTCGGCCTGCCAGACCGTCAGCACCTTGTGGCGGACCAGAAACTCCGCAAACGGCTTGGCTTCGACGCTGGCGGCCGGATTGGCGGCGCGGAATTTCTCCAGCGCGGAGGCCACCTGCCCTTCGGTCAGGAGGTTGCTCCGTTTCAAGACAGCCAGAAATGAATCGAGCGTAATCTTGATCGCCATCGCGAGTTCGGACGCTGCAGGGCACGATCCGCGGAAGTCTGAACACCAGCTTCCCGTGTCACCCTATCATCCGCCCAGCGGCGAATCCAGCGCGGTTCGGAATCGCGTTGGATTCCTTAACAAACGCCACCGATGACGTCGGGATAGGACAACACTCCCTCGCAGTCCCTGTGACCGTCAGAACCGACAGAGTGATTGAACTCGCTGTAATGAAACGATCCCGCCCGCGGCTCCGAAGGAAAAAGTCGCCTCATCGGACAGATGAGGCGCTCCGGCGATGGGAGACTCGCAAGTCTCCGAAATCCTTGTCCTTGGAAACGCCCACAGGGTCGCAGATTGACTGCGACCCTGTAGAGTTTTTTTGCGAGTACGGTCTAGAACCGCTTTTCGAGACCGAGGTTCCAGCGGGACGTATACCACACATCGCGGCTCGGCCGGATACTGGGCTCGAGTGGGTAGCCCTTCCAGTCGATCGATTCGCCGGCCCGGGCGACATTCCCGACGAAGGTGATCGTGTAACCGCAACGGAGGACGGTGTTCTCCAGGAGCGGCAGGTTCCGAACCAGGGGAATCATGTCGAGGATCTCTGCCTCAGCCATGAACGTCTGCTCAAACAATGGGGAAACGTGATTGACACTGCGTTTGCTGCGGAACCGGGCGTCGTCCGCGAGCATGTCGAGCCCGTTGCTGAAGAGCAGAAGGCCCGACTGGTCTCCGATGTTATTGCCGTGCTGTGAGTAATCTTCTCGGTTGCCCATCAGACCGACAACCGATTGTCCCCAAACCTTAAACTCGTCCCCCTCTCCGAAGTCGTATCGCAGGCCGACCTGAGGACCGGCCAGATTCGAACGGACATTATTGGTCAGGGTCGCTTCATACAGGTCGTAGTTGATCTGGATAGAGTTGGCATCCGGACGGTAGGTGGCAGCTGCGGTGTTGTTACCTCCGCCCCCTCCGCCTTGTCCGCCCCCGGTGACAACCGAGTCGTCCAAGCTGTAGCCGAAACCGCTGTCGATCCCGCGGAAATTGAACTGCTCTGTGATGTTCATGTATCGGGCACCGATCAGCGGTCGCAGCTTGAATGCCTGACGCTGGACGATCGGAGCCAGATAGTAGTTGGTGTCGCCACCCAGCACCTGCGTCTTCACGTCGTAGTGAAACAGCAGGTCATATTTTGCGGTCCCCAGATTTTGGGCACCTGCAGCAATCTGCTGGAATCCCCAATCGAGTGGAATGGCACCGTTGCGGGTGAAGAGCAAGCTCCCGTCCAGTGACAGGATGATTTCCTGGGTGATGTCGATCCCGTTGATCGAATCCTGTCCCATGGTGAACGAACTCTTCGCCGGTCCGGTCCAGAATCCACCGGCTGACCATCCCGAACCATCCTCATTGAAGAACCCGAATTGACCTTGCAGTCCGTAACTGTCGAGATCGCCAAGGGCATCGAGTGAGCGGATTGGGAACAGCTGGTTTGCGATTACGGAGACAGGGGTCCCGTTGGCTGGCTCCAGCCAAGGGTATGGCCACACCCGCCGGTCAATGACGACACTGCTCAAGGGTGAAGTCGATCCGCCGCCCCCCCCTTGGTTGTTGCCGGTTCCGGTACCAGGTGTCGCACCTTGATTGTATGTTGGAATGACGACGCCTTGAGGCCCGCCCGTGACGTGGTCGTAGGGAATGTAGTCGGAGCCGAGGTGGTCATCGCTTGGGCCTTGGACTCGGTTATAGGTCACATCCAGCGACCCAAACCACTCGCGGTCCTGCCACAGCATCCGCCGCATCCACAGACCGTTCCCATCCTGATAGGTCTGGTCCCAGCCGATGTTCCCCATCTGGTACGGAGAAATGGCGGGATAGGGCTGATAACCGCTGGGAACTCCCTGCGGGTAGAGCACTCCCGGGTCATTCGTCCCGTAGGCCGGCTGGAACATCGGCAGCTGGCCCCCGTCCTGAGCCATTGCTGGCCCGGCGGAAGCAGTCAGCAGCAGAGCGCTGGCCACTGTTTTGATCCAATGTGGGAACCGCATCAGAGCGTCCTTGCCATCGAGTCGCCGACTTGCGTCGGCCGAATGCGTCCGGGACGTGATGGGTGACGTCGCTGTCACCCACCAGATTCTCCCCAGCGCTGCCCCGAAAGGCGGGCGCATGTGGATAGCCCTTGCCGTAAGTATCGGTTGGGTAACTTGTCAAACTGTAGCGGTTGTTCGGAAGACTCCGGTTTTAGCGGTTCTGTTGTCGGCAATTCCTGCCGGACTTCGAGAGTGACTCCCTGACCTGGCAATCTGGGCAATTTCACCGGGGTGGAAGGAGCGCATCGCATTCGGCAAATCGCACTTTGATCTTGAGCCAATCCCGAGATTTTCACTATCACCCGAATCCCCCTGACAGAGCGCGACCTGCGCTCCAGGACCGATTCGGTCCGACAAACTCCCCCCTCACATCTTGTTCCGGAGGCGACCATGGTTCGCCAGGTTGTCGCTTTGCTCTGCGGTATGCTGGTCTGCACCCCCGTGTTGGCCGCAGTCACTCAGTTCCCCTACGAAGCTGTCGTCCGAACCGACAATGCCGCCGTCCGCTGCGGACAGGGCAAGAACTACTACGTGACTTCACAGCTCAAAAAGGGAACCCAGGTTGTCGTGCATCGCCACGATCCCGGTGGCTGGTCGATGATCAGCCCGCCCGAGGGGAGCTTCAGCTGGATTTCGGTCGACCATGTTCAGGTCGCGGCACCGGGCTCAGGAACCGTGGAACTGCCGGATGGCGACACCAGCGGTGCCCCCGTCTGGGTGGGCAGTGAACAGGGGAACGAGCACTCTGTCCGCCAACGCGTGCTGCGAACCGGTGACACCGTGCAGATCCTGGGCGAAGAGAGTTTCGATGATGGTCGGGGTTCGCGGAAGTTCTATAAGATCGCTCCGCCCGCGCGGGAATTTCGCTGGGTCAAAGGGGACTTTCTGCTGCCCGCCGATCCGACCTTGCGCCAGGAAGCTCTCAATGATCCTTACGCCAATCCGTTGACTGCAGACACGAGCCCCGCTGAGGAAGAGACCGGTTCTCCAGAAATCGAAACACCGGCCCCCTCATTGAAGGTGGCCGAGCGAGAAGTTCGCGAAACCGACTCCGCCAGCCCCAAAGCCGCCTTGCGCGAAATCGATCGCCATTATATAGAGATGATGGAACTCGACCCGACTCAGTGGGATATCGATGAACTGGTTCGTTCTTATCAGGGCCTGGCAGCCACAGCTCCCGAGTTGGCTCCGCAGATCCAGCAGCGGGTGACCGCTCTCGAACCCCGCCGCAAACTGCATGCGGAGTATCAGGGGCTGCTGCAACTGTCCGCAGAAACGACAGCCCGAGACCAGGAACTGGCAGCCCAGTCGAATCTGTCACAGATTGAAACGGCCATGGACGTGAATCTGGGGGATCCCGGAGACCTGGCGGCCCCGACCCACGTCGCCTCGCTGGGGGAACCGATCCTCACGGAGGCTGTGCCCAGTTCTCAATTTCCTCCCGCTCCCGAGGTTTCAGAGGCACCCGCCACGCCGAAGTTGAACGGTGCCGGCATCGTTCGCCAGCTGCCTGGTGGGCAGTACGGAATCACAACTCCCTCGGGACGGCTCTTGGCAGTCCTCCAGGCGGATGCCAGTGTCGGGCTGGATCGAGTCGTCGGACAGCCGATGGGATTCATCGGTGATCGTCGATATGACGCGCGTCTGAAGGCCGACCGACTGGTCGTCAAACAGATGGTCCCGGTTCAACTGGGAGAGTAGTCCCGCGTCATCTCGAAGTTTTCGGGTCGCAGAATTCGTCAGAATTGTCCCACAGCGCTGTGGCAACAGCGGGGGGCGAGAAATCGCGGGGATTCGTCAGCCCCGAGCTGTGCCAGAGCCACTGCAAAGCCTGGTTGTAAGAATTGTTCCGGTGAGGGACTTTGGCGAAATCGTAAACTTTCCGTGAATTTCTCATTTGTTTTTGGTGAATCGAGCGGTACTGTTGTTGACCCTTCGTGGCTACATGGTGCCATTTTGTGGTTCATAGTGACGAAGGTCCTCAGGTCGGGTCCATCCATCAGGAGTGTTCATGTTGCGTCGCCGTGGTTTTACGTTGATCGAGTTGCTCGTGGTCATCGCCATCATCGCAGTTCTGATCGCCCTTCTTCTTCCCGCAGTCCAGCAGGCCCGCGAAGCTGCCCGACGATCTCAGTGCAAGAACAACCTGAAACAAATCGGGTTGGCACTGCACAATTATCATGACGTATTCAATCAACTTGCCCCCGGTTACATCGATCAGGGAACCGCAGTTGCTGCCCAGCAGGGGCATTACTCCTGGACATCTTCGCTTCTGCCGTACATCGACGGCGCCCCGATGTACAACCTGCTACAGGTGGGCAATGTGACGTTTTCCCAGAACCTCAGCATCGCTGCGAATCTGGCAGCGATTCAGACTCCGGTCGCAGCCTTCGCATGCCCATCGAACACAGGCCCTTCCCTGAATGATGCGAGCCAGCCTGCAGCCAATGCCCGTGCAATTCAGGAGTCGACTGGGGCGACCGAGCGTCAGCTGCCCGTGACTGGGTATGTGGCTGTCAACAACTCCGGTTTCGGCGTGATGCGTAATCGGGGCTCAAATCCAAACGATGCCAGTACCGGAGCCAACGGAACCTTCTTCCGCAACAGCAAGGTCGGTTTCCGTGATCAAGTCGACGGGACCAGCAACATCATGGTGATCTCCGAACGCGCCTGGAAAATCAAGCAGACCCTGACCTACTCCGGTGTCATGTACGCCATCCGTGACAATACCGGTGGTGCCCAGGACGTTGTGACTCAAGCCAGCGGCGACGCGGGTCTGGTCTATGCCTTCGGAGCCACGGTGACCGCCCCGATCAACTCCGAGTTCCTGACCGGCACGACCACTCCGAATCGCCAGGGCTTCAGCAGCTTCCACACCGGCGGGGCGCATGCCCTGATGGGTGACGGATCTGTACGGTTCATCAGCGAGAACATCGATTACCTCGGTGACAACGCTGTGAACAGCACCCTGGAGCGATTGATCTCGATCAGCGACGGACAGCCGATCGGCGAGTTCTAATCGACTCCGCCCGGCATCAGATTCAAGAACCCCGGCAAGGCCACTTGCCGGGGTTTTTCATTGCCTGTTTGCGTACCCATGCCACTCCCGGGGGCAACGCGGTCGATTCTTCTGCTGGCCGAGAACTTGCCCAGCGCGCACCAGAGCGAAAACGAGGAAGTTCCCCCTGCGTTTGTATTTCGAAGACCACTTCACGACGATATGGGCTCACCTGAAGTGGGTGAGCCGGTGCTCCCATGTCTGGCACCGACTTGGCGGCGAGCGTATGGCAGGCTCGCCGCTTTCCTGATGAGGCCCTGCGGAGTCTATGGAACTTCTTGTCGTCCTGGTGATGATCTTCGTCAATGCGGTCTTTGCCGCTTACGAGATCGCTCTCGCTTCCGTCACGATTTCGCGGCTGCAAACGTTGATCAAGAACGGACGGGCCGGCGCCGCAGCAGCCCTGCAGATGAAAGAGGATATCGAGAAGAGCCTGGCTGTGGTCCAGCTGGGGATCACTCTGGTCGGACTGGTCGCCGGAGCAGCTGGCGGGTCCAGTGCCGAAGAGCACATTCGCCCCACTTTGATGGGCTGGGGCCTGAGCTATCTGGTGGCGAACATTCTGGCCTATGCTCTGGTCGTGTTCCCACTCACCGCGGTCTCGATCGTGATTGGGGAACTGGTTCCCAAGCTCTTCGCGCTTCGCAACAAGGAATGGGTCGTTCTTCGGCTCTCGCCCCCGATGCGGGTCTTTGCGACCAGTGTCTGGCCGGCGGTGTGGCTGCTGGAGACCTCGGCGTCGGGGCTGATGGATCTGTCGGAGAAGCTTTGGAAGCCCGCACCGCATGCCGATGCCAGGACCGAAGCCCTGGAACTGCAGGAGCTGCGGGCCATCGCCAGTCTGGCACGAACCTCGCGCCTGATTGGAGCTCGCGAGGAGAACATCATTCTCGGCGCCGCCCGTCTGTCGAGCCGTCCGATCGAAGAGGTGATCCTGCCTGCTGAAGATATCAGCATGCTCAATCTGGAGGACTCGATCGCCGACTGCCTGGTGCGAGCTCATCACGACATGCACACGCGGTTCCCGGTGACCTCTGTCCCCGGTGATCCGCAGAAGATCATGGGCTATGTGACCTTTAAGGACATCATCGCCTTCATGAAGCTCAATCCGGACGACCCCTCAATCCGCGGGATCGTCCGAAACATTCCCCGCATCCGCGACCATCAGGTCCTGTCACAGGTCCTGGAACAGCTGATGAAGGAGCACACACACATTGCCTTGATCGTCGATGACAAGGATATCGTGCTGGGGATGATTACCCTCGAAGACATCATCGAGGAACTGATTGGCGATATTCAGGACGAGTACGATCTGCTGCCCGTCCATGCCGTCAAGAGCGGGGCGGGCTGGGTCGTCGGCGGCGGCATCTCGCTGCCAAAGCTCCGGGAGCTGACCGGGATCGACCTGGAATCGTGCCTGCCCGAAGGCGAGATCCACAACCTCAGCGGGTGGGTGATCGGGCACTTGGGCGATGCACCGACGGGCGGCGAAGTCGTCGATCAGGCCGGAGTCCGAGCCTTGGTTCGAAAGGTCCGCCGCCAGCGTGTGCTGGAAGTGGCGCTGATCGTGCCGCAGGCCGTGTGAGTTCGATCTGCCGAATCGTGACACGAACTAGCGTTTGACAGCCGAAAACCGGCCAGCCGCCTTCGGCACTCGCAGCCCCGTATCCTCAGACAGGTATTCGTAATTCTGCTGCTCGATCTGCCGCTGGCGAACCTTCTGCCATTCCTGAATCTGGCTGGTCTGCGGCGGAGTGGCTGGGGCCGTGGCCGAACTTCCCACTGGCTCCGGAACGGGATTCAGCGGAGTCGGGTTGTAGGCTTCCGGCACCGGCGTCACTTCCGTCGGAGTCACAGTCGGGTAGAGATTCGAGGCGGTTGATCCGTAGCACTGACCCGTGGACATTTGCGGGACCTGCCTGACAACCTGCTTCGGAATCCACTGAGTGGTCGTGCGAGGCACACGCTCGGTCACGGTGGTGGGGACGTCGCGATACTGGGTCTGCGTCTGCATCACGGTCTGCGGAACACTCTTGGTCACCAGCTTGGAGACCCACTGATAGCTGCCTTCATCGACGGTCACCTGGCGATAGGACGTCGTCGGCACCTGGACTTGCACAGCCTCGCGCCGCATCACGGTCTTGGGAACATCGCAGTAGGTGGTGACCGCCTGCGGAAGCATCTGGGTTTCCACCTGCGGCACAATCATCGGAGCCGGAGCGTAGTTCATGATCGGAGCGGGCACGCACTGCGGAGCGCAGTCGATCGGCGGGCAGCACCCCATGAGCGGCGAGAACATCGGCAGCATCCCGGTCGGTCCGCAGCAGCCAGGCTGTCCAAGTCCCACCGCCGGCATCGGGCCCATCATGGGCTGCCCCATATGTCCGGCGATCCGGGTGCTTGAGCGATACCGCATCCGAGGGCCCCAGCGGTGATCGCGACCCATCCCATTGTCGATGGCGGGTACGTCAATCCCACATCCGGCACAGCCTCCGCCGACCCAGTCCTGGGCCGAGCATGGCATGGCGCCGGTCAACAACAGCAGTCCCGCTCCGAGGCGATGAATGAGACTCATAGTCTGGCATCCTGCCGAATCGTACGGTGCCGAGCGGCAACTTCTGCCACTACTCGATCAGGCACTTTGTCCGGTCATCGGCGCTATCGGCACGCGGTGACGGACGAATCAACGGATCGAACCAATTCCCGATAAGACGTTCCGGGAATCCCGAGGTCACGCGGACTAATCCATACCAACATCGCAGGTCGGTGACCTGTCTCCCGCCAGAGGACCCTTCCGAATCCAGGATCGAAAGCCACTACGGGGGCACTGCCGACCTCTGGCATTCGATGAGATGTTGCCCGGTCAGAAGCGCCTCACTCCACTCCTGGCTGAGCACTTGAGCCAATACCTTCCGCGACAAATCGATTGCCGAAAGTCTCGCGACCCTGCGGCCTGTTCGGAACCTGTCGAAGCGTCGGACGCCCCCCTGCCGATAGCCCCGGCATGCAGGACTTTGAAGCTCCATGTCAGGAAGACCGCGCGGACTGGGTTCGGCTGCTCGCAGCTTATGCTCAGGCCGAGGAAGTCGTCGCTGCGGCTGAGGCCGCCACCAAAGCCGCGAATCCTTCCAAAGGGTTCGGCGGCAAGAAGAAACGCGGCGCAGCTGCCGCTGAGGAACCAGCGGATCCCGCTGCCGAGGCACCTCCGGTCGTGGTCGAGCCAGTCGCCCCTGCCGAGAGCCCGGCGGCAGACAGCGAGAGAAAAGAGGCAGAGGCCGAAGACAGCAACGTCGGCTGGGTCTCCCGGATCGCCCAGCTGGAAGGCGTCGACCCGGCGCGGATGTCGACGCTGCACGGACGAGTGATCGCCTTAGGCTACTTGAAGTTTCAATTGATCGACCGGCAGATCGGTTTGCGGTATCGTCTGACTCCGGCGGGTAAACAGGTCGTCAAAGCCGAGCCCGCCGACAAGGTCGCTGCCTAGTCCAGAGCGGCGACCGGTGCCTCATCCTCGTCGCCTGCCTGGTGAGACCGAGCCATGTCGATTGAAGCGAAACTTGTCGAACTCGGATTGACCCTGCCCGAGCCCGCCAAGCCCGTGGCTTCCTATGTCCCCACGGTTCGTACCGGCAATCTGGTCGTGGTCTCCGGCCAGCTTCCGTTCCGCGATGGAAAGCTGACTACTGCCGGGACGGTTCCGATCGATGTCGATATTCCCATGGCTCAGGCAGCGGCCCGGCAGTGTGTCCTGAACGGACTGGCGGCTCTCAAGGCCGAACTGGGAGGAGACCTGTCGAGGTTGTCGCGCGTCGTGCGGATCGGTGTCTTTGTCCAGAGCGTCAGCGGATTCACGGACCAGCCGAAGATCGGAAATGGAGCCAGCGATCTGCTCGTCGAACTGCTGGGCGAGAAAGGGCGACATGCCCGAACTTCGGTGAGCGTCAATGCCCTCCCCCTGAACTCGGCTGTCGAGGTCGAGTTCCTGTTTGAGGTCGCCTGATCCGTGAGCGCGTCTGCCTCTGAACCGCTGCTGCACGTGGTCCTCTACGAGCCCGAGATTCCTCAGAATACGGGGAATATCGGTCGCAGCTGCGTGGCTGTGGGAGCCAAGCTGTGGCTGGTACGCCCGCTCGGGTTTCGGCTGGAGGACCGGTATCTCAAGCGAGCGGGAATGGATTACTGGGAGTACCTCGATTGGGAAGTCGTGGACGACTGGAACGCCCTGCAGCGCAAACTGGAGGGACACCGGTTCTGGTTCTTCACCAAGCACGCGACTGCCGCCCCGTGGGAGGTTCAGTATCGCCACGGCGACGTCCTGGTCTTCGGGAGTGAGTCTCGAGGACTGCCCGAACGTATCCGGACCGAGCACCTGGCGACCTGCGTCCGATTTCCGATGCGGGAACAGGTTCGCAGCCTGAACCTCGCCAGCACGGCGAATGCGGCGATGTATGAAGTGGTCCGGCAACTGGGTGGCTTGCCCTGACCTGCTTCCATGACCTAGACGACCGTGCGGACGGCACGCGACTTTTCCGGTTGGGTAAGAGCTGGTGCCTCACTCCCTTTCCGAACCCGAAAGGTCGGGAGATACGGCAACTCTGGCTGACCCGTACCATCCCATCAGGCCGAAAACGCAGGTAGGTGCCAGCAAGTCACCGTCGAGAAAGGACGTCTCCCAAAATGCTCAGAAATTCACTGTGTGCCCGCTTGGTGGTGTGTGCAGCTGGTGCTGCACTTCTACTTCCTGCACTTCCCGTCAGCGCCGCTCCTGCAGCCGCACAGCAGGTCCGTCAAGGGACCGATGCTGTACTGTCGGGTGGCCAATTGACCGGCCAGTTGCTTGACGCCAATGGTAAAGCGATCGAAGGAGCAATGGTCGCACTGTCGAAAGATGGCAAAGTCATCGGTCGCACCGTGACGAAGGCCGATGGATCGTACAGCCTGACCGGCCTGAAGGCTGGCGCTTATGACCTGACACTCGGCAAGACTCAGATGCCGGTTCGCCTGTGGAATCAAGAGTCCGCACCGGTCGCTGCCAAGACCAAGCTGAACGCTTCGGAAGTGATCGTCCGCGGTCAGGACGGCGGGATTGATACGACCACGCTTGTCATCGGCGGTTTGGCGATCGGTGGTCTGACAGTCGGGGTCATCGCCCTGAATGATGATGACAAGAGCAGCAAACCTGCCTCCCCGTGATTCTCGAAATCATTGATCAGTGAATCGACGCCCCGGAGTCATCGGATTCCGGGGCGTTTTTTGTATCCGTTGGCAGCGAATTCGACTCACCCGAGAACAGCCCCTACACTCCGGTGATGCACCGGAAGGGATTTCTGCTGGCTCGCTACGTTCGCTATCTGGCGAAGTTCAAGCTGACTCCGTATGGTCGCATCATCGTCGTCCTGACCTTTGTGGCTGCGGTCGGGTCGATCACGGTTGAGATCCCGATCTACCAGATCTTCTGTGCGCTGTTTTTTCTGGCGGCAGTCGCAGAGATCGTCGGAACCTTTCTGCGACCACGCCTGCAGGTCCGGTGCCAGCTGCCGCAGCGCGCCACCGTGGGAGTGCCCCTGACCGGGCGGGTCGAGATCGAGAACGTGGGATACTTCTCCGCGTTCGATCTGATGCTGGGGTTCTTTGAGATCGATTCGTCGATCCGGCATCAGGATGCGGATCGAGTGATCTCCAGCTTGAAGGCCGGAGCTATTGCCGAGATCCCGTTCGAGCTGGTTCCGTCCGAGCGGGGACTGCATCCGCTGGGACCGGCACTGGTCCACAGCACATTCCCGTTCAATCTGATGCGGTTCGCCGGGAAGTCGGTGCCGCTCGCCCCGTTGACAGTCATCCCCGCGTATGAATCGCTTGACGGCTTCGAGGTGCCCCAAGGACAACGCGGGCGTCCGATGCACCCCGCTCCGCTGCTGGCCTCCAAAGGCGAGTCCCCGGAGTACGTCGGAAATCGCGAGTACGTCGCGGGCGAGCCCGCCGTGCGTCTCGACTTTCGGGCCTGGGCTCGCCTGGGGCGCCCCGTGGTGCGCGAGTATCAGGACGAATACAGCTTTCGCAGCGCGGTGATCCTCGACACCTGGCAGCCTCGCCCAAAATGGTCGAACCGTTCGAAGCTTGCGGAGGACTACCGGCAGCAGATCGATGCCGCAGTGGCACTGGCTGCCGCGATCGGTGAGTCGATGCACGCGCGCGAGATCGTGACCGATCTCTTCGCCGCCGGGCCCGAGGTCTATCTCTTTCGCAGTCGCCAGACCGCAGCCCGGTTCGACACCATCCTGGAGATTCTGGCCTCGGTCCAGGGAACCCCGACCGATCCTTTTCTCGTACTGCCCGGAGCGCTACGGGAGATTCTGGACTCGATCGCTTCTGCCGTGGTGATCGCCCTCGACTGGGACGAGCGGCGGCAAGACTGTATCGAGGAACTCCGCGAAGCTGGGATCGGGGTCCGAGTGATCCTGGTCCGGTCCCAGCCTCCGACGGACGTCTTTCCCGAAGGACACGACGGCAATGTGCAGGTCGATCCCCGCCTGATCCTCGCGGGAGAGGTCCGGTGGCTATGAGCAACCTCGAAGCAGCCCGCGCTCGCGTCCCGCATCGATCTCTGCGAGCTGCCGTTTTCCTGATCCTGGTTCAGTGCGTCCTGCTGGCCTTTCCATCGGACAGCTGGGTTGTTCCGGGACTGCTTGCTGTCGTGGCGGTGTCGAGGCTGTGGACCATCCGGAATGGCTGGAGTCTGCGGTTGCCGACTCTGTGGAACGCATTGTTCCTGGCGATCGTATTTGCCCTGAAGTTCGCGCTCTTTCCCACTCAGTACTCGACCGACGCGCCTTTTATCAACACCGAACTGGCGCATGAGATCGGCTGCTGGTTGATCGCCGTCCAGCTGCTCACGCTGCACGATGCCCGGTCTCTGAAACGAATCCCCGCCACAGTGGGCGCCATGGGTTCTATCGCTGTGCTGTGCGCCGGAGACATCCGCCTGCACACAGTGTCTCGCGAACTCATGTTGGTCGGTATGGTGCTGTTCGTAGGCGGGCTCGGCTGGTTTGCCCACTCCAGCCGCGACTGGATTCGTGTCGACCAGAAGCGTCGCTTGCGCCGCTCGATCATGGTCGGCACTCTGATCGCAGCTGCGATTCCAACCGTCCTCGCCGCGCAGGCTTGGCATCGCCACGAGCGGGATCTGGAGATGCTGCTGATTCGTCTCATGAAGTCCCTGGACGGAGAGACGCAGGACCCGCGGACCTCTCATCGATCATTTCTTCAGCAGGTCACCAACGGACGGATTCAGAATCCCGAAGAACTGGTCCTGAAGGTCCGCCAAAGCGCGCCCGACCCGACTTACCTGCGCGGGTGGTGCTATGACGAGTACGTGGCCTACGGCTGGTCGCAGTCGCGTTTTCATCAGAAACTGGACCCGCTGGAATCCCGCGTTCCGAGTGAGTCGGGTCCCCGGGAGGCGAATCGCCCCTTGTTCGCGCTGCATGCCGCAGCGTCCAACGATTGGTCGACCGTCGAGGTCCAGAACCTCACACATGCCGAACCGATTCCGTATGTGCCTTGGGAGACAGCGGAGCTACAGATTCCCGTGAATCAATTGAGTGTCGATCATCGGCGAAATCTGACGCTGGTGGAAGAAAGTATGCCGTCGCAGCTCGTGGCCTTTGTGCCCTCCCGGATCGTGGAGCAGCCTGAGCCCGAGCCGGACTCGGCAGTTCTGCAAGTGCCCTCCAAGCTGGACCCTCGGGTTCGTGACCTGGCGACGGAACTTCTGAAAAACGCGACAACCGATCGCGAGCGGATGCGGGCCGTGGAACAGTACTTTCATCAGAACTATCAGTATCAGGTGGGGCTGGAACCCGTGAAGGACCAGGATCCGATCGTTCACTTCCTGCTGGATCGTCCTCCAGCGCATTGTGAGTACTTTGCCACGGGAGCAGCCTTGCTGCTGCGCCTGGGGGGAGTGCCAGCGCGGTACGTGACCGGTTATGTCCCCTCCGAGTCTCACTCCGGAGGCGAGTGGATTGCCCGTCGCAAAGACGGTCATGCCTGGGTCGAAGCCTACGACCGGCAGTCCCGCCAATGGGTCCTGGTCGAGGCGACCCCCTCCAGCGGACTTCCCGATCGCCGCGACGCCAGCTGGGCCGCAGCCTGGGCCGAGCGCTGGCGCATTTGGTCGGCCAGCTTTCGACAACGCTTCGAGCAGTTCGGCACCTGGTCTGCGCTGGGATTGATCCTGCAGACACCTCTGGCCCGCATTCTGCTCGGACTTGTGTTTATCGCAGCCTGGGTCCTCATCACCAGAAGGTACCGCCGCCAAGCGGTGGCGAAACAGGCTGCGACCGAGCGACTGGTCACCTCGGTCCAGTTGCTGGAACTGGATGAGCAACTGTCTCGTCAGGGATTCGCACGGCGACCGGGCGAAACTCTCCTGCAGTTTCGCGACCGCGTGTCCGTTTCTTCCGCTCGTCATACGCTCCAGCCCATTCTGGACTGGTACGGAGTGTACAGCGATATCCGTTATGACGAAGCCGGTCGGACGACCGAGAAGCTCGGGGAACTGGAAGCTGCATGGCAGCGGATTCCCCGAACGTAACATCCCGAACATGCAGTGATCCGGCCGGTTCCGGATGTCCGGCGACGGGCAAATCCTGTGGACTGGGTTGCGGAGTTCGCCGATTGACTAGGCTATTCCACCTCCGTCAGACTATCGGGATGTGACGGCAGTTCCACACACAAGGCGGCAGGCATGGGCAGTTCCTGGATCGAATGGTTTTCTTCACGGCGTCGTGAATTGCCGTCCATCTGTTCCACAGTGCCGATGGAGTGCCGGATCGTTCCAGCCTCAGTTTCGGCGGTCGAACGCGCCGTTCCCCGGGATGATGCCTTTGAGCAGAACGACACGCGGACCGCAGCGACCGACCTGGGAACCCTAGCCAACTCAGTCCGAACATGGTCCGGGAAGCTCTACGACGACGACTGGTTCAAGTTCCGCACGCTCTCGACCGGCACAGCCAGCGACTCGATCAAGCTGACCTTCAAGCACTCCCGTGGCGACATCAATATCCGGCTGACGTCCTCCACAGGGACCGTCTTGCGGTCGTCGCTGGGAGTAACCGATACCGAGACGATCTCGCTGGACGGTCTCGCAGCGGGCAGCTACGCGATTCAGGTATTCGGGGCTGCCGGTGCCACCAACCCCAGCTACAAGCTGACGATCGATGCTCCGGCCCACTCGCCGCTGCCTCCGGACGATGCGCGCGAAGAGAACGATACGCGGCAGACCGCTTCGTTGATCACGGGCAGCTCGAATCAGGTGCTGACGAATCTGGTCAACAACGACGATGACTGGTTCACCTTCACAACGACGCAGAAGGGGACCACCTCGAACCTGGTGCAGATCGGGTTTGACCACTCGAAGGGCGACCTGACTCTGGGGCTTTACAACTCGCGAGGCAAGCTCCTCAAGGAGTCGAACGGGCTCGCCAATTACGAGAGCCTCGCACTCACGGGTCTCGCAGAGGGGACGTACTTTCTGAAAGTCTCCAAGCACGGAGACCAGTTCAACTCCAGCTACGATCTGTCGCTGAACCTGCCCAACGGAATCGATGGAGTGCATACGCTGTATGTAAATTTCGATGGAGCCAACATGACCCGCAGCCAGCTGGAGGCGTGGAGCCGGGGCGAGTGGGCCAGCGAATGGGCTGGCAATGTGTTTGACGATATTGATCCAGCGGGTGACGGTGTGACCGTCTCGCCGCTCTATCGCAACGCGGCGGACCGGGAAACGGTGATCGCGCAGATCATTCAAATGGTGCAGGCCGATCTGGCCCCGTTCGGAATCCAGGTCGTGCGGCACTTTGGTCTGGCTGTGGACAACATTCGCACCACAACTGTTTTCGTGGGGGCTTCGAGCCACGATCTGCACATTGCCAGCTCCCTCGACGCCGGAAATGACAATCGGACCGATATTGCGTTTGTCACTGAAGAGCTCTGGGACACCCGAAGTGAAGACATTCTGGCGATGGCCGATGTCATTCTGCACGAAGCAGGCCACACTTATGGTCTCTACCATGTGGTCTCTGGAAGCGCTTCGGAGACGATGGGGATGCGCTACAACACCCCCTCCAGCACCTGGGCCCGCGATACGGCGTTCCTCGATATCACCTACCAGCTCCTGTCCGGACATGGCCCGGCGGGGACTCAGAACTCGTACCAATACATGCTGAGTACGTTCGGATCAGCCACCAGCTCCCCGAGCCTGGATCTGGTCGAGCGGAAATCGAACACCTGGCTCGAACTGTTCTGATCCGGCAGAGTCTGAGGTGAACTCGATGTCGACGATTGATCAACTCATCGAGCATCTGAGATCGTTTCAGAAGCGAAAATCGATGTATGTGCGCTATGCCACCGTCGAGGCTGTCGAAGCATTTTTGACCGGTTTTCGAATCGGTCGTCATGGCATGGGCCTGGAGATTGATCGTGATTTGGAGTGGGCCACGGAAGCCGCCCGTGGCTGGAAGCAGAGTGCAGCTGGTCCGGTCCCCCAAATGAAATCTCAAGGGCTGAGTGACAATGAGATCATGGACGAGCTGATCGAAATTGAGATTGATATACTTCAAGAACTGGCCAAGCGACTCGCGTGATCAGTCACTTGCTCAGTGACAAGAGATTCATAGCCTGCTCTGATTCGCGATGAGCTATACTCCAAGCCGCCTCGCGTCTCGCCCGCAGCATTGTCTGTCTCGGGAGTTGTGTCGATGCATCTGGCATCGAGCCATTGGCCTCTCGCATCCCGTCGCCACTGGCTGTCGGGAGTGGCTGCGGTTCCGCTCACCGCCTCGCTGACTCAAGTCATCTCAGCTGCGGACCAAGTCGCGGCCGCGCCCCGTACTGACCGGCAGTGCATCTTTGTGTTTCTCTTCGGCGGCCCCAGCCACATCGATCTGTTTGACCTGAAGCCGCAGGCCCCCCGCGAGATTCGCGGTGAGTTCCAGCCGATCGCAACCAGCGTGCCCGGCATTGAGATCGGCGAGCATCTGCCCCGCATGGCTCGGGCGATGCAGCACTTCTGCCTGCTGCGGTCGATGACACATCAGATGCCGGTCCATGGGCCCGCCTGCAGTGAGATTTACTCCGGACGCCCCTACTTCGGACCACCGACGACCGATCAGGCCACTCCCCAGGACTGGCCCTCGATCGCAGCCTTTGTCCAGCGGTTCCACCCCGCTGAGGGGCGGACCCCCAGTTCTGTCGTACTCCCCTGGTACAGCCAGTTCGTCGGCCAGGACCGCAAGATTGCGGGGCAGACCGGCGGGCGAATGGGCGAGAACTTCAACCCGTTCCTCGTTCAAGGCGACCCCACTCGCGACCAGTTCGATGTGCCGGGGCTCATGCTCCCCAGTGACACCACCGACCGCCGACTGGCGATGCGGCGCGAACTGGCCGCGCAGCTGGAGACCTGGCCCGTGTCGCGTCAGGGACAGCGGCCTTCGCTCGATCGCCTGGCCGAGCAGTACGCAACAGCGTTTCGAATCATCGGACATCGTCCCCTGGCTGAGGCCTTTCAGCTGGGGCGAGAGAGTGAAGCGCTGCGGGACGGCTACGGTCGTTGTCGGTTCGGTCAGAGCCTGCTGCTGGCTCGTCGACTGGCTGAGGTCGGCGTGCCGCTCACGACCGTCAACTGGGACGATGACCACAAAGATGACAAGGTCTCTCCGCACTGGGACACGCATGTCGAGAACTTTCCCAAGCTGAAAGACCGCCTGTGCCCTCCCTTCGATCAGGGGCTGACCGCGCTCGTCACCGATCTGGCTGAGCGTGGCCAGCTGCATCGGACCCTGGTCGTCGCGATCGGGGAGTTTGGTCGGACTCCCAAGATCGGGGCGATCTCTCAGAACGCGATGACCGAAACCAGCGGTCGCGACCACTGGCCTCATGCATTCACTGCTGTCCTGGCGGGTGGCCCGGTGCGCGGTGGTCAGGTCTACGGCAGTACGACCGACAATGGCGGGTACGTGAAGGACCGTCCGGTCACGCCGGCGGACCTCTCAGCCACGATCCTGGATTGGCTGGGTGTCGATCCCGAGACCGAGTACGACGACCAGTTCCTGAAGATCCGTCAGAAGCTGAGCGAGGGCCGGGTCATCCGCGATCTGGGGTAGCGACCTCTCGCGAACCTTTCGCCTCCCCTCTTGTCTATTTCCAGCACCCGCGAACAATTGCGGGTCCTCGAATTCAACCAAGGGGTGGAGATTGGCAGCGGAAGGCATGTCGCAATACGGATGGTGGGCAGCAGGAGCGGCGGCGGGTGTGACCGTCGTGGCCTCCTGCTGGTCGTATCTGCAGGCCTTCTACCGGCAAGTCTTCAGCCGGGTCATCGTGCAGGTCACGGTCAGCGGCTACGTCGCCGACTCGATGCTGCTCTATCTGAAGTCGCGGTTCCGGCCCTCGCGTTTCGGCCCGCGCGAGTACATGGGCTGGATGCTGTTCGTCCGCCCTCGGCAACGTGTCCAGCTAGTCCCGATGGAGATCACTCCCAAGGACGGCAAGCTGTATTGGAACGGCTGGCGACCACTGTGGACCAAGCGCGGGTTCGGTCGACCGGATGAGTCGGAGTCCGGAACCAACTGTCGAGAATACTCCGACGAGACGCTCCAGCTGTTGTTCCTGCGTGGCATGTTCGACCCGGACGTTCTGATCCGGGAGGCCACCGAGTGGTACAACCAGCAGATCGTCGAGAACCTGGAAACCGGCGGGCGGCGGCACTCGGTCCGGCAAGTCTCCGGAACGGCGGGGAAGCAGGTCACGAGCCTGATGCCTCAGCGACAGTCATCGAGCGGGCCGTCCAATCATGGCGACGTCCGCAAGTGCATTCATCACCGGTCGTTGACCTACAAGTTTGAGGATCTCGGTCCGGAGAAGCAGGAACCGGGACAAGCCATCGAACGCCTGTCGCTGACCGGCGACGCGATTGAAATGGTCGATGAGGCCCGGCAATGGCAGCGCAGCGAATCGTGGTATAAGAATCGGGGGATTCCGTGGCGCCGGGGCTGGCTGCTGTATGGCCGACCGGGCACGGGGAAGACCGCACTCGCGCGGGCCATTGCCGAGGACCTCGATCTGCCGGTCTTCGTGTTTGATCTGGCCAGTATGTACAACAACGAGCTGCAGGAAGCCTGGTCGACAATGCTCTCGGAAGTGCCCTGCATGGCACTGATCGAAGATATCGACGCCGTCTTCGACGGCCGTCGCAATGTGAGCTCAGGGAATGACAAGCAGGCCCTCACGTTTGATTGTCTGCTCAACTGTCTCGACGGAATTCAGCGGGCCGATGGGCTGCTGGTTGTGATCTCGACCAACCGCATCGACAAGATCGATCCGGCCCTGGGGATTCCGGATGAGCATACTGGCTCCAGCCGACCCGGCCGCATTGATCGCGTGCTGGAGCTGGGCGAACTCGAAGAAGCCGGACGCCGCAAGCTGGCGAGCCGGATCCTGGAGGAGTGGCCCGGCGAGTGGGAGCCCCTGATCGAAGAAGGAACCGGCGACACCGCGGCGCAGTTCCAGGAACGCTGCACGCGGCGAGCTCTGCAGCTGCACTTTGAAGCGACTGAGCTTGTTGCACAGCGTTCAAAGTGAGGCACGTCGGGCCAGCCCGTCGGCTAACGAGGCATCGTAATCATCGGAGCCACAGCCACGGGCGGGCGGACCTGATCGAGAGTCATCGGAACTCCCGCGATCTCGCCGATCCGGCGCTTCTCGTCGATGTAGCATTGGGCGGTCACTTCCAGGAGCGTGTCCGAGCGGCCTGGCATCACACCTTCCAGCTTGGAGGCGATCTGTTCGACCCAGCCCGGCTGCTGGGTCATCGCCAGTTGCATCATGCGGAGGAACAGGCTGACCTCTTCGAAGTTCTTATCGGTGATCTTGTTGCTGATCGGCGCCATCGCCTTGGCCACGGTCTCCACGGTCTGCGACGGAAAGGCCACAAACATGTCGGCAGTGTGAGTCACCAGCTGTTGACCGTTATTGTCGACTTCGAAAGCGGTCCGAACGTAGAGCAGTGCCCGAGCCTGGATCGGCTTCGTCAGGACGGGACTCTGGAACATCCCGCTGCAGTGAATCAGGCAGTCGGTCGGAGTCCGCTTGAGGATAGTGATCACGCCCAGCGTGCCATCCTTGGCGTCCGCTTCGTACTCCCACTCACCGGTCTGGTGCATCTCAAGCTTGGAGACCCCCATGGCCCGCCACAGGCTGACAGCCACGTCGGGGTGATCCGCGAAGAAACGATAAACGCGATGATCGACCTGCGTGCGGATCGTCGGCAGCCTGCGGTACAGGCTGGTGTTCTGCAGTACCGCGTTGACCAGTCGCTGGGATGGCTCTTGGAGATCCGCCACCGGAATCGTGCGCGCCGATTCCTCTTTCGTCTTCTTCTGAGACGACCCGGCGTGCAGAGTCTCCACCTTGAGTTCCTGGCCGGCTTTCTTTTCCCCTGCGACCAGTTGTAACGAAAGCCCATCGGCCTCCTGGGCCAGTCCGGTCCGGGTCCAAAGCCCGGTCAGCACGACCAGCCAGAGCCAAAGCGCTCGGCTGGGCGCGGTCTCCCCTCGACCGTAACCCATGAGAAATCCCCCCACCGATTGCACGGACACCTGTGGTGTCCGTATCGCCCCCATGCAATCGGTCCCACCGGAATAATCGGCAAAGTCAACCCCAGACCGTCAGTGGAATTCCAAAGTCCGTTATGAGTGGCCGAATCTGCCGATCGAGGGCGGGCGGACAGGCAACTCCGTGCTCCCATTTGCCGTTACAGATTCACTGATTGATCCGACCGGTTCAGGCAGCCTCCCGGAACCCTGTTACGACCGTTTCTTCCGGTCTATTCCGTCAGCCAGAACCGATAGCAGAGGTGGAGATGCGCCGGAATCTTCGCCCATTCGTTTGTGGGTCGCGGAAGCTGGTGCCTCTGATTCGATCTCGGATCAAGAGTCGGGAACTCAACATGCGTCCTCAGTCCTTGTCACGCGGAATTCTGGCCCTGTGGGTCGTTGGTTCTGTTCTGGGAACAGCAGCTGTGGCCCAAGCCCAGCTCGTCCCCGGCACGGGAAACCTGTTGAACTACGACGACCTCGAAGATGCCAACTGGGGTTACACCCATAACTTCCCCAAGAGCAGTAAGGAAGAGGACGAGAACATCCGGTATCCGCTGGGTGGCTCAAGCAACCGCATGTGGACCGAGAGTCCCAAGCGCGGCAGCCCCGATGTGATCAAGCGCTGCGAAACTCCCGCGGGTGGTCTGGCGGGCAGCACCGGGGCGCTCTACATGCGAACCCGCGACTCCGGCATTCCGGGTCATCCGATGAACAAGCAGGCTCAGGATGACTTCATCCTGACCGCTCGTCCCTGCGGAGTCGGGTATTCGCCGAACTATGTCGTGCGCGTCTTCCTGCCTGAGTTCCAGGACTGGGAGCAGCGGCAAGGGGTCAGCTTCGGCATCCGGGCCGGCATGCAGGGTCCGATGACCAAGCAGAAGGAACTCAGCCTGGGCCGACGCTTCCTGCGAGGCGGCAAGAAGACGGAGACCGTCACCGAAACCGAGCCGTACTATCCCGGCTTCTTCATCGCTTTCAACCCGATTTCGGCGAACAACAAAGAGCCGTATGCCCAGGTTCTGATTCGTTCCGATCACATGGGGAACGAAGTCCCTGGACCGAAGATCACGCAGACTGGCTGGTGGACATTCGGCATGTCCGTGACCCCTGATGCGCGCTGTCACTACTACGCCCATCCCGGAATCACCGACCTGACCGCCAAGGATCACATTTACTCGTCGCTCCCGTACAACATTCGCGGCGAGTACTTCAACACGATCTTCTTCAACGTCTGCTCGGCAGACAACGGCAGCACTTGGTCGACCCCGTGGATCATCGATGATCCCAAGGTCTACTACTCAGGCCCGCCGGTCTTTAAGCAGCCACAACCGCAGCAGGCCCAGCAGCCTCAACCCGCCAAGACTGTGAATGCGACTCCGGTTGCTCCGGCTCAGAACGCGTCGATGACCAAGGAGATCCCCGCTGCAACAGCTGCTCCGGCCCAGGCGACCCCGGCGACTACTCCAGCTGTCCCAGCCCCAATGGCACCCGCCGCTGAAGTCGCTGCTCCTCCGATGTTGCAGGTTCCCGTGACGACCTCGATGAGGCCAGCTGCGGTACAGGTCCCCGTCGTGGGTATTCCTGCGGTTCCGATGCCGTCCGAAGACGTTGCAGTCGACGAGCCGGTGTCGACTCCTGCTCCTGTGGCAGCCGCGACGCTGACTGCCGTGCCTTCGAACCCCGTCCCGGTGGCTGCCCCGTCTGCAGCTGCTCTGCAGCAGCCCGCACCGATTTCGTCCGCTCCCGCTCGCCCGGTGCAACCGATCGCCAACCTGGGAGTCCCGGTGAAGGCCCCCTCCAGGCTCGCACTGAATACTCCTCCCGCAGAGTTCACAGGACCGGTCAGTGCCACCGTGACCGCAGCGCCGCCCGCGATGATCCAACCGATCGCTCCGATTCCGGCCCCGGCTCCCGCGACGCTCTCGCCGTCGATCACAGCTGCCCCGGTTTCGGCGCCGAAGGGAGTTCCGGTGCGGACCGGCTACACCACGAATTCGAAGTCGGGCGGTATTCAGATTCGTCCCGCGACCGTGCCCGTTTCGATCGAGAAGCCAGTCGCTGCTGAGGTGCCCGCCCCAGTCGCTCCAGTGACTGCTCCGCCATCTCAGCCACTGACCAGCACACTGTCGCCGATTCCTCAGCCGGAACCCGAGACCGCAGAGATCGTCGAGACGCCCGTGTTCGCCCCGCAGTCGACTCCTCCTTCGCTGTCGATCCCGACTTTGCCGAAGGACGAGATCGTCCCCGCGCGGCAGATGCAACAGTCTCCTCCGGCTCTGATGATCCCCGCGATCCCATCCGCCGAAACGGCAACTGTGGCTCCTGCGGCTCCCACGCCCGCTCAATCGCAGGGATTGACCATCCCAGCTGCGGAAGCCGCCCCGGCGTCGAACCCGTTCGAAGCGTCCCGTCCGAATGCCACCCCGATCGCGACTTCAGACGATTCGTCGAGTGAACCACCGCTGACGCTGCTGCAAGAAGCTGTCGATACCACAGCGGCTGACCCGGCCCCGGTTCCGACCCCGCCAGCGGTCGAGTAATCGTCCGAGTCCATCACGAACCTCACACGACGTCCGGCGTTATCGCAGGACGTCGAGTGTTTTGAGGCGGACCGCATTGACCGCCGGGAACAGACCGCCAATGAAGGCCATCATGAATGACAGGGCAATACCGATCAGCCAGATGTTGTAATCGACGACCAGCTTCAGCACGATCGTTTTGCCGCCGCCGCCCCCGCTGCTGACACTGCTGGTCGCGCTCCATCCATCGCACAGTGAGCCGACCGCGCATCCCAGAACCCCGCCGATCATTCCCAGCACGATCGACTCCAGCAGAAACGACGCCAGGATGTGATGGGAGCGGAACCCCATCAGCTTCAGGACCCCAATGTCCTTTCGGCGGGCACTGATTGCCGCGAACATCGTATTCGTGACGCCAAACACCCCGCCGATCGCCAGAATGACGGTCACAAACCAGATCGCATACAGGAACTGGCGGTTCGTGGCCTGCAACCCCGAGTAGTAATCGGTTTCGATATTGGCTGTCAGCTTGGCCTTCGTATAGTCCTTGCTGAGGAAGTCCTTGAGCTCCACAGCCTTGTCTTTCGACTCGGCCCGCAACACGACAGTGGTATAAGTGTTCTTACCGAACATCGAAGCCACCAGCGAGCGCTTGGCCCACAGCTCGCTGTCAAACAGTGACCCGCCCGACTTCATCACTCCCACGATGATCCAGGTGCGATCGTTGAGCGAGAACGTGTCCCCCACTCCCAGAGTTGTCTTTCCGGCTTTCGCCAGGATTGAATCGTCCTGAGCCATCTGCCGAGCGAGTCCCTCACCCACCACGCATTCCACGAGTGTCAGTCCGGGTGTCTTCCCTTCCCGGACAGCGGCCTCGGAGAACCACGCTCCCCCCTCGCCGATCGTGACCTCATGAACGACCCCGGCGATCTGCGGGTCGTCGATTCCTCGCAGCTGCAGGAACCGGCGTTTCGGTCGACCTTCCGGAGCATTCGGCAGCGGCTGGTTCACCACCATATAGGTTTCTTTGCTGGCCAGTTTGACTTCGCCATCGACCTTCACGCCAGCCTGGTTGGCGATATCGCTGACGTCGCCGAACCCCAGATTGCTGAACCCCTCATCCGTTGTTCCCGCCGACAGGACCATCACGTTGTCGGGGTGACCGCTCGATTCGGTCAGCCGGGTCATCCCTGTCACAAACGCCAGCATCACGGTCAGGACGCTCAGCACCAATGTAAACGCCACCGCAGTCAGCGCCGTGTTCTTCCACCGGACCCGCAGGTTGTTCAAGTTGTACGACAGCGGAACCTTGCAGATCAGCAGCATCGCCACAGTGATCAGCAGACCGCTGAGCAAAACAATGATCGTCGCCCGGCTGATTCCCAGCGAGGTCGACCCGATCATCCAGCGCAGAACTTCCAACAACAACCCCATTGATCCCTCTCCTCGCGTCAGTCGTTCGCCGATCATAACATAATCTCGCGGGTCCGATCAGTCCCCGCGAATGTTCCCCCCAGCCCAGCCCGCAGCGACTCAAACGGGTCAACGGTCAGCCTGTCATGCCCGAGCTTCCTGAAGTCGAAACGATGGTTCGCGGGATCCGGGCCCATGCCGAGGGGCAGCGAATCGCAGCGTTCGAAGCCTGCCCGTGCTCCTGTCGCCCGCTGACGATCCGACCAGGGTTGCCGCAGATCGCGAAGCAAGTCGCGGGGACGACGATCGTAGAGGTCACCCGGCGGGCCAAGCGAGTGGTGCTGAAACTCTCGTCCGGTTGGGCCTTTGTGATTGAGCCGCGGATGACGGGGCTGATGCTGGTCTCTGATCCTCCCGATGAGGGTCATCTGCGCGTGGTCTGGAAACTCGGGACCGGCAAAGGGCAGAGGTCGTTGTGGTTCTGGGACCGCAGGGGGCTGGGGACGATCAGCCTGCTCAATCCCGACCAGCTCGCGAGACTGTTCAGTGATGCCGATCTGGGACGCGAAGCCCTGGAAGCCGATGCGGAGCTGTGGAGCCGCATCTGCCAGGCGACAGTGCGCCCGATCAAGGTCCTGATGCTCGATCAGTCCAAGATCGCCGGGATCGGGAACCTGTATGCCAGCGAGATTCTCCATCAGGCCCGCGTCCATCCCGAGACACCCGCAGCTAAGCTGAAGCGCCCGCAGATCCAACGCATCGCACTGGCCACACTCGAAATCCTTCAGACGGCGATCCGTTACGAAGGGTCCACGCTCAGCGATGGAACCTATCGCAATGCCCTGAATCAATCAGGCGGCTACCAGAACGCCCACCGCGTCTACGACCGCGAGGGCGAGACTTGCCTGAGTTGCAGCAAGGTGCAGGTCATTCGAATCGTGCAGACCCAGCGATCCACGTTCTATTGCCCCAGATGTCAGAAGGGGCGTTGAACCCGCGGGTGGCGGGGTCAGGAGGCTTTGCGGATGGCCCCGCTCGTCCAGCGATACGACGAACACCCAAAGTATCACGATTGCACATAACTGACTGCCCGCTCGATCCAGCCTTTAAGATCATCGTCCGACTTGAGCAATTCCGGACTCAACATGACCCACTCCTTCTGAGCTTTACGCTGTTGAACGAACTCGTCAATTCCAGGTTCGCCGATCAGCCTCTTCGCTTCTTTCGCGCCGATTCGGACGACTAAAGATGTATTCCAAGGACAAAAACATCCGAGACGATTCCAAAAGTATCCTTGCTCGCCTCCGAAGAGATAGTCGCGCCGCAGTCCCGGTATTGTCTGGGCGATCGAATCGAGCCGTTTCACAAAGACTTCGTGATCAGCGAGCATGTCCCAGATCGAAGAGACCACGACCTTCTTTTCACGAGCGACCTTCCGCGCATCGCGGCCATCAGGCAGTTTCCTCGGCGCACCAGCACGGATCAGCAAGTTCACCTTGCTCACCCAGCCCTGTTCTGCGACGTATCCCATCGCAGGCTGGTCAAAGGTGAAGGGCCAATCAGGATCAGCTCCTGCCTTCAAAGCGAGTTTCATCAATTCCTCGCCGGGAGCCATGACAGCGTGTGACCAGCAATCGACTCCTCCCCCGAAACATGCTGAGAGTTGTGCTCCGAGTTTCAAGAGGAGCTTCACGACAATCACAGATCCGGACCGAAATGCGTCGTCCAAAGCTGTCCTCTCTACATCATTCGAAGCGTCGAGGTCAACCCCGCGGGCTGCCAGCAGCTTCACCCGGTTCAAACAGATCTGCGGGTCTGACACTTTGCAAGCAACGCTCGCGGCCATCTGAAGTGGCGTCATTCCGTCCAACCCAGGCAGACTTGGATCTGCTCCCAAATCCAGTAAACCGTCGAAGAACTCTGGGGATGGACTCGCCGCAGCCAGTGTCAAAACTCGATGCCCCTTCACTTGTGTGTTGATGTCGATTCCACGATCAACAAATGCCCTGACGAGCGATAAATCCTCAGACATTGCAGAGGTGATAAAAGCCTCCAGAACCTGCAGGTTCTCAACAGGCAGGGATGTCACCTGATTGAGGACATTTGCCATTTTGGCAAAGTCTCTCCGGCGGGCCGCCAGTTGCAGTTGCGAGGCTGCAGCAGTATCGGAGAGGGGTGCGGGAACTCGCGAAGTCCTTTTTTTCATTGTCGAGCCTCGTCCCTATTTCTTGCCTTGTTCCTTCACACAAGTCGGATCAGCATCCACCGGTTTCCCGACCTTATCCACCGGATGCGTGAACAGGTACTTCCAGACGTCCTCGTGGATGTACTTTCCGCTCGCGTCCTTGATCGCAGCTCCCCCGGGAACTGAGCCGGAGTGCGCCCGCTTGGCGTCGCCTTTCACGTCGGCATTCGTCGTCAGTCTGCGAGAGTGGCCAAATGGAGCCTTGGTCTGATCCACATCCACGACGGGGCCGAACTCCTGCAATCCCAACAGCTCCCAGGACCGGCAGTAATGGTCTGCGGTCCAGCCACCATCGAGGACGTGCGTAAAGCCAAAGAACCGATTCTTCGGCGTCGCCGATGGCTGCGTATACCAATTCTCCAGCTGATCGCGTGGGCCCGAGAACATCACGACTCGATCGACACTTTGGTGCAGCGCGAACCGGGCGGCGGTCGTCGACCCGTGCGAGATCCCCGAGATGATGACATCCTCCCAGCGGAGCGACTGCTTGTCGGCGGAGAGGAACTGCTCCCAGTGCCCTTGCGGATGCTCCTGCGACAGCCACTTGACCAGCTGGTACGACCGCTCGGTCATGCCATCCGGCTGGGGAATATCGATCGCATCGCTGACATCCGTGCCCGTCGCCGCTTCGAGCCGGATGCGTCCCAGGTACTGGTCATCGGGCGGTGGCTCCTTGTTGAGTTTGCCAAACCATCCGTTCGCGTAATGGACCTGGATCGCGTGCAGGCCGTAGCCCGACAGCCTTTCGAACAGCTGTTGATTGTGTCCCATGAGCCAGATGACCAGCTTGCCACGCGGCTTGACCCGCGTATCGACGCAGGCATGTTCGACGTCCGCCGGTTTGCCATCCTTTTCAAAGACGAAGTCGATCTCCGGATGAGCCTGGGCTCGCGGATCGATCTGGCTGGCCCGCGCGGAAAGGTCATACCGTTTGGCGGCCTTGTCGGAGTAGGCGGGAATCGGGCGATCCTTTCCGGACTTGGGACTGTTCTGTGCGAATGCGAACTGGCTCCCCGCCAGAAGCAGGAAAGCCGAAAGCGTGAATCGAAGAATCCGCAAGATGGCACTCCCCAAGGCGAAAACGCCGGTCCCGAGACAACTTTGAGGAATCTACAGCTGGGGCGACCCGCAGGCAAACCGGAACATTCCGGCAGATTTTCTGATCTGCAGACAGTTCGATTCCGTTATGATCTACGGGGGTACACTCCCCCGAGGAGGGTTTGCTGTGCGTTTCCTGAGAGACAGTTTTCTGCTGACCTATCGCCATGCCCGCCGCGCGGTCATTCTGGTCGTCGGGTCCAGTGTGCTGCTGTTCGGGTTCGCACTGCTCGTACTGCCGGGGCCGGCGTTTGTGGTGATCCCAGCGGGTCTGGGCATCCTGGCGATCGAGTTCCAATGGGCTCGACGGTGGTTGAACCGGATTCGTACGACTGCAGAAGCGGCCGCTCGCAAGCTTCGCGAGCGGGCGACTCCCGCCAGCCACACGCGTTGAACCCCACATTTCGATTGCAGGAACGGTCCATGAGTTGGAGTTGGCAGCTGGGAAACCAGTTATGGCAGTCCCAGAAACTGCCCCGGCTGATGGGAATTGTGAATGTCACTCCCGACAGCTTTTCCGACGGCGGGCAATTCCTCGATCCCCGAGCTGCGATCGAGCAGGGGCTGCAACTGGTCACGGACGGTGCCGCAATCCTCGATATCGGCGGCGAGTCGACTCGGCCCGGGGCGACTCCTGTGACCGAGACAGAAGAACTGCGGCGTGTGATCCCCGTGATTCAAGGGCTCGCCGAGCGGGCGGGAGTTCCGATTTCGATCGACACGATGAAAGCCCGTGTGGCCCAGGAAGCCCTGCAGGCCGGGGCTCAGGTCGTCAACGATGTCTCGGGGCTGCTCGCCGACCCTCATATGGAAGCTGTCTGTGCGGAGTCAGACTGCGGCGTGATCGTCATGCACATGCGCGGCACGCCTCAAACGATGCAGACTGATCCGCATTACGCCGATGTGGTGCGAGAGGTTCGCGAGTTCTTTGATGCCCGCCTGCAGACCCTGAGTGAGCGCGGGATCGCGGCAGACCGGTTGATGTTTGATCCGGGGATCGGGTTCGGCAAGACCGCCGAACACAATTTGAGTCTGCTGTCGCACTTGAACGACCTGCGTTCCGGAGGCCGACCACTGCTCGTGGGACATTCGCGCAAGCGGTTTCTCAAGCGGCTTCTTGGTCGCGAGGTCGACGAACGTTCGGCCGGCACGCTGGGCGTGGCACTCGCCATGGCTGCGCAGGGAGTTGATTTAATTCGGGTTCACGATGTGGCTGCGATTCGCGATGCCCTCGTCGCCTGGCACTCGGTGACGACCGGCCAGCTACCCTGAGCGGTATTGGCGCCACCATCCTCACCTCCCGATCGATCCGCCCCCTCCGCAGAATCGAAACAGTCCGACGGCGCGCGAGGTCTCCTGATTCTTGGCGATCACGAATCCGGCCCAGCGAGAAATCTAGTGGCGTAGGTTTACTGGTCTTGTCCCCTCAGACACCGGTGGGCCCCATGTTTGCACCTCTTGTCACACACTCGCGATCGCCGTTGAACCCGGCATCAGCGGATCGGATGACGCGTCAATCGGCGAAGTCGCTCCTGAGTTACTCGGAACTCCTGGGACGCTGCGAAGAACTCAGCGGTCTTTCCCTGACGTTTCTGGATGCGACGGAGTGCCAGTTCGCAGTCGGAATCGCTCGGTCAGCAACTCGCGAGCATCTGGCTTGGCTCGTAGAACAGCTGCAGAGTCGCCAGGCAGCGGTCGTTGAGTCCGATGGTTTCTCGATCTACGGCATGCAGATCCCAGGCACTCCGCTGCTGGCGGGGGGGCTGTTGCTGCCCATCGACGGGGCGATTCCCGAATCGATTCGTTCCGTCGCGGACGAGCAAGGGTATTCCGACGCCGACCTGCAGGCGTGGGCGAAGCGGCATTCCGGGCTGCGGCCGGCACTCGCTGTGCGGTTGCTGCAATCCGCTCACGATCTGGTCGTATCGCAGACTCGGACGGAGAAGTCGGTTCGTTCAACCGAGTCTCTGTCCCTGCAACTGGGCGACACGTACGAGGAAGTGGTCCTCCTGCAGGACATTGCACAGTATCTGCGGCCAGAGATCGATCCTGTTTCCCTGGCGGAAGCGGTGCTGGAGCGGGTCCGGCTGATCTCCGAAACGACCCATTCGGCGTATTGTCTGCGCCACAAGAACAGTGAGTCAGATCTCCTCGTGGGAGACTGGGGGCTCAATGGCCCGGAGTTGGAGAGTCTCCTGCGCGAACTGCTCGGAGACCAGTCGCCTCGAATCATCGTCCGCAATCATATCCAGGATTCACCGCTGGGGTATCGATACCCGAATCTGCGCTGTCTGACTGCAGTTCCGATCTTTGTGACCGACTTGAAGCCCACCTGGCTCGTTCTGGCCAACACGACGGACGGACGGGAACTGGGGACCGAAGAAGCCAATCTCCTCAAGTCGGTCGGCGGAGTGCTGTCCGCTCACGCCCAGGTTGTGGAGCTGTTCAGCGAGCACGAAGAGATGGTGCTGGCGTTCATCCGTTCGCTGGTCACCACCCTCGACGCCAAAGACCCCTACACTCGCGGTCACAGCGAGCGCGTCGCCCTGGTGGCGCAGCGGATCGCGAAGGAGCTTCAGCTGTCGCATTCCGAGATCGAATCGGTCTACCAGAGTGGCTTGCTGCACGACATTGGCAAGATCGGCGTCGATGATGCCGTGCTGCGGAAAGAGGAAGCGCTCAGTGCCCTCGAATTCCGCAAGATCGCCCGCCACCCGGAAGTCGGCTTTGCGATCCTGAGTGAGCTGCGGGGCATCGAAGATCTGCTGCCCGGAGTCCTGCATCACCACGAGCGATACGACGGCCGCGGTTACCCCAGCAAGCTGGCCGGACAGGCGATTCCCCGCATCGCTCGCATCCTGGCCGTCGCCGACTCGTACGATGCCATGGGCAGCGATCGCCCCTACCGAAATGGAATGAAGCGGGAAGACGTCGAGAAGATTTTGGCCAGCGGCGCGGGCACACAGTGGGATCCCGAAGTCGTTCAGGCCTTCTTCAAGGCTCGGCACGACATCCACCGGATCTGGTCCAAAGCCATTGAACGCCAGAAGCGGGAAGACCAGCCAAGCAGCCCGGCACCGCTGGAACTGCGAGCTGAGTTCTAGATGTCGCAGGCCCCAGCCTGCGACTGGATGGTACTCAGCGAGTGCAATTGCCCCGTTCCCGAACCGGGACAGATCTCGCAGGTCCGTTTCCAGGCTTCCGGCGTGGCAATATTCGACGGCCAGAATGGCCAGGTCCGGCACTGCATCGGGCGTGAGTGGTAGACCTGACAGCGCCGCGTTCGGGGGTCGAGAAAGACACAGTCCCCATTCGGATAATCCCGCAGACTCCAGCGCCCGCCCAAAAGCTTGGTGTGGAGCAGGCGCACCTCGCCGACTGGCTTTCCCAGTTCGGCAGCAATTGCCGCTAACTCTTCATCGGTGACCCAGACAGCTCCCGGAGCCCCTGTACAACAGTCTCCACACTGGCTGCAGGTAAACTTCAGTCCCTCGGAGTACCAGGGCGATGGCGCGGCGTCAGAATCGTTACTCTGCAATTGATCCTCCTGAGGGGCATCGGCGGCAGGAGCAGTCCGATCCGTATCCCCGTTCTCGGCGGTTGTGTTCGTCACTACTGGCGTCTCCGTGCAATTGGTCGTCGGGATTTGACTTCCGTCGCAATCTTCTGGCTCAGCCTGACCTAGGCTTCCCCGGAAGTCCGAACTCAGTGAGGTGTACGGACCAGCGCATGAAGCTCCCTGAGGATACTGGACATGTTGGTGCTCAGCCGCAAACAGGATGAGAAGATCATCATTGGTGACTCGATCACCTTGATGGTTGTGGCCATCCAGGGCGACAAGGTTCGTCTGGGCATCGAAGCCCCGAAGGACGTGTCAATCCACCGGGAAGAAGTGTATCAGGCCATTCAACGCGAACGGCATGATCCCGAACCCCAGGATAAGCCATAATTTTGATTCGCCGGACTCAGTTCGGCCCGCAGCCCCGCCTCGAACCTCGCGTCAGCGAACCAGTTCCGGGCGGGTTTCGCTTTTCTGGTAGACCAATCCAGTATCCACACGCGTAAAACCGGATCCGGTGAGAACACGGATCGCTTTGGGATTGCTTTCCGGAGCGGTGATCTCGGCCCGTTCGAAGCGGTCCTTCCGCAGCAACTTGACCACCTCGATCAGGAGGGCCTGGCCGTAGCCTTGTCCCTGGTAAGCATCCCCGACGCGCATGTCGACGATTCCGACTGACTGCTCGGGCCAAACATCGGCATAGTGGTCCAGTGGAACGGCGTTGATCGTCGCAATCGTCTCGCCGGTCCGCTTCATCTTGAGTCGATACCGCACGGCATCGGTCTTGCCCAGATGGGTATACCACCACCAGTTGGGGGCTTCGGACTTGTCGAGTATCTCCAGCTCCGTCAGCCGCTTGATATTGATGAACCGCATATTGGTCGGATCTCGCGGGACTCTCAGATCCCGCTCGAAAACCGCGTGTCGGGCCGCCTCCACGTAGCCCAGCTTCGTGAAGAACAGCTGAGCGAGCGTATCGGTCAACAAGAACCCCGAGGGGCGACAGCCGCCGTAGATCCCGAAATAGAACGGATCGAGACCCCGAGCCGGCCCCGCCAGCAGGCGCGTAACCGAGTGCCCCCGCAGATAGGCCTCCGCCCGCTGAACCAACTCGCTGCCGATCCCCCGCCGCCGATAATCGGGATGGACCAGGACGGCGCAGATCACTCCCGTTGATCGATCGAGCTGGGTGCGGTCCTCGGTGGCTCCAAATCCGGAATGCACCAATCCAACGATCCGGTCGTTCTCGACTGCCAGAATCAGCCCCGCCGGGTCAAAGTACGGCTGGCCGTAATTGGCATCTTCCAGCGCGTCAATCGACTTGGGCCGGGCCGCACCGCGACCCATCTGCCCCTCACACCAGAGCTTCCAGATCCCCGGGGGATCGAAGTTGCGGAAGCTGCGATACTCGATCAAGGAGGGTCTCCTGTCACAGACGTCGTGGAAGGAGATTCGCCGAAATCTGCGGATTGTTCAAGTCGACGCGAAAGTGATTGGAGCGGGTGGGAACAGAGCCGGGAGATTCTCCTCAACCGACCCGCATCCCGGTCACTTCACCTGAGCGTGTGTCCGTCGTTCCTGCGACAGAAAGGCGGGAATTTCCGCTTCTCGTTGCAGGCGCTGTGCGATCATGACCAACTCCTCTGTGGTCGGAGCAGGTTGCCGTGAGGCGGTCTGCAAGACATCAATCTGCACTCCCACCGGCAATCGAGCCAGCAATTCGCCGACTTGCTGCGAAGGCAGAACGCTGACCACGCGGGCCAGATCCTCGGCGGACTCCATCAGCAGAGCCGGGAGCCAGTCACTGAAACGCGTCGAGGTGGCCAGAAACTCCAGAGGATTTACGTGCGTACTGGGGTCATGAGCCTCTGAGCCGGCCCGTGCCTCACTGACACCGTCCTCAATCGGGCCCCGTCGGGCAGCCACAATGGCCCAGGCCAGGGCAAAGAATACGAGCCCCACACCACAAAGAGGATATAGAACGGTCGGGTCCTTCAGTTCGTCAAATTGATGCGGAGCCGTCGCGACGGGTACGCTGGCGATCCGTTCGCCGGGGATCAGGTCCACAACGATTTCGGGCGATGGACCGGAATCGGGCAAGGCATCGTTGACTCGCTTCTGCAGCTGGCCGTTCACATCGCGTTCGATCTCGGCAAAGCTGGTCTCTTCCGGAACATCGGCCATCTCGAGCTTACGCAGATAGAACTCCTCGGGAACTGCCAGATGGACATGGACCAGCTCGGCCATCTCCTGGTGAATCCCGAGCAGCGCAGCTGCGGATTTCGAGTCACGGGTCGCTCCGCCCGGTTCCTGGCGCGTGAAGCGGGGTTCTCCAAAGTTCGGAACCAGCGGTGAAGCCGACAGCCCTGTCCCCAACGGGTCGGCCCATGGGTGGTCGACCTTTGTCGCGAACGGGACGTCGTCGATGAAGACCCCGACTCGGATGCCATCGACATGCTGAAGCAGCTGTTCGATGCGGCGGCGATAGATCGCCGCGCGTTCATCGCGCTGCTGATCCTGCTGCCTGAGCAGTGGTTCGTCGAGAGTCGCCTCGTACGTAATGCGGCGGTCCAGATCCATCACGATCACGTTCTCGGCCGCCAGGTTGGCTTTGCTTCCAGCCACCGCAGATCGCACGGACCGGATGATTTCCGGTGTAATCTCCGAACCGGGCTTGGGTTTCAGGTAAACCGTGGCGCGCGACTTGGCTTCGCGGTTCCACCCCGCAGCCTGATCATCATCCCACACGACATCAGCGTGTTCGATTCCAGGCATCCGGGTCAGCATGCGGCTGATTTGGCGAGCGCGGGAGATTTCGCGAGCGGCATCGCGCTCGCGACTTCCGGCAAAGTGCCCGAGCTTGGCATTCGCAGCTTCCCACTCATCGGCCCAGTGTTGCCCCGTCGTGTCTTCGGATTGAATGGCCTTGGCGGCGGATTCTGCCGAATCGACGGGAACCTGCAGCTGCCCGTTGGCGTATTCGAATTGAGTGACCCCGGCCTGCTGAAGTCGGCGACGAACTTCGGCGGGATCCTGGCTGAGCGGAGACGGGACCGACAGCACCTTCATCTCGGAAGGAGCCTGGGTCGAGAACTTCAAACCGGCCAGTACGACGACCAGACCAGCCAGTGCCAGCCCGATACGCCCTTTCGGCGAACGCCACCACGGCTCGGGTCGATCGTGTTCGAGGTGCTGGTCCATAGAGAGACGAGAGGTGAGAGAAAGGGTCATTAGTCCTTGGTCATTAGTCCTTCGCAATCTCGAGTCGCAAATGACTAATGACTAGGGACAAGGGACCAATGAAACGGGCCGAGGAGAAACCCCGGCCCGGTATCTGGCAGCCTTAAGCCACCTTGCTGATTCGATTCGAACCGGGGCCTCCCCGCGGAGGATAGCCGTACTCGCGGAGCTTGCCGGAGAGGGTACGAATACCGATCTCCAGGGCCTTGGCGGTCAGTTCGCGGTTTCCACCGAAGCGGTTGAACGTGGCCTCGATCAGCTTGCGTTCCATCTGGGCCAGGGTCATTCCCGGATCGCCCGGTTCCCCTTCGGCCTTCTCCATCCACGGCTCCAGGTCGGAGGCCGAGATTTCATCCGAGGAGGCGATCGAGCAGCAGCGGCTGATGACGTTTTGCAGCTGGCGGACGTTGCCCGGCCAGGCATGATTGCGGAGACGCTGTAGAGCTTCCGAGGTCAACCGCTTCTGCGACTGGCCTTCGCGAACCGAGCATTCCAGCAGGAACTGTTCCGCCAGCGGAGCAATGTCTTCCGGACGATCACGCAGCGGAGGCACCACGATGCTGTGCTGCTTGCACAGCCGCAGCAGTTCGCGATTGAACTTGCCTTCGTTGACGAGCTGATTCAGATCGGCATGCGAGCTGACGACGATGCGAACCCGGACCGAGAGCTCTTCGTGGCTGTTGTTGGGGCGGAAGGTTCCGGAACCCAGCACGCGAGCCAGCTGTTCCTGGAGAGGAACCGAAAGGGTCTCAATGTCTTCGAGGAGCAGTGTGCCGCCCTGGCCACCGGCGAGGCGACCGGGCTGATGCTCGTCTCCGAACAACTCATGCTCGAGAATGTTCGAAGCCAGCACGCTGCTGCACAGCTTGAAGAACGGGCTGCGGGTGCCGAAGCGGGCCACGTGAATCGCACGGGCGACGACGGTGGTCCCGGTTCCCGATTCGCCGCTGACCAGAACCGGGCGATCGTGCTCGCTGGCGGTGTGGACCAGGCGGCGGACATCGTCCATGGAAGGGCTGATGCCGACCAGGTCGTCGAACATCCGGCCTTCCAGACGACGCTTGAGCTGGAGGTTCTCTGCGACGAGACGCGAGCGACCGACCGCCGAGAACATCAGGCGTCCGAGCTTCTCGGGAGTGCAGGGCGGGTCGAGGACGTCGCAGCCTGCCGGCTGAGCCCAGGTCGCCCGATCGGCCAGAGCCGGGACGACGATGAACTGCGTCGGCTTGCCCGCGATTCGCACTGTGGAGTTCAGATTGCGAATCACCTCGGGCGAGGACGGTTCGTCCAGCACACAGGCGGAGAAGTCGTCGGTCGACAACCCCTGACGAAGCTCGTCCAGAGTTCCGAACATCACGGCGTCATAGCCGCTCTGTCGGACCACCAGTGCAAGCCGCGTGCGGGATTGCTCGTTGACTGACCAGACGGCGACGCGGCCAGTGAGCCGAATCGTGGCAGGCATCTGCGAGTCCATCATGGCTCGGGAGACCTTTTCAAAAGGATCGGGGCGCACGTTGAGCGGGGCGATTGCATCGTGCGATCACCTGCTCTTGGAGCGGAGTCGAATTGTGAGGGGTGGGTTCCGTCGGGAGAGACTGGCGGGCGGAGATCGGAAGGCTGCGGAGCGATTCGTCAAAGGTCGGTTATCGGGTGCCGGTAGAACCCGGCGAGAGATCCGAAAACTGCACTTCGAAGATTGAATCACCCTGATTTCGCAACCTGACCGGGCCACCGCGTGATTCGCACGCCGCAACTGACGGAGAGGAGGGAAGTTGTTGGGGGAAAGTTGGTGGGGAAGTGATGGGGCGAGTGATAATGGCCCCTGCTGAAAAGGGTCAAGCGGTGTTCATGAGAGTTTTCGGGGTCAGTTCTCAGAATTTACTTTTTTGCCAAAGACGGTCGCGCGGCCTTGTAGACGTGACAATGGTCCAGAGTTTGCGGTGTGAGGGTCTCGGGCGGCGCAAATCAGGTGCATTCGGCCAATGATGGTTCCTTGGATTTGGGGAGGATCATCCACAGATTCACGCAGATTGGCGACGGGGCTTCGCATCCTTGAGCGGCCAGAAAATCTGCTTGCATCTGTGAAATCTGCGGATCTCTTGCGCCGCCGTGGTCATGTGGGCATTTCTCCTGAGGAGAAGATGCAACCGTACCACCACGGTGAGTCGAATGCCCTTGGGCACTGTAATTCGGTCGTCGATAGCTGACTGCGGTCAACGATTCCGTTACGCTGGAACTGTCAGCGAGATTCCGCCACTGGACGCCCATGTCAACTTCCGCCTCACCACGTACCCGCCCCGCTTCCGCCCTCAGCGATCACGATTGGCTGCAGTCTCTGGCTGTGGCCATGCCGGAGCCGGTGGCTTGGCATAACGCACTGCGCAAGGGGAACATCCCGGCGGTGGCCAAGCAGTTGCGGAAGCGAGTCTCGGTCTTGTCCGGTCAAAGTCTCCTGGTCACGCTGCGGTGGTCCTGTGACTCGCAGGCGGACTCGCTGACGATCGATGTGATCGATGAGCTGGTCCAGCTGCTGAAGCGAAAAGGGCGGCAGGTTGAACTGCTCTCGGGGATGCTGGAGGCCTGGCTCGATCGTCAGGCCGCGGTGTCAGTCCCCACTCAACTCGACCAATTGCTGGCCAGCCTGCTGCTTGTCGAACAGGCGGATCGGTTGTCGGATGCGGTGCTGGTCCGGCTGTGGCGGTTTGTGGAGGAACGGACCGGGCAGGCAGCGCGCTCCTCGTCCTCGACGCATGTCGCCGTTCAAGAGCTGTTACACCTGGAGCAACAGCTGCTGCGGATGCTGGCAGCTGCGACCGCAACTCCGACGCGATCCGATCTCGGCCCGGTCGCGCAGGGGCTGAGAGAATTCGTTCGGAAATTCTCTGACGAGCAAGGTGCCCCCACCGCCGAGCTTCACGGATCGCTGGGCGTGCTGCTGGCCAGCCTGATCCGGCTGCACGCAGTCGCCCAGGCCCTCGAAATCCCGTTGTGCGAAAAGAAGGATCTGCGGCGCCTGAACGGCCTGGCCCGCAAGGCCGTCCTGCTCGCCCCGATCGATGCGGCCTGGTTCCCGTCCCGGACGCCGCATGAGGCCCTCGACTGGATGAAACGCGTGGCCAAGGTCTTTGAACTGAAGTCCGATGAAGTTGTGACTCGCCAGCTCCGCTTCTGGACTGATGCCAGCCTGGGAGCATCCAGGACGGCCACGGAGCGGAAACTTAAGCGTCCACCGCTGAAGAAGAAGCAGCTGATCTCCCACGAGTCCGACAGCTCACGTTATGCGTTCTTGCAGGGAGACTGGCGGGACGCGCGCGATCGTTGTCTGGTGCGGTTCGATGGTCCCATCCCGCAGTTCGATGCCAGCGTCCTGGAGAAGTCACTGTTCGCAGGAGACTGGGCTGCACGCCTGATCGTCGCCGGGCAGGTCTGGACCGAAGGGGAATGGTCCTGCAGCTGCTGGTTCTCGGACGCGGATGCCGATTTCGCGGAATTCACTTGGGAGCCCGCTGCGGGCGTCACGGTCTATCGCCAGCTTCTCCTGTCTCGCAAGGACCGCTTTCTGGTCGTGGCGGACGAAGTGCGGGCTCCAGGACAGAAGGGGATCCAGCTGCATTCGAGCCTCCCACTCGCGACGGGCTGGAAGGCGATCTCCGACGGGCGAACTCGGGAATGGCAGCTGCACCAGAGCGATGATGCCGTCCGGGTCTATCCGATCTTTCAGGCTCAGCAGCGTGTTCAAAAGACTGACGGAAAGCTGGAGTGTACGAACCAGTCAGTTCACACACATCTGACCGCCGCAGCTGAGGGCGTGTACAGCGCGATCGTCATCGACTGGGATCGCAATCGCCGCCAGCAACCGGTCCAGTGGGCTCCGCTGACGGTCGTTGAGGATCGCCAGCGCATGGCCCCGCATGTGGCCTGCGCCGCTCGTTGGAAGCTGGGGGACGACCTGTGGATGGTCTACCATCAGTCGTCCAAAGGTGACACTGCGCGGTCGGTCCTGGGGCTGCATACCCATCACGAGACCGTCATCACGCGAGTCAAGGACGGCAACTACGAGCGACTGGTCGAAGTCGAGTCGTAAGGTCGCTGGACTCTCGGAGTCCAGCGAATCGAGGTGATATCCTGAGCCAGCGAACAGGTAGCAGAATTCGTAAGAATTCTGCCGTCCCAGAGTTACGTCTCAGGTAACGCGTATGCGTTGACGCAACACCAGCGGCCTTGAGCCTACTGGAGTGTCTGGCGCAAGATGTCGGGAGGTCTCAGGTCCAAAGATTGGACGGCAGAATTCTCACGAATTCTGCTACCTGAAA
>JBIIOI010000096.1:0-14409 GCA_044337025.1 Planctomycetaceae bacterium
GACAACCAGACCCAGAACACAGATCGTGGCGACCAGGATCAGTTCAGCCGAGACGATGAAACCAGCTTCGTCGTTCTTGAGAGCGTTGATGAGCTTGAGCATGAGAGTGTCTTTCGTGTGGTGGGGGCTGAAGTTCGTCGTCGCGTCGTTGGCGATGGGAATGTGTAAAGCAGCCCTGGTGCCAAACCGCCTTGACGCTGTTCAGAAATCTTGACAAGGCTGCGAGTCGCAGGCCACAAGTCATTGCCACATAGCGACTTGCCATTTTCTAAGAATTCTCGCCTTGGCGCCCACTCACCTCAGCCCCTGAAACATCGCATGAGGCGAATCGGAAACACACCTCACCGCCCCCAGCGTGTTCGCACTGTAAGTCCCTCAGCCGCCGTCAGATAAGTGGGTGTTTCCAAACGGCATCACGAGGCATTTCGGCAACATTCACGGCATGATCGGATAGTACGTCGTTCCGCGCACGATCCCCTGGCCTGACGTGGCGGGCAGTTCGACTTCGGTACGGAGGTTCTCACCCCACTGAATTTCGAGCTTTCGTGGCGTACTGACCTCGGACTTTGGAATCACGAGGACCAGGCGGGTATCGCTCGCGCACAGGTAGCTGCCGCCGCCGATGACCTGCTCAACGATCGTGCGGTCACCCACCTGACAGCGGACTTTGGCTCCGATGGCATCTCGGTTCAGCTCCGTCCCGATCAGCTGCAATTGCAGTACGGTCGATGCGCTGGAGCGGGAGCTGTCGTTTCGGAGCAGGTCTGGGGGGAGGTCCTGATGATTGCAGAGGACGTCCCAATCGAGATCGTTGTCGAGGTCCGCAATCGCCAGCCCGCGACCGGGATGTCCCTGTTCAAAGAAGGGGCTGTCCTTGGGTGTCACTTGGTGAAACTGGCCCCGTTCGTTTCTCCAGAATAGTGGCGGCTGGGCATATTGCCCTTCGCGGCCCAGGTCATGCAGGTTGTTGTCCGTGTGCCCATTGAGAACGAAGATATCGGCCCAGCCGTCCATGTCGAAATCGGCCAGCATCGTGCCCCAGCCGATCCATGGAATGCTGGCCGCTGCCAGGCCGCGCGGGTGACTGTTTTCGGAGAAGTATCCGGCGGCGTCCTGTTCATAGTAGGCGTTGTGCTCGCCCTCATAGTTGGTGACGAACAGATCGAACCGTCCATCACGGTTGGCATCGGCACTGGTCACGCCCATCCCGGCCTGAGCCGCTCCGCGAAAGTCATACGCCACGCCCAGTGTGTTGGCCTGATCAATGAACTGCCCATTCCCCTGGTTGATCCACAGGGTGTTCGGGTTGAGGTCGTTCGTGACATACAGATCGGTCCGTCCATCGTCGTTGATATCGAGAACCAGAACTCCCTGCGTGCGCCCCACGGCGGCGAGGATTCCGGACTCCTGCGACACGTCGACGAACGTCCCGTCGCCCGCATTGCGATAGAGAACATCCCGCTCCGGGACGACCGACTTCGGGCTGCAGTACATCCGCACATCCTTCTTCTGATCCCCACAGAAGGCATTCTCCTCAGGCGACCATTTGGCGTAGTTGCCCGAGTAAAGATCGAGCAGTCCATCTCCATCGATATCGATGAACGCAGCGCTGGTCCCCCACAGCGGGTTGATGGCCCCCGAAGAGTGGCTGATGTTTTGAAAGGTCCCATCGCCGCAATTCTCGAAGAGCAGGTCCTCCCCATAACACGACAGATAGAGATCCGAAAAACCATCGCTGTTGAAATCACCCACAGCCACTCCGGCCGAGTACCCCACGAACCCTAAGCCACTCTGCAGGGTCACGTCCGCGAACTTCATGGCGCCGCGATTGCGGTAACACCGATTGGAGTTCCCGACGCTGCCGGGCTCAAACAAGTTATTCGTCAGGAACAACAGATCGCGCAGACCATCGCGATCCAGGTCCAGCACTCCGATCCCGCTTCCGTTTGCAGCGGGAAACGCCTTCAAGGAGCTGTCACCGCTCTCATGACAGAAGTCGATTCCCGAGTCGGCCAGCACCGAAGTGAACTGGAAGAGTTCGCTCACGGGAGTCGCGGCTCCGAATGAGGTTGCCTTCTGCGGCGGAGCCGTGCCCGTCACCGGGGGAGTCACGGGCAGGGGGGCGGGCGGTTGGCAACCGACGCCACCGACACAGATCAATACCGCGAATCCGAACAGAGACCACAAACCGCGCACCCCGTTGCGCCACCGGGTATGGCAATCCGCTCTAAGGGGCAGACGACTTCCATCCTGCTTCGATGGCATGACTGACATCGGGCCAGATTCCAATCTGATGGTCTCGCAGCAACGGCATCACGGCTCCAGCAGCTCCCTGCGACGTCACGTGGACGTCGCGCCGAGAGGGCATGTGGCACTCCACACACCGGTCCGTCAACTCGGTAGTGTACTTTTCCGAGAGACCGCAATCAGCGGTTGCGTGGCAATTCTGGCAGCGATTCGAGAACAATTTCGTATTGCCACGTTCCTGAGCATGCGCGTCATGGCAGTCCATGCAGGTCAACGTCCCGCTCTGCTGATAGCACCGGCTGCGCATCAGCCTCCCGAGCTGATTGGCGGCATGCGGGTCATCGTTGCCGGGATCTGCAGCGTCCAGTTCGATCGCCAGCCACTTTTCGAGCGGCTCTCCCGGCTTATAGGTGAAGGCCGGACGTCTGGATTCCCCGGCTCCGGAGTGGCACTGGGCACAGACATCGTTGGCCCGCTCGCGGGAGAGGTTCCTGGGGTTCACGATTTCCTGCGGCTGCCGCTCGTTTGGAAACTGCCGATGATAGCGCACATGATCGCGCGCCGGTCCGTGGCAGCGAACGCAGGAGACTCCCAGAACATTCTGGCGTTTGTCATAGCGATTGACAGCGCCGGGAGCGAGTGCGAACCAGGTGTTGTGGCAGTCCAGACAGCGCGCGGTCGCCGGTCGAGCGAAGTCCGCCGTGCCATCAACGTAAACTCCGGGTGAGTTCCCCCAGCGATTGGCCTCGGTCAGAAAACTGATTGGAGTCTGGCACAGCTGGTCTCCATGCCAGGCCAGGTAACTCTGCCCATGGTTGCCACTGCCAATGGCGAAGGCAATCGGGACATCGAGAGGGCTGGGGATTCCTGGCTCAGCACTCAAGAGCCGATGAATGACCTGCGAATCGCGAGCGAAGGTCTCGAACTCGAATCCCTGTCGTCCCGTGGTGACTCGGTTGTCGGGAGACTGCAGGGACCCCAGGACCGACACCGGATCGGCAACGCGCGCGGTCCGGGCATGTGCCGACGCCAGGAATCCATGAGTGTGCCCTTGGTGACAGTCTGCGCATTCTTCCGCTGGGAGAATTCCGAGAGCCTGAGGATCGATCGAACTCTGGTACTCGGGCTCAGAACTCCGGGGCGGTAGAGCCACCCAGCCGACCTTGGCGGGATCCTGCGACATCGTGAACTCGCTCCAGTCGTCGGCCCGGACTCGCAAGATCGCCTCTGCCGGAAGCGGCGGGGCGACTGGCGTCTGCGGTCGATCACAGCCTGCCCCCACGACAGCGCCCAGAATCGTCACGCTCCAGATCGCGAACTGGCGATGAGCAGCTCGCAAACTCGTGTTGTTCGTCGAGACCGGACGAGGATTCATTTCGCTCCTCCGGGTCAGTGGTCGCGGACCGGCAGTCCCGTCAACGACGGCAACGGGCCTCGCATCTTGACGGCAGCAATCAGGTCGCGAATAAACGGCTGTGATGGCACTGGCTGTTCGAGTGGCCGCAGCAGCGATTCGGCTTCCACCCAGTTTCCCTGGTTGGCGTACTTGTAAGCCCGAATCACTGTGGCCCAGTCAGAGTCGGGTGTCTCCCGCAGGATCTGGTCTGCGGCAGCCTTCAAGCTCTCTTCTTTGCGAAGCTGCTCAGCCTTCTCCTGCCAGCGTTTGGCTTCGGACTCGTTCTTGAGACGGGCGTAGCTGCGCTGAAGCAGGAAGGCGACCTCGCTGGTCAGCACGCCCGAAGTCTCCAGGGGAGCCAGCAATTCGACCGATTTATCTGCCTGGCCTTCGGACAAGTACAATCCCGCGAGACCATTGCGTGCTGCGACGGAATAAGGATCGCCACTGAGTGCCGACTCAAAGGCCTGTCGGGCTTCCTGAGCTTTGCCGAGTTGGAACTGGGCCTGAGCCAGTGAAACCAGTCCATCGGGAGTCTGCCGAATCTTCAGGCTCCGCTGGATATTGGTCTCCGCCAGAGCCGACTCCCCCATCGCCAGCAACACGCGACCGTACTCAAGAAAGAACTCTTCCGCAGGAATCTGCAGATCGCGGATCTCAGGTGACAATTTCAAGACCCGGTCCCACGAAGCTGCGGCCAGCCTCAGATTTCCTCGCTGCTGATGGATCGTGCCCTTGAGCAGCTCTCCTCGCGCTTCAAAGCCGGGTTGTTTCGCGAACTCATCGGCAGCTTCGAGTGCCTGATCGACAGCGCCGAGTTTCATCCGGCAGGCAGCCAACTCGTAGAGAACATCGGCTCGATCGATCCCGGTGGTCTCGACGAACTCGAGGAGCGGCAACGCCTGACTCCAGCGTTCCTGATGCAGCAGAGCCTTGGCCACAGCATGCATGTCCTGTGGTTCGGAAGCTCCGACGCGGTCAAAGATATCCAGAGCCGGCTGAGGTCTTCCTTCCTCCACGAGAATCCGAGCTTTGATCGCCAGTGCCCGATGGTGATCCGGGTGATCGTGCAGAAACTGACTGATCGTTTCGTAGGCCGCATCGCGCTGCCCCGCCTGCAGCTGGCTGCTGGCCAGCCGAATCGGTCGCTCCTGCCACCACAGCGTTCCCCAGAGTCCGCCCCCCACGAACAAGACAACGGCAATCCCTTGCGCGGCCAGACGACGCCCCCCTCGTGGGGAGAGGCGGCGGATCGGAGAGTCGGGCGGACCACTTCCCTCGGTCGATGCCATCTGGAGGGCCATTGCTCGCAGGGGATGCTCAGATGAGCGGACACGACTTGATCGTACCAGATGCCATTGGGAGCGAATAGTTCCTGATTCGCGCAGATACACGTCAGGCCATAAGGTCCAAATAGGAAGTTTGTGCGGTTGGGAGGGCGAAGCTCCGGCTGAGCTGCGACCTTGAGAGAACCTTGCTCCCGCGCATGCGGCTCGGCAGGAGCCTCGCCCTCCCGCCCCGGCAGATTCACAAACTGGCCAGCCGTATCGCAGATACATCTTTCCGCCCGAACCTCTCACGACTTGCAACACGAATCGTATCTCGTTCGGGAACGCCTGCTACAGCGGCTTTTCATTCACGATATCAGGCACTTCGATGAACACGTCCATCTGCTGTCCGATGTAGATCGAGTCTGCGTTCGAGGTGACTTCGTACAGGACCTGCAGCACGCGGGTATCGACCCGCTCGGTATTGTCTCCGGTCAGCGATCGCTTCGGCAGAACAAACGGCTCGATCCGTACGAACTTGAGCGGAAAGGTCTGCTTGCCATCTCCGCGAAGTACGCCCGTCGCAGACCCGTCCTGACGGAAGCGCGGGACGTCGTGCTCATCAATGTCGACCCGCACGTGCTTGCGGCGGACATCGCCCAGCATCACGAGGGCCTTGCCACTCATCGCATCGACCGCCTCGCCGGGGCGGACATTGACTTGCAGCACTTCGAGTTCGACCGCTCCGGCTTCATCCATCAGCTTGGGAGTACAGACTTGATGGCGATCAAGCTGGATCTTGAGCTGAGAGACTTCGGCCTGGGCCATGGCGACGGCAGCCCGGGCGATGATCTTGTCGGCTTCCCAGGCTCCCGCTCGCAGGCGTTCCTCTTCGGCCTTCATCCGAGCGGCATCGGCCCGCGCAGCTGCCAGCTTCTGTCGACTGGTGACCAGCGACGAGTCGGTCGTCGCCCGGTCCCGAGACAGCTTCTCCTGGCGGGCGTACTCGTCCTCCCACTGTTTGACGATGGCGTCGGCCTCTTCCCGCTGAGCGACAATCGGCGGAATGTCCTCGGGACGGGGCAACTGCTCCTGCTTGGATAACTCGGCCTGAGAACTGACCAGCCGGGCCTCCTGCACGGCGATCTGGGATTGAATCTGCCGCGTGTCGAGTTCAAACAGCGGGTCGGTCGAGTGGACGCGCTGCCCGACTTTTACGAAGACTTGGTCGATGATCCCCGGCAAGTGAGCCCCGATCGCAATGTTCTCCGTGGCGGCTTCCACCAGCCCGGCCCCAGCCACTCGATTGAGGTAAGGAGACGTCGCCGGCGCGATCGGAGGCGGCGTCTGCGGAGTCTCCTTCTGCCGCGCGCGGATGTGGTTGACCCCGAACAGGAGCATACCCAGAGCAATGAGCGGGAGCAGGAAGTTGCGCATGGTGATGGTGGGTTGGGTTAATGGTGGAGAGTGGCAGGCACTGGAAGTCCGGACTCGACGCTGCTGGGGACAACCAGTCCGTCGGACATCGCGATGATCCGATCGCCCAGATCGAATACGCGGTTGTCATGAGTCACAACGATCACTGCCCGGTCTTCGCGAACCGTGACCCGCTTGATCAGGTCCATGACCGTGCGACCCGAGTGGGCGTCGAGGGCTGCGGTCGGCTCATCGCAGACCAGCAGACGCGGCTCGTTGACGAGAGCGCGGGCGATCGCGACGCGTTGCTGTTGGCCTCCGGAGAGCTGGGACGGCAACGCACGAGCCCGCTCCTTGAGTCCGACCTCCGTCATCATCGCCATGGCTCGGTCGATCGCTTCCGCGCGTCGCGCCCCGCGGATGATCAAGGGGACTGCGGCGTTCTCGACAGCTGTCAGGGATGGCAGCAGGTTGTACTGCTGAAACACGAACCCGATGTTCTCGGCCCGGAACCGGACCAGCCGACTGCCTCGCAAGGTACGCCGATCCTGACCCAGCAAAAAGACCTCACCCGCCGTCGGATCGAGCAGCCCCGCCATGATCGAGATCAATGTCGTCTTACCGCACCCGCTGGGCCCAACCAGCAGCGTCATCTCTCCGTACTGAATGTCGACATCCACACCGCGCAAGGCCTGCACCTTCGCGTCACCCGTCCCGAACTCTTTCGTGACGCCGCGGCAGTGAACAGCTACTGTGGAGGGGGAAGAGGTCATTGGTTAGTGGTCCTTCGTCCTTAGTCCCTAGTCATTGGTCATTGGTCATTGGGGGGGAGCGTTCTTGCCGAATGACCAGGGACTAATGACTAAGGACCAATGACGTCTTCATTTGAAGACCATGGCGGGTTCGAGGACGAGGACTCGGCGCAGGCTGAGGAGGCTGGCGATCACGATGATCAGGGCCACGGCTCCGGCCGCGATTCCGGCCACCTGCCAAGGGACCCACATCCCGCGAAGGTCGGCCTGGCCGCTGCGTTCCATCAACTCGAAGAACAGGGCCGAAAATCCTAGTCCGATGCCGTAGCCCATCACGCCGACGACGGTCGCCTGAAACAGGATCATCCCGATCAGACGCAGATTCGTGACGCCCATCGCCTTGAGGCTACCGAACTGTTTGAGGTTCTCCAGCGTAAAGAGATAGAACGTCTGGCCGGCAATCGCCCCGCCGACAATGAAGCCGAGTGTGACCGTGATTCCGAAGTTGACCGGGATGCCGGTGTTCTCCATGAAGTAGCCGATGTTCATCCAAAAGAACTCATCCCAGGTCATCGCCTTGAGTCCGGTCTGCTGAGAGATCCGTTTCGAGAGGAGTTGCAGATCCTGCCCAGAGCTGGCTTTGGCCAGAATGAACGAGAGCGAATTCCGTTCGCGCGGCATGAACTGCACTGCTTGACTGTAGCGAGTGTAGATCACTGGGAACGTCTGAAACGGCGGCGTGACCTTGCAGATGCCGACTACGACGGCCCGGCGGTCATTCATATCCAGCGTGCGGCCGATCATGACGGGCTCGCCGGGAAAGAGCTGCTTGTAGCCGTCGAAGTCCAGGATCACTCCGTCGGGCCGCCGCAGGTCCAGGTAGTTCCCCTCCAGCATGTCGAGAGGGGCTCCTGTGAACGAGGCCTCGTCCAGTCCGACGAGGATTCCCTGCGTGAAGTTCCCGTTCAAGGTCTTCACGCGGACCATCGACTTGGACAGCCGCACGGCCCACTCAACACCCGCCACGCCGCGAACGCGGTAGAGCCGGGCATCCGGCATCGGGCGGATGTCATCGACGTTCCGCTGCCGCTGGTCCATCACCCAGATGTCCGCAGATGTAATGTCGATGATCTGGCTCGATGTTCGCCGCATCAGGCCGACGAAGATCGAGGACTGCTGAGCGATCAGCAGTGTTCCGAATGCCACACCGAAGACGATCCCGAAATACTTCGTCCGGTCCCCCGTCAGCATCTTCCAGGCGAGCCAGTTCATGGCACCACCTCGCAAGCCGTGGGGGCGGCGAGCTGGGCGGCGCACTCGCGAATCCCGCCCAGGCTGAACGCAATGATCTGGCAGGCCACGGGCTCCACATCGAGCAGCCGTTGGAACTGCTCTTCGCCGACCAGCAGTCGCCCAATCGGACGGTGATAGCGGTACAGCAGACACTGCGCCACAACACTGAAGGCGGTCTGCTGCTTCGTGATGAGTGGAGTCTGGGGCGGAAGCAGCTCGCTGACGATCGAGAGCAGCTGGAGAAACATCGGCGAGATGAACTCCTCGACCAAGGCCTGACAGGCAGCAGTGGGGCGCGCCAGCTCGCGCATCATCAGCTCGATGTGCCAGGCGGGGGTATCAGCTGCCAGCATCATCGTGAGCATGTGCGTGACCATGGCCGTCAGCTTCTGCTCGGAGGTGGTTCCGTCAGGCCAATCAAACTGCACGACCCCTTGCTGGCAATGCGCGTGCTTGACGCACTCGATGTACAACCGTTCCTTGTCGCCAAAATGGTAGTGAATGGCGGCGATATTGACGCCGGCGGCCTGGCAGACCTCGCGCACTGTTGTCGCCTCAAATCCTTTCTCAGAAAAGACTTGTCCAGCGGAGTCGATCAGTCTCTGGCGTGTGTCATCCACTCCAACACCTGTTTCAATCAAACGATTGACTTAAATATGATAGGCTCATCATCCACACTTGGCAATGGGGGGAAATCGAAAAACGCGGGCGGCACCGTAGTGTCGGTGTCGCGCCCATGGATGACTGCTAACTCGCTGCGGGAGAGCAGACCTGCTGCATCAACCAATCGTTGAGGGCTCGGCAGATGACAAGTCGCGAAGCTGCGACTGCATCAATGGTCAGGCACCGCCCTTGACCGCCGCCGATCTCCCAATATTCGGTGAGGGCCTGCGCCAGGTCGGCCTGGTGTCTGTCGGTCACAACAAACAGCTCTTTTCCGCGAGCAGCGCTTGCCGACTGCTGCTCCGCCGGGTCGAGATTCCGCGGAGTAACGGCGATCACTCCCTGCACAAACTTGGCGATCGAGGGCAACAGTCGCAGTGCCCAATCCGCCGCTGCCCCCTGTCCGGCGATCCAGATTCGCGACGGATGAACTCCGTAGAGGGCTGCGACTTCGCGGATACTGGCCACCAGTCGGTCCCTGTTCTGAGCGACGCTATCGAATCGTCGAATCTGAACTCCCGCTGCGACGTAGTTTCGCTCACTGATATCCGGGAACCAGTCGCGCAGGGCCTGATCGGGAGTTTCGTCCAGCGTGAGCCAGACCAGCAGGGGATAGCGGTACGCAGGCTCGTATCCCTGCGGCCGAAAGACGCACAGATCCCCCCACTCGTCCCAGCCCCAGTTGTCGCGGGCCGAATCGAGATCGAAGTGATCAAAAGAATCGAGGGGATCCGAGTCGACTTCTGATGGGTCAAACCAGAAGTACTCTTCCGAAAAAGGATCCTGAATCACATGACCTCCCGTCATCCAATCCTTGGTTTCAATCCCGCTTGATCGCGCTCAAGGGGATTGGACGTGACATCTCCGTGGGTAATCCGCGCAACGAATGGCAAGGCTTCTCAACGCTTCACTTGGGTGCTTTCTCCTGGCTTTCGGGCGGGGGAGATCGGGGCGGAAGCCTGGTCGGACTCAATCCGGGCGGCCCCCGCGAATCGGACTCCACTGCGTTTCAGAGCGGGCAGGAACTGTTTCCCCGGACAGGCCGTGGCTTTGACCTGACCGTGGGTGATGATGCGGTCGTCTGGAATCTGCCACTCCCCCTGCAACTGCGTCAACAGTTGGGCGAGCGACTCCAGCTGTTTCTCCGAGGGGGGGGCTGACTGGAAGTCCCCAATCAGGCAGATTCCGATCCCCTCCTGGTTGTAGCGGGCCTCACCGGCGTGAGCTCCGGCGGTCTGGTCTCGCCACCGAAAGGTGCTCTGGACCTGACCATCCTGCATTCCGCGACCGTTGCCGATCACGAAATGGTATCCGATCCCGCGCCACGGGATTCCGCTGGCATCCTTCCGGGTGCGATGGTCCGCGTCAATCGACTCGACACTTCCCGCTTCCGAGGCACTGTGGTGCAGCACGACGAATTGCCAGGGATGTGACGGAGCTGTGTGCTCGACCCACGTGTCGGGATCACTCCGGACACAGACCGAACAGAGGGTGAGGAGCAGCCAACCGATGGCTCTCGATGGTCTCATCTGCAGCTCCAGTGACATTCGTGTGTCCTTCATGAAACGACTTTGCAAATCGTCACGAGAAGTTCACAGCCATGTCACCAGCAGTGTGTACTGGCATCGCAGACAACAGGTCAATCGAACTATGACCGGATGGGGCATTCCCTGTCTATCGATTCTTCTCAGAGGTCCGGTTGTAGCGAATAGAGGGGTTGGGATGGGTTTCTGGCTGCAAATCTTGGGGTCAGTTGTACGCCAATTGCGGTTCTTGCGATCGAATCGTCGGTGGCTGATGGGTGGCGGGAGATCACGGGAGACCGAATGTCATGTCGCTTTGGCTTCCCCCGGTCGATGGTATCTGCGTAAACTCCGAAGCAAGCGCTGTCTCCCGTTGGAGTAGCGACGTTCGCCCGATTGGTCCGCGGAACTGTTGGAGACGTTCATGGTTCGGGGTGCTCTCACCAGCCTGCATGGTTGGCGTTTGTTCGGATTCATGGCATTCGCGATGGCTTGGATGCTGACACTGGCTGCAGGTTGGTCAGTGGCGCAAGACCCTGCCGCCGCACCAGCTGCTCCCGCGGCGGCACCAGCGGCGGCGGGGGCAGTAGCTCCGGCACCCGTTGCTGCACCGGCCGCACCGGCTGAGGAGACAGAGAGTTTTCTCCATTATGTTCACCGGGCCAGTGGTCCGTTCGGTTACATGATTTTTCTGTGCTCCTTTGTACTGATCGCAGTCATCATGATGCTGATCATGCAACTCCGGCGCGACGTCATGTTGCCTGCTGGTTTCGTCGAGACCTTCGAAGAGCATCTCAACAGCAAGGACATTCAGGGAGCCTACGAAACGGCCAAGGGGGATGACTCCACGATCGGCCGGATGATGGCCGCCGGCATGGCGAAGCTGCAGCAGGGGCCTGATAAGGCGATGGAAGAGCTGCAGTCAGTGGGCGATGAAGAGTACATGTTTATCGATCACAAGCTCGGCTATCTGGCCTTGATCGCAGCTGTGGCTCCGATGCTCGGACTGCTGGGAACCGTGCAGGGGATGATCGTCTCGTTCGAAGAGATCGCCCGCAGCCCAACCACTCCCAAGCCCAAGGATTTGGCAGTGGGTATCTCGATGGCCCTGGTCACGACCCTCGAAGGTCTGGTGGTCGCCATCCCCGCGATGGTCGCTAACTCGCTGCTGAAGAATAAGGCCCAGGTCCTGATGAACCAGATCGGCGCCACTGCAACCGGCTTGATGGGACGGTTCGCCATCAACAACAAGGCGGCAGCCGCCCGTCCCGCTGGCGGAGCCCCCGCCGCCGGTCCAGCGGCCCGTGCTGAGTAGTCACCCGGAGGACTCGCCATGAAGCTCAAAACGACGAGCAGCGGCGGTGTGGCCGAACCGGATATGACTCCGATGATCGACTGCACCTTCCAGCTGATCACCTTCTTCATGATCGTCACGAACTTCGAACAGACGAAGGCGGACGAACGTGTGAAGCTCCCCGCCGATCAGATGGCCAAGCCGCCGGCCATCGTCAAGAAGGACGAACTGACCGTCAACATCGGCTTTAAGCGGGATGTGAAGGGCAACAAGCTGGATGCTTTGCCGTACGTGTTCTGGAACGGTCTGGAAGTCCGCGTCGAAGAGATGAAGCCGAACTTTGAACGCGAGTCCAAATTGACCGCCGCCAAGCTCGGCAAGGACAAGGTCCGGGACACCACGATCACAATCCGGGCCGACAGTGACACGCCGACCGGACTCGTGCAAGAGACGATCAAGCTGGCCCAGGAGTCGGGCTACGAGAAGTTCACGTTCAAGGCGGTCTCGGAAGAGACCCGCTAATCCTTTTGAGAGTTCCTGGTCTGCACCATGGCCCGACGACAAGAAGGATTCGAGAAGATCAACGTGCCGATGGCACCGATGATCGACGTCGTCTTTCAGCTGCTGATCTTCTTCATGCTGACGCTGAAGATCGTCGCGCCGGAAGGGGACTTCGATATCAATATGCCGCTGGGGGCGGGGGCCCCATCCGACGAGTTGCCGCCGCTGGATCTGAAGGTGCGGCTGCTGGCCAACCCGGATGGCACCTTGCAGCAGATGACGTTCAACTCGGTGGCCCTGGGGAACGATTACCCCGCCTGTTTTGATCGGCTGAACCAGGAGATCGCCCGTATCGTCGGCGGCGGCAAAGGGTATAGCGACGAGCTGGAAGTCGAAGTCGACGCTGACTACGGCCTGCACTACATGTACACGATGAAGGCCGTCAGTTCCTGCTCGGGTCGGTTCAATGCCCGTACCGGAGGACGCGTGACCTACATCGAAAAGATCAAGCTGGCCAAGCCCCGCCCGCCTGCTGGACCGTAGCGGAATTTGCCCGTGTTTTACCGGACTTGATCCGACTCGCGAATGAAATCTCCGATCGCCCCGGCCAGCATCTCGGACCCTGTCGGATTGACGTGACAGCACGAGTCGACGTAGAGCGATTCAGAGACCGTCGAGAAGATCGCCGTCAAATCGATCACCCGCACGCCTGCGGATTGCAGTTCCTGTCCCGCCTGGCGGAGCAGTGGATACCCTGCGGGAATGATCGTAATGAACGGTTGACTCTGATTGCCCGCACTCTCGGGATGCATCAGATCGACTTCGGAAGTCGTCAGAGGTTTCGAGCCGGGATCGTACTGGTTCGGCTGAATGGCATGCACATAGAGGATCCCACTGGCCTGACAGATCCGGTGCATCTGCAGGGAGGCCTGCTTCCAGATGCGGACACTTTCCGCGAGAGCTGCGGACTCATTCGGGGCCAGGGGAGCCGGGCCACACCGCACAAAGCTCCACCCCTTGAAATCATGCAGTGCTCGCCCCTGCAGCGAGACGAGTTGTTCGCGAAGCCGCTCATCTCGAATATGCCATAACAGAACTTGAGAGGGCAACCACTGCCAGTACGTGTTGATACCAGACAGAGCATACTTGCGCCTCTGCCCGCGAATCTGGATCAGCTCCATAGCGATATCCGATTCATTGGCAGGAATGATCTCGGCGGTCCGCATATTCCAGCCTTGCGGATAGTCGAGCGCCACCCGCAGCGGATAGTTTTGTGACATCGACATCGTCAGCTCGTTCAGCCCGTCGAGGTTGATGACGATGTCGAATTCGCCTCCCTGCAGCATGTAGTAGTTCAGTGCAAACAGCCCCTGCGGCTGCTTATAGGCCGATTGCGCCATCCGCACGATCACGATCTCTCGATCACGATACTCCGGAATCGCACGCAGCTTCTCCTTCAGCCGCTCCGCTCCGGCACAGGACATCTGATAGGCCACCGAGCCACCGGTGATCCCCACGATGAGGCGTTTCGGGTCGCGTTGAAAGATCCCCTCACTCGTGTCGAGAAATCCCAGGCGATTGGTCTTCAGCTCGGTCCCTTCGTAGACCTCGCCCTTCAGAATCTCGGGGTTTCTCACCCAGCCCACAAATGGGTGGACAGTCTGAGTATTCACTCCGACATCTTGCCGCTCCCCGAGCTGAAAATGCATCTCTCGAAACGATTCGCGGCGCCAGGTGACCTCGCGATATCCGCTGGTGGCGACTCCGACGAGAATGAACCAGCTCACCAGTTCCACCAGGCACCAGGTCGCGACCACAACAACGCCGCGAAAGATCCAGCGCCGCCGTGATGAACGAGGCTTCGGCAACTCCATCCCGGGGTGCGTCTCCGACATCGGCTGTATCTCCTGGGGCTTGTGGACCTGAGGATCTAGCGGTTCTCAATCACCACGTGCGTCTGCGGCTCCAGCCGAGGCTCCGGGTAGTCGCTTCGGAAATGGACGCCTCTGCTCTCTGTTCGAGCCCGGGCCGATTGGATCATCAGCTTCGCCGCCAG
>JBIIOI010000097.1:0-14054 GCA_044337025.1 Planctomycetaceae bacterium
CGGTGACTTTACCCTGCAGGAAACACACGTTCCCATTCCGAACACGACCGTTAAGCTGCTGGGGCCAACGATAGTGCCGAAAGGCGTGAAAATAGGTCATCGCCGGGAACTTTCAATCACCTCGCCACAGGCAACTGCGGCGAGGTGATTTTCATTTCCAGGGACCCAATTGCGCGAGTTGTGGGCGTTGACCGTTGCCCGGTTGCTTAGGGATTAAGCTTCTCATTACGCAGCTTCATGCTGCGAGCCAGATAGGCTCGCAGCGTTTCCAATTCGAATTCTTGGATAATGGCGTCGATCGCCATTCCCGCGCGGCAGCATGTCAGGACAAAGTAGCCCTCGGGCTCCCACACCTCGATCGTGATGTCGGGGCCGTACTTTTTCTGGATCTCTGGAAATTTGGGTTGGTTGTAGTCCAGGTGAAACAGATCTCGCTCGATCGGGATCTCGGCGATGGCCCAGGGGGACATATACTTCTGTCGTACCTTCAATGTGTCATTGCCGCGGCGGTCCAGATACCGGCCCGTCAGATCAATGATCGCACTCTCGGCTCCATACGCCACAGCCACACTGAACCCGTACCGCGAGGCCCAGTGCTGCAGTAAGCGGCCGCCCCAGTACATCGATGGCCAGAAGACAAGCTGGGCCCGCTGCCGCTCCAACTCCATGGCGACGGAATCAAAGTTGGCGTCGAAACAGACAGCTGCGCCGACTCGGACTCCATCACAGACCGCGACTGGAACTACGTGGCCCGGACGGATTCCCGATTTCAGTTCGCCATCGGTTGGATAGTTCTTGCGGTAGTTCAGCACCAGTTGACCTTGGCGATCCACGATTGGGACCGAGTTGTAAACGTGCTGGCCATCGCGCTCGATCAGTGGAACGATGAGGGCGACATCGAATTCGCGGGCGATCTTCGCCACTTCTGCGACATGCGAAGTCAGATCAGGAGCAGAGGCGATTCCCTTTTCGAACCCGCCTCCTACGCACGAGCAGATCTCCGGAAAGCAGATAAAGTCCGGCTTGTCCCGCATCACCTGGGCCACCATCTCCCGGATCGGCGTCAGATTGACGCCAGAGCTCCGATGATCATGATATGGCGGCGAGTAGCTGACCGCTGCGACTCGGACTGACTGCTTGGCGGGAGCGGGTTCATCCGCAGCTCGCGAAGTTGCCGCAGCAGTGACTCCCACGGCCGCAGCTGCGGAGCCCAGGAGTTGTCGACGGTTGAGTTCACCCGGCATGCAGCACTCCTCAGGCTCGGCGCCTCGTCACTTCCAGGTCGCCAGCGGCAACCAGACCCACAGAACATACGCTACCGGCCCGGCGTAAAGCACGCTATCGAGCAGATCGAGCAGTCCGCCAAATCCAGGCAACAGGGCGGCAGAGTCCTTCTTGCTGGCGTCACGTTTGAGCAATGACTCCATCAGGTCGCCGACCATCCCGGTCAGGCCGACAAGGGCCCCATACACGCAGGCTGCCCAAGCGGGGCTCGCCTGCCACTGCGAATTGAACAGCGGCGGCACATAGGTCAACCAAGCCCAGCTGCCTGCGGTCGCTGTCGCGATCCCTCCGAAGGCCCCCGCCCAGGTTTTGCCGGGACTCAGTACCGGCGACATCTTCGTTTTCCCGAACAACCGACCAAATGTGTAGGCCCCGATGTCGCAGGTCTTCGCCGCCACGAGCAGCGAACCGAGAACCAGATACCCCGCTTCGCTCCCCGCGACCCAGCGGAGCAGGGCTGTGATCCCGAGCAGGAACCCCGAGTAGCTGATGACCAACAGCGAGGCCCCGAGCGACTCGAACGTCTTGCCGGGAACCGAGAACTGTGAGGCCTCCTGAATGAACAGCACGAGCAGGCACCCCGCGAGCATCAGCGCCACAGGGCCAGCGCTTGCGAGTGGTGCCCCTTCAATGACGGGCGAACTCCAGGTCCAGGCGGGGACCCACGCTGCAGAGGCGACCAGAGAGCTCCCGACCATCTGGGTCTTGGTCCGGATCGCGTATCCGCGCTCGGAAAAGAGCTGGCCCAGTTCCCACGCGCTCCGCAAGGCAAGCAGCCCGGCGAACAGAGCCAGAATCGTGGCCGGCTGCCCCAGGTGATGGTCGGCATAGAACAGGCCAAACAGCGAGGGGATCAGAATCGCGGAAATCATCAGCCGCCAGCCAAGCATTCAGTTGCTCCACAAAGTCGAACGGGAGACGGCATTGTGACGGAGAACTCGCCGGATTGCGCGTGCCCACTGGCCTGGTTCTCTCTTTCAATCGGACTCGCGTGACTCGTTCAGGCGAGCCTCCAGAGCATCGGCTTCTTCGCTCTGGGCGATGACCCGTGCCACCCAGCGGCCCATCATCCAGTGCCCCAGCACTCCCATCGTGACGACAGCCATCAGCCCGAGTAAGACTCGCCAGTTGAGGACCGGCAGCACGATCGTCAGTAAGGCGAAAAAGCCGACCGCGAACGCACCAAGCATCATCACGCCGAGCCAGGTGTACTGGTCCGCCGATGCGGGGCGCGCCGGAAATCGCGGGAGGCGGGGAGGATCATCCACGTGTCGGAACCTGCCTGAGAGAACTCAATCTGTCCGTTGATCACGACGACTGTATCTCAGCCGTGATCGTCTCCGCCACTGGCGAGGCCTCACCCCGAGCCAAATGTGTGCGCCGACGCATGAGTGCCTCAACAAATCCCAAGGAGAAACTGATGAAGGGGGAGCCACTCGGTTGCGGGGTAGGGCGGCGTGTCGCGATGATGGCAGGCAACCCGTCCTCCGCCCCGATTCACGGATTCCCATGTCAACCGGCAAGAAGAAGTCGAAGAAGTCCAAGAAGCCCTCGGGAGGCGGGTTTCCCATTGTCCCGATCATTATCGGGGCTGTGGTCGTCGTTGGACTGATTGTCGGCGGCATGTTTCTGATGAAAGAACGCGGCTCCACCAAGGAGTATGACTCCTCCCTCACCAAGATTCGCGAACAGCTCAGTCGCGATCCCGACACAGCCCAGGGGCCCTTGAAGCTGACTGAGGTTCCGGCCCTGCTGGCTGGGAATCCGACCGTCACGCGCGAGACGAAAGACGGAGCGGACTACTCGGTGTACCAATGGGGCGACAGTGGCCGGGTGGGATTCCGCCTGCGTATCGAGAAGAATGGCCCCACGGAAGAGGTGACGGAACTCGTGACCTTTGGCGCCGCCCCGTAAGGCTCTGCGACGAAGCAGAATTCTGCCGTCAGGCGGATGCCGTCCCTTTGGCCAGCAGTGCCGCCGTGAACCCCAGCAGGTCGTTCTGCTCGCGGGTCACCTGCTGCCACACGTCGACTCGTCCCGCCTTCTGGCACAGCTCTGCAAACGACACGCGGGCGTCATTGTTGATATTCGACAGATACTTGGCCGCCAGCTCGACGGCGGGTTCCAGCTGATTCGACCGCATCAGCAGGTCGACCACGACATACGCCAGGAACGGTTTGTCCTGCTCATCCGGTTCCTGATCGAGGCGCTCCTGAAAGTACTGCAGCGCGTCGGCCCCGTTCTTGTTCAGCAGCACGCGGAAGAACTTCACGTGCGCGGGATAGAAGTCATCGAACGGCGGCTCGCCTCCGTATTGCAGCTGCGGATCGAGCTTGCAGCCGTACTCGGCCAGCTGCAGAGCCATCTCGAGCTCTTCAGCGGGTGGTTCGATCACGCGGGCGAACCGCACGACGGAGTTCAGATGCGAGACGTCAATGTGATAGTTCCCGGCCTCGAACAGCCAGTCCCGTCCGGACATCAGCTCACGCAGTGAGGCCCCCGGCTGGAGGAACGGCATCCGCTTCTGAACGGACGCCTGCAAGCTGTCGACCAGGTCGGTGTAGAGGCTGCGGACCATGACCTTGGCACAGGCCTGCCGCTGCTCGGGGGCCAAGTTGGAGGTCACCTGATCGAACGCCGTGATCGTGCTGCAGGTCCCGTGAGCCTTCAGCATCATGCGGAGCCCCTTGACCGGGTTCACCCCCTGATGCAGAGCCACCTGCAGAACCTCGTCGACCTTGTTGTAGTCCAGATTGTCCGGCAGAGCTTCAATCGCATCGGCGACGGGCTTCGGGTCGCGGATCACCTGGAAGTACATCCACGCATTTCCGATGTCCCCCTCCTTGAGGAACAGTTCGCCAGCCTCACGGGCTGCGGAGATGTATGTTTCTTCCACTGTCTTCCGCAGCGTGTCCGGAACATCATTGAGTGATGCGGGCTTGGTCACCGGCAGGCCCAGCTCGTACTTCTTCCGCATCAGCCGCGAATCGAACAGCTTGTGGAAGTCCTTGTCGGTCTTGAGCTGAGCCGCCACGCGGTCAAAGAGGGCCGCCGCATCGCCGGCGGGCAACTGGGTCAGTTCGTCATAGATCGTAGACATGGGAAGTCCTCTTGTGTGCGGTCCACAGACTAACAGACTCGACACGGTCACGCAGGTGTTCTGCGAGCTATTGCGGCAGCTGACGACCAGGCTGAGACGACACTGGCGGCCTTCAGCAGGCCGCCAGTGGTTCCTGATCGGAGGTCGATCGCCAGATCAAGCCGGTTTAAACACTCGTTGGAGTTCTTCGAGCGAGGTCTTCCCGGCTGCGACGAGACGCATGCCGTCGCTTTGCCACGACTGCATCTTCTCTTTCTTGGCCTGCTCGCGGATCTTGGCAGCATCGGCGCCAGCTTCGATGATCTCTTTGATCGCGGGGGTGGTCTCGATGAACTCGACCATCCCGGTTCGGCCAAAGTATCCGACTCCGCCGCACTTCTCGCACGGTTCGTAGTCTTCGTCCTCTTCTTCCTCTTCCTCCGGCTTCGGAGCCCGGTAGAGGACCTTCGTCTCGGGAGGCAGCCCGACCTTCTGCAACAGCTTCGGGTTCGGGCGGTACGCCTGCTTGCAGTCGGGGCACAGCAGCCGCACCAGCTTCTGGCTGATCACGGCATGCAGCCGCTCGGCAGAGGTGATCGGGTCACCGGTCAGCTGAACGAACCGAGCAATCGCGTCGGCCGCATCTTTGGCGGTCATCTCCGAGATCAGGCAGCCGTCCTCGGATTCTTCGATCATCAGCTTCGCAAACTCGGCATCGCGGCACGGTGGCAGGAAGATCACGTCGCCTTCCGCGCGAATCGCGCGGGCGATCGTCTGCTGCATCGTGTCGCCCTCTTCCGGCTTGAACTCCGCCACGTGGGAGATGTCTTTGCCGGTCTTGGCGACCGAGAGAATGTTGTAGAGGTAAGCATCGATCGAACGCAGAACGCCAAACGCGGCGCACGAGACCCCCGACAGCGGCGGACCCGCAGCCAGGATGATCCCCTTCTTCTGGGACGCGTGCTCGCGGATCTTGGTCTTCAGCCCCTCGCCCCAGCCCAGTTCGTCCGGGGTTTCGAAGTTCTGCTTGACGTTGCGGATGCGAATGATCAGCCGCTCGCCGCCCCCGGTGATCGGCTGGGTATCGACGCGGATCTCGTATTTGTTTTCCAGATGCTGAGCCTTGATCCCGCCCGACTGTGGCTTGGTGCGCTCTTTGACATCCAGCCCGGCCAGCAGCTTCAGCATCTGCGTCACAGCCAGAGCCGCCTGCGGCTGCATCTTGGTGCCGGGGAACGGGACTCCGTCGACGAACAGCGTCGAGACAGAGAACTGCCCCTTGGGCTCCAGCCGGATCATTTCGGCCCGGCGATCCACGGCACTCGTGACCAGTTCCTTCGCGCGGAGCAGGCCCGCTTGAACGAGCTTGGCGTTCCCCTTCATGTCGGGTTCGATGCCGTTGAGCGATCCCTGGAAGAGAACGTACTCGATCTCTTCTTCATCGTCGTCATCGTCATCGTCGTCGACTTGTTTTTTTCCCCAACCGAAGATCACAGGTCGTCCCCTCAACACAGATGCCGATCGCACAGCTGCGGGCAGAACTGCCCACCGCACAAGACCTCTCTATTCTGGCACGCGGTGACTCCGAAGGAAAGGATTGAGCGGGAAAGGTTTGGGCGACGCACTGTTTCACTGGGGCCGAGCGCCGTTCGTTGCTGTTAGCCGTCGGGCTTGCCCGACGTGCCTCGTGGCTTCAAGTCCCTCAACGGTTGTGATAGAACCAAATCACCTGCTCCGAGGAGATTTTCATCATGCGACGAGCTTTCATCAGTCATAGCAGCCCGGATGACCGGTATGTGCAGGAGTTCGTACAGCTTGTCCGTAAGTTGGAGTACGACGAGGTCTTCAACGACAGCCGCCGTTCCAGATAGAACAAAACCACACCATGCCCGACAAACCAAGACCCGATGGCGTCTTCCTCTCGTGCGTCTCCGGCGATTTCGAGAACGACGGAGCACCGTTTCCCGGCCTGCGCAGGCAGTTGCGCGGATACCTCGCGCGAACCCGAAACAACGTGCGGGTGCAGGAAGACTTCCCGCAGGCGGCCGTCGATGCGGTCAAGAAGCTGGCTGACGAGATTCGCCCGCGAGCCGTTGTCATTCATCTGGTCGGCGAAAAGCTCGGCGCCATCGCCAATTCGGCTGCGGTCGCGGAGTTCGTGAAGAATGAGCCCAACTTCCTCGCAAACCATCCCGAACTTCGAGCCGCGCTCGGCGACTTCTCGGGCATCAGCTACACGCAATGGGAAGCGTTTATCTCCCTGCACTACAACATTCCGTTGCTCGTCTATGCCACCGACAAGGCGACCGCCCAGCAGACACACCTGGATCGACTGAAACTCGTTGGGCGATACGCCACCGCGATCAAAAACGATGCCGACCTGCTCGGGCAACTCATCGGCGATCTGCATGAGATCCTTCCCGTCGTGCCGAAGCTCACACGCAAGATCGCCGGCACTCAGCTGGAGAAACACGCTCCGCGTGTGCTGTTTGGGCGCGAGACAGAGCTGGCGGCGCTCGATGAGGCGTGGGCCAAGGGGAGGCTGAACGTCTACACGCTGGTGGCCTGGGGCGGGGCGGGGAAGACGTCGCTCGTGTTCCACTGGGTACAGACGCGTTTCGCGGCGAAAGGCTGGCCGGGTGTTGAGCGGTACTTTGACTGGAGCTTTTACAGCCAGGGGACAGGCGAGAGTCGGCAGACCTCGGCGGACCTGTTCATTGCCAAGGCCCTCGAATTCTTTGGCGACCCCGATCCCACCAAAGGCGGCCCGCATGAACGAGGGGAGCGGCTGGCGGGGCTGATTCGTCGGCACCGCACGCTGCTGATTCTCGACGGAATCGAGCCGCTGCAATATCCGCCGAACGATCCGCAGGCCGGGCGGCTGAAAGACCCGGCGCTCGAAACGCTGCTGCGGGAACTGGCTGCTGACAACCCGGGGCTGGTGGTCACTACGACGCGTGAGCATCTGAGGAACGTTGAGGGGTACGCCACGACGGAGGAGCAGAAGCTCGACAAGCTGGCGAAGGAAGCGGCGGTTTCGCTGCTGCGGCACCTGCAGATTGTCGGCACGGACGAGGAGCTGCACGCCGCGTGGCAGGACGCGGGCGGACATGCGCTGACGCTCAGCCTGCTGGGACGGTTCATCGCTGACGCGTACGAAGACCGCGACATCCGGCACTACAAGGAAGTGAAGTTCGAAGCAGCTGACCAGGAGCACCAGGGGCGCTCGGCGTTCAAGGTGATGATCGCGTATGAGCGGTGGCTGCAGAGTGGCGGACCGGAGCGGCAGCAGGAACTGGCAGTGTTGCGGCTGACCGGCCTGTTCGATCGGCCGATGGCGAAGGGTTGCCTGCAGGCGCTGCGGGCAGAGCCGGTGATCCCGGGGCTGACCGATGGGCTGGTCAAGCTGACGCCGCAGCAGTGGAACATCGCGGTGAAACGGCTGAGCGAGGTAGAACTGCTCTCGGTCTCGCCCGACGCGATCGACGCCCACCCGCTGATTCGCGAATACTTCGCAGCCCAGCTCAAGCGGGACCAGCCGGAGGCGTTCCGGGCGGCCCACTCGCGGCTGTTCGATTACTTGTGCAAGAACACGCCGCACCGCCCGGACGGGATCGACGGACTGGCCCCGCTGTACGAAGCTGTCACGCACGGCTGCCTCGCCGGAAGACAGCAGGATGCTTGCGACAAGGTCTACTTCGACCGCATCCTCCGCGGTGCGGGGAGCAACGGGTTCTACAGCACGAAGAAACTCGGGGCGATCGGGGCCGACCTCGCGGCGGTGGCGGCGTTCTTCGACGAGCCGTGGAGACGGGTGTCGCCGAACCTGACCGCAGCTGATCAGGCTTGGCTGCTGAACGGGGCTGCATTCCGCCTCCGGGCCCTCGGTCGCTTGACCGAAGCGCTGCAACCGATGCGTGCGGGGTTGGAGATGCGAGTTCAGCAGAAGGACTGGGAGAACGCGGCGAGCAGTGCCAGCAACCTGAGCGAGTTGGAGTTGACGCTGGGCCGGTTGCCGGACGCCGTGACCGACGCCCGCCAGTCGATCACCCACGCCGACCAGAGCGGCGATGCGTTCCTGCGAATGGGGTTTCGCACCACGGCGGCGGATGCCTTGCATCAGTCCGGCCAGCGGGCCGAGGCGGGCGACCTCTTCGCCGAGTCCGAACAGATGCAGCAGGAAAGGCAGCCGGAGTTCGACCTGCTCTATTCGCTGCAAGGGTTCCAATACTGCGACTGGCTGCTGGCCCCCGCCGAACAGGCCGCCTGGCGAGCGTTGATCGCCTCATGTGAGCCGCAAGGCGCTAGCCGCGGGGGTGCATCGCAGCCATCTCGGCAGGAAGAACCGGCGGCTAGCGCCTTGCCGCTCACTGCGCAGGCCGCGCTGAACGTCCGACAAGATCTCCCTCGTTCGGAGAGACTCGATCAGGCCGTCTCGATTCCCCAATCGGAATTCTCTGATTGCATGGCCGAGGCCGAACGCCGGGCGACGACCACGTTAGCTTGGGTCACACAGCAGGACTGGCTCCTCGACATCGCCCTCGATCACCTGACGCTCGCCCGGGGCGGACTGATCCGCGCGATCCTGGCGAAATCGCTGCCGCAACCGACGCTCGACCTGCCGCATGTCGCAGCCGCCGTCAACGGCCTCCGCACCGCGGGATCGATCCATCATCTTCCCCGTGGCCTGCTGACCGCTGCGCTGTACCACTTCGTCCGAGGCGAGTACGACCTCGCCGAGAAGCACTTGGCGGAAGCCCAACAGATCGCCGAGCGCGGGCCGATGCCGCTGTTCCTCGCCGACATCCACTTGACACGAGCCCGCCTTTGGGGACGTGGGAAGGAGGAAGGAGGAAGTTTGAAGATCGATGCGCGGGCGGAGCTGGTGCGAGCTGGGGAATTGATTCGCGAATTGAAGTACGGTCGGCGGTACGAAGAGCTGGCGGATGCGGAAAACGCGCTCGAGAGCGGCACGGCGTGAGCCTGCCGAGTGTTGACCCGTCTCGGTGGCTTCGCCCCGCAGAACTGGGGCCACTGAGTGAAACCCACGAGCCGGAAGCGTCAGCGCCCGGAGCGATCAACGCTCGATGGAATCTCCGGGCGCTCACGCTTCCGGCTCGTTCCGCACTCAAGAAGCAGAGAGTGCTCCGAGTTTATCCACATTGATTCGTAAGTGACTCACGGCCATTCGCCGTAAGTCCGTCCGCCATCCAGAGTGCCCACGACAGGACTTGAACCTGTACGAGTGTAACCTCACTAGCTCCTGAAGCTAGCGCGTCTGCCAATTCCGCCACGTGGGCTGCACGTGTCACCAATCGGTTGCCCGGTGGTGGGGGGAGAATGATATTGCGGGGCGGTTTGGGATTCAACCGACCAATTCCACTCTGATGCGTATTTTTGGTGGCATGACCGAACTCTCTTGCCGAAACGGATCATACCGCAAGGTTTCGGCAGTCTCGCCAGCTTGACTTTGGTGCGATCTGCAACGATTCTGATGGATCGGCGGCCTTCGATGAGTAGGACGCTCCTGCCTGTGTTCGTCACATGGTCGGTTGAGCTTGCTTAACCGTTCGTTGTCGACGGATCCTCCGATCGGGCGGCTCAATGAGCTGCCTCCTGCCTTGCTGGATGACTGACCATGAGCCGGATTCTCCTGGGCCGATGGGTATTGGGATTTGCAATCGCCGCTGCGCCGCTGGCTGTGCGAGCTGACGAGGCACCAGCTGCCACGCCACCTGCCGCCGCCGAGGCCCCCGCAGCTGCACCGGAGGCGAAGCCTGCCGAACCGGCTCCTCCGGCAGAGCCCGCCAAGCCCGAAGCCCCGGCTGCCGAGCCCGCTGCACCCACAGCTCCGCCTGCTGACTTGAAGCTGGCTGAGCAGAAGGCTGCCGCCGAGTCCGCTTTGCAGCAGCGTGTTGCCGCCGAGGCCGCCGCCGCAGCTGCGGCCACCAAGCTCTCGGATGTCGAGCAACAGCTCCTGAAGCTCAAGCGTGACATCGAGCAGGCGACCAAGACTCTGGCCGAGACGGAAAAAGCTCTCACCACCCAGACCGAGGCCCTGACCAAGGCTAACGAAGCCAAGGTCGTCGCCGATAAGGGAAACACTGACGCAGCTGCGGCTCTGGTCGAAGCCCAGAAGAAGGCCGAAGCTGCGAAGGTCGCCGCAGACGCAGCTGCCAAGGCCTCCGCCGAAGCGGATGCCGTCGTGAAGAAGACGACGGAGACGGTCAATACGACGAAGGCCACGATGGCCGCCGCGATGGCGTCGCTGACGCAGGTCGACCAGACCCTGGCTGCCGTGAAGACCGAAGTCGATGGGGCGAACACAGCTCTCAAGAACATGCGGGCCGATTGGCTCGGCAAGCAGCAGGCTGTCGAGACGACGCTGACCGAGATGGGCCAGTGGGTCTCGTTCAGCCGCGAAGTGGCTCACATCTTTCACAAGCGGTGTGTCGCCTGTCACAACGCCCGCATGGCCAAGGGGCGGCTCAATATGGAGTCGTTTGCCGCTCTGATGAAGGGGGGCGAGTCGGGACCCGCGATCGAGGCCGGGAAGCTCGACTGTAATCTGTGCCGCGAAATCGGCGATGGCTCAATGCCCAAGGACGCCGACCCGCTCGCCAAGGAGCAGATCGACGTGATCGCCAAGTGGGTGTCGCTCGGAGCCCAGCTCGATGCCGGGATCGAGCCGACTGCTCCGCTGATCAAGGTCATGCCCAAGGCGATCCAGCCTCCGGCCCCAGAGGCCTACCCGATGGCTGTGCCGATCACAGCTGTGGCTCTGAATGCGGACGCCACGGTGCTGGCGACCAGCGGTTATCACGAAATCCTGCTCTACAACCCCGCCGACGGGGCCTTGATTCGGCGGATCACCAACGTGGCTGAGAGAGTCCACGACATTGCGTTCAGCCCCGATGGACAGCGGATCGCCATCGCGGGGGGAACTCCCGGTCAGGTCGGCGAGGCCAAGGTCTTTAACATCGCGGATGGAGCCCTGCTGGCCGATCTGGTCACCGTCGAAGATGCCGTCTTCTCGGTGGCCTTCAGTCCCGATGGAACCCGCCTCGCCACCAGCGGCGCGGACCGCACGATTCGAGTCTTCGACGCAGCCTCGTTCGCTGAGCAGCTGCTGATCGAAGACCATGCCGACTGGGTGATGGATGTCGCCTGGTCGCCGGATGGGACCAAGCTGGCCAGTGCCAGCCGCGACAAGACCTCGAAGGTGTTTGACTCCAAGACGGGTGACGCCCAGACCACGTTCAACTCGCACGGAGATGTGGTCTATACCGTCGGCTGGCTTGCAGACAACGCCCATGTCGTCAGCGGCGGAGCGGATAACCGCATGCGAGTCTGGAAGTCGGCTGACGCCGGACAGGTCCGCGAAATCGGTGGCTTCGGCGGCGCGGTGTTCCGGCTGCAGGTGCTGGCGGATAACCGCGTCTTCAGCTGCTCTGCCGACAAGACCGCCCGGCTGCACAACGCCAACGATGGAGCCCAGATCAAGCAGTTCGCGGGACATAACGATTGGGTCTATGCCGTCAGCTTCAGCCCGGCCAACCGCCTGGCGACGGGGGCCTATGACGGCGAAGTGCGGGTCTGGAACACCGAGGACGGTGCCAGCCTGAAGAACTGGGTGGCCGCCCCGGGGTACAACCCGCAGGCTGCGAAGTAGTTCGACGAGCCGGTTGAGTCGATCAGCCGCAGGGCGCTAGCCCCCGGTTTTCGCAAAGAAACCGGACACCAGCGCGTTCCGGCTGATGAAGCTGACCCACTACCAGGCATTCGTCGAAAGTGCGCTGTACGAGGACTCACCCCGGACGGTATGCTCGCATCAGTGGGGCCGCATGCGTCGTCTGGTTCGCGGGAGCAGCTCTCGATCAAGGAGTTCGTTGTGAAACATTCTGATGAGAAGTCCAAGGCACAAGCAAATTCTGCGATGACTGATATTCTCTCTCGCCGCTCGCTGCTGCAGGCGACCGGTCTGGCGGCCCTGCCGATGGCGCTCCCGGGGATGGTGGCCGCGGGAGTCGACCCCGTGGCGGGGTTCGGCAAGGTGGCCGCTCCCAAGTCGTGCATCTTTGTGCTGCTGTGCGGCGGTCCCAGCCATATCGATACGTGGGACCTGAAGCCCGAGGCACCGGACACGATTCGCGGTCCTTACAAGCCGATCGCGACCAAAGTTCCCGGTATGAGGATCAGCGAGCTGCATACCGAGATGGCCCAGCTGACGGACCATTTCTCGCTGATCCGGTCGATGACGCATGTGGGGAACATCAGCAACCACTTCGACGCGATGCACCACTGCTTGAGTGGTCAAGCCGGGGCTCCGACGGATGCCCCCTACATCGGTTCGATCCTGGCCAAGGTCCGGCCCACGACACAGACGGTCTCGCCGTATGTGTGGCTGATCAAGTGCGTCGGAGACCCGGTCTTCTGCGCCCCCAATATCGGGATCGGCGGTCATCTCGGAGCCGCATATAGCCCGTTGTTTGTCGGCTCGGCGGCCAATCATCCCGCGATGCCGACCTTCAAGGCCCCGGATGAACTGCAGGCCAGTGTCGAAGTGGCCCGCCTGGGGAATCGCCGCCAGCTGCTGGATACCCTCAGCCCGGTGATCCGCGACACCGAAGCGGCCCGCGCGACAAAGAATTGGCAGGACATTCACCATCGGGCGTTCGACCTGACGAGCGGCTCCGAGGCCCGCTTGCCGTTCGAACTGCATCGCGAACCGGACAAGGTTCGCGAGCGTTACGGCATGCACCCGCTGGGCCAGAATCTGCTGCTCGCTCGGCGGCTGGTCGAGTCCGGAGTCGGGTTCGTGACCGTCAACGGCTGGACCGGCACAGCTCCCGAAGGGGGCGGCGGAGCTCCCAGCTCCAGCTGGGATATGCACGGCGGTGAGATGGGGATGGGCAGTGCGTTTGGAAATGGCTCGTACGGGATGGGCTGGTGCCTGCCGAAGCTCGATCAGGGGCTGTCGGCGCTGATCCTCGACCTCAAAGATCGCGGCATGCTGGAAAGCACGATGGTCATCTGCTTGGGCGAGTTCGGTCGCACTCCGAACATCAACGCCCCTGGCACCAATCCCGGTCGCCAGCACTGGCCAGCGTGCTTCTCGGCCATGATTGCCGGCGGAGGAATCCGGGGCGGAGCGGTCTACGGCGAGACCGACAAGCACGGGGCCTATGTGAAGGACCGCCCCGTCAGGCCCCAGGATCTGGGCGCGACGATCTTCCACTCGCTCGGCGTGCCGCTTGATACACGTCTCGGGAAAGACGGGTTCACGCGGCCCCTGTCGACCGGTGAACCGCTGATGGATCTGTTTGGGTGAGGTGCGAGACTTTGTAAACCCTCTTGTTCCTCGAGGGAATACTCAACGCGAGCCAACCAACTGCTTCGGGTGCCACGGCTTTGCGAGCCGTCCCTTTCCGAAGGTGATAGTCCAGTTTAGCACGCCAAGGCTCACAGAGCCGTGGCACCCGACAGGCGGACTCTCAACCGGGCCACGCCCGCCACGAGGGGATTGAGCATGTATGACTGTGTGTTTGTTACCGTCTTGGCATGGCTAGAGCCGGTTTCAAAACCCTTCCACAACAACTTTCAGTTGGCAAGGCATTTGCATGAGTGTTGAGCAAAGGAGTGCTCAGTCATGCTCATCACGCTGTCGTGGTTTCCGTCCTATGGGCGGTAT
>JBIIOI010000098.1:0-13982 GCA_044337025.1 Planctomycetaceae bacterium
TGAAGAACTCGCGGTCGATCGAACGCTGCATCCGGTCCTTGAACCACATCAACACGTAGATCACCAGCATCAGCACGACGACCATCGGCACCGTCTGGCCGAACAGGGTGGCGTTCTGGCTGTGAATCACGACGCTACCAACGCCGATCGTGGCGCTGAAGATGACTCCCAGCCCGACACTGAGGAACAGGTACCACATCCCGCGGCTGAGAACCTGATCAATCAGCAATAGCTTGAACCGCGCGATACCCACGGCGTAGGCCAGCATGAATGACAAGCTGGCCAGGAACATTGGGGCTTGCGAGGCTCCCAAGGCGAACTGGGCGGGACGAAACAGCGCCAGAAACAGTGCGTAACCGACCGGGATCGAGGCGGCCATTCCGGCCCAGAGAATCCACTGTACCTGTTGACGCTCGACCAGGGATCGTGCGCGAAACAGGCTCTCCGCCATGGCAATCAGGCTGCCTGCAAAGTACAGCAGGGAAATCGACAGATACCCCAGAATCAATGTCTGGAGCGTGCTCATCAGGAAGGACGAACCGTGGGCCAGTGAATGGCCAATCGCCATCGCGAACGGGCCTTCTCCCCACGACGCCGACAACCAGTGCGCCGACAGAATGATCATCACCGTTGTGATGGCCATGGCGATCGGAACGCCGTAAATGGCGCTCAGCACGAGCCGTGGGGACTCCGCCATCCAGGGCTTGGCCATGGGATATGTCAGAAAGAAGTGCAGCAGCACTGCAGGGAGCAGAATCGCCGAAACGGCAAACGGTACCAGCAGCCACAGCCGACCGGAGATCACCCACCAGTGGTCGCCCCCCACAAAGGCGATCAGCGTGACGCCTCCTAGAAAACAGAACAGTCGGAGCGATTGGTCGAAGGGGCGATGCCAGGCCGCGATCAAGCTGACCAGCGTGATCGCCAGCTGGAGGATGAACCACAGCAGCGTGACCCCGATGCGGACAGCCGACTGCCTCTCGAGTAAGCGCCATCCCGACAGAATCGAGTCGGCCCCCTGCCGACGGAACCGTACCCGGACATATCTCGTCTGGTCGTCCGTGTATTCAATCAGCGACAGCCGAGAGTCGGTCAGGTCTCGACTGAGCTCTTTCGTACGATCGAGGAATCCGCCCGGATCGATGGGAGCATTGCGGATCTCGGTATGTGCCCAGGCGAAATCGACGAACGACCGAATCGGGCGGCCGCGCAGCTCGATGATGACATCGCCAGCCTTGGGTTGAGTTCCGACGCCTCCCCCTTGAGGTTCCACCCGGACTTCCACGCCGCGCGAATCGACGTCGTTATCCGGCAGGCAACGCAGTCCAATGTCCGGACTGGTCGTGACGTACCACAGCACCACGATGCAGTAGATGACTGCCGCGGAGGTGAAGATGGCGAGGTTGGAGGAGGCGTTTCGCACCGAAGAACATGGACTCGCGAACAGTATTTTGAGCGCCGATCACGGATAACAAAGTACGGTCTCAGCGCCGGAAGTTCAATTCAGCGCTGACAAAACTTAAATCAATCTCATGAAACACTGGAGAACACACCGAATATTCAAGCGCTGAGGGAAATATTTCGATTGGCACGGAGAATGCAATCTGATTACTTCGTCTGACCCCGAAACCCTTGGAGAGATTGAGAGCCGACGCCCCGAATCAGCCAGTTGCCGTCTTAGGAAGCAGCCTGACCCTTTCTGCGACTTTGACCCCAAATGAGGCCCTTTTGGCGTCGGTACCGCTCTCCAGGGGTTTTCTTGCGCGCCGACATTGCGCACGTACATCGCGAAAACGCAGCTCAGGATGGGCTCGTTACTGCCTGAATGGAGTCCGATTATTGCACGGAAGCAGTCCTCAGGAGCAGGGGAATGGAGTCCCCTGCGCCAGAGCGGCCTCACGAACCGGTCCCCTCACTTGCGAACTTATACCGGTCGTGAGGAACGAATCAATCGTCGGGAAGGTGTCGTCTGGCACGAACAAGAATAGGTTCGTTCCGGCTGACCCACCCGCGCCCTCTCAAGCGGTATGGCTGCTCGCCTCGATATATCCGTTACGGATCTGCTCCGCAGTTGCCTGACCGCGCACCCGCTCCGGTTGCCTCAGGCTGAGCCTCCGTCTTGGAGATCAAGGATGATTTCCCGTCCCCAATCACTGATGGTCATGCTCTGGGTCTCCGGGCTCGCTTGCCCCACGTTCAGCGTGGGTCAGGACGAGGCCGCTCCCGAAGGGCTTCCAACGATCAATCAGGAAGCGTCTCCGCTCGCCAAAGAGCCGACGACCGCCGACGAGTATCTGGATGCGGTCCTCTTCACAATGAAGCTGGCCCGCCCCGAGGCGTCCAAGAAGTACCTGGAAGGGCTGCTGGCTCTTGATCCGGACGACGCCACGCTCATTGGCTTCCGCACGGAACACGGCACTGCCACATTCCTGCAGCTGGCCCGGACCGAGGCACTCAACCCGGCAGCCACGGATCTGCTGGAACGCCTGAACGCTGCTGCCACTCGGCAGGTCAACGATCCGGCCTTTCTGGATACCGTTCTCAAGAACCTGTCCGGAGACCCACGCGAAGTCGACTTCGCCATTCGCGACCTGCAGCACTTGGGATCGCCCGCCGCGTCCCGCCTGGTGCTGACAGCGGCCGATCCGAACTCGGGAGTCAATCGGGATCAGGCCTTCATCGCCCTGACCCGCATGGGCCAGCCCGCAGTCGCGCCACTGATTGGGTATATCGATCACGGGACCGACGAGCAGAAGCTGCTGGCTGTCGATGCGTTCGGCTGGCTGGCCACCAAGCAGGATGCACCGCACCTCTATTCCCTCGCATTCTCGACGGAAGAATCGGGCACCAAGGCTCTGGCTCGCAGTGCTCTGGCTCGAATCCTCTTCAAGGACCCCAATCTGTCCGGGCGGCTGGAGAGCTTCGGAGCTGCGGCTCAGCTGCGCTCCGCTGCGGAACGGCTGCTGAAAGGGGACGAGACCCTGGAGCCCGAAGATGACGGGCTGTTTCCGGTCTGGGTTCCTGGCGAAGAGGGCGAGGGTCTGGTCGAGAAGCGTGTCTCCCCACACTCAGCGGCGGTCTATCGAGCCGAGCAGTATGCTCGCCGGGCGTTGACTCTGGCTCCCACGGATGTTCGCACACAGGGTGTGCTGCTCAATGCCATCCTGATGCGCGATGTTGAGGCCGCAGGCTGGGATCAGCCGATTCCGACCGGCCCCGGTTCAGCCCATGAGGTCGCCATTCTGGCGGGGTCACAGGCCTGCCTGGATGCCCTCAAACTCGCCAACGAGTCCGGGAACTCCGCAGCTGCGGAGTCACTGGTTCGAGCACTCGCTCGCAACGGGTCCGCTTCGCTGCTCCGCACCAGCGGTCAGCGTGGTGCCGTCGTGGCCGCTCTTGACCATCCATCCTTGCGAGTTCAGTTCGCAGCTGCAGAGACGATCCTGACCTGGGACCCGCTGCAACCGTTCCCGGGCTCTCGCCGCGTTGTGGAAGTCCTGGCCCGCGCGTTGAATGCGGACGGACGGGCCAACGGTGTCGTCATCGATCCGAACAACTCGCGCGGTTCGACGATGGCGACGTTCCTGACCGAGATGGGCTATGAGTCGCTGATCGCCCGGACCGGAGCTGAAGGGTTCGAAGCCGCTTCGGGGAAGGGTGACGTGGAGGTGGCGCTGATGCACCTCAATACGATTCAATGGGAATTGACTCCCACCATTGCGAACTTCCGAGCCGATTCGCGGACCCGCAATCTGCCGATCGCGATCTACGGCCCCGCCGGATTTCGGGGCTCGGTCGAGAACTTGATCACCCAGTTCCCGAATGTGACCTACGTCGAAGAGTCCGTGCTGTCGCGAGATTTGACCCGCCAGCTCCTGCCGTTCCTGGCTCAAGTCGATCCGCCCACGCTCTCCGCAGCGCAGCAGTCCGAACAGGCGAAAACCGCTGCGAAGTGGCTTCGCAAGATCGCCGAATCTCGCAGCCACATCTACGATCTGGCCCCCGTTGCCGACGCCTTGATCCAGGCGGTCGCACGCCCCGATGTGGGGACCGATGCGATGGTGGCCTTGGCGACGGTTCCCACCGCCGATGTCCAGAAGCGACTGGCAGACATTGCGCTGACAGCAGGCGACTCCCCCGCGCGGCGGACCCTGGCTGCGAACCTGACCGCAGCTCATATCCGTCGGCACCAGTCGCAGCTGTCGGATGAGCAGCGCACACAGATCGCGGAAGCGGCGATCTCGGAAGCTGAGCCGACAGTGAGAGTCGCCCTGGCCAGCATCGCCGGAGTTCAAGGGCCCAGTGCCACAGGGGTCTCCAGCCTGCTGCTGAATGCTTCAGCGGCCAAGACTCCGAACCCTTGAGCTGCTTTGGGCGGCGAAGTCCGTGAGTGACCTCCTCGATCAAGGGGAGGCGAGCGACAACAATTGGACGAATGCGCCCGTTCCCCTTCCTCCAGTAATTTGCAGCGTTTCCCTTCGGAAGATAGCCCCGCGAGAGTCCGGCGTCTTACAATTCTCAGGAGCTTGATCTCCTGCAGAATTGGACGCTCATGTCTCTGCCTCGCATGTACCGAATTCGTCAGTCGTTCGACTCGCCTCGCCTGGGTGATGTCGCTTCAGCGGTCCGCGGCCAGCTGCAAAGCCTGCAACTCGCTCAGAAGGTGCAACCGGGTCAGACTGTTGCCATCACAGTCGGCAGCCGTGGAGTGGCCAATGTTGCCCTGATCACGCGTGAGATCGTCCAGCACTTTCTGGCGATGGGCGCGCGGCCCTATGTCGTCCCCGCGATGGGAAGCCACGGGGGAGCGACCGCCGAAGGGCAACGGGCGGTCATCGAGAGCTTCGGAGTCACCGAGTCGTTCATCGGCTGCCCGATCCGGGCCACGATGGAGACGGTGATCGTCGACAAGACCCCGCAGGGGATTCCGGTCCACTTCGATAAGTTCGCCAGCGAGGCGGACCACGTCTTCATCGCCAACCGAATCAAGCCGCACACGATGTTCGTGGGACCGATCGAATCGGGCCTGCACAAGATGATGTTGATCGGCCTGGGCAAACATGCCGGAGCTGTGACGTATCACCGGGCGATCAAGTCGTTCACGTTTCTGGAAATCATCCGCGCGGTGGCTGCCTCGGTGGTCAAGAAGTGTCGCGTGCTGGGCGGACTGGGTATCGTCGAGAACGCCTTTGAGGAGACCGCACTCGTCGAGGGCGTCCCAGTTGATCAGTTCTACGAACGCGAAGTGGAGCTGCTGGAGAAGGCCCGGGCCTGGATGCCTCGCTTGCCTCTGAACGATATCGATCTGCTCGTGGTCGACGAGATCGGCAAAGAGATCAGCGGCACCGGCATGGATACCAATGTCGTCGGTCGCAAGTACAACGATCACGCTGCTACGGAACTCGACTCAACCAACTGCCGCCGGATCTTCATTCGCGGCCTGACCGAGAAGACTCACGGCAACGGGACCGGCATCGGCCTGGCTGAGTTCACAAACCGCCGCACCGTCGAAGCACTCGATATGCGGTCGACCACAGTCAACTGTGTCACCGCCGGGCACGTGACAGCTGCGATGATCCCGGTTCACTTCGACACCGACCGCGAGGTCGTGAACACCGCGCTGCAGACGCTGGGCCTGACCGATCCGCCGGACGCGCGGGTCGTGCAGGTTCGCAATACCCTGTTGCTGCAGGAGATGCTGGTGAGCGAGGCTTGCCTGCCTCAACTCAAGGATCATCCGCGGGTGACGATCGAAGCAGGCCCGATCGACTGGCCATTCGACGCCGAGGGTAACCTGCGGCCGATCCCAATCAGCCACTGACCGACGTAGCGGAATTCGTAAGAATTCCGAATCTCGACCGCAAACCGAGACGACCGCAGAACAACAGACTCCGTGTCTGTGGGAGATCCACTGTGAGCCGAATCCAACACAGCTGCTGGGCCATCGTCCTCATCGTCCTGATCCTGAGTCTTGGCCGCATCGCACTCTCCGAAGAGATCGAGACCGAAGCGCTGCAGTCCCCCCTGGCTCTGGCTACGGAGCATCGCCTCAAGGGACGCTACGAAGAGGCGACCGAGGCCTATGACGAGTTGCTCAGACAGGCGGACCTGCCCGAAGCAGATCGCATTGCCAGTTGGCTCGGCCTGAGTCACATCCGCGAGGAGAATGGCCAATACGATGAAGCGGAGGAAGTGATCGTGGCTGCGCTGGCGGCGGTCCCGAAGTCCCCGGCGCTGCTGGCACGTCACGGAGAGCTGTGCCTGCTGCGCGGCCGATATGCGCAGGCCCGCGAACTGGCGGAACGCGGCATCGAACTCGACTCGCAGCACGTACATTCCCGCCTCGTTCTGGCCCACGCGCTGGCTCAGACAGGTCAGCTCGACGAAGCGGCTCAGGCTTATCGCTGGTTTATCCAGTTCTATAACCGGTCCCAGCCCAAGGACGCCGAGACGTTGCTCTGGGTCGGCGAAGGGTCGGCCGAGTATGCCCGCTGGAATCGCGTGAGCTCGGTCTTCAAGTTTGTCGTCAACGAGGTCTGCCCGGATGCCCTCAAGGACAACAAGAACTTCTGGCGGTCCCCGCTGCTGTCGGGCTCATTGCTGCTGGAGAAGTACAATGACGGGCAGGCGATTCCCGAGTTCCACAACGCTCTCCGCATCAACCCGCATCTGGCCGAGATTCACGCAGCGATCGGCATCGCCTTTCTGCAGGACTACAAGCATGAGCAGGCACGCGAGCGGGCCGAGCAGGCCCTGAAGCTCAACGCGAAGTCTCCGACCGCTCTGGTCCTGATGGCCGATACGTATCTGCTCAGCGACGTGCCCGCCCCGGCGGCAGAGTGGCTCGACAAGGCCCTGGCGATCAACCCCGCAGACCAGCGAGTACTCGGACGCAAGGCCGCGCTCGCCTTGCTCGGCGAACGCCTGCTCCCGAAGGAGAAGCTCGCCGCTCTGTGGACAGCCTGGCCGACGATCCCCGCCGACCTGCAACTCCCCCAGGAGTTCGTCAGCTCCGTCCAGAAGGCATTGGAGTCGACCCCGCGACCGGGCGAGATGGTCGCCATGATCGGCAACGTGCTGGAGTCGCACCGCCGCTACGACCAGGCCGAAGTCTGCTATCGCAAGGCGATCGAAATCATGCCCCAGCTGACCGCTCCCCGGACCCAGCTGGGAATGCTCTGCATGCGAACCGGACAGATCGAGGAAGCCGAAACGATCCTCAACGACGCCTTTCAAGCCGACCCGTTCCATGTGCGTGTCAGCAATATGCGGAAGGTAATCGGCGTCCTCAAGACCTACGACACGATCACAACCCCGCACTTTGTAATCCGCGTCGAAGCCCAGCAGAAGCTGCTGGGGCAGGCGATGGCGGACTATCTGGAGCAGGTCTATCCGGAGCTGACCGCCAAGTTCGGATTCGAGCCCGCCCAACGCACGCAGTTCGAGATCTACTGCAACTCCAAGGGAACTCCGGCCCATGCCTGGTTCAGTTCGCGGATGATCGGGCTGCCGTGGATTCAGACGATCGGAGCTTCGACCGGAGTGATCGTGGCGCTTGCCAGTCCCAATCAGACGCAGCGTCCGTATCACTGGGGCCGAGTCCTTCGTCACGAGTTCTCGCACGTGCTGACGCTGCAGGCGACGCAGTTCAACATCCCCCACTGGTACACCGAGGCCCTGGCAGTCCGCATCGAAGGTTCGGAGTTTCCGCCCGAGTGGGAAGAGCTGTTGCTCAGTCGCCAGCCCAAGGGGGAGCTGTTCAACCTCGACACGATCAACGACGGGTTTCGGAAACCGAAGGGCCCGGACGACTGGACGCTCGCCTATTGCCAAGCCTCGCTGTACGCCGTTTACCTGGAACAGAAGTACGGCGAGGACGCCAATGCCCGGCTGCTGACGGCCTACCGCCAGGGGAAGCCGACGGGCGAGGCCCTGCGCGAACTGTTCGCAGTGGAACAAGCCGACTTTGAAGCTGGGTACAGCGAGTTCCTGGCGAAGAAGGTTTCGACGTTCACGGCAGGTCGGGCTCCGAATCTGCCGGACCTGAAGACCGCCGAGGAGAAATCCAAAGCGGCCCCGGACGACATGCAGGCTGCGGATGAATACGCCTTCGCCCTGATGCGGACCCGCCGTGTGCCGCAGGCCCGCAAACTGGCGGAGTCGGTACTGGCCAAAGAGCCGGAGCGGCCGCTGTCGAACGTGATCGTGGCTGTGCTGGACGCCCGCGCGGGCAAGAGTGACGAGGCGATCGAGATGCTGACCAACCTGCGAGATGCAGGAGAGACGCATCGGGAGGTCCTGGCCGCTCTCGGGTCGATGGCCATTCAGACCAAGAAGTGGGACCTGGCCCTCTCGACTGCCAAGCTCGGACGCGAGTCGTTCCCGCGCGATGCTCTGTTCGTCAACATGGCTGCCAAGGCCTGCGAAGAGCTCGATAACGACAAGGAGCTCGAGCCGATTCTGGAGGAACTGGTCCGACTCGATCAGGATGACCCCGCTGCCCGCCGCAAGCTGGCCAAGTTCAAAATGCAGAATGGAGATGCCCAGGCGGCTCAGAAGTGGGCGACCGATTCCCTGCTGATCGACGTGACCTCAATCGAGACTCATGAACTGCGGGGACGGGCATCGATCCAGCTGAAAGACTGGCCCGCGGCTGAGCGGGCCTTCCGCTCCGCGCTCGAACTCGATGACGACCGCACGGACAGCCAGTTGGGGTTGGTCGAGGTGCTGGCCGGGACCGATCGGGCGGAGGAAGCCCGCAAGCTGCTTGAGCAAGTCTTGACGGCTCACCCGGACTACGAGGCGGCGACCGCTCTGAAGCAAACGCTCGGGCTGTAGCGCAACTCGATGAGCGTTCGTTAGCCGTCGGGCTCGCCCGACGTGCCCAGTTACTCCGCGGCCGATTTCGCGGCGTCTCTCTTCTCCCACGCTTCCCAGGCCGCTTCCGGACTCGTCTTACGCCACATGGCGGTCGCCGAACCGATATGGCTGAAGAACGTGTAGTTCTCCAGGATCTTCTCCTGCGGAAGTTCCTTCGTCGTCTTGATCACCCACTGCATGGCCCGCTGGATCTTTTCCTCGGGCGGATGCAGTTCCTTGGGAGCAATCGACAGCCACTCTAGATGGTGCCCGGTGGCGATGACGGTGTTCTTCAGTTCGTCCACAACCGGCTTCTCGATCGCAGCCTGACCGTCAGGCCAGTTGCTGGGCCAGTGACCATCCAGGAACTGAGATTCGGTGATGTGATCCCGCACGGACTCGAGATAGCCCCAGGCGTTCTTATGTTCCGCATCCGAGAGAATGTCGAACTGGTCATCCAGGCGAATCAGCGCCATCAGCGAGTAGACGCGGTGAGTCCCACTGCAGACGCCCAGCTCCTTCTGCCCGCGACGAAGTCTTTGCGAAATCAGGTCGAACGAGTAATGCCGGCCATCGCCTCCAATCCACTCCTTCTGAGGAGCAATCCACAGGCCGAATCCCAGTGCTGTCCATTCGGTCTCGCGCTCGTCCAGTCGGAAGTCCCGCAGTGCCTGGTCGAGAACGGTGCGGATCGTCGCGTTCTTTCGCCCCGGCGAGTAGACCGGATCGTTGAGCCCGACTCCCGCCTCGGTCAGACAGGCCAGCCAGTGGTCGTGGTGAATGCTGCCCCCTTCGGCCCGATCAAATCGAATTGAGACACCGGTCGATACATCTTGCAGCAGCGGAGCGATCTCCTGGCCCCAGGAGTTGATGTACTTGCCATGATCGGTCAGGAACTCGTACATCTCCTTACCGGAGAGAACCGCGGGATCGCGGAACTCCGCCCCGATTCCCCACGTGCGAAGGGCATGCTCCACATGATTGGGCTTGAGTCCCTTGCGCGGAAACCGCGGCTGGACCTGCTTGAGGACCGCAATCAGGTCCTCATCGCTGACCAGATCGGGCCGGTCGTACAGAGGTTCGATCCGCAGCGGTTTCTCGCGCGGCACGCTGACGTGCTGATACGAGTCCCGGTTCAGGATCTCGGTCTCCACGACCGACTTGGCCTCAGGACGCCCCATCGCCCACGCGACAGCAAACGCCCCTACGGTGAGGCACTGCACGAGAAGAATCAGGAACAAAGAGGGACGACGCATGGTCAATGGTCCTTGGTCACTAGTCATTAGTCATTGGTCCTTAGTCCTTAGTCACTCGTCAATTCTCCCCAATGACCAGGGACAAAGGACCAATGACTAATGACCACTGACTTCTAGAGAGGCTTCAGTCTGCGGAAGACGGCTCCGATTCCGTCCTCGTACGACAGCTCCCAGACATCCTTCTTGCCTTTCAAGGCTCGGATCAGGGCGCCGCGGTCCTGCTGGTCGACCACGACCGTGTTCACGTTGTAGTTGTCGAACTTGGACTCCCACCCGCTGGCGGAGCTGATCGCCATGTAGTCCTGCCAGACTTCGCGCGGGACCAGGTGGGCATGCGAGTTCAGGAACAGCTGAGTTCCCTTCGGCAAGTCCCAGGTCAGATAGTCACCCCACTCGTAGGTGTTGAAGACCAGACCGACGGGCGGCTCGGCCTTCAGGTGTTCAGCCACTCCCAGCGGGGTCAGACGAGACAGGGCCTTCGTGCGCCGGGCCGCAGCCACCTTGGGGTCCTTCGGCTGTCCATGCAGCAGCGTGTTTCCGAACGGCGTGAACGCAAAGAAGATCCAGGCCATTCCGCAGGCCAGCACAGTGTTCAATCCCGAGCGCGGGTGAGCTTCGACCGGTCGGCCAAAGTTCTTCCACCGAATCGCCGCCAGATGCATTCCGGCAAAGTAGGCCACCAGCGGAGCCCACCACAGAATGAATCGCGAGGTCCACAGCGTCGCCAGACCGAACGTCACGACAGCCAGCACCTCTCCACACGCCACGCGGCGCGGGCTCATGCGGTACAGCAGGAACAGCCCGATCGTAATCGCAGCGGCTGCCTTCCCTTGAGCCATGCGGATCGACAGCGGTGCCCACTCGAACAGGTCTTCCAGATTCGGATTGTTCGAGACGGCAAAGACCTCGCCGTAGACGCCTATGCCATAGGGGTTGAGCAGGACCGACGCCGCCGCGATCTGAGTTAGCAGGAACAGTCGCCGGACTTCCGAGTCCCGCAAGGCCGCCCCCATGCCGACGCGCCAAACCACATCAACGAACCGCCCCAGTGCCATCAGTCCCAGCAGTCCAAGCCCCACGGGGAACGACCCGTGCAGATTCGCCCACAGAGCAAACGTGAGCGGAGTCGCCCACCAGTGCCAGCGGCGACCAATGCTGGACGTGGCGATCACCAGCGTCACCGCAAAGCAGACCAGACCCGCCAGCTGCGGACGAATCACGAGCAGCTGTTGATAGCTGCCCCAGCCGAACACCAACAGTGTGGTCAGGCAGGCCACCAAGCTGCCGGTTCGGCGATACACAGCTCCCAGGACGAGAGCGAAGGACAGCGAGATCAGCCCTGCGTAGATGAACTGGGCCCCTGCCAAGCCGAACTGGTTGATCATTCCAAAACCGGCCAGCTGACTGAGCCAGGCTGTGTCGATGAACGGAACTCCCTGAGCCAGTGGCATCAGCGGTTCGACTCGCGGGACGGCCTTCGCCTGCAAGATCCAGCGACCGTAGCTCAGATGGCCCCACAGGTCACTGTGCCAAAGCGGCTGATAGCTGCAGAGTGTGAACAACAGCCCGAGGATGCCGACTAGGACCACAGCCCGCTTCGTCAGCTGGTACTGCGGCGGAATGCGATCCTGCAGGACGTTGAGATCCGGCTCGCGTCGTTCAAAGAACGACTCGGACGCAGGCGTCTCGTTCACTGGGACCTCACTGGGCGAGGGAATCAGGGTACTCATGAACCGAACTCGATGATACCAGAGCGGGTTTTGAAGCGCGTTGTCGATCCCGGAACCGCACTGTTGCGTTTCGGCAGCACTCCACCCTGAGCATAGGGTCCACGATGACCGCCGTGGGGGGAGAATTGCTTGGGGGATTGAGGCGAGAACAACACAGTCCGATTGTGCCGGTTGTGCATGCAGATTCGCAGAAGCCCAGGGGTTGCAACCCCTGGGCGTTTGGCTGCGAGCTATCCAATTCGCTGTTTGGCGAACGCAACGGTCTCGATCACGAGATGCCCCATCTTGCCGTGGGATGGTTCCAGATCCGGACGCAGCCCCAGCCCCTCGAGCGTCTCCGTGGCTGTCGGCCCGATGCTGCCGATCACACAGTTCCGGGCGGCCCTGAGCCATTCCTCGCGTAGACCCAACCGCTGGGCGATCTCCAGGACATTGACCCCTTGCTGAGCACTCGTAAACAGCAGTATGTCGAACTGCCCCGCGATCGTGTCGCGAATCGCCTGCTCCAGCGGGCCCAGATCGTCGGGCAGATCCCACTTATAGACCGGGACGGTGATTACCTGGGCCAGGCGATCCGTCAGGGCCTTCGTCAGTTCAGGCTGGGACTGACCGTACTCTTGAATGGCGACCGTCTGACCGGCGATCGGGATCGGAGTATCGTCGATCAGATGAACCAGTTCGCGCCAGGTATTCGGCTCGGCGGCGCGATAGTCGACCCGGATGCCGGCCTGCCTGAGCACTGCGACTGGCTTGGGGCCGCGCACGATCACCATCGTCCGCGATAGATAACCCTGAATGGCATCCAGAGCGTGCCGGGTCTGCAAAGCATCCAGCAGCCCTTGAGCCCCGACTCCCGTCAGGAAGATCACGACGTCGACTTCTCCGCGGGCCAGCAGGTCTCCGAATTCCAGAGCAGCGGTATTGTCCTCGATCGGAATCTCTTTCAGCGACGGGGCAATCGTAGCCACGGCTCCGTTTCGCTCAATCAGGGATTGCATTTCGGAGGCACGACGGCTTTCGAAGCTGCAAATGCGTAGCATGGTGGGCGGTCCTTCGAATTCTGCGGAAGATCAGCGCGAGTGATGAAGACAGGCCCAGGCGTCAGTCTCTCCGGGGTGCCCAACCGCCGTCGAGCAGAATCCGACTCGAATACGAGTGTTCCGCCTACACGGGCCGACGATCTGACAGAATCGTCAGCGTCATGTTGCCAAGCGATTCCGGACTGATCCGCTTCAATCATCCCATTCGACTGCCCGGTGCGACAGGCGCCTTCCGCAGGAATCCCAAATACCGACCACTTTTTCAAATTCTTGTACGGAGCACGGGTCGGATCGGCACTATTGCAGTAGACACCTGTCCTCAGGAGATTGTCATGCGATTGACCCTGCGAGCTCTGCTGGCCTACCTCGATGACGTTCTGGAGCCCTCTCAGGCCAAGGAAATCGGCACGCGCGTCAGCGAAAGCCCGGCCGCAGCTTCGACGGTCGCCCGGATCAAAGAGGTCGTGCGTCGCCGGCGAATCGCAGCTCCTGAGCTGACTGGCTCCGGCTCGGCCCCCGATCCGAATCTGGTGGCGGAGTATCTCGACAACACGCTGGCTCCCGACGCCGTTCCAGCGTTAGAGAAGCTGTGCCTGGAGTCGGACATGCATCTGGCCGAGGTCGCCGCCTCGCACCAGATTTTGACCGCCGTACTCGGGGAACCGATCGAGGTTCCGATCTCGACTCGCGAGCGGATGTACGCTCTGGTCAGCCATGCCCCCCCCGTGGCGGAACCCGCCACGCCACCGCAGGCTCCTGGCACCGAAGCTGCTGCCCCATCCGGGAACGGACACGCGAGCTCGAAGTATTCTCATACGACTCAGCTATCGCCCCGGGCTCCGATTTCGCCCGACTACCTGAAGCCATCCGTGGGGCGGAAAGTGCTGATGGGTCTGGTGGGGACGGTTCTTGTGGTTGGCTGGCTGGGCTGGGTCCTGCGGGATCAGGGGCTGCTGCCTGGCAAGCCTGCGGAACCCGTAGAAGTGGCCGCCAACACCGAGGGAGCCAAACCGGCTGCTCTCGAAGAAACAGCGACCGATGTTCCGCCGAGTGCCGTCGAGGCCACCAATTCAGAGACAGCCGGTGAGGCGACCAGC
>JBIIOI010000005.1:0-191128 GCA_044337025.1 Planctomycetaceae bacterium
GGAACCCGTAGAAGTGGCCGCCAACACCGAGGGAGCCAAACCGGCTGCTCTCGAAGAAACAGCGACCGATGTTCCGCCGAGTGCCGTCGAGGCCACCAATTCAGAGACAGCCGGTGAGGCGACCAGCGCGCCGGTCGTGGCCGACAACGCCCTGGCCAAGGTCGACGAGCCGCTCGTTCCGCCCGTGATGCCTGCGGAAGTGAAACCCGCTGAGTCGATGCCCGAGCCCGAAGCTCCCGCCGTGGAAGCTCCGGCTGAAGTCGGTCTGGCACCTCAACCCGAACCGCCGGTCGCGGCGGCACCCGTTACCAGCGTTTTTCCCGTCGCGCTGTACACCAACGCGGAAGGGATCCTGATCGCGCGTGACCCTCAATCCGATCAGTGGAACGTGATGCCTCGCCGGTCGCTGATGCATGAGCATGATCAGGTCGCGACGCCGGAGCCGTTCCGGACCGAGATCGTGATCGGCGAATCCGTGCTGGAGTTGACCATGTACGGAGGAAGTCGGCTCACCTTCGAAGCTGGAAAGCCGAACCAGTTGCTCACTCTGAACATCAACCGAGGTCGGATCGGCCTGCGTCGACTGCTGGCCGGAGAGAACAAAGACTCGCTGAACATCGGGCTGGTGGTCCGCGGCCAGCCGGCGGAACTGGTTCTGCTGGAACCAGGAACCCAATGTGGCCTGGAAGTTGGACAGCGGGCCCCGCAAGGTCGCCGGGCCGATGGCTTACTGGGATCTCCCGAAGGGGGAGTGAGCGTTGTCACCGGATCCGTTTCGGTCGCCTGGGCCGGTGGACAGCCCCTGACAGTTGGCTCCGATGTCGGTTGGGCCGCCTGGCCGGTGCCGCAGTCAGCCATGAGGGTCGGACCACTCCGCGCCATTCCCAGCTGGCTATCCCCCGAAGGGGTCACGCTCACAGCTGCGGACAAGAAGCTGCACCAGCTGTTCGAGAAGGAGTTCGCTGTCGATCAACCGGTGAGCGTGTCGATTCCGGCACTCGTCCAGGACCGCCGCGAGGGGATCTCAGAGCTGGCAACAGGAACTCTGGGACTGGTTGAGGATATCCCGACGCTGGTGAAGGCCTTGCAGTCTGAGCACGAAAAGACTCGGCTGCATGCCATTCGCAGCTTGCGTGTCTGGTTACCAGTCGACCCCAACAATCACGCCGCTCTGGAAATGGAAGTGGCCCGGATCTTCCCGGATGAAGATGTCAACGATGTGGTGGAGCTGCTGTGGGGCTTTTCCCTGGCGGACGCCCGGGACGAGACCGTGTCGCGGCGGCTGCTGGCTCTGATGGATCACAGCGAGCTGGCGATTCGGGAACTGGCGCACTTCCACGTGGCAGCTTTGACCGGACGGGCCAATGCTCACGGATATCGCCCGACGCTTCCCGATGCCGCTCGCAACGCGGCGCTGATGGGCTGGCAGAACATGATCGAGCGCAACGGGGGCAAACTGTTGCGGTGATCATGCCCCTTCGCGGCAACGGGGCCATCTGGCATCTCTCGAATTCGTGTGCGGTCTGTTAGCCGTCGGGCTTGCCCGACGTGCTTCGAGTTCATCAAATCTGCGCCGCGCACTGATGCGAGATCTGCTCTGCTCTACTCGACCGACTCAGAATCAGCAGCGGCCTGACGGACGGGACCAAAGAACTTGGGCTTTGCGACCGGTGTTCCCACTGTGGCTTGTTCCCGACCAAACATCACGATGGGAATCTTGACCGTGGGGTTCTCTGGATCGGTCGTCTCAATCGCCAGCCACCCTGTGTGTTGACCGGAGGGCAGGTTCGGGGCGACATCGACTTGAATCGGCCAGGTGGTTTCCCCGTCGGCTCCCCGAGTGGCTGTGCCGAGTGACGCCGCAGCTCCTTCAAGTGGCTTGGCCTGCTCCTTCGCACCGCCGGTGATCATCGACACACTCTTGATCTGCGCCGGCGTGTCGCGGAAGTCGCTGACGACCACAACTCGTGAGTCGGGCTCGCCCGAGACCTGATAAAAATAGAGTTCGTTCGGCTCCACCGTCAGCTTCTTTTTCGGCAGCGTGATGCGGAACTCCAGGACCTCGGTACGAGGCTGCCCGTCATCGTAGGTCACTGCCACGGTGTAGCTTTTCTCTCCGGGAGTCTCTTTGGCGGGCCGAATCCCCATCGCCAGGACACCGTGCTCGCCAGGAGCAAATTCCCTCTGCTCCACATGCCGGCGCTCGGCGTTAAAGCCGACGATCTTGGGAGTCAGGCAGCCACAGCTGGGCTTGATATCCGTGATCTTGACCGGACGGTCACTGCGGTTGTCGAAGTGAAACTGCGCTTCGTGAATGGCCCTCGGAACGGGCGGCTCGCCCATGTTGAATAGGTACTGATCAAAAGCCAGAGCCGGACGCGGCTGTCCGGAGATCGCGGGCTGCGATGGACTGCTGGCCAGCGAGTGTGCCAGCGAGATCAGGGCCGGCAACAGCAGCGCCAGACCCAGCATCGCCGCTTTGTTGGGGGCGGGGTTCGGAATTGAGGACATGCGGACACCTTCCTTGGCATCGAACGACTCCGCAGAAGCGGATTCAGCCAGTGGATATATCAGAGAGGTTTTCTACGCGGCAAGAGGGATTTCGCGGAGCGACGACACCGGTGCAATGTCAGCGTGACGACGCCTTAGATCACGCCCTTGCGCAGCAGCTTCAGGAACCTCGGATATTGAGCGTCCCACGCCGCGACATCTTGTGCCGGGAAGGTCTTCATCTCGCTCTGGTACGAGCTGCGAACCACATCGCGAATCTGAGACAGCGACCCGATATCGCCGCTGGCCCGGGCCTGAATCAGCACGTTGCCCAGGGCGGTGGCCTCGGTCGGTCCGGCGATGACCGGCTTGCCGCTGGCACTGGCTGTGAACTGGTTCAGGATCTCGTTCTTGCCGCCACCGCCAACGACGTGGATCACCTCAATCGGGACACCTGTCAGGTCCTCGATCCCCTGGAGCACTTGACGATACTTGAACGCCAGGCTCTCAAGGCAGCAGCGGACGAACTGTCCGTCGGTCTCGGGCACTGGCTCACCGACCTTGCGACACCACTCTTCAATCGAGGTCGCTATGTCATCTGGGCTGAGAAACGCGTGATCGTTCGGATCGATCAGCGTCCGGAACGGCTGAGCAGCCTGGGCCAGAGTCACCAGCTCCGCATACTCGTACTTGCGACCGCGCCGTTCGAACGACCGGCGGCACTCTTGAATCAGCCACAGCCCCATCACGTTCTTCAGCAGCCGGTACGTGCCGTCCACGCCCCCTTCATTGGTGACGTTCAGCTCCAGGGCCTTCGGGCCGAGGATCGCGTCCTGGACCTCGACTCCGATCAAGGACCAGGTCCCTGAACTGATGTAGGCCCAGTTCGCCTTGCCGGTGTTCTCGGTCGGCACAGCTGCGACGGCGGCTCCCGTGTCGTGCGTGGCGGGGGCCACGACCGCAATCTTCTTAAGGCCGGTTCGCACGATGACATCGTCGCGGAGCGTGCCAAGCTTGGTTCCGGGGGGGACCACTTCGGGGAAGATCGAGGTTGGGATGTTGAACTTCCGCAGGAGGTCAAACGACCAGTCGCGATTGGTCGGGTGCAGGAACTGCGTCGTCGTGGCGTTGGTGAACTCCACGACGCGGCTGCCGCAAAGCAACCAGTGGAAGAAGTCCGGCATCATCAAAAACCGGTCCGCGTGGGCCATCAGCTCGGGGTCCTTGAGCTGCATGGAGATCACCTGATAGAGCGTGTTGATCTCCATGAACTGCACGCCCGACTGGGCGAAAATGTCGGTCTTGGGCACTTTGGTGAAGGCGTGTTCCAGCATGCCGGTCGTGCGCGGGTCGCGGTAGTTGTACGGCATCCCCAGGATTTCGCCGCTCTTGGAGAGCAGCACGTAGTCGACGCCCCAGGTATCGACCCCGACGGAGACGATCCGGTCGCCGTACTTCTTCCCAGCCAGTGCCAGCCCGTCCTGAATATCGGTCCAAAGCCGCAGAACATCCCAGCGCCGCGTTCCGGCCACATTGACCAGATGGTTCGCGAACCGGTGGACCTCTTCCAGAGAGACACGCCCATCCTGCAGGGTGCCCGCGATGACGCGTCCGCTTTCGGCTCCGAGATCGACTGCCAGATAGACACGTTCCGCCATGGTCTGTACGACTTCCAGGGTGCAAGGGCAAGAAGCTGAGGCTGCGGGGGACTGGCCGCGCTGTGAATCAGAAATCATATCGTGCTGAGCGGGGGGATTCACCACGGCACGGCGGCTTTTCAGGGCTCCTCAAATGACAGCTTTCCATGCGACTGGTATCCTCTCCCCGGCAGCAGGCAGCGACCCGCTTCTCACGAAACCATTGACGGACGACGACATGGACTTGACCGGAAAAAACATCCTGATCACGGGAGCCTCTCGAGGGATTGGGCGGGGCTGTGCGCTGGAGATGGCCGAGGCGGGAGCCAATATCGGGATTAACTTCCGGTCGCACCCGGATGAAGCCGAAGAAACGGCCGCAGAAATTCGCAAGTTCGGACGCAAGGCGACCTTGCATCGCTGCGATGTCGCGGATCAAGCCGCCGTCGAGGGGATGGTGGCCGACTTTGTGAAGGAGCACGGCCAGATCGACGGCTACGTCTCCAACGCCGCCTACAGCGATCGCGAGGCGATGGTCACAGCCAACATGGAGGGGTTCAAACGCACGATCGACGTCTCGATGTGGGGGGCTTTCTTCGGCGTCCGGGCTTCGGCTCAGCACATGATCCAGCAAGGCAAAGGCGGAGCGATTCTGGTCGTCAGCTCGCCCCACGCCTACCTGCCGATTCCGACCGCCATGGCCTACAACATGGCCAAGGCTGCCATCGATCACATGGCCCGCACAGCTGCGATTGAACTGGCCCGCTACCGCATTCGCGTGAATGTGCTGCATCCCGGCTGGATCGATACTCCGGGCGAGCGCAAGTTCTTCACGGACGAACAGCTGGCGCAGGGAGCCGAAGGGATTCCGTGGGGACGAATGGGTACGCCAGAAGAGATGGGACGCCTCGCCCGGTTCATGATGTCGAGCGACTGCGACTATATGACCGGCAGCACCGTCTTGATGGATGGCGGAATCACGCTGCCCTGGTGGTCCAAGCGAGAAGAAGGAAAGCAGTAAGGAGTGGTCATTGGTCCCTGGTCACTCGTCCCGGGGCCAATCGAGTCAACGCGACGCAAGAACAAGGACGCTCGAATGCCGCCCTCGAAGTCACTGCCGGAAGTTCGTTCGTGTGGTGTGCTGGTCACGCTGGGCGATCCGGTTGACCGGTTCCTGCTGATGCGGCACAAGGACCGCTGGGACTTGCCCAAGGGGCACGTCGACCCCGGCGAGAGCGACATGGAAGCCGCTCTGCGCGAAATGGTTGAAGAGACCGGGATCCCGGTCGATGCGATCGAGCTCGATCCGTTCTTCCGGTTCGAGCACAAATACGAGGTACGCGAGTCACGCAGCGGCGGGGAACTGAAGCTGAAGACGCTGGTGATCTTTCTGGCCAGGCTGCAGTGCGAGGTCCCGATCGAAGTCACCGAGCATCCTGGTTATCAGTGGTTCGAGTGGCGCCCGCCGCACCAGATCCAGCCACAAACCATCGACCCCCTGCTCGCCGCCCTCGCAAGATTCCTCGCGTAGTAGACGACGTCAGATTTCACCCGTCCCTCAAGCCTTCACCCTTCCTACTTCACACTGCTCTCCCCATGGCTCAGTGCGACCAAGGCTACCTCTGCGAAGTCTGTGGCGATGAAGTCGAGTTCGTCGAGGGGAGCGATCTGTACCTGCGATACATCCTCGGAGAGGTCCAGTCGCGGGAGCTGTTATCGACTCCCGAACGGCATTTGCGCTGCAACCCCGTCGTGGCCCAGTTCATCGTCGATCCGGGTTTTGAGCCGGTGACGGTCGAAGGTGTGTTCGACAAGCGAGAACTCGACGCGGCCTCCGTCCAAGAGCGAGAGACCCTCGTCACCCGAGCTTGGCGGCGCCTTCAGGAAGTTCGCAGCCTTGGGATTCCGATTTCCGAATATCCGCTCCCCGAAGTCCTGGCCCGCCGCCCAGTCCGGTAGCGGGAGGCCGTGAGTTAACGGGCCTTCCAGTCGACTCCTGCCATCTCGGCCAGGGCCAGCATCAACGCATGCGTTCCGTTCCGCCCCCAGCCCTTGGCCTGGACCGACAAATACAGCTGCTCCGCCAGTGCCAGACCGGGCAGCGAGAGGCCCATGCGCTTGGCCTCGGACAGGGCGATTCCCATGTCCTTGATAAAGTGCTCGACGTAGAACCCCGGGTCAAAATTGTTGGCCAGGATGCGTGGCCCCAGGTTATCCAGCGACTTGCTGCCAGCGGCTCCCGTCGATACCGACTTGAACACCGTCTCGAGGTTCAGCCCGGCTTTGTATCCGTACAGCAAGGCTTCGCAGACTCCGATCATGTTGGTCGAGATCAGGATCTGATTCACCATCTTGGTGTGCTGACCGGCCCCGGCGGCTCCCTGGTGGATGATCGTCTTCCCCATGGCGTTCCAGCACGGGTTCAGAGCGTCGATCACCTCTTTTTCGCCGCCGATCATGATCGACAGAGCGGCGTTCTTGGCACCGACGTCTCCGCCCGAGACCGGGGCGTCGACTGCATGCACGCCCTTGGCCTGGGCAGCGTGATAGATCTCGACAGCCAGGCTGGGATCGCTGGTGGTCATATCGACCAGCACATTGCCCGCCTTGGAGCCTGCGAGGGCTCCCTGTGCTCCCAGGAACACCTCGCGGACATCGCGCGGGAAGCCGACGATCGCGAAGATCACGTCCGACTTCTCAGCCACTTCCTTCGGAGTCGCGGCCCAGGCGGCTCCCTGGTCGAGGAGGGCCTGTGACTTCTCCTTGGTCCGCGAGTAGATCGTGGCTGAGAACCCGGCTTTCATCAGATGGCCGCACATGCTGTTGCCCATCACGCCGGTTCCGATCCAGCCGATGCGGGTCTTGCCAGGGGCAATCACGGGAACAGACATCACGATCTCCGGGAGTGGTGCAATGCGAAGACAGGTATGGGAATCAAAAAGCCGAGCGGTTGCAACCGCTCGGCTCCAGGGAATTCACTCGGACTGGATCAGCGGTTCTTGGGCCGACCGCTCGACTGGTTGTCCGTGTTGTGCTTGGCCGCATCGGCAGCTTCCTGAGCCTGAGCCAGCAGCCGCTCGAAGAACGACTTTGGACGGTTCGGGTCGACGAGTTCCGGCGTCTGGGCCACGGGTTCCAGCAGAGAAGCCGGCATGACCTTCTTCAGCAGGTGCCGCTCGGCCATCCCCAGGAGGCTTGAGGCGATGAAGTACAGGCACAGCCCCGACGGCACGGCGTAGAACAGGTAGCCCATGAACACTGTCATAAAGCTCATCATCTTGTTCCGCATCCGCTCTTCGTCATTGGTCGGAGGCGGCATCATCTGCTTCTGCTGAAACAGGAACAGGAAGACGTTCAAGATCGGCAGGATGTTGAATGAGCTGCCAATCAGCGGCAGTTCGCGTCCGAAGCTGAACAACGCATCCGGGGCCGCCAGATTGTTGATCCACAGGAACTTGGCCATCCGCAGATCGACCGCGGTGTAGAGGGCGTTGTAGAGGCTGATGAAGATCGGCAGCTGCAGGAACAGCGGCAGACAGCCACCGAACATGTTGTGGTTGTACCGCCGCATCAGTTCCTTCTGAGCTGTGGCGAACTTGATCGGCTCGTCTTTGTACTTCTCGCGAAGCTTGGTGATTTCCGGCGTGATGACCTTCATCTTTTCGCCGTCATAGACCTGTTTCTTGGTCAGCGGCAGCATGAACATGCGGACCGTGAAGGTCAGCAGAATGATCGCCAGTCCATAGGGGAGGAAGCAGGTGTGATGAAAGAACTGCAGAATCCAGATCATCGTCTTGGTGATGAGGGCCAGCCGACCGAAGTTGAGCGCCGACTCGACTCCCAGTGGGCGGAGCAGCGAGACCCGCTTCGGCCCCAGGTAAACCTCGTAGTTGTGCTTCACCGTGCTCTTGGCGGCGATCTCAATCGGGCGGGAGGTCAGCATCACGCTGATGTCGCTGCGCTCCGGCTTGGCCTTGTCGCGCGTGATGACCATCGGGCGGACGACCTCCAGGAACGCGTCCGGCACGTTGTCCTTGTTGGCATCCAGCAGCTGATCGGTCGCGGGACGGATCAGAGCGGCGAAGAACTGGACATCGACGCCGACGAAATGCAGCGGATCGCGCCAGGCGTCGACTTGTGACGGATCGGCTTTCTGGCGGGCTTTATCGAACTGGGTCAACACTTCGCCGGCGGTTCGTGAGATGGCCGTCACGTCGCTCTCATCGAGCGGGTCGTCGTACGTCTCGGCCTTCAGCTCGACAAAATTCCGGGCATTAACCACGTTCTCCAAAGGCAACCCGACCGGCCCCTGCAGCTTGTAAGTCTGCTTCATCGGCACATCGGTCAGGTTCTCGATCTCCAGCTCGAGATCCAGCAGGTAACCCTTCGCGTTGTCATCGCGCTGCTTCTCGTCTCCTTCGTGCAGGCGATAGGTCTTCCTGACCGCGATCGTGCCATCGGGCGAGGTCAATCGGAAGGTCGCGGTCTTGTCGTTGGCTCCGGGAAGCAGTTCCCAATGAGCTGTGCGGGTCGACTTGCTGATCTTTTGAATCTGAGCATCAATCGATTCGATCGCGGTCTGGAACGAGTCCGGCTCGTCACCCACTGCAGCGGGAATCCGATTGCCCAGGATCTTCAGCGGGACAGCGCGGTCTTCGAGCGTGGAGTAGCGTTCATCGTTGAGCTTGGCCCACTCGACGGCGCCCCCCTTCGAGGTCAGCTGGACTTGCAGGAGGAACCCTTTGCCGCGTTCAACCGATCCCAGCAGATGCGTGACCGGCGGCCCTTCTTTCAGATCAACGACCAGGGCCGGAGCGGGTGCCACTTCCGGAGCCGCCTTCACTTCGGCAGCCACGGCGGGCTTGGTTTCCGGGATCGGAGCATCAGCCGCCTTGTCAGGCTGTGCTTTCTCGGCTGCCTTGTCGTCGGGAGCCTTCGCTGCGGGATCGTTCGCCTTCGCGGCGGCGTCCGGCTTGACTCCGAACAGCCCCGGAAACAGTCGCGGAGCCAGCGGCATCCACAACATCAGGATCACACCGGTCACCAACATCATGACGAGCTGGCGGCGGTCAAACAGGGGTTGCTGCGGTTCCATCGAATCGACTCATGGCGCGGTCTTCCGATCCGTCGACAGACAGACCGGAAGATTCTCCTGCAACGGTCGATCCAGACGGTCGGATCAAACTTCGCAGGAAATTCGGGAATCAGGAAGTCTAACGCAGCCCGTTCCCGCCAGCGACTCCCCTGCCATTTCTCGTAACAAGTTGTGCCGATCTGAGCCGGAAAGTCTTTTCAGGCAAACCTTTCCGGCTGGATTTTGGGAATTCTTTCAGGTCATTTCGTCCCGAAAAGCCGTCAATCCACCCAACCGGTGAGTGTCCCCAGGAGCGGCACGGCGTGAGCCTGCCGTGTCTTTCCCACAGGGAAGCGACCAAAGAGACCGGCCACCACTCGGCAGGCTTACGCCGTGCCGCTCCTTTTCACGTTACCGGCAGCAGTTCTTCGCGGATCTGCCCGGCTCCTGCCATCGGAAACGGGCGGCCCTGGCGGTCGTGGACGAGAGTGTGCGGGGGGATGCCCAGCAGGTGCAGGGCGGTGGCCTGGATATCTTTGGGGGAGACCGGCGTCTCGGCCACTTCGCCGCCGATCGCGTCGCTGCGGCCGACGACCTTGCCGCGTGGGACTCCGCCGCCCGCCAGGACCGTCGAGTAGACCTTCGACCAGTGGTGCCGGGCTGCTCCCTTGGGGCCGCTGTCGATCTGCGGAGTCCGCCCGTGTTCCGTCGTACAGACAATTAATGTCTCATCCAGCAGTTCGCGCTCTTCCAGGTCGCGAATTAATGTGGCGAAGGCGGCGTCGAAGCCCGGCAGCAGGTACTCGCGCAGCCGCGGATAGTGATTCTGGTGCGTATCCCAGGCACCACTGAAGTAGGTCCCGTAGGCATCCCAGAAGACGCTGACAAACTTGCTGCCCGCTTCGACCAGGCGGCGAGCTGTCAGGCACGACTGGCCAAACACAGTGTCTCCGTAGGCCGACCGCAGCGCTTCCGGCTCGCGGGCGAAGTCGAGGGCATCACGCAGCTGGGTCGAGGTCAGCAGCGAGATCGCCTGGGCCTGGCTGGCTGTGTAGTCACGGGTGGTCGCCTGCTCGGCGATCAAGGTCCGCTGGGCGTCGAACTGCTCCAGCAGCAGCTTGCGCAATCCGAACCGCGTGTCGCTCAGTCCTTCGCCCCAGGCACCGGCACCCTGGAAGACGAACTTGCCATCGCGCGGAGCGAGCGCATACGGGTCCTGGTACTCTTTCGCCTGCTCATGCCGACACTTGGGGGCCAGCTTCTGCCCGGCTCCGGTGTATTGCGTCCAGAGCGGATTGAACCGCTGTCCCAGAAAGGCGGCATACGGACCAGCCAGCAGCCCCAGATCGTCGGCCTGGGAATTGAACGCCCACGGCAACCCGACATGCTGCAGCAGGTCCTTTCGGTCGCCTTGCTGCTGAGTCCAGTGGTAATCGGCCATCGAGCCGACATACGGCCACAGCGACGGATCGCGGGGCTTGGCCTCGATATCGGTCGAGTAGACCGGCATCCCCGTCAGCGCGTACGCCGTCCCATGCAGGGGGTACGGGTGAGTCATCGACCGCACGATACTGAGCCGGTCGGCAATGCGGGCGGTTTGCGGCAAACCCTCGCAGACGGCGACCCCCGGAACCGAAGTACTGATCGCCCCCAGCTCGCCCTGAATCTCTTTCGGTGCATCCGGCTTGGGGTCGAATGTCTCGTGCTGCGGCGCAGCTCCGAACAGGTAGATCAGGATACAGCGTTTGGCCCGCCCGAAACCCGGAAGAGTTTCCTGGGCAGCAGCCTCTCTCCCGAACGCAGCTTTAGCTTGGCTCGCGCCGAACAGTCCGAGACCGCCAACCTGCAGAATCTCTCGGCGAGCGAAGCCGTCACCCGGTCGACCAGGATCTCCTACAAAGCTCAACATCCACAGACCTGCAAAGGGGCCACGAGATGCGATTGATTCTACCCGACGAGGACAGCTCAGCCAATTCTGATCTGATGGGATCTCGGCTGGCCAGCTGACGCTCAACTTGGCCACCGAATTGACGGGTGCTGCGCCGCTGACGCAGAATGATCCCGCGAGTCGTCTTCGATCCCATCCACTCGAAGGAAGTTCAACTTGTCACGCACGTTGCTGAGCTGGTCCGAGCCGATGTTCTTCCCACTGCGTTTCCGGACGATGAAGCAGTGGCTCTGGCGGCTACTGATCATGCTGGCCATCGCAGGGGTAAGCGTGATGGGGCTGCGGTGGCTGGGCCGCAATATGCCGCTCCTGGAGGATCTCTCTGTCGGGCTGATCCTCGGGGGAGTTCTGGTGCTGATCCCGGATCTGTTCTTGATGAACCGGGAACTGTGGGTGGATGAAGGGGGAGTCCACTGCCATGTCAACGGTGGCAAAATCCAGTTCAATCATAATTATCCATTCTCGAATATTGCGCTGATTGAGCTGGTGCGGCCTCAGGATTGGGAGCGGTCGCCCGGTCGGAACCAGACTGGCATGCTGCTGCATCTCCTTGACCAGTCGCAGGTGGTCTTCGGGATCCCGAAGTCGAAGAAGCTCGAAACGATGGCGACGATCCTGCACCGGCACGGCTTGAAGGTGCTGCTGCGGGACTGGGAACCGACGACTGCCGATACGCGGGTGCGGGTCGAAGATGAGATCTCTCTGTCAGACCTGAAGGCCACTACGAACGACGCCGAGTTCCTGAAGCTGCCGGCGGAAGAGCCTAAGCTCAACCCACTGGGTGTTCAGATCATCGGCGGCCTCTTCGGGGGAGGCCCGCTGCTGGTCGCTCTGATTGCCATGATCTGGGGCTTCGTCCATCTGTGGCGGTCCTGGAACGAGCTGTCGGTTCTGTGGCGCAGTGCCTGGGGGATCGGTTCGTTTGCGGTGTTCATCCTGGGTTTCCTGTTTATCCTCTACATCGGTCAGTTCATCGAGAACGCCTACCGGATCGCCAAGGGACGCGAGAATCTGCGGACGCGGCTGAGCCCGCTGCTCGATGTCGAAGACGAAGATGTTTTTCCAGTCGTACTGTACAACCGCGATATGTGGTCGAATGTGATCTCCCGGTCGGCGGATTTTGGATTCCTGCAGGTCAACCGCCGTCGCCGCGCCATTGTGTTCGAGGGGGACATCGAACGCTGGACGATTCCGTTAACAGCCTTGACGGTGGCCCGCATTGAAGAGGCTGCGGTCGGTCAGGAGGGGGCCGAGCCTTCGGAGATCCGCTACTTTGTTGTGATTGGCACGGATCGTGACGGCACTGCGTGGGAGATCGGCTTGTCTCGCCCTCGCACTGCGTGGGGCAGCGATGGGCCGGAACCCCGCAAGGAGCGGACTCGGCAGCTGTTTGATGAGCTGAAAACTGCGATCAGTCTGGTCTGATTGTCGCGAGCGGTGGCTCCGGGCAGCACTCCGACGGCGGAATGCCTGCGGGTCGACCCATTTACCGGTTCTCCCTCGTTCCGCCGGGTGATATATTTCCAGAGTGGGACCGGCACGGATGTCGGGGCCAATCATCACGAGGGAACTCTCCCAGACTGACACGACGTCCCCCAGAAAGCACCAGCCATGGAGTTTCGCAACTGCCCGTCCTGCAAGGCGTCGGTCCTGGAGGACGATGTTGAGGACTGTCCGTTCTGCGGAGCCTCGATGTCGGGCAAGCCGAGTGCGAAGCCGGCCCCCAAGGCGGCTCCCCCCGCTGCCAAGCCCGCGGGTCCCGCCGCGAAGGGTCAGCCAGCCAAGGGGCCCGAAAAGCCAGGGACCGGAGCAGCACGGCCCCGCGCCTCCGAACCGGAGCCGGAAAAGCCGGCCGATGATGGCGATCCTTTCGATGTCGATTCACTGGCTCTCAAGAACGCGATCGCAGTCAGTCCCAAAGCGGCCAAGGGGCGGACCATCGAAATTAAATGTCCGATGTGCGAGACGATCGGATACATCGCCCCCGCGCATGGCGGCAAAGACGTTAAGTGCTGTAACCCTGCCTGCCGCTTGCCGATCTTCAAGGCTCCCAAGACGCCTGTCGAAGTCAAAGCGGAACCGGAGAAGCCGAAGGGGCTGACCACGCCGATGCTGGCCGGAATCGGGCTGGTCATCGCAGCCATTGCCGGAGGGGCGGTCTGGTGGTTCCTGCTCCGCGAACAGCCGAAGCCGGATTTCGGTCCCGTGGATCCCGTCGTCGGCCCGGTGGTTCCCGATGGTACCACGAAGGTCATTGATAACGTTGTGAAAACGGTCGAGGAAAAGGTCGTACCGATTGAAGAGATCCGCAAGATCGCACTCCGAGAGATTCCGACTCTCAGCAACGGCATCAGCAGCCGTCCCCTCGGTCGACAGATTGCCGCTGAGGCGGCGTTGACCACCGGCGACCTGCCAGGGGCACAAACTCAGCTCGAAGCACTGACCAAACTGGGACCGGCCAACGAACACTATCTGATTGAACCGGTCGCGATCATGCTGCATCAGATGATCTCCACCGGCAAGGGACCCCAAGCGGACCCGCTGCTGACGAATACGCTCCCGATCACCAAGAAGCTGCCGGAAGTCGGTCGGCATTCGTTTGACGCCGCCGCGAATATCGCTGCGGCGATGGTGCGGCTCAATCGCAGCAGCGATGCACTGGCTCTGCTGGAGCGGCAGTCGGAGAAGGACACTGCGGGGCGCGGCCAGCTGTCGCTGCTCTGGAACGCCGCCAGGGCTCGCGGCACGTACCACGTGGGGCAGGAAGCCCTGCTCAGCCATCTGGAGCTTTCCGTTGACCCGCTGTGGGTCTCCACCTGCCTGAATTTGTGCCGACACGAGCAGTGGGATCAGGCGGTCGCCTGGTCTAAGTCGGCCAGCAATTCTGCGACGCAGGATGCTGCCATGGCCGCCTGGGCTGGCATGGTGGCGTCGCGGCTCAAGCGGCTTCCGGATGCGGCTCTGGAAGAGAAACTCAAGACGACGATCGAAGCGGCTGGCCTCGCAGCCAAAGTTCGCATGCGGGTCGCCGTCGCCGAAGTCCAGCTGAATGCAGGCGACACGAGCGTGACTGCCGCCAGTGCGACCGAGATTGAACAGCTGCTGGCTTCTGTCGCGATCCCGCCGGCCATGGCCCCGCCTGCACTGCTGGATATCTACGGAGGGAAAGGCAAGCCATTTGGCGGACTGGCCGACCCGCGACCGACGATCTCGCGAGCTCTGGCACTGGCTGATGTGGCTCACCTCAAAATGCGACTGGGCGACACGGCGGGAGGCTGGACCACCCAGGAGAAGTCCATGGAGCTACTCCGCTCGGTGGCCCCATCGCCAGCTGCGATGGAGTCGCTGCTCGACCAGACCAAGGGAGCGACTGCCGGAATCGAAGCGCAGCTCGACAGCGCGCTAAAGCTGGGTAACAACGGGCAGAAGATCAAGATCGCTCTGAGCCAGTACCGAACTCAGATCGAAGCGATCCTGAAGATCTCGAACGAGCGGTTTGCGATTCAGCAGACACTGCTGCGAAGAGCCGGACGGTTCGGGCTGATCGAAGATGCCTGGAAAGTCGTCGTGGCTCGCAACAGTGGAGAACTCAACAGCGTTGAGCCGTACATGCTCAAGACCTCGCTGCCGTCGCACTTGCACAGTCGGGCCACGCAGGCCGGCAAAAAGGCGCTGATGGATCTGATCGTTTCCCAGCTGCCCCAGGAGCCTCAGAAGAAGCAACTGATCATCGATGCCGCCGAGAACGCCATTGTGGCTGCGGAGACCGAGGTCACGAAGGGGAAAGGTTCGGATGCTGCGAAGTTGCTGAAAAAAGTCTATGAGACGTCAGCCAGTCGCTACGTGCTGGACCGACATGTGCTGGAAACTGCCAGCCGATTGGCCGACAAGTCGATGGCTGACGCGTATGCGTACGTCAGGGACCTGAGCGATCCGACCATCAAGGAAGACGCGTATCGATTGCTGGCCGCCCGCGCGACAGTGACCGGCAAGGCCCCCGAGCTGTGGAAGCTGATTGAGGGCGACCAGAACATCACAAAGACCGATACAGCCAAAGGTTATCTGGGCTTTCTGGAAGCGATGCAGTTCATGGGAGTCAAGTGATGTCGCCGTGGCAGATCGCTGCAGCCGGAATCTCCGGAGTCGTGGCTGCAGCGCTGGCAGCTGTGCCACTGGCCAAGTGGATGAAGCGCCGCGAGGTGGCCCAGGCGGGTCGCGAGTTCAAACTGCAGCGGGAAGGGCTGGAGGCGAAGTTCTTCGAGATGGCCTCCCAGTCGGGAAAACCGCGCGGACTGCGGTGGGTCCGCTGCGACTGGCAGCCAGCGTTTTCTCTGGCTCGCGAGACACGGACCGGGCTGCTGACTGCGTTCGTTTCCATCGAACTCCATTTTGAGGCGATCGAAGGCAGCGACATGGAAGATGTCGCTGCTGTCGGCACCGTGCGGGACGCTTGCGCTGTGTTTCACTACCAGCAGGGGCAATGGGGGACCGGTGGACGCGCGTTGTTCAACATGAACGCTTCCGATGCCGTCCAGCGCCTGGCAGGGCAGTACGTGCCCGCCGAGTGACAGCGGGGCCGTCGCCGGGAGGGCGAGGCTCCTGCCGAACCGCATGAGCGGGAGCAAGGCACTCTCAAAGTCGCGGCTGAGCCGGATCTTCGTCCTCCTAACCGCACAAACTTCCTTGATGGAACTTGTGGCCAGCCGTGTTAGAAGTCCACGGGCTCCTGCAGCGGGCTCTTGTCGCCGAACTTCAGCGCGTGCTTGAGCCACACGAGCTCGACGACGCCGATCGGACCGTGACGGTTCTTGGCGATCAGGATGTCGGCTTCGCCGGGGCGGTCTTCGGGGTCATACGCTTCGGGACGGTGCAGGAACATGACGATGTCGGCGTCCTGCTCGATCGCTCCCGATTCGCGAAGGTCGGCCAGGCGTGGCCGCTTGTCTTCGCGGGCTTCGACACCGCGGTTCAGCTGGGCCAGCGCGATCACGGGGACTCGCAAGTCCTTGGCCAGGAACTTCAGTCGCCGCGTAATGGTCGAGATTTGCTGCTCGCGTGGCAGCGTCTTGTCGTCTGACTCGATCAGCTGCAGGTAGTCGATGATGATCAGCTTGATGTCGTAGCGCCGTTTCAGGCGGCGCGAGATCGCGACCACCTGCGAGATTGTGCGCCCCGGAACGTCATCGATGAACAGCGGGTACTTCTTGAGTTCGTTCGAGGCCTGCATCAAGGCATGCTGCTCGACCTCGTCCAGGTCACCTTGCCGCAGCTTGTGGCCGTTGACCTTGGCATGAATGCACAGGAAACGCTCGACGAGCTCGAACTTCGACTGTTCGAGGCTGAACAGCAGCGTCCCCGCTCCGGATTCGGCAGCTGCCAGGGCGAAGTTACAAACGAGCGCGGTTTTGCCCATACTGGGTCGGGCTGCCAGGACGATCAGCTCGGTCTCCTGGAATCCGCCGGTCATGTCGTTCAGGCCGTTGAAACCGGTCGTGGTTCCGGTCGTCTGCCCCTGCTTGTCGATACGTTCGAAGATGCGGGCGAACGTCTCCTCCATGATCTCGTTGACAGCCATCTTGTCCCCCATCGCGAAGTTCTCGACGATGTGGAACAGCTCCTGTTCAACGCGGGCGGCGATCTCCTGAGCTTCCTGCCCGTGTGCGCGGGCATCGCGGATCGAGGTCTCGCAGACTTCAATCAGGCGACGGCGAACATACTTCTCCAGAACGATCTTGGCGTAGTACTCAGCATGCGCGGCGTGCGGCACCGTCTGCATGATCTCGAGAAGCAGCTTCTCGCCACCGACGAATCCGAGCTGTCCGCGTTTTTCGAGTTCGTCGCGGAGGAGGACAACGTCGATTCCGGTCATGCCGGTCTCGTACATCTCCTTGATCGCCTGATAGACCTGCTTATGAGCCCCGCTGTAGAAATATTCAGCGCTGAGAAACGTCAGCACCTCATAGAACGCGTCCGATGACAGCAGGATGCTGCCGAGAAGACACTTCTCCGCCACCAGATCATGCGGTGGGGTGAACTGTTCCAGATTGTCACGATGCTGGGGACTGGCCATAGTTGTCATTGCATAGAAAAAGCCCGCCAGTTGCAACTGGCGGGCTCTGTCTATGGCACCAGAATTAGCGAATCGAAGACGCGGTCGGAACGACCCACACCTTGACTTCGGTCGCAATGTCGGCGTGCATCTGCAGCTTGACGGTGTACATCCCCAGTTCCTTGAGGGCACCTTCCAGCTTGACCATGTCGGGCTCGATGGCGTAGTTGGCCGCCTTGAGCGCCTTGCTGATCTCCGGAGCACCGATCGACCCGTACAGGTGTCCATCGTCAGTCGCGTTGGCTTCCAGCGTAACGCTGTAGTCCTTGATCTTGTCGGCGACCTGCCGGAGAGCCTTGACCTTGGCGGCAGCGGCTTCGTCCTGGCGCTGCTTGTGGCGGGCGACCATGGCCTTGTTGGCCTCGGTGGCGACAGTCGCCAAACCCAGTGGCAGCAGGTAGTTACGTGCGTAGCCTGGCTTCACCTTGACGATTTGACCCTGCTCGCCCACGTTGTCAATGTGCTCGGTCAGCAGCAGTTCGATCCCGCCGCGACGGTCTGCGGAACGGACTCGTTCCTTCCTCTTCTGAGGCATTCGGACACCATCTTGTCTGTGTGGATTTCCGACGGATGGACGCATGGTCCAAACAGGAATCACCCACGTATCACGAAGTGCGAGGCAATACAACGAGCCTCGCGCGAGGGAGGACTGTATCGCAACGGCCCCCAAATCGCAAATCCGGGGTGTGTGAGAGGCACGACTGGCCGGTTTGAGAATTTGTGTACCCAGCCGGCGTCGAGAATTTTGCCGAAGCTCGGCCCCCATCCGCCCGCACACGGTCGAGCAGAATTCTCTAGACTGGATGAACCCCAGGGACTGGAACATTCGGAGCCCTCCATGCAAATTGATCGAATCGAGCTGTTTCATGTGGCGATGCCGCTGATCTCGCCGTGGCGGACCGCGTACGGCGAGGATGCCGTCGTCGAGTCTGTGCTGTGCCGGATGACCAGCGGATCGGTCGAGGCCTGGGGCGAGAGCTGTCCGCTGGCGGCTCCCTGCTACAGCCCGGAGCATGCGAGCGGAGTCTATGAAACCGCCGCCCGCTGGATGGCTCCGCGACTTCTGGGGCAGGAGATCGCTTCGGGGGACGAGTTGCAGCAGCGACTGGCGATCTTCAAAGGAAACCCGTTCGCCAAGGCCCTCTTCGACTGCGCCTGGTGGAACCTGCAGTCCCAGCTGACGGGGCAGCCGCTGCATCAGCTGCTCGGAGCGACACGCAGCGTCGTGCCGGTGGGGGAGGACTTTGGAGTCCTCGACACGATCGACGAACTGCTGGGAAAGATCGCGGGAGCTGTGGAGGGCAACTTCCCGCGGATCAAGCTGAAGTACCGCCCCGGCTGGGACCTGCCAATGCTGACCCGCGTGCGGCAGGAGTTCCCGCAGGCCACGTTTCATATCGACTGCAACAGCGGCTACACGATCCGCGACCTGGAGATGTTCCGGGCCATCGATGACCTGAACCTCGCCATGATCGAACAGCCGCTCAACCATGACGATCTGGTCGACCACGCATCTCTGCAACGAGCGATCCGTACCCCGGTCTGCCTCGACGAGAGCATCGCCAGCGTCCGGCATGTCGAGAAGGCGCTTGAACTGCGCAGCTGCCGCTACGTGAACATCAAGCCGGGGCGCGTCGGCGGGCTGACGAATGCCGTTCGGATCCATAACCTGTGTCAGGCCGCCGGAATCCCCTGCTGGGTCGGCGGCATGCTGGAGAGCGCAGTCGGAGTCGCGCAGTGCGTCTCGCTCGCGATGCTCGATAACTTCACCTACCCTGCCGATATCTTTCCGAGTGCGCGGTATTACACGACCGATTTGGCCGATACGCCCATTACGCTGACTCGCCACGAAGGCATTCCGGCAGTCGAAGTGCTGACGCGAATGCCGGAACCGGACCCGCAGCGACTGCAGCGGATGACCGTGCGGTCGCAGGTCATTGATGCCTGAGCTGACTCAACGAGTGCAGTGTCAGAGACGATATTTCGGGTTGATTCTGGTCCATAGACTGGACGGCAGAATTCTTACGAATTCTGCTACCCGAAATCGTCACGCGGACGCAGCACTGGTGAGGCGGGGCTCTCGCAGATCGGTCTTTCGCTGTTCGTTGACGATCGCACGCAGTGCGGCGACCTCTTGTTCCAGCTTCTGGATTGTGGTCTGGGAAGATTCGACTGTACTTGCCACAGTCTTGATCGCCAACAGTGCAAAAACAGATGCACCGACAGGGACACGCAGTATTATTTCAAGTACGTAGAATGCCACTCCGAGAGAATAAATCACCGTAATCGACAACGGTTTCTCGACCTTCGCGGGTCTGACTCCGGTTGTCTGCATCCCCTTGGCCTGCGCCTTCGACAGCGCCTCATCGGCATTAGCAGCTTCCACGTACAACGGATCGTTCGATCCGTCTCGCATTCCGTCCACGATGAATTTTGGCATGGCTTCGCTCCAACCAAGAATGGGCATGACTTCGAGAATAGCTGAACGAATCGTTGCGTCCAAGATTTGACCGTTCAAAACAGTCGCAGCTGTCCGCGTTTCGGACGCGGGGGGCGGAAGCTGCTGGAGTCAAGCGGCGTCCCCGCGCGATCCAAGCCATGCTTCTTGCAGAAGACTCGAAACGTCTGCTGGATCTGGTCGGCGATGGCTCCGGTCCCTTTGAAGCGGGTGCCGAACTCAGCGTGGTTGAGTTTCCCATCTCGTGTCGAGCGGATCAGGCCTTCAATCTTCTCCCGCTTCTCGGGGGCATGCGTCGCCAGCCAGTCGAGAAACACGGGCTGGACCGTCAACGGCAGCCTTAGCAGCAGGCACCCGGCTGTCTCGGCTCCGGCCTTGGCGACGGCTTCAATCAGCTTGGGGAGTTCGCTGTCGGTCAGGCCGGGAATGATCGGGGAGAGCATCGCCCGCGTCGGAACACCCGCCTCGCTGAGCGCCCGGATCGCCTTGAGCCGCGCCTCTGGGGAGCTGGTGCGTGGCTCCAGCACGCGGGTCAGGGATTGATCGAGCGACGTGACGCTGATCGCGACCGAGACCACGCGGTGTTTGGCCATCTCCACCAGCAGGTCGAGATCGCGCAGCACGAGCGCGTTCTTGGTCACCACAGCCACTGGCTGGCGGGCTTCGAGAGCGACCTCCAGGCAGGCCCGCGTCAGCTGATAGACGCGTTCACCCGGCTGGTAGCAGTCGGTGACTCCCGAGAACATGATCGGCGATGGTACGTACTTGTCCCGCCCGAGCCACTCGCGAAACAGGTCCGCCGCCTTCGGCTTGTAGAACAGCTTGGTCTCGAAATCGATCCCGGCATTCAGTCCTAGGTACTCATGCGTCGGGCGGGCATAGCAGTAGCTGCACCCATGCTGACAGCCTCGGTACGGGTTGAGGCTGTAGCGAAACATCAGATCGGGGCTGTTGTTCTCCGAGATGATCGAGCGTGAGTCGTCGGGCAGATAGGTCGTCGGCACGCGGGCCAGAGCTTCCAGATACTCAGCATCGTGCTCGACGTGATCGAACTCCAACTCGGCGTGAATCTCGCCAAAGCGGTTCGGAGGCCGCAGGGCGGAGCCGCGCCCAATCGGAGCCGGAGGTTCGGCCATCGCGACCTCTCGATCGGAGAACTGATAGACAACGATTGTCGCCTTTCGCTCCGCGAAAGAGCGCTCTTTCGCGGAGCGAAAGGCGACAATACCCGCTAGCGACTCTGGGGCTCGAGCAGCAGCGCCAGGATCACCTGAGCATACAACCGGTGCCCGTAGTCGTTCGGATGGTTGAGCCCATTGCCGGTCAAATCCAGGTCGTGCTTCTGCTGCAATAGCTCGTGCCACAGGTCGGTCAGGTCGGCCAGCACGATCCCGGGCCCGCAGTGCTGCTGCAGCTGATCCCGGTAGCGAAAGAACATTTCGCGCGGCGTATGCACCCACTCCACATGCCCGAGCATCGGAGCCACCAGAATCATCTCGATGTTCGGATCGGTCGCGCGGACCTTCTCGATGAACTGCTTCGTCTGGTCGGCAAACCAGTCAGGATCACGGCGACCGACATCGTTCATGCCATAGGCCATGATGATCAGCTGGGGCTTCTCGGCCAGCAGCTTGTCGAGGTCTGCGTTGCCGTTGGCGATACTCCAGCCACCCACCGCCCGGTTCTTGAGAGTAATCTCGCTCTTGGTGCTGGCCCGCAGCTGGGCAGCCACCAGTTCCGGAAACGCGGGCATAAGCGGAGCCACATTATTGAGGCCCGACGCATCGCCGCCCGCAGAGATGCTGTCACCGCTCACTCCGATCGTCAACGGTTCGCCCGCCCGCAGTCTGGCAATCGTGCGCGGCAGCTTGTCGGCGTCGAACCGCGGAGTCGTACCCCGCCAGACATAACTCTTGCGCCGGTAGGTCACCTCGATCTGGTGATCGTGAAACCACCGCCCAGGGCCATACAGGAGCGAGACATCGGGCTGGTTGACGCGATGCTTGTAGCTCATCGGCGAGCCAGTCTTGGGAAACAGATCGCTCGTCTTGATGAAGGCCGCCTTCGAGTCGACCGGGATCTCGATTGTCCCCTTGGGGGTAATCTTGATCTGCGTCTGGGGGTCGAGCGTCAATTCGCGATTGGAGCTGTGGGCCGAGAGGATCTCGCTGGCCGGAAAGGCCAGCCGCCCGACGAGCGAGCCGCCGTCGGTCTCCTGCAGCAGGACGGTGCTCTCGGAGTAGACAGTCTCGCCCTGCCACACGGGATCGAGCAGGTGCAGCTCTTCCAGCTTGGGAGCCGTCGGCTCGTCCGCCAGCAGCGGCATCCCGGACAGCATCATCAGGCACAGAATGGCAAAAGCGATCATGGCTCAAAACTCCTCGACGACACGATCAGCAGTCTATTTCACCAGCTTCAGATGCTTGAGCAGGGCCTCAATCGGCATCGTGTAACCGATGAAGAATTCGCCGAACTCGGCATACCGGGCCGAGGCCTCGTCGTACCGCATCGTGTAGACGATTTCCTTGATGTACTCCGGAGTGCGGCCCCACAGCGTGACGCCCCATTCCCAGTCATCAAAGCCGGTCGAGGCGGTGATGACCTGCGACACCTTGCCCGCGAACTTGATCCCCGACGTCGCATGCTCAGCCATCAGCCGCGACCGCTCGCTGAACGGCAGTGCGTACCAGTTGGCGTGCGGGTCGCGAATCTTGTTCATCGGGTAGAAGCAGACGACCGGCCACTCCGGAATATCCGGGTAGATCCGCTGCTTGTTCATCATCGGCAGCCGCTGCTCGTACGCCTTCAGCTTGGCGTTGTAGGCGGGCTCGTCCGGCTTGGCCCCTTCCAGACGCAGCCGATCTGCGTACTGCTCGATCGTCGGTACGTACTCGGAAATCTCGGTGATCGACACGAACGAGTAGGTCGCATCCAGAGCGACTCCCAAGGTCGAAGCCCGCAGCGATTGACGAACCGAATCGATCTTCAGCGGATCGGGGTCCATCATGATGATCCCCAGGTCGGCCCGATGTCCGGATACCGAGCAGACCTGCATCCGGGTCGGGGCACCCTCACGCTGCGGGTTCAGAATTTCACGCAACTGATCGCATCCGGCCTCGATCGCCGTCGGGCTCAGCATCGTGAGAGCCAGGGCGTTGATCTTGTAGTAGATATGGAGGCAGTGCCAGCCGTTGGAAGTCAGGACGGTCGGTTCAGGCAGCTGTTCAGCAGGTTGGCCAGGTCGCATGGTGAATCACAGTAGTGGGACGGTGTGCGTGAATCGGTATGGTAGTCGGAAACGGGAATGGCTGCATTCGCGAGCCCGGATTGCCGTCCCGCAGGGGTGCATCCTTCAATGGGTGGGGAGCAGATAACCACGGAGCACACGGATGCACGGAGAAGAGCAATCGGAGCGATCGAAAGAGTTTCGGAAAGGCCAAATTCACTGCATCATCGATTGGCGATCAGGCGGACTTCCTCGCGAGGATTCCCCCCTGGAGTCCTGAATGAACGGAATCTTTGACTCGATTGGCCACCTCCGTGTCCTTCGTGCCTCCGTGGTTTATCCCTCTTTCGTGAGAGTGGAGATGCGGCCCCAACCGAATAACGGATGCATCCGTCCCGCAGTCAATCGGCCCGGACTGCCCAGCGGAGTTTCGCGGGGGCGGAGCGTGGGTTGGCCCGCTGCTCGTCGAATGAGGCCCGCGTCACGTCACTGGCGACATCGGAGTAGACCCCGCTGGCCAGCCCCTGCTTGAAGGCCAGCTTCACGCGGCGATCTTCACCCGAGTGGAAGGTCAGGATCGCGATCCGGCCGCCTGGCTTCATGCAGCTGGGCAGTTGCCGCAGCAGTGAATCGAGCACAGTGAACTCTTCATTGACGGCGATCCGAATCGCCTGAAAGACCCGCTGCATCGATTCCTTGATCGTCTCGTCTGGGAAGCGGGCGAGCGTCGCTCGGATCACCTCAGCCAGATCGCGAGTCGTCGTCAGCGGCTGCCGCTGCTGGGCCGCCAGGATGCGCTGCGCCAGGATGACCGACTGCGGCTCGTCCGCGTTCTGGTCGAGGGTCTGCACCAGCTCTTCCAGAGAGACCCGCCCCAGCCACTGTGCAGCGGACAGTCCCTTGTTGGGGTTCATCCGCATATCGAGCGGCCCCGGCTGCTTATAAGAGAACCCGCGGTCCGGATCGTCAATCTGCATCGACGAGAGCCCCAGGTCGGCCAGCAGCAGGTCCGCCCCCTCGGGAGCATGCTCAGCCACGACCTTCGACAGACCCGCGAAGTTCGTACGCACGACGACCAGCGTTTCGGCGGGATATCCCAATGCCCGCAGCCGCTCCTCCGTGCGTGGCAACTCCAGCGGGTCCTGGTCGAGTGCGATCAGCCGCCCGCCTGGCTGGACCGCCTTGAGCAGCTCTCGCGAATGGCCGCCGTATCCGAGGGTGCAGTCGACTGCGATCTCTCCGGGTCTGGGACGGAGCCGATCGAGGATCTCCCGCACCATGATCGGGCGATGGGTCCCGGCGGGAGTCTTGCCCGCAGCCAGCACCTTCTCCACGTCTTCGGAGTACAGGTCGGGCTGCAGTTCCTTGTACTTCTCACGGAACTGCCGCGGATGGGTGCCGCGATAGCGAGGGCGACGGGACGGTTTGTCGGAGGAGTCTGGCACGGAGGATTCTGACAAGGTGAGGAGCGATCCAATCTGAGAGAGTCGCCACGCTCGCCAGAGCGTGGGCCGACCTCGACGGATGAAACGATCCCCCACGTTCTGGCGAACGTGGCTACGGGCATTACTGCGGAGGTGGTGGTGGCGGGACGGCGGGACCGGCAAATCCGGGGACCTTGCCCAGAGCGGTCCAGTTGCCGAGCGACGGGCTCCAGATCAACGTGCTGGCATTCACCTGCCCCTGCCGCAGAGCATCACTGATCTGTGCGACCGAGAACGGCCCCTGGGACTGGCCGTTGACTGCCACGTGGTACTGCTCCTGACCCGGAACCGGAGGAGGGGCCATCGCCGGACCGGCCCCAGCTGCGGGCTGTCCCAAGCGGCTGGCCATCGCCATCCCGATCCCGACACCCAGCCCCGAAGAAGCTCCTCCGCCACCGGCGGGATTCTGAGCTGACTCGAGAATCGCTTTGCCCATCTGGAACTGCTGATAAGCTCCGATGTCACCGACGACTCCCATGCTGGTCTTGGTGTCGAGGGCCTTTTCGACTTCTTCGGGCAGCGAAACGTTGACGATCACCAGCGACGGGATGTCGAGGCCGTACTCATCGTCGACCCGCTCGATCGTCTCCTTGCGAAGTTGTTCGGAAAGTTCGCGGTAGTTGGAGGCCAGATCGAGGGCACTGATCTTGGCCTTGCCGATCATGTCGGCGAAGGCACTGGCGATGATCGATCGCAACAGCTCGCTGATCTCATCGACTTCAAAGTTCTGGTCAGTGCCGATCAGCTCCTTAAGCAGAGCCTTCGGGTCGGAGGCCCGGACGGTGTACGTTCCGAACGCCCGTAGCCGGATCGGCCCGAAGTCGGCATCACGAAGCATGATCGGGTTCGGCGTGCCCCACTTCAGGTCGGTGACCTGCCGGGTGCTGACGAAGTAGACCTCAGCTCGAAACGGGCTGTTGAACCCGTACTTCCAGCCTTGAATGGTACTCAGGATCGGCAGGTTGTCGGTCTTCAGCTCGTAGTGCCCCGGCTCGAACACATCCGCGATCTCGCCGCGATGGACGAACACAGCCATCTGGCCCGGCCGGACGATCAGTTGGGCCCCGTTCTTGATTTCGTTCTGGTAACGCGGAAACCGCCAAGCCAACGTGCGGCGCGAATCGTCGACCCACTCGATGATGTCGATCAGTTCGTTGCGGAGTTTGTCGAAAAGACCCATGGCATGTCTCGGGGATTGGGGAGGAACTGCCCCCAGTTTACGCGTGGAGAATCGCAGACTTCAAACCCGTTACCTGCTTTCAGGGCTGGAGGACGCGAAAACACAGGGGACTGCGATGTTCCTCGACAAAACCGAGCTGCTGATAAAGCTGGACAGCCGGGAAGTTTCGGGCATCCACGAAGGCGGTGACCGGGACACCAGCGTTTCGCTGCACGACCGCTTCAAGCAGGCGGCGGCCCCAGCCTTGTCGGCGATCGCGGGGGGCGACTCCCAGATAGCGGATCTCGACGCCTTCAGTTGCCGGCCCGGCCACAAGAATCCCGACCGGCCCCTCTGGACTGCGAGCTGTGAGGATCAGCCGATGCATGAGCGGAATCGACTCGTGCCAGCTCTCTAAGATCGCGTGGGGAGTTCGAATCGTCAGGGCCTCGGGCAGGTCGAGAGAATCGACCAAGGTGCGACGAACCAGCTCGATGGCTTCTGAACCGCGAAGCTCGGAGGACGCAAAGACTGCGGGGGAGGATGGCTGCGATTCCACTGCTCCTGGCCGACGCACCAGCTGGAGAATCTCCGTGGTGCAATCCCACCCGAGTTGTGCCAGTGGGCCGAGGTCTTCGGAGCTGCATACGATCTGGACGGCCACGGCCCGCTGCGAAGATGCCCAGTCAATGGCCGCTCGCCAAAGTGTTTGGCGATCTGAAGCGGGCAGCGCATTCCGGTCGACAAGTGGTCCTAGCTGCGCCAACTGCTGCGGGTCGAGATCGATCGGAACGAACCCCAGTGGGCTCCCGACAGTGCCCAGGCATGCAAACACCCTCCCGGAGGGGAGGGTGTTGCGAAAGTTCGATTCGACGAAACTCGGTCGGTCGAGCAGCGACTGCAGAGTCAGGATTTCGACCGGAGGTGTCGTCACAACTGTCCTGCCGTGGAGGGAGCCAAGCGGCTCACAACATAGCGCGGACAGGTCGCGGTGGGAATGCTACGGTCGATCTAAATCCCGATCGGAGCGGTCGCGGTTCGGGCTGGGGTGATCGCCTTCTCGCCCTTCGCTGGGGCGTGGGCCGCGGTGGTGGTCTGGCCCCGGACGAAACTCACCGTGAGCTTCGGGGCGATGCTCGCCCTCTCGATGCTCTGGGCCACGACGCTCCTCGGCGCGGTGTTCGCCATCGCGACTGGGGAAGCCGCGAAACGCGGTCCGATGCTCGGGCGAGTGCTCGCGGTCAGGTCCACGGAATCCCCCAAAGGACGGCGGTCCGAAGGGGCGTGGTCCCGGACGGTCTGACTCCTCGCGGTGAAACGAGTGGCGCTCGCCCTCCGGACGGTGAGAGCCCGGCACCGCGGATCTTCCCTCGAAGCTTCCGCCCCGCATCGGGCCGAACTCCGGGCGATGCGATTCGTGACTTCGCGAGTGACCGAAGCTCGGGCGGCTGGATTCGCGATGACCACCCCACTGCGGATGGTGCCCCGGCATTGGACCTCGAAACGACATCGAATGCCCGTGGAACTCTGGTCGCCGCATCATCGAGTGACGAGAAAACGGTCCCCAAGGCATCGGTCGTCGCCCCATGCCGCCGAAATGCGATCCCGGACCGCCGTGGCCCCAGCGGCTGAAGCTGTGGCTCCCGCCCCAGGGGCGTGCGGAGAACCGGCCGCTTGAGCGGGCTCCGTACGGATGCCCCCCTCGTGAACTGTGGGACCGCGAGAGATGGAAGTTGGGACCACGGAAGCGAGGCCCCCCATGATGTCCGGACGAGAGATGGGCTCCGCGACGCATCGACGAGCGGCCTGAGTGGTGCGACCACTTGGCCATCGGGCCTCGGCCATGCTGGCCATGCTTCGCGTGACGATCGCGCTTCTTTCGGCTCTTTTCTTTCTTGCCCTTCTCCTTCTTGGCGTCGCCCTGGTCTTTCGGAGCCTCGGGTTTTTCTGCAACAACCGTCACAGCCTCGGAAGTCACTGTTGCAGCCTCGGCCGCCGGGGATTCCACAGCTGTCTCTGAAGACGAGATCACCGTTTCGGAGATCACGACTTCGCCGGACACAAGTTCCTCCTGGCCGAAGACCAGACCATGTCCCAGCAGCAAGACACTCGCACTCAAGGTGCTACGCACGAGCCGGGGAGTTCGAAAACATGAGAGCCACATGGATCGTCCTTTCCTGTTCAACCTGAAACTCCGCAAAGACACCGCCACCCGGTGGGGAACCTGGTGAAGAATCGCGTATTGGCCGACGGTGATACCAGAGAAGTACGCGGATTGCGACGCGGAATCGACAATGAATCTGGACTCATTCCATGGCTGCGATACCGGGTATCCGACCGTACTGGACTTTCCAAGAGTCGTGTGTTCATGGGGCATGCAATTCAAGAAACAAAAAATCACGGAAAAATCTCGCGAACATTTCCCCAGCCTCGCGAGTCTTATGGGGACCAGCCTGCGAGTGCCGCAGGCTGACCAGTCACAAGTCCCGGCGACTCATCATGTCGATTCGCACGCTGATGTCCGAACAGAAACGCCCGAGCCTGGCTCTGGACGGAGCGATCACGCTACGTCCCGACCAGCTTGAGCGTTTTACGAATCCGGGTGAGTCCCAGAGTCCGAGCCTGCAGAGCCAGAATCTTCGAGGCTTGGATGATGCACTGGGGATGCCCAGACGCATGTGACATCGGCGATGGCTTTTGCAAACTCGCAAAGCCCGGTGTCACGCAGATGACACCGGGCTTTTTCGCGTCTGGAGGCCCGAAAACGCCCTATCTGCGGGCTGGTAGCTTAGACGGCAGAGCGTCTGGCTGAAGACCAGAAGAGAAGGGTTCGAGCACCTTCCAGCCCATTTGGCGAATAGCTGATGGCTTATGGCAGATGGCCAGAGTCACAGAGAGCAACCAGTTCCGGTCTGGCCATAAGCCATCTGCCATTCGCTAAGCAGGCCCGTTCGACTTCTGGTGAGGTTGCCAGCCTTTCACGCTGGTCAGGTTGGGTTCGAATCCCACACGGGTCAATTACGCATTGGCGGATGGCAGGTGGCGAATGGCCGATGGCCAGAGTCACAGAGAGCAACCTACTCCGGTCTGGCCATCAGCCATTCGCCATCCGCTATCAGCCATTCACCGGGATGTAGGGGAGCGGCACCCCACTTGCTTTGGGAGCAAGGAACCGTCGGTTCGAGTCCGACCATCCCGACTGACAGACACAGGCCACTCTTCGCCCGGTCGTCCAACGGTTCAGGACACTGCTCTGATAAGGCGGAAACGAAGGTTCGACTCCTTCCCGGGCGACTCAGCTGAAAGCCGTCAGCGATCAGCTGTCAGCTGTCAGCCAGAACAGATTGACCAAGACGACAACTCTCGAAGGACACTCATATGTTCATTCCCCATCGCCGCAAACGCACTACGTCCTCATCGAGGTCGTGGTGTAACGGCAGCACAGCGAGCTTTTAACCCGCACGGCGAGGGTTCGAATCCCTCCGACCTCAATGGCAGCGGTCAGCCTTCAGCGATCAGCCAGAGCGATCCGGCTTGGCTGAAGGCTGACTGCTGATCGCTGAAAGCTGATTCCGGGACCCAGGTGTTAGCGGCAGCACACTCGGTTCTTACCCGAGCAGGTGACGGTTCAAGTCCGTCGGGTCCCATAAGGGTTGAGGGTTGAGGGTTGAAGGCAACCTCGATCCTCTGACCCTCAACCCTTAACTCTCAACCCTCAACTTCTTCCGGCACCGGTCGTCCAGCGGCCAGGACTCCGCATTCGTAATGCGGCAACGTGGGTTCGAGTCCCACTCGGTGCTCTCGATAAGACACAGGATTCGGTCCTGGGTCCGTTCTTTGACAACTCGGTACGAGCAGCTTGAGAGAGGAGAGACGAGAGAGGAGAGCCAGACCGGCAAGGAGACTTGCAGGGTCTGATCCCGACTCTTTCGTCTCACTGGCAGATGGCTTAAGGCGGATGGCAGATGGCCGGAAACTCTCTGGCCACGTGCCACGTGCCATTGGCCATCCGCCAAATTGCGGTGTGGCCTAATGGTAAGGCGGCTCCCTGTTAAGGAGTCCGATGCAGGTTCGAGTCCTGCCGCCGCAGCTTTTCCAGGGCGAATAGCGGATGGCAGATGGCGAGTGGCCAGAGCAGACAAAAACCTGTCTGGCCATCAGCCATTCGCCATAAGCCATCCGCCCCTCAATGTGCCCTTGGCCGATCGGCAGAGGCACCAGGCCTCCAACCTGGACAGGTGGGTTCAACTCCCACAGGGCACTTGTCGTTTCCCAATCGGGTCGGTAGCTCAGCGGCAGAGCGGGTGCCTGTTAAGCACCAGCGCGAGGGTTCGAGTCCCTCCCGTCCCTCTTCGTGCGGGGTAGTTTCTGTTGGCAGAAATCCATGGCTTTGAACCATGAGTCCGCAGGTTCGATTCCTGCCCCCGCAATCGGCCCGAACCTGTCAATGTCAGCGGTGTCTCCAGACCAAACACTGCGGGATCGTCTATCGGCAAGACGCGACGCTCTGAACGTCGAGAGGCTGGTTCGACTCCAGCTCCTGCTGCTTGATTGTCGCCTTCTTCTTCGAAAGAGGACGCTCTTTCGCGGAGCGAGAGGCGACTCTCACGGAAGTCATCCGGCCGGATGAGGGCCCTGTCTTGAAAACAGGTGGCGAGCTTGCCTCGCTTGTGGGTTCGAGTCCCACGGCTTCCGCTGAAGAGAGACGAGAGTGGAGAGATGAGAGACGAGAGCCAGCCAAGATTACCTGGATTGGCTCTCGCCTCTCATCTCTTTGCTCTCATCTCTCCGGAGCCTTCCCCCAGCTAAGTCGCTGGCCGTTGCGGTTCACGATCTCAGCGACGGCGTAATCAGAAGGATCGATCTCCTCATCGGTCTCTGGAAAGTTCGGCGGCGGGGGAGCGATCATCGCAAAATGAGTCACAGCTGAGGTCTCGATCGTCAGAAACGGGATGTGACTCTTCTTGCACTGCAGCTGGCCATCAGGGCTGGGAATCGCTTCCTGGCTGAGACAGTTCATCATCTCAATCCGGTCAGGCCCAGCTCGCAGGACGGTTCCGCAGTAGCGACCACCCGATTCGTCATACACACCGACTTGCGATCCGCGGGGAGAGGCGATGATCTCTTCTCGAAGCCGCTGACGTTCCATGCCGTCAATCTCTCGTCGGATCTCTTCAGGCATTGCGAAGGCACTGCGGAGTGTGTCCATCTTCGGCTTGGGCTCGTTTGCGTCTTTCACGATGAAGTCAAAGTCCGCGCACTCTTGATCGGAAAACTTCGCAAACGAAGAGGCGGCCTGGCAGCCAGCGAGACAACCACACAACGCCAGTAGCAGACTCAGCTGTCGCAACATGTATCACCACTTTCTGAGTCAGGCTGGGCGAGCAGCTCACTCTGCTCGGACGTCGACCTGACCGTATGGGGCCGGGCGAATGCAGGTCAATGGCAACAGTTCCAGTCAGGCTCGGTCAAAGTCGCTGGACTCTCCGAGTCCAGTGGACCGACGTGACCAGCTCGAGAGTTGTCCGTATCACGTTCAATGTCGCGTGGGATCCGAGAACTCCGATCGAGAACCCTCACCCCCAACCCCTCTCCCGGGGGGAGAGGGGAGCCAGCAGGGAGGTCGACAGCAGACACTGTGCGTCACATGGATTCGGCAGGAATTGCCGACCACATCGAACTCAATCCACAACGTCCAGGTACGCCAACGGCTGAGCGGCTGGGCTTAAACCCCAGCGACTGCGGGTTCGAATCCCGCTCTGGACAGTCGAGGTGAGAGGTTAGAGCCAGCAGGACTGGATTGGCTCTCACCTCTCGTCTCTGACCTCTCACCTTTCTTCACGGCTCGGTAGGCAACTGGCAGACCACGTTGTTTCAGAAACAGCGATGCTGTGGGTTCGAATCCCACTCGAGCTAATCCAAGAGAGACGAGGGATGAGAGCGGAGAGATCAGAGCCAAGGCGCGACTCTGGCTCTACTCTCATGTCTCTGCTCTCTCGTCTTCCTCATGTCCTCGTGGAGCAGCCCGGAGTGCTCGCCACCCTGTCACGGTGGAGATCAGGGGTTCAAATCCCCTCGGGGACGCTAAAGAGACGAGAGGCTAGAGGTGAGAGGCGAGAGCCAAACCCAGAGGCCATAGGCCCAGGCCCTGCTGACTCGAACCTCTAACCTCTCGTCCCTCGTCTGTCCGGCGCGGTACGCAACCTGGCAAAGCGGCGAAGCTCAAACCTTCGTGATTCCAGGGGTTCGACTCCCCTCTGTGCCATCGGGAAATGAGACGAGAGATGAGAGGTGAGAGGCGAGAGCCAGAAGGGCGCTCCGATCTAACATCTTACTCCAGTCTCCAGTCTCCCGACTTAACACGCGTTGGCTGAGCATGGGCGTGCTCAAGTGGCTGTAACCCACCCGCCTTCGGGCCTGCAGGTTCAACTCCTGCCCAACGCACTTCTGGCGAATGGCTGTGAGCCGATGGCTGATGGCCAGAGCCGATATCACCGGCCCGTTCTTCTAGTGGCTCAGGATTCTGGCTTCTCAGGCCAGCAACGCGGGTTCAAATCCCGCACGGGTCAATGGGAAAAGACGAGAGACAAGAGGTGAGAGACGAGAGCCAGACACTTGCTGGCTCTCGTCTCTCACCTCTCCTCTCTCGTCCTCTTCTTGCAGGCGGGCAGGCGCCCAGCTGGCTCTCATAAGGCCGGCCCGCCCGGTTCGAGTCCGGGACCTGCAACTTTGAGGAAAGATGAGAGACGAGAGAGTAGTGAGGAGAGCCAATCCCCGGCCATCTGGCTGCTGGCTCTCGTCTCTTCTCTCTCATCTCTCATCTCTTCCACAGACCGAGTACGCAAACCGGCAAAGCGGCCAGGTCGAGAGCCTGGTGCCTGTGGGTTCGACTCCCACTTCGGTCAGTAAAAGGCGGGAGGCTGGAGATGGGAGACCGGAGGAAAATCGGCCAGGCCTGCTTCCTTCAGCCTTCCTACTTCCCCCTTCTCACTTCCTCGTCCGATCCCGTGGTCCAACGGCACGACACCAGTCCGACATGCTGGCGACGATGGTTCGACTCCATCCGGGATCAATTACGAACGGGCTCATGGTCCAACGGCAAGACGACAGTTCGGCAGGCTGTTGATCCGGGTTCGACTCCCGGTGAGTCCACTGCTCACACACGGAAGGCAGCCGGATACGGTTGGCCGGACCGCACTGCTAACGCGGTTCTCCTGCACAGGAGATGAGGGTTCGAATCCCTCGCCTTCCGCTTTTGGGGGAAGTTGTCAGTTTTCAGTTCACAGTTCTCAGTAAAGACTCTGACTGACGACTGAGAACTGACAACTTCCCTTACAGCCCCGATGGTGAAACGGACAATCACTCCCTGCTTCTAACGGGGCATTCCAGGTTCGAGTCCTGGTCGAGGCAATTCAGTCGCGCAGCGGATGGCCCCGTTGACCGGGGAACCGTTGGGAGGCCAAGTGCCCTGCGAGCCGCTGACCAACTCGCGTCAATCGAGAGAGCATCGGTCACATCCCCTCCGTGGCTGCGGGGCCATGCGCCGAGCCTTCTGACCCCGCCACCCCCGAAAACACAGCTACCCGCGGCCCGTGTAGATCGACTCAATTACACGGCCATCGCTCACTTTGTAGGGGCGGCCCAGGGGGTCGGTGTAATGCATCGACGGATCGACGCCGAGGGCCGACATCAGCGTGGCTGTCACATCCCAGGGACCATACGGAGTCGACAGTGGGTAGGCCCCCCGTGCGTCGGACGAGCCAATTACGGTCCCCCGCGTGACACCGGCCCCAGCCAGCACGATCGAGTAGACGCTGCTCCAATGTTTACGGCCGGGGCTGATCCCCTTGAAGTTCCGTTCCCGAGCGACCAGCGGGGCTCGACCGAACTCGCCCATGCAGACGACCAGAGTCTCCTTGAGCAACCCGCGCGCGTCCATGTCTTCCAGCAGGGCCGAGAAGCTCTGGTCAAACCGCGGCAGCAGGTGCGTCCTCAGGCCGTCGAAGATGTCGTTGTGATTGTCCCAGCCGTACGTATCACTATTGTTCGGATCGTCGTCCTGGCCGCGGTTGTTGTGATTCCAGAACACCGTGATCCACGGGACTCCGGCCTCGACCAGGCGGCGAGCCAGCAGGCACGCCTGGCCCGATCGATTCAGCCCGTAACGGTTCCGCATGGCCACCGTCTCGCGGCTCAGGTCAAACGCCGCAGCAGTGGCGGGACGGGCCAGCAGTTCGAAGGCGCTGTGATAGCGCGACTGCTTGTCGGCCCACTGGCCATCGCGGCTGGATGAGGGGACGCGGTCCTCAATTGAGCGGAGCAGTGACTCTCGGAGTCGCATGCGGGACGTCGGCAGATCGTTGTTGGGCTCCAGCGACGGGATCGCCAGATGACCTTGAGAGACATCGCCGATGGTAAGCGGATCGAGCGACTTTCCGAGCAGTCCGCCATACTGCCCCGGTCCGAAGACCAGCGGAACCTCAGCGGGTCCGTTGAGGTGAATGGCGGTCTGCGCGAATTGAGTCGACGGTCGAACGCGCGTCAGCACGCTGCCCAGGCTGGGAGCATCGGAACCGGCGGGGGGATGGTTGGAAGACTTCTGACGGTGATAGCGCCCGGTCATCGCCAGATGAAAGGCGGACCCGTGATCCAGGTCCTCGTGGGCCATCGTGCGCAGCAGACAGAACTTGTCAGAGACCTGGGCCGTCAGCGGCAAGTGCTCGCAGAACTGCACGCTCGGGGTCTTGGTCGAGATCGCCGAAAAGTCGCCGCGAATCTCTGGAGGGGCCAGCGGCTTCGGATCCCAGGTATCGATCTGGCTCTGGCCACCGCTGGCAAACACCACGAGGACTGACTTGGCCTTTCCAAAGCCGATCGCCGGGGATTCGTCCGAGGCTCGCAAGTGGGAGGCAGCCGGAGCCAATGCTCCGAGCCCCGCGAGTGCCAGCCCGCTGCGGCGCAGCCACTCCCGCCGCTGCAGGACAGCTGGGTCGAAGTCCGTCAGGTGGCTGCGAACTGACATATCGACTCGGGAATGGGCAAAAAGGGCCGTCAGGCATCATAGCTGCCGCTGAACAGGGAGTGCGAGAGGGGAGAAGGGTTCTTGGTTCTTTGTGCTTGGTTCTTTGATTTTTGGGGCCCCTCAACTGTCAACGAAGGCCGAAACGAATGGGCGTGATCCTGCTGACTGGACCAACGACGAGGAACCAAGAACGAGGAACCAAGAACCGCTTGTTCGCAGCAACGTCGGTTGATTGATCCGGCGGTTGAGAGTTTCTATAGTCTCTCGATGGCAGTCAGCGTTGGTCTCTTTGGCCCACGACGCCTCGGATTTTCGAGGCAATTTTTGGTGCGCGGCTGTCAATCGCGTCGGTCCCCGGCCCTCGGTTCGAATACGAATCGAACGGTTTCTCTTGGACGTCACCGGGATCGTCTTCCTTCCCTTGCTTCGCCGGAACTTTCTGGTCGGGTCACTCGCCCTCGGATCATTTTCGCGAAGCTGTCGCCGTTCTTGCACTCACTCCGGAGTCTCGCATGAAAGATCGCATCCAGGACACGGGTCTGACTTTTGACGATGTGCTGCTCGTCCCCGCCTACAGCGAGATGGTCCCCGCCGATGTCGAGACTTCGACGCGGCTGACTCGCAACATCACGATCAACGTGCCGATCTTGTCGAGTCCCATGGACACGGTGACCGAGAGTGACATGGCGATCGCCATGGCTCAGGAAGGCGGCATTGGGGTCATTCACAAGAATATGTCGATCGAGCGACAGGCTCTGGAAGTTGACCGCGTGAAGCGGAGCGAGAACGGCGTGATCGTCGATCCGGTCAGCGTGCCACCGCACACTCCGGTTCGGGAGGTCATTGAGCTGATGGACACCCGCAACATTGGGGGTGTTCCGGTTACGGAGAATGGGAAACTCAAGGGAATTATTACGCGGCGCGACCTGCGGTTCCTCGAATCCGGCGATATGCGGGTCGAAGAAGTGATGACCAAGGAAAAACTGGTCACGGCCCGCGAAGATACGAGCCTGAAAGACGCCGAACGAATCCTCCGCGAAAACAAGGTCGAGAAACTGCTCCTTGTGGACGATCAATACCAATTGAAGGGACTGATCACGATCAAGGACATCGACAAGAACCTGCGATTCCCCAAGGCGAACAAGGACTCTCGGGGAAGATTGCGGGTTGGGGCGGCTGTAGGGGTCTATGACATCCAACGTGCCGAAGCCCTGATCAACTCAGGGGTCGATTTCCTGGTGGTGGACAGCGCCCATGGGCACTCGAAGAACGTCATCGAGACCGTTCGAGAGCTCAAGAAGCGGTGGCCGAAGATCGACGTGATCGCCGGCAATGTCGCCACAGCCGAGGGCGCCCGCGATCTCGCGAAAGCGGGAGCAGACGCCGTCAAGGTGGGGATCGGGCCCGGATCGATCTGCACCACGCGGATTATCTCCGGAGTCGGAGTGCCCCAGCTCACGGCGATTTCGGAAGCAGTCAGCGGCCTGGCGGGGACGGACGTTCCCGTGATCGCCGACGGCGGCATCCGCTACAGCGGCGACATCACCAAGGCCCTCGCAGCCGGGGCTTCCTCCGTGATGCTCGGCGGTCTCCTCGCGGGGGTCGACGAGAGTCCGGGCGAGATGATTCTGTTCCAGGGGCGGACCTTCAAACGGTACCGTGGAATGGGATCGCTCGGGGCCATGGTCAAGGGCAGCAGCGAGCGCTACCGCCAATCGCACACTGGAGAAGACGACAAGGCCCGCCCGAAACTGGTTCCCGAAGGGGTCGAAGGACGTGTCCCCTACAAAGGTCCTGTCTCAAGTCTGCTGTACCAGCTGGTCGGCGGGCTGCGAGCCGGGATGGGATACCTGGGAGTCGGCACGATCGCGGACCTTCGGACCAAACCGAAGTTCCTCAAGATCACCGCGGCATCGGTGAGGGAGAACCACCCGCATGACATCGCCATCACTCAAGAATCACCCAACTACAGCACAGCCCAGTCCGACGCGCTCTAAGCCGCGATCGCTCTGGAGGCAACTGCTGGCGGGAGCGCTCTGTCTGGCTGTGACCGGAGCGCTGCCCGCGAACGACCGCGAAGTCGGCAAGCCGCTGGATCGACTGAAGCAGCGTTCCGCCCGGCAGCGTTGGCGGGAGCTTCGCGGGGACTGGGAACCAGCCCCTGAGCTGAATGAGCCCCTGGATACGGCACGCCCTGCTCCATTTTCTTCACCGTTCGTTCCCAAGACGCTGCGGCAGCCTGGCTCGGAGACGCCCGACGCCCGGACCATCCAGCCAATCCCGCTCCCGAACGACGTGGAGCCAATGGTCGCGCCCGTTCCTGAGCCGATCGAGGCAGTTCAGCCTGCGGAAACACCCGAGGTCGCACGTCCGGCCAGCAAGCCGGAACTTGATCCCAATGGGCCGCTCCCCCATCCCGGCTCGTTGCCCGAACAGACCGGATCGTTCGCGGATGTCGTACTGGAACCCCGAGCCGAGCACCCGCGTGAACGGATCGAGCTCAATCTGCCGAACTGGCCGTTCGAAGACGATCTGGATCGGATGCTTTCCGAGCCCGATGTGAATCCGCTGGCCGAAGCGGAAGAACCGGCAGCACCCTCGGATCTTCGCATTCCCAGTCCTGCCCCACTGATGCCTGAGCCGCCGCTGCGGGTGGCGGAACTGCCCAACGCGGGAACCGTTGACGCCCCCGCAGTCGAGCCCGATCCCGTCGCGGAAGCCAGTCCGCAGCCTGCCCCGGTCGAGCCCACCACACCGCGTGCTCTGCCCAAGCTGCGTTCCATTCGCCAGATCCAACCGTTCGCGGATTATGAGCCCGAGCCCGACTCCAAGCTCGAAGGAGTCACGCCTCCAGAACCGGCGGAACTGGTCCACCAGGGCTCATTGGATCGGCATTCAGCGACCACAGCTGTCTACTGGCACGCCTCCAACGTGACGCACAATCCGCTGTACTTCGAAGATCCCGGCCTGGAGCGATCGGGTCACGCCTTCTCCGAACTGGTCCAGCCGTTTGTGTCGGTCGGGCGATTCGGAGCCCAGGTCGTCGCGCTGCCGTACTCGATCGCGCTCGATCCGGTCTGGAAGGACGAGTCCCCACTGGGTCACTATCGCCCTGGAGAATGCGCCCCCAAGCGTCACTTGGCGCTGCCCCTCAATCGCGAAGCTGTCGCCACCGCAGCTGCGGCGTATACCGGGATCATTTATCTGATTCCGTAGGCGCGATGCACTTTGTAAGGTCGCTGGGCTCTCCGAGTCCCGTGGACCGAGCGCTTGGTCGCCGAGTCGCAGTATCGTATGCTCGAGTTGCCGGTCAGGTCATTCGACCCTCGACCGATCCGTTCACGCTGCCTGGGCGAGAACCCAATTCGAGAACCTGCTCATGCAACTCCGCCGCATCGTGTTCTGTGGTCTCTGGCTGTCGCTCACGTGTGCGGTCCAGGCGGACAACTGGCCCGCGTGGCGGGGGCCGACTGCCGATGGAGTGTGCCAGGAGTCACAGGTTCCGCTGACCTGGTCCCCTGATCAGAACATCCGTTGGAAGGTGCCGCTTCCCGAGGCCGGGAACTCGACGCCGGTGATCTGGGGCGACCGGATCTTCGTGACACAGGCCACCGACAAGGGAACCAAGCGCTCGCTGATCTGCTTGAATCGAAACGACGGCAGCCAGCGCTGGACCAAGACGATCGAGTACACCCAGCCCGAGCCGACGCATGCGACGAACCCATTCTGTGCCGCTTCGCCAGTGACGAACGGAGAACAGGTCGTTGTCTCGCATGGCTCAGCGGGGATCGCCTGCTACGACTTCGAAGGAAACCAGCTCTGGCATCGCGACCTGGGGCCGAGCCATCACATTTGGGGCACTGCGGCGTCCCCGGTCATTTCGGGCGATCTGGTGTTCCTGAACTTCGGGCCGGGCGAGCGAACCGCTCTGTATGCGTTTCAACTGAAGGACGGGACTGACGCCTGGAAGGTCGATGAACCCGGTGGCAAACTCGGGGACAAGGGGGCCGCCGAGTGGATCGGATCGTGGAGTACTCCCGTGCTGGCCAAAGTCGGGGAGCAGACCCAGCTGCTGCTCAGCTGGCCCGGTGCGATCAAGGCCTATGATCCGCCGACCGGTCGGCACCTCTGGACCTGTCAGGGGCTGTTCAAGGATGACGCGCAGGATAAGCTGGTCTACACGAACCCGTTGTTCAATGATCAGGTGATCGTGGCGATGGGAGGCTTCCAGGGAGCCTGGATCGGGATGAAGCTTCCGGTTGAATCGCTCTCATCGGGAAGCGACGTCACCGAGTCGCATCGGTTATGGCGGAATCCGAAAGGGCCGCAGCGGATCGGCTCGGGGATGATCGTCGGCGATCATGTTTACATGGTGAACGAGCCCGGGACCGTGCAGTGCATCGAGTGGAAGACCGGCACCGTCCTCTGGACCGAGCGACTGACGGGCAACACCTGGGCCAGTCTGGTCAAGGTGGGTGATCGGCTCTACACGACCAGCTTGGAGGGCGAGACCATCGTCTTCGCCGCGAAGCCGAAGCTGGAGGTCCTGGCCCGCAATGTGATCCCCGAACGGACCCTGGCGTCACTGGCGATCTCCAACGGAGAGATCTTCCTGCGCACGCACCAGCATCTGTGGTGTATAGCGGATGGCAGATAGCGGATGGCTTATGGCAAAGGGCCAGAGAAGAAGATGCCCTTCTGGTCATCGGCTATTCGCCATCAGCCATTAGCCATTAGCGGTCTTCTCCATTTTTTCGCGGGTCATGCTTGCCTTCCTCATGAGAGTTCGAGAGGCTGTCGGCTCTTGATGTTTCTCGGACTGAGGTTTCTCTCATGCGTTCGTTCGCCGCTTGCCTGGCCAGTGCTGCCGCACTGTTGTTGATGGCTGTGATGTTGTCGGAAGGGCAGTCGCAAGATCCTTCGGTCAAACCACCGCAGATGGCCAAGGGGGTCGTCTACCACGACGCGAACGGCAATCAGAAACGCGATGCCGACGAAAAGCCTCTGCCCGGAGTGCGGGTCTCCAACGGCAGCCAGATCGTCACGACGAACGAGCAGGGGCAATACACGCTGGCAGTTGATGACGACACAATTCTGTTCGTGATCAAGCCGCGCGGCTGGCGAACTCCACTGAGTGAAGAGAAGCTGCCCCGGTTCTATTACATCCACAAGCCGCATGGGTCTCCGGACGAGAAGTTCAAGTACAAGGGCGTGATGCCGACAGGTCCGCTGCCCGAATCGGTCGACTTCCCGCTCTACCCGCAGGAGGAACCGGACCAGTTCAAGGCCCTGTTGTTTGGCGATCCGCAGCCGCGCGACCAGAAGGAAGTCGACTGGATCACCCACGATGTCGTCGAGGGGATCATCGGCAAGACCGATGCCTCGTTCGGGGTCACACTGGGCGATATCGCCTTCGACAATCTGGAGACGTTCGAGCCGCTCAACCGGTCGATCGCGCTGATCGGGATTCCCTGGTACAACGTGCTGGGTAACCACGACATCAACTACGACGCCCGCACGCGGCGGCATGCCAATGAGACCTATGAGAGGATCTACGGGCCGTCGTACTACTCATTCGACTATGGTCCGGTCCATTTCCTGGTGCTGGATGACGTGGAGTGGATGCTGAAGGACCCCGTCAAGAAGTCGTGGGGCTACCGCGGTGGCTTTGGACCGGAACAGCTCGAGTTCATCAAGACCGACCTGGCGCAGATTCCCGAAGACCAGCTCGTGGTGCTGATGATGCACATCCCGCTGATCGAAGTGAACGACCGCCACGGGCTGTACCGGCTAATCGAGAAACGCCCGTTTGCGATGTCGATTTCGGCGCATACTCATACGCTGGAGCACCACTGGATTACCAAGGCGGACGGGTGGGAAGGCCCTCAGCCTCACCATCACTTCATCAACGTGACCGTCTGCGGCAGCTGGTGGAGTGGGGCCCCGGATGAGCGTGGCATCCCGCACGCGATGATGTCGGATGGAGGCCCCAACGGGTACTCGGTGATGTCATTCAACGGGCACGACTACTCGCTGAAGTTTCACCCCGCCGGGCGGAATGATGACTACCAGATGCAGATCGACCTGCCGGAAGAGATCCCGGTTGCCAAGACCAGCGAGACCGATGTCTACGCCAACGTCTTCGCCGGTTCCCAGAAGTCGACGGTCGAAATGCGAGTCGGCAGCACCGGCGAGTGGCAGGCGATGACCCACGTTGGCGAGGTCGATCCGACCTTCGTGCGAACCGGAGCTCATGAAGAAGCGATCCTCGCGGCGAAGCCGAACGACTTCCGCAAGCTCCCCAAGCCGGGGATCTGCACGCATCTGTGGAAGCTCAAGCTGCCTGCTCTGCAGCCGGGTCTGCATGACATCGAAGTCCGCACCAAGGACCAGTTCGGGCAGATCGAGTCCGGGCACCGAGCTGTGCGTGTCGTCCCGTAGCATGGGCGTCCCGCCCATGTTCGAATTCGCCGCAACCACAGCCTGAAGGCCCAGGCCTTCAGGCTGCCTCCATTTCGATCTACTTCCCGCGAATCGCGTACAGCCCCTCATACGTCCGCATGTAGAGCGTACCGTTCGAGATCACTGGCGAGGCGGTCTGCGGCTCACCCAGGTCATTCTCGGAGACCTTCTCAAAGGTCGGTCCAAGTTTGACCACGGTGCAAACGCCGTCGCGTGCGGTGAAGTACACATGCCCGCCGCTGACCACTCCGGTCGCACGGTACTGAGCGTTGTGAATCCGGGACTCGTATTTCTTCTCTCCGGTATTCTGGTCCAGGCAGACCAGCCGGCCATCGTTCATGCACAGATAGACCAGCCCCTCGTAGATCACCGGGCACGAGACGTCGGGGGTCCGGTCGAACACCCACTTCACGGCTTCGGCCTTGCCCGTCACGTTGCCGGACAGGACACTGGCCTGCAGCCCCAGAGCGGGCCCGCTCTTGGCGGTCGGCACCACGACAAACTCCTCGGTCGCGGTCGGGGTCGCCACAAACCGCAGCGTTCCGTCATAGTTCTTGTTGTACTGCGACGGGCCGTTCAGGTCGTCCAGCCGCCACAGCTCGTGACCGTCCTTGAGGGAGTGACCGACAGTGCAGTCACCGCCATGGGTAATCAGGTACGGCTCCTTGCCCGGTGCGATCAAGGCGGAGCTATAAGCGTGCTTGCACTCTTCCTTGGGGTTCTGCTTGCGGTCGATCGCCCAGATCTCTTTGCCAGATGCGGCATCCAGGCTGATCACCTTGCCCACGGTGTAATCGCCGCGCCACGTTCCGTGGATCAGCTGCAGGTAGAGCTTGCCCTCGTGCAGGATTGGGGTCGAGGTCATGCCGAACTGGATGTCGATTTTCCCGTAGCGTTCTTCGACGTTGAACTTCCAGACGATCTTCCCGTCGCGATCGAGGCAGGCCAAGTCGCCGGTTCCGAAGAAGACCCAGACATGCTTGCCGTCGGTCGAGGGCGAGGGCGAAGCCGAGTTCCCTTCCCCGGCGCGGGCGTCCTTATTGCCCGTTGAAACCTTGGTCTTCCAGAGTTCGGTCCCCTTCGTATCGAAACCCATGACGACCAAGTCGTCGCCGTCCGCCGAGGTCAGAAAAATCCGGTCATCCCAGACCACGGGCGTCGAGCCTCCCTGGCCGGGCAGCTTGGCTTTCCACGCGACGTTCTCGGTCTTGGTCCACTGCGTGGCGATCCCGGTCTCGGAGGAGATGCCGGTATGCCGCGGGCCGCGCCACTCGGGCCAGTTCTCGGCCGATGCGACTCCTCCACTCAGTCCCAACGCTGCTGCCAATGCCAGTCGAATCGAACGCATCAGGATCTCCGAGGTCGTTTTGCGAAGTGGTTGTGGATCGTTTCCGGCGACTCAGGTCGCGGGGAACATCGGCGGGAGTTTATCGAATGTGCGATGTCTCCGAACAGCGAACCCGGACAACCCCCGTCCCTGTCCGATAGACTTCACCGCCACGAACCTGGGGGATTCCATGTCAGATCCGGCCATCGAGATTCGCGTTTATCAGGACGCCGACGCAGCGCAGGTCGTCGCTCTGTGGCGCGAGGAACTGTTTGACCCGGCTCCCCACAATGATCCGGAACTGGCTCTGCGGTTGAAGCTGTCAGTGGATCGTGAACTCCTGCTGGTGGCGACCGACGGCGGACAGGTGATCGGAACCGTAATGGGGGGCTGGGACGGGCATCGCGGCTGGATCTACTCGGTGGGAGTCCACGCCACGCACCGGCGGAGGGGAATCGGGAGCCAGCTTGTTCTGCGGATGGAACAGCTGCTTCGCGAGCAAGGCTGCCTGAAGATCAACCTGCAGGTCCGGACCTCGAATCTGCAGGTGATCGCCTTTTACGAATCACTGGGGTTCAAGCAGGATGCGGTCGTCAGCCTGGGAAAGCGTCTGTACTGAGGAATCGACATGGCCGCAGTTCATACTTCCGACAAATCGGGTTCGCGACCGCCGCTCGTGGGTGCGGGCGAATACGTTTACGAATGCCATCACAATTGGGGCCAGCTGCCGGACGGGTTCCGCTGGAAGAACACGCACGGGGTCACGATCGATCGTGCGGGGCGGGTCTATATCAAACATCAGGGCGAGCCCGATTCGCCGCTCGACACCATGCTGGTCTTTGACCCGGACGGGAAGTTCGTGCGCTCATTCGGCCAGGAATACACTGGCGGCGGACATGGGATCGATCTCCGTGTGGAAGACGGTGTTGAGTATTTGTACCTGTGCGACACCGTGAGACGGCAGATCGTCAAGACCGATCTGCAGGGCGAGTGGATCTGGAAGCAACGGTACCCGCGCGAGCCGGGTGTCTATCAAAACCTGAATCAGTGGAAGCCGACGAATATCGCCTTTCTGCCGGACGGCGGGTTCTGTGTCGCGGATGGGTACGGCTCGCACTACATCCATCGCTACGACCAGCAGGCCCATTGGATCTGTACGTTCGGGGGAGAAGGGACCGAGCCAGGAAAGCTCAAAACCCCGCACGGAATCTGGTGGGATGATCGCCCCGGCAGAGAGCCCGCGCTCATGGTCGCGGACCGGGCCAATGCTCGTTTGCAGTATTTCTCTGTCGACGGTCAACCGGTTGAGATCGTCGAGGGGCTGCTGTTCCCCGCCAGCTTCGACCTGCGGGGGGAGGTCCTGCTGGTCCCCGACCTGCATGCCCGCGTGTCGCTGTTTGACATTCGCAATCAGCCGATCATCCACCTGGGTGATGATCCCGAGTGGCGGCAGCAGGTGCTGGCCAACAACTTCCAGATGCGGGGCGAGCCGTCACGCTGGCGACCGGGGAAGTTCATCCACCCGCACGATGCCTGCTTCGACTCCGAAGGGAACATCTTCGTTGTCGAGTGGGTCGATGCGGGGCGCGTGACGAAGCTGGCGAGGGTCACGTAGCAGTCGCCCCGCAAGGACTGCGAAGGGTCGCTTACTGCTGACCAAACACGGAAGCCTGCGAACTTTCCTCCTCGCACTCGGCTCGCATCCGCTCGGGCTCGACGCCGTCGCGGCGGGCGACTTCGGCCTTGCTGAGAATTCCCAGCTCGACCAGCTGGGCATCGGCGGACCGTTCTCGTGGGCGGTCGCGGGTGACGAGTTGGGGAAAGGTCCAGGTCGGCTCGATGCGATCGAAGAAGTTCTCGGGCAGGTAACCAAGCTCGATGGCGATCTCCATCACCCAGCGCCACAGACGAGTGAACTCGCGGGCGAAGAACTGCTGTTCGCTCTGGAAGAGTTTCACGGCGGGGCCTTCAGCCACCATCGTCGAGGCGTAGTTCGCATTCGACGCATCCGAAGTCAGCATGAACTCCGGAAGCCCGACTCCGGCAGCGACGCCCAGCAGCAGCATCCGCCCCAGCGGGACGGCGTCACCGAAGTTCGTTTCCGGCTGCAGGAATTTGATCTCGGTCGCCTGATTGGTGGTCAGGATCGTGCCGGGCTTGAACCGCTCGGACCGCTGACCCGCAGAATTGGGCATCCCCTGGGAATCGGCCGTGGCGAATGCCTGTTGCGGGGACCCCTGGACCTTGCGCCACAGCACGATCGAGGCCTGCAGCTTGCGGGCGTGCAGTTCAGTCTCGATCCACTTTTGATAGCAGTCCAGCGTGCCGACAATCGGAGCCAGGACTGTCACTCCCCGCTTCTGGTTGGTGTCGACGCCCACTCGCGTGTGCAACATTTCGGACGCGGGGACTCGCTCAGCCAGACCTCCATCCAGGGGGCTCAGCCGCAGAAACTCGAGCGGAGTCTCGGCGTCGTCGGGATCGGTCAGGATCCCTTGCGAGTTCGGGAAGTCCGGGCAGGAGCCGATCGTCTCCGGGTCGACGAAACGGACCGCTGGTGGCCACTGCTGGTCCGAATAGCGACGGAGGAAGCACTCGCCATCGCGCCAGGCTCGACGGGCATGTTCGCGGAAGGAGTAGTGCGATACGTTCGCGGTCAGAAAGTCGGACCAGAGCCGGTCCGCCAGCTGGACCAAGTCTTCGCCCGCTTCGGACGAGCCCGGTCGCCACTGATGCCCGAGCCGCAGTCCGGCTCCGGTGACATACGACTCCAGCAGCCGCAGAATGTTTTTTGCATGCGGGTTGTGGGCCACGAGAGTCCGGGCCTGAGTCCGCAGGTCTTGCCGCTCGCCATCGGTCATCGACTGACCGACCTCACCGACCGCGTGCCACTGGCCATCGTTGTCTTCGGGCGCAGCGGACTCCGTCAACGCCAGCAGCTGTTCCTGCAGGCGGAGTTCGTGACGGGCCTTGAGCCGGAGAGCGGCCAGTTTGTCGCGGAGAAAGTCGAGCATCGAAAGAGTCCTCGGAGGAAACGTGACCGGTTTACCGATCCGAGGAACGTTGCGCGGGGGCTGAAGGTGCAAGCGAGTTTCTATAGTGCGTGCATCGAAAGCGTCGCTGAATCCGCTGTCTTCTCCCTCTCCGCTGCCATGAAGTCATCGACAACGAAAGTCGGTTTTTGAGGAGAGGGTTGGGGTGAGGGGCAGAGCGTGTCCCCCTCACCCCGGCCCTCTCCCCCGCAGTGGAGTCCTTCTTGCCACTTTCATCGATTGCGGGGGCGAGGGAGAAAACGGTTCCATTCACCAAGGACTCCGACGCGTACACACGGGATGCCGGCGATTCTCGAAGTTCGATTCAGTGGGGCCCGAGAATCCGTTCCAGCCAAGCACGGACTTGCTCGCTAGAAACCCCCTCCAGTTTCATGAGCTTGCGGGGCTGGGCTTCTCCCTGCACAACGGACACTCGCGCCAGTGCGATTCCCAGTGAGTCGGCAATCAACTCGCGAATCGCATCGGTGGCTTTGCCTTTCTCCGCGACTTGAGTCACCGCCACCTTCAGTCGTCCGGCATGCTCACCGACGATCGAATTGCGACGGCTCCCCGGCTGCCCCTGGACCGGGAGGAGGACTCCGTCGTCGGTGATGCTCAGTTCAATCATGCGCGGAACTTTATCGAGACGGCCTGAGCCTCAACAACAGCGCCAATGGGCGAGGCATCCGAGCTCGGGCAACGCGGGCGTGATTTGCGACTGTTCGACAACTTCATGCTCCTCGGTAGAATCCCTGCGGACTCGCGGCTGCGAGACCGAACCGGACAGGAATCCCGATGAACGACACGCCGCTTTGTCCGAAATGCCGCTACGAGTACACCTACGACAACGGCAGCCAATTCGTCTGTCCCGAGTGTAACCACGAGTGGTCCGCCCAAGAGGTCCCAGAAACGCCCGATACGCGAGTCTGGAAAGACGCCTTCGGTAACGAGCTCAAGAACGGCGACTCCGTGACGGTGATCAAGGATCTCAAAGTCCGAGGCGCATCCTCCACGCTGAAGGCCGGTACCAAGGTCAAGAACATCCGCCTGATCGAAGGCGACCACGTCATCGACTGCAAGATCGAGGGCTTCGGCGCGATGCAATTGAAGTCCGAGTTCGTGAAGAAGGCGTGAGTCGGTGTGGCGGGACTCGCGAATACACCAGGAGCGGCCGCACAACGTACGAGGCTTGACCGTTGGCTCTCCAATTGCGAATTTGACGTGTAACAATGGGTCCATCTCTGGGGAAACGCATGTTCTCGTCGCGATGTTTGGCTCTGATGGTGATGGCCTGTCTCGTCGGGGCAGGCCCAGTACTGGCTGAGGGCGAGACCAGTACGAATCTTGTCATCGAAAACTCGCCGGAACTCGCCAAGGCCCGCGACGACTATCAGAAGCTGATGACAACAGCTCGCGACCGTCTGTTGAAAGCGTTTGCCGATGAAGAGGATCAGTTAACGTCGTCATCGAAGTTCAAGCCGGAAGAGAAGCTCAAGCGACTGGAACAATTGGAGAAGGAGCGCCAGGCGTTCGAAGAGAACGGCGCGATCCCGAAATCGGTCGGACTGAAAAAGGCGGTCGACACTTACAAGAAGCAATCGCAGCAGGCTCGGGACAACTGCTCCAAAGTCTTTGACACACAGGCGAACAAGATCCTGAAGCAAGACCGCGATGCTGCCGCGGACATCCTGGCTGCGAAGAAAGAACTGCTGGACCCGACTCCTCAGGCCCCCGAGGCTCCGCCGCCAACTCCCACGCCACCGGGCTACAAAGAGCTGGTGTTCACCGGCCACATTGGCAAGGTCTCCGCCGTACGGATTGTCCCGGGAACTCTCCTGCTGATCACGGGTGGCAACAGCTTGTACAAGACGAGCAACGGTCCGGGAAAAGGAAACACAAACCATCCAGGTGATGACAACACGATTCGACTGTGGAATCTGACGACCGGGGCACAGCTGGTTCTGATCAAGGACGGATTGGGGCACGCCAACAAGCTGTCGTGGCAGGTGCAGGTGCTGAATCTCACGGTCGACCGCACGGCTTTCGCCGTTGCCACCGGTCGTCCCCCAGCCGACTACTGCAATCCGACAATCTCAGTCTGGGCGACAGAAACCGGACAGCAGATTGCACACTTTCCGTTGACGGGTCGCTCCGGGGTCTGGGCTCCGTGGTTCTCGGTCGAAGGGCTGCAACTCCACGCCTTCCGGGGCGATTCCACCTGGCACCATTTTGACCTGAAGGAAAGGAAGGAGCTGTCCGCGAAGAAGCTGTCCGAACAAGCGGGTGAAGAGGACATGCAGTGCGTCTGCATGTCCAGCGATCGCCAGCGGGTCTTTGGCGGAATGAAGGACGGCAGCGTGCGGGTCTGGTCACTTCCCGAGGGGAAAGACCTCCTGAAGCTGGAGGGACATTCCGGCCCCGTCCACGGTTTGGCCATTACTGCGGACGACCAGCGTCTGGTCTCCGCAGCTGCGGACGGGACAGCTCGGGTCTGGGATCTGCAGACGGGAAAGGAGATCAGCCGCTGTGCACACGGTGGGCGGGTTTTGGCGGTCGCGTGGACCCCAGATGGATCGTCAGTGGTGACCGCAGGCGATGACCGGTCCGCCGCTCTCTGGGACGCTCAGACAGGGAAAGAGATCAAACGATTTCAAGGCCACACGGACGAGGTCCTCAGCCTCGATATCTCTTCCGATGGAAAGTGGCTGGTGACCGGCTCGGCGGACAAGACTGCACGGACATGGAGTTTGCCGTAACAAGTTCGACAAGGACTCACGCGCTGAGCAGGATGTTCCTCAGAATCTGGTGGACATGAGCGGGGACGCGATGAAAGCTCACCCGCCCGCCCCGCAGGAGGGCGATGTCGGCACGATCCACTTCGGCGTCTTTGAGAATCTCTTCAATACGATGCAGATCGTCCGGCGGGAGGCGACCGTGTTCGACTTTCAACCCGCCTTCGCGAACCCGGATCACCAATAAAGCATTGTCATATCCTGGTGTCCTTTGAAAGGCATGCCACAGGATGAAGGCGATCAGAGCCAGGAGAATCACCAGGGCCATGGGAGGTCGTCCGAATCAAGACGTCCCACCCATTGAAACACCGCTCATGAGGAATTGCAAACTGGAGTCACGAGACCCGGTAGGTGGCAATTCGCCCGGCGATTTCGGCGATTTCGTCTCGCGGCGGCAGCAGCAGTCCCTGGCGGATGGCGACGAAGATCGCAGCTGCGATCAGATCGGCGGTCGCGCCGGGATTGCGGCGGTGACCGTCGGAGCGCAGCCACTCGTCGAGTGCCTTCAAATCGGGAGAGAGTGCAGCTTCAACACCGAAAGGTCCGCGTTCGAGGTCCGGGCAGGTGCGACGAAAGCTCTCGCGAACTTCCTCGCCAGCGGCGGCCCCGCACTTGCGAACGATCAACGTATCGACGCGTGAGGACAACACCGCTCGTTGCAGAAAACAGATGGCCGTCAACACAGAGTCAGCGGTTGCCATGGCCTGACTGGCCGCCAGTTCCAGACCTCGAACAAGCCAGGCGACACTGTCCTCAATGACATAACGAAAACCGGTCACATACTGCTCGGCGATCATATCGCGGTCCGCGGCCAGCGCCATCGCTTCCGTGAGTGTGATGGTCGGGGCTGCGTGGACATCCTGCGATTGGGCGTCTCCCAGACCGCCCGGCTTGGCGAGACGAATCGCCGCGTAGACCTGCTCGGCATCGGAGACGGTCGTGTTCGCCAGAACGAGCCGCACCCCGGAGACCAGGTCCGTTCCCTCCGGAACCGCAGCCAGCGGAGCCAGCAGCAGCACGATTCCCAGATTGACGTTCGTTCCGACCGACTCGCGTGTCTGCCGCACAGCTTCATAAATCGCGAGTCCGACTCCGATCTCCGCAGCTTGAGACAACGGCGTTGCCACCAGTCGTGCAGCGGTGGCGAAATCGGTGTACGTCGCATCGTGGAACGCCGCGCCCGGGTGAACGTTGCCGAGCTTGGGAGCTGTCGCTTCCAGCAGGCAGGCGATCTCGATCTGTTCAGCCAGCGTCATGGGTGGTTCCGTCGCGACAACACGTCGGGCGAGCCCGACGGCTAAGACACGAGTTGTTCGAGCAATCGTATCGCTTCCGGGCGCGACGCGATTTCGCCGTTGAGCTGGGCGTCTCGGACCTGGTCGAGCAGTTCCTTGAAGCGCGGTCCGGGAGCCAGTCCCCGTTCGATCAGGTCCTTGCCGGAAATCAGCTCACGCGGGTTGGTCTCGTCAGGAGAGTGCCGTCCTGCATATTCGTCGACAAAGTCGATCGGCTCCAGTGGCAGGCACGCGGCTTTCCGCACCGCTCGCACGAGGGCTCGCAGATCACCCGACAACGGGTGGGCCAGCACGCGTTTCAGCTGGGCAGCAGTCTGCGACGGAGCATCGTTCCATTGGTTCAAGTGCCCCACCAGCCAGACGATGGCAGTCATCTCATCCGCAGAGAGCTTCAGCCGCCTGGCGACAGCCCACACAGTCCCGACGAGATCCTGATGAGTCTTCGGTTCCTGAACCGGAGCGGAAAGTTGTTGCAGGATCGCCGCCAGCGCGAGTTCGAACGACGCCGACTCCGGCAGCTGACGAAGCGTCTCCACGATCTGCTCCGGCTGAGCCACACCTTGAAGACGTCCTTGCTCCCTCGCATGCGGCTCGGCGGGAGCCTCGCCCTCCCGAACTGGCGGATTCACAAACTGGCCAGCCGCCAGTTCCGGCAAGATCACCTTCAGCAGTCCGAGTTCAGCGAGCAACTCGTACCCCTGCACTCGGCTGCGATGTGCCAACACCTTTCGCAGCTCTTGAGCGATCCGTTCCGCGCTGACGACGATCAGCTCCGGAGCCATCTGCCGCACGGCGTCCGCTGTGGCCGGATCGAGATCGAACCCCAGCGTGGCTGTGAACCGCACTGCCCGCAGCATCCGCAGCTTGTCCTCGGTCATCCGCTCGTGCGGGTCGCCGATCGCTCGCACGATGCGGCGCTGCAGGTCAACTTGCCCGCCCACGTAGTCATGGACCTGGCCCTCGATCGGATCGTAGAACATCCCGTTGATCGTGAAGTCGCGGCGCTGAGCGTCCTCTTCGGGAGTCGAATAGACGACTTGAGTCGGACGCCTGCCATCGTGATAGCCCCCTTCCGTGCGGAAGGTGGCGACCTCGACTTGCTCTGCATCCCGGTTCGGCGCGAGCACGATGATCACGCCAAAGCTCTGCCCCACAGCCAGCGTCCGCTTCTTGCCGAACAGTTCGCGCACCTGCTCGGGAGTCGCATTGGTTGCCACATCAAAGTCTTTGGCTCCCCGCTCCAGCAGCAGATCTCGAACGCAGCCACCCGCCCAAAGCGCGGTGTACCCCGCCGCCCGCAGTTTTCGAACGACGTCGGTTGCGAACTCGCGCGATGGATCGCTGTCAGTCAATCTTTGGCCTTCAATTTGAGCTGCACACCATCGACGACCTGATCGCTCGGGAAAATGATCACGCGGTCGTTCTCCGCCAGTCCGCTCAGAACTTCCGCTGCATCCGAGTTGCGGTGACCGATCTGAATGATCTTTCGCCGCGCGATCAACCTGGAGTCGATGACAAACACGGCCCATTCGGTGTCTTTGCGGAACAGGGCACTCATGGGGACTTGCAGGACCGATTCGCTGTGCCAGGTGACGATCCGGGCCTCGAAGCGGAACCGGTCTCCGAACTGCTGCGGTGCAGGAGACACCAGATCGCCGATGACGTTCACGCGCTGCTCCTCAACGCCCAGTGCGGAAACCTTCGTAAAGGCTCCCGGCTCGACCAGCCGCACACGCCCCTCCAGTTCCTGATCGCCGCCCCAGTGCTGAATCCGCATTCGCGCTCCCGGCAGGATCTTCACCGCGTCGGTCGATAGCACGTCGACTTCCAGCTCCAAATCCTGCGGGTCACCGATCTCCATCAAAGCGGTCCCGGCTGGGAGTACCGCAGCGCTCTCTTGAAAGACACGCAGGATCTTGCCTTGAATCGGAGAGACAACATCGAGATGCCAGTTGGTCCCCTGCGACTCGTCCTGGGGCGAGGTCCGCACGAGCGCGGCCCGAGCCAGTTCGAGTTCGAACTTGGCGATTTCCAAAGCGAACTCCGCGGACCGCAGCTCTTCCGACCGCATGCGGGCCTGCATCTGGGCGTCTTCGACGGCTTGTTCAAAGGTGGCGTCCCCTTTGCGCAGTTTCATGCGGCGGTCGAGCATCGACTGGGCGGACTCCATGGCCGCTTTCGAAGCCCCCATGTTGGCTTCGGACCGTTTGACTCCCGCTTCGGCAGCTTTGACCCGGGCCTCGGCCGAGCTGCGGCTGCGCGGGTCGAGAAGGTCCGGATTCGTGGGCAGAATCGTCGCCAGCAGCGTTTCCCCGGCAACCACGGGATCACCGGGATTCAGCACGACTCGCTGCAGCTGGCCCGCCAAGGGGGTCGAGACCGTGTACTTCTCGCGAATGCGGGTGCGTCCGTCTTCGTTGACGGTAACTTCGAGGGCACCCCGCGACACGGTCTGCCAGTCCACATCCAGCGGCTGGGGGCGAAATGAAAACGCAATCGCAGCCACAACCGCAGCCACAAAGCCCCACGTCAGGATACGCCTCAGCCAGTTCATGAATCGACTCGCTCCGGGATCGACCAGTCTGTCACAATGGATGACACCGCAACTGGGGTCGCGGGATCACCGTTCCCGGAAACAGAAAAGTGATCTGGAGGCAACATCGTAGAGACTCAACGGCTTCCCTCCAAAGGTGTTGCGTTTTCGGAATCGGCGTTGCAACCGTTTGACTTCCAGCCAAGCTCACATTATTCTGCTCGATTCCTGAGGGGTTCTGCCATGGGGGCAGGCTCTGGACAGCGTTCCGCAACTGCAGTGTGTAACTGAACATGGGTCGAATTGAACGTCAGCGCGAACTCGCTCGCCGCCGCACTCGCAAGGTGAAGATGCAGAAGCTCCGCACCCGGTTTGCCGCTGCCAAGACCGACGCTGATAAGAAGCTGATCGAGGACAAGCTGTTCCGCATCAGCCCGTTCGCATCGGTGACGCTGGAGTAATTGCTCCAAGCGGGTCAACAGAATCAAGCATCACGCGGACCGATCTCGAATCGGCCCGCGTTTTTGCGTTTGAAGGTATGTAGTGCGGGTGAGTGAGCCACCGGGCACGTCGGGCAAGTCCGGCGGCTAACCGCAGTTTCGCTCGGTTGTGCCAGACGTGATCGACGGGGAGAATCGGCGGGCTCACGCTCCCTGAGGCCGTTCATGGAACTCGATGACGAAGTCTGCCTGTGCTTTCACGTCACTAAGCGCAAGCTGCTGGCCTACATGCGGATCAATCAGGCCCGCATGCGGCGACCGAGCCAGCTGAGTGAATGTGCCGGGGCCGGAACGGGCTGTGGCTGGTGCGTGGGATACTTGAAACGCCTGTTCGCCCAGAGCTTTCCGGCCGCAGCTGACCCCGGGCTCGTGGCGGAGGCTGTGGAACCAACCTCCGACGAACATCGGTCCGGGCGATCCAGCTATCTGGAAACTCGCAAGGGCCCGAGTCCCGGCGACGAGGTCGCCCCGGATTGATTGACCTCGGCCAAATCGCCGCGACAATGCGGGGCCGTGCCTGACCACACTCTGGAGAAAACGTGATGTCGAACACTGTGACCGAAGAAGTTCTGGCAGCCAGCCGCAAGCTCCTGGCGAGCATCGATTCCGGCAACTGGGCCGAATATGCAAAGCTGTGCGATGAGACGATCACCTGCTTCGAGCCCGAGGCTCTGGGGCATCTGGTGGCTGGGCTGCCGTTTCACGAGTTCTATTTCAAGCTGCCGGGCAACGGCACGCCGCGTCAATCGACGATGGCGTCTCCCGACGTACGGGTGCTGAGCGACACATCGGCGGTCGTGACGTATGTCCGCCTGACCCAGAAGCTGGACGCCCAGGGGGCTCCTGTCTCGGTGCGGGCGATGGAAACCCGCGTCTGGCAGAAGCAGAACGGCACCTGGAAGCATGTTCACTTCCACCGGACACCTTGCTAGTGTGGGCGGTTGAGAGCAACCGGGTGTTCAAAACGGCAGAATTCTGACGAATTCTGCTACGTGGGCGATCGCTTTTCCTGACCCGGTTGCATCCCTCCCGAAACTCCCGACAATACCTCGTTCGGATTTTCCTCGCGAGGTGTGTGATGCCGGTTCCCAAAGTCGTGATCATCGGGCGGCCGAATGTCGGCAAGAGCTCGATCCTGAACTGGCAGGCGGGCAAACTCGTCTCGGTCGTCGACCCCACTGCGGGTGTGACGCGGGACCGGGTCGGCTATCTGATGCAGGCGGGGGACCGCTATTTCGAGATGGTCGACACCGGCGGAATCGGGATCGTCGACTCGGACGATCTGTCGGAAGACGTCGAAAAGCAGATTCAGGTGGCGATCAATGAAGCCACGATCATTCTGTTTGTTGTGGATGGGATCACGGGTGTGGTTCCGCTCGACCGGGTGGTGTCCGAACGGCTGCGCAAGGTCCACAAGCCGAAGCTGATCGTCATCAACAAGTGCGACTCGACCAAGACCGATGCGGAGATCCACGAGTTCTACGGTCTGGCGGAGGCGAACCTGCTGCAGACCAGCGTGAAGGCGAATCGCGGGCGCGACGACCTGATGAAGGCGATCCTGGCCCTGCTGCCGCCTCCCTCGGCCACCGAACTGGTTGAGGGAGCTGCCCAGGCCGAAGAGCCGGAGCTGAAGCTGGCGATCGTCGGTCGCCGCAACGTCGGCAAGAGTACCTTCATCAACGCTCTGGCCGAGACCGAGCGGATGATCGTCAGCGAGATCGCCGGAACAACCCGTGACAGTGTCGACGTGCGGTTCGAACTCGACGGCAAGGCGTTCGTCGCCATCGACACTCCGGGGGTTCGTAAGAAGAAGAGCCTGGCCAACGACATCGAGTTCTACGGCCTGATCCGGGCTCAGAAGAGTATCCGCCGCGCGGACGTTGTGCTGATGTTCTTCGACTCGACGCAGACGATCTCGCAAGTCGACAAGAAGCTGATGGAGGAGATTCAGGACCACTCCAAGCCCTGCATCTTCGTCATCAACAAGTGGGACCTGGGCCTCGAAAAGGCGATGTCGGTCGAACGCTGGAGCAAGTACCTGGAAGTCAGCTTTAAGAGCATGCGGCACGTCCCGATGGCGTTCATCACCGCCAAGGACTCGCAGAACATCAAACAGCTGATCAATCTGGCCCAGTCGATCTTCAAGCAGGCTCGCGAGCGCGTCTCGACTGGGATGCTGAACCGCGTGCTGGCCGAAGCGGTGAAAGCCAATCCTCCGCACATTGCCAAGAACCGGACACCGAAGCTGTTCTTCGCGACGCAGGTCGCGACCGAGCCGCCGACGATCGTGGTGAAGGTCAACAACCCCGAGCTGTTCAGCCCCGCCTGGGAGCGGTACCTGCTGGGCAAGTTCCGCGAGAGCCTGCCGTTCAAGGAAGTGCCGATCCGGTTGTACTTCCGAGGCAAGACCAAGGAAGACGAGGACGCGTAGCAGAATTCGTCAGAATTCTGCCGTCCCGTCACTGCCAGGATCGTCACCTCGGAGGATCCAGAGCAGGTTCGGAAATCTCCAAAATATCGTGAGGCGCGCTGCGGCCATTTGACGCATCTCTCTGGGAAGTTCATTCTCTCAGGAGATCACCGATGTCCAGCAACCACGAATCCGATGTTCCGGAGCCCGAACCGATGGCGGTCGACCCCACCAATCTGGGAAGCGTTGACCCTCTGTCGGTCGAGGGGATCTTTCTGGTGGCGCTCGGCAAGGCGGGCTCCGAGCGGGAGGCGTTCCTCGCCGCGCAGTGCCAGGACCCCGAGCAGCGGCAACGCGTTGAAGCCCTGCTGAAGGCATACGAGCAGGCTGGCAACTTTTTGGAACAGCCCGCCGTGACCGCCGAGCCTACGCCGGTCGGGCAATACCTGGCCCCCTGCGAACTGCCGGGAACCTTGGGGCGTCTCGGCCCGTACGAGATCCTCGAAGAGATCGGCCGCGGCGGCATGGGGGTGGTTTTCCGAGCTCATGACCCCAAGCTGCAACGGATCGTGGCTGTGAAGGCACTCGCCCCCGAGCTGGCCCGGCTCCCCTCGGCCCGCCAACGCTTCCTACGCGAGGCCCGCGCCGCAGCTGCGATCAGCCACCCGCATGTGGTGACGATCTTCGCGGTCGACGGGACCGAGGAAGCGTCGCTCGGCACCGAGCGGACCACGCTGCCGTATCTGGTGATGGAGTGCATCGTCGGTCAGACGCTGCACGACAAGATCAAGCGGGTCGGAGCCCTCAAGACCGAAGAGATCATCCGCATCTCGCGCCAGATCGCCGAAGGGCTGGGAGCGGCTCACAAACGCGGTCTGATCCACCGCGACATCAAGCCCGCGAATATCTTGCTGGAGAACGGTGTCGAGCGGGTCAAGATCACCGACTTCGGCCTGGCCCGCACGACCTCGGATGGAGGAATCACCCACACCGGCGAAATCCTGGGGACGCCGCAGTGCATGTCCCCCGAACAAGCCCGCGGCGAGATGGTCGACCAGCGGAGCGACCTGTTCAGCCTGGGCTGCGTGATGTACACGATGTGTACCGGGGTGAGTCCGTTCCGCGCGGACAACATACTGGCGGTGATGAAAAAGGTCTGCGAGACAGAACCGCGTCCGGTGGCCCAGCTCAATCCGAACGTCCCGGAGTGGCTGTGTGGACTGGTGCATCAGTTGCTGCAGAAGGCTCCCGAACGACGAGTGCAGACGGCGGGCGAAGTGGTGGAGATGCTGGAATCCCGCGTGGTCACTCCGCAGCCGGCAAGTTCAGCGTCTTCGCCGATCGGACCGGGCTTCGCCGAAGTCATCCGTGGATGTTGGAGGACATGGATCCCGGATGTGATCGTTTCCTCGGCAGCTTGCGGAATGGTCGCGGCGGCCATGCCAAACAACGTGTGGATCTTCCCGACTATTGTCTTCTTTGTCGTCGCTTGGTCCATTCTGCTGTACGCCAAGAGACAGGGACGGGGAAATTGGCCCTGGGTCACGTGGCCGCTGGGGTTGGCCAGTTTGGTTTCGCTCTACCTCGGGATGATGCTCACTGTCTGGGTACGGATGGAGACGCATTCCCGGTCGGGGATGTTCGTCTTTGGCCTCGCAGTTGGCATCTTCTGGCTGCTGACGCGCTGGTTCCCGAGGTTGTTCATTCAGGCTCGTACTTCCCAGTCGGTGAGTTCCGCACCTACGGCTGCGGAGAGCGGTCAATCGTTCGAGAGAACTGCAGCGCGGCCCCATTCCCCTTGGTCGGTGCTGGTCGGGCTGATGCTGCTGATCGGAGTTGGCGGTGGGCTGGCCGTGATCGCCTATATCTGGCCGTCTTATCAGGCCCGGATGGCACCGCCCACGGTCATCTCACCGGAACTGGAGGGCCGTCTCCAGGCAGCGCTCGCCTTGGCGAACGACACGTCCCGACACAACGTGCTGGTCCGATTGGCGGAAGAGGCTGCGAACGCCGGTAACGGCGACCTTGTGCTGAGGGTCCTGGCCCATGTCGACGCGGGCACAGCTCGAAGCAACACATGTGCCATCTGCAGCGAAGCCTTGCTGAAACGCGGCATGATCTCGGCAGCGACTGCGGTCGCTCAACAGATCGAGGGCGACACATCTCGGAGCAACATGCTGGCTAGAATCGCTTCGACTCCGACCCCGATGCCGCAGGCTCCTGCTCCCGCATCCCCAGCGCCCCCGCCTCGCGAATCTGAGATGCAGCCCGCCTCGGCTGAACCCACTCCGCTCTTCGGGGGGAACGTCGATTCGTCGAGTGGTTCACAGAGCCCCTCGATCCCGCTGGCCGATGCTGTGGAAGTCATCTCCGAGATCGAGAAATGGCCGCGTTACCCCTACATGCAGAATAGCTTCATGACATCTCCGCGTACGCACGTGTGGATCGATGAGCCGGGCCTGATGATCCGGCTGAAGCCGCTCGATTTTGATGGAGCAGAGAACCTATCCGTCGAGTATGTCCCTGACCAATCTTGGGGCGTATGCCTGTTTCATTATTCGGGTGATCTGGGCAAGTCACCCATGGACATCCCTCCGGGGCGGTACCGCGTCCTCGTCCAGGATCTCGACTACGGCTGGGATCTTGATCGACGCGGAACACTCGTCATCGGGCAGGGGCAGCAGACGATTCATCTCAAGCGGTCGTTTGTCGGTCAACACACGACCCCGGTCCCCAAGGGGGCCAACTTCCGCTGGGCGGGCAAGACCTATCGAATGAAGAATGCCGCTGAGATGAACGCTGTCAATCAGATGCTCGCTGCCATAGCCGGAGGAGAGACCGAGGCGTCACGCTTTGGAGTCAATTTCGCAGACGTCGACTTCACCGGGCACCCGCTCGCTGAGCAACTGACACAACCTCAGCCCGGTCCCGAACGAAAGCTGAAGTCCGCGCCTCGTTCGATGAAGTTGGAAATCCCTGCTGGACTGAATATCTGGCGAGTCGAAATCTCCACATCCGATTTAAGTCACATCTCTTGGACTCAATCATCCCCGATGGAGTTCCATCTGCCGCCGGGACCGCTGACGTATGAGATCTTCTACAAGTCTGGATTCGCTTGGCCGGGTAATGGATCTCAATACAAACTGGTACCGGAGTCGCTCCCCAATCAAACATTGGTGGCGCAGGGGCTGACCAAAGCAGCCATGCGGAGGATCATCGACGCCAATCGGAAAGAATCGGGACAGTATGGTTCCTACCTGGGATGGTTCGAGGAAAAGTCGATCTCGCTGCCCAAGCATGCGGTGAAGGCCGCTGAGCGGCTGATGCTGGCCTGGCTCGATGGACAGCCCGAGGTCCCCGAGGCTGAACTTCTGCAGATCGGCGGCGTCGAGACCTGGGAGATGCTCTGGGCGAACGGTCAATCCGGACAGCCCGAGAAGTTGATGACAATTGTCCTTCAGCCGGGCAGCGCCCCCGGCACGTGGCGGCTGAAGGAACCGCCCGAAGGGGCTGTGGCCCCTTAGTCGACAGCCCAGGAAGTTGGTCATGGAATTGTTCGGACTCTCCTTGGGGCTCAGGTTGCAGATTCACCACGGAGACACGGAGGCACTGAGCAAGCCAGAATGAACAGACGCTGGTTCTTCCCGATTCCCGAGTTGGCGGAATGCGCGTTGATAATTTTCGTAGGGAGCGATCCAAGCACAGTGACTCGGTGATTGCCCCTCCGCGTGTTGTTTCCCGAATGAAAAGCCTCGCCTCCGGCGGCTTTCTCTGTGCCTCCGTGTCTCCGTGGTGAATTCCGAAACTCTTCTTCGAGAGGGTCGACTTCGCCTTCGTCACCCTCCACCGAGAATTTGGTGGACACGGACGACTCGTCACAAGGAGCCCTTACCTCGCCACTTCGGCCAGACTTGAAACCACTCCTGGGCCGTGTCACATTCCCACTTCACACACCTCTCCCAGGACCCCACACACATGGCCAAGAAGAAACCCACCAAGTCGAAGTCCTCCCCGAAGGTTGCCACTGAGCGGATCGTCATGCGAACAGGCGAAGCCCTAGTCGAGGTCGAAGGCGGCCCCGCGTATCTGGCCTGTGAGCCAGAAGTGGTTATCGGCGAACTGGATGGCCCGGTCGGCTTTTCGATCGCTCAGATGATCGGCAATCAGGTCAAAGGCCACTCGAAGGTCTACGCCATTCTGAACTGCGATGTGCAGGTCCGTCCGACGACCGTCATGGTCAGCAAGGTCACGGTCGACTCGACAGCTTACACGAATATCCTGATGGGCACGGTCCAGGCTGGAATCGCCAACGGTGTCCTGGATGCGGTGCGGGCCGGGGATATTCCGAAGGAGAAGGCCAACGATCTGGGAATCATCGTCTCGGTCTGGCTCGATCCTTCGGTGGTGAAAGAGAAGAAGGTCGATCACGCCAAGCTGTTCGAAGTCAATCGGGCGGCGACAGCCAAGGCGATCGGCAAGGCGATGCGCTGCGAGCCGACGATCGACTGGCTGCTGAAGAATCAGGACAGCGTGACGCACTGCTTCCACGAGATGGGTGTGAAGGGACAACTTTAATTCACCTTCAATTGGGGGCAGCGCGAAGATTTTGCGTAGCAGAATTCGTAAGAATTCTGGCGTCCATGCGTCGTGCCAGCGTCAACTCGAAAACCTTCCTCTGACGTCGCACTCGCGATCAAAACGAACAAGGCCCGCACGGGAATCCCGGCGGGCCTTGAGCTTTGAGAGAGTTGTTCAGGATCAGAACTTGATCTCAGCTCCGACCGTGAATCCCTGGACGGTCATGGAATTGGTCTTGATGCGCGTTCGAAACGCGGACGGCACATCGATCCCGGCATCGTCATAGACGACCACGTTGCTCGACCGGGCCACGTTGGGCAGATACCACCAGAAGAAGCTTCCGGTCAGTGAGAGCCACTCGTTGACGTGGATGTTGCAGTACGCATTCAGATCGATCGTCGAGCCGAAGATGACGTTGTTCTTGTCGGCCCTTGTCACACCGTCGTTCGTACCCAGATCGATCGTCGAGTCCCGCAGATCGGAGGTGAACACATGGGTCTTGATCGAGTTCGCCCCGATCCCGACCTTGGGAGCCACTCCGATCGTGAACCACTTGTCGACCATTTCTGCTCGGAAACCAACCTGTCCCATGTTGAAGGAGTTCTGGGTCGAGCTGCGAATCGTGTTGCGAAGGGGAGTCGTAAAGATGCCCAGCAACGGGTCGACTCCGGAGCGATTGTCGAACTCTCCGTGCTGAGTCAGGTCCTCGTCGTAGGAATTGAAGCGGTATCCAAACAGAGGTTGGAACCGGAACCCCGTGTCGGGAGTGTGGTAGTCCAGAACCACGTTGACTTCGCCCGACCAGTACTTGGCGGTCAGATTGGCTTCGTACGACCGATCGTACAGGATGACGCTGTTTCCCGGGACACCGTTGGTCAGCACGCTCGTGCCGAAGAAACGGACGTTGTTCGGAAACAGGATCGGATCGAAGACATCGGGAACCAGTGGAGCAACGTTCGGATCCACATTCCCCGGAAACAGCTCAAACGAGGACTGCATATTCTGGAAGCCGACGTAAGAGCCTTCCAGCGTGAAGCCCTGAAACTGCGACAGTCCAATGGTGGTCCGCACGCCGCTCTGAGCACTCAGTTCCATCGTGGAAGTATCGGGAACAATCGCCCGAGCATCCGTCAGAACGCCCGCTGAGACGAAGAACGGCTCACGGGGATTCGGAACCGAGTCAATCGGAGCCCCCAGCAGGTTATCCCCGGGGCGCTGAAAAGTCGCGTGCAGGAACTCAGTCTTGAACGTCAGACCGCGCGTGACGTCCGCGAGTTCCAGATTGAGCAGAGAGTCGTAGTCATAGAACGGCCCTCGGTCGGCCGGAAGCAACTCCGGTTCGATCGGCATCGGCTGATAGGGCTGCCGCCCAAAGTTGTATTGGACACCCATGCCGGGAGCGAACCCTTCGAACTGGGGGGCCTGGGCCCAACCCCAACTCGAGAGCAGCGTCACACAGGCAAGGAGAAGCCCAGTGCGAAAGAGACGAGTCATCGCAGTCCTTCCATGGGCTGGCCTCCGGAATCGAAGGCTCAACACATCCATTGCTCGGCGCAATGGGTGCCACGATCGACACAGTCGGTCGTACCTCGTTTATCGGCTGTACCAGTCGGAGCGATTTGGAAAACTATTCCGAATCTAGCGGTTGTTTGGATTCCATTTGTCAAAATGGAGGTAGTGGGAAATGCGGGATGACAAGGGGCTGTCGTCTGGGACCGGCAAAAGCTGCCGATGTCATCCAAGGATCAGCGCACGCAGGCGGGAACTCCGACCAGGACCTGTCCGGGTTGCGAGTTCCGAATCACCACGGCCCCGGCTCCCACGGTATTGTCAGCTCCGATCCGAATCTGCGGGACGACGACGGCCCCCGCTCCGATCAGCGTCCGGTCTCCTACTTCGACGCATCCGGTCAGCCGGGCACCGGGAGCCACATGGACACAGATGCCCAACCGGCAGTCGTGATCGACGCTGGCCCCCGTATTGATGATTCCGCCCCGCCCAATCTGGGCATCCGCCTGGACCACAGCTCCGGCCATCACCACCGTTCCTGGCCCCAAGAATGCCGTCGGCGAAACACGAGCGGACGGGTCGATCAGGTTCGGAACCGATTGTCCGCTGGCGACCAGTTCCGCCAACAATCGCTCGCGAACCGCATTGTTCCCTACGGCCACAAACACCGAGAGCTCCGGCCCCCCTCTCCCCCCGGGAGAGGGGCTGGGGGTGAGGGATTGTGATCCTCGAACCAACGCCCCATAAAACAGCTGCCCCTGCTTCGACGGGTCGTCATCGAGAAAGGCCACGACCTCCCATCCCGAGGCCCGGGCGACATCGGCGACGACCTTGGCGTGGCCGCCGGCTCCCCAGATCAGTAGACGCATTGGAGGAGTCGGCATCGACGGTCATCTCACGCGGCGATGGAACAGCGGAAGAGGGCAGAATTCTTACGAATTCTGCTACGGCACCTAATCCAGCTTGGCCATGACCAGCCCGCTGCGGATCTTCGGGTCGAACCAAGTCGACTTCGGCGGCATGAACTTGTTCTGCTCGCAGACCGCACAGAACTGGTCCATCGTCACCGGGGCCAGCGAGATCGCCAGATCGTACTGCCCCTCGTCGACGCATTTCACCAAGTAGGCCGCATCCTTGTTTCCGCCGACGTAGTTGATGCGCTTGTCGCGTCCGTCCGGCATCCCCAGGATCTGATCGATCACCAGCCGCTGCACAATGTCCGAGTCGATCGACTCCGCAGCATCATTGGGGTTGAACACGCCCGGCTTGGGAGTCGCTACGCTCCACTCGCCGCCGAAGTAGATCCCCATCGTATTGACCGCTGCCGGCCGGTACGGCGGGACCTTGCCCAGGTGCTGGATATTGAACGACTCGCCCAGCTTGGCAAAGAACTGGTCGCGGCTGAGTCCATTCGCCGGCAACAGACGGTTGTACGGCTCCAGCCCCAGCCGCTTGGTCGGGAAGAACACCGTCAGGAACTCTTCGTACCCCAGCGAGGCAGCTGCCGCACTGCGGTGATTTCCGTCCGCGACGTAAGCGGCCGGTTCTGCGGCCATCAGAGCGGTGAACTTGGCAATCTCCGCGGCGTCTCGCACGATCCAGACACGGTGAATGTTGCCCGCTTCGTCCGTCGCCTCGTAGGTACACGGACCCGCAGCGGCTCGGGCTTCGAGAGCCGCCAGCAGCTGGCCCGAGTCATCCCGCACCGCCAGATTCACTGTTCCGATATAGGCCTTGATCCGGCGAATCAGCCGAGCTCGCCCTTCGGCCTTCTCGGGGCGAATCCCTTCGTTGCGGACGATGCAGCCATTCGGAGTGGCTGGGGTGCGGATCTCCGAGGTCTTGCCGTAGCCACCTAGTCCCATCTGCGGAGCGTGCGGACGCTTCGGCGAGACGATCTGATAGACCCACAGAATTCCCGGAGCTTCCTGCATCAGTCTGCTCGACTGCAGCCACTTCCACTGCTCTTCCGCGTGATCGAGGGCCTTCGGGTCGTCCTCGGCGTAGATCTCTTCCTTCTTGGCCACGTGGCAGTGCGGCATCTTGATCCGCAGCACGTTCTCGGGCCGCTCCTGCAGCATTTCCCAGATTTCGACGTCGCTCTGGAACTCGTCATAGTTCGGTGCTGAAGTCCGCTGAGCGGCATCGGAGCTGACCGGAATTAAAGCGCGGCGGACAGGACGAATCGTGACCATGTCGAGGTGTCTCGGGATGAAGAGGGGCCAGTAGTCCCGAATTGTAGAGGGATCGGGCCACTTCAACAGCGAAACGAGGGGGGATTCCCCTGCCGGGGCTCGGCAGATGCCTTGCGAGGGAGAATCCCGTAAGCTGCTCAGACCGCTCCCGGAGGGCGGGGGGAGATCGCTATGTCCGCTTGTCGAACTTCGCTATGGCTAGGCGTCCTGTTCCTGGGGCTGACGCTGGTCTGTCACGGGCAGGATCCTGCAGTCTCACACGAGCAGAAGATCATCGATCTGATCGCTCGCACAGAAGGGGCGGTCGTGGCGATCGCTCGAGTGCTTCCCGGGGACGAGCCGCAGGACGAAGAGCACGCCTTTGGTCGTCGTCGCTGGCGCGATCCGCCTCGATCCGCATTCATTCCCAAAGAGTTCGGCAGCGGGGTGATCGTGCGGCGAGAGCCCGACGATGGCGTGCGTTTTGTGCTCACACCCCGCCATGTGATCACGGGACGCAGTGACCGTGTCGCCAGCCGTCCGGAACTAGTCAAATACCAGGTCCGATTGGCCTCGCGGCATACCGTGCCGGGAACACTCTATAACCAGGACGAACGCAGCGATCTGGCTGTGCTGAAGCTGGAGCTGGACGCGGTGGGTCTCTCGCCAGAGAAGGTCCCGACGATGACCTTGGGACATGGTGAGAAGCTTCGCAAAGGGAGTTCGGTAATCGGGCTGGGCAATCCGTACGCCGTGGCCCGTGATGGCTCGGCCAGCGCGAGTCTGGGGATGATCAGTAATCTCTCTCGCAAGACCTCGGAAGGTGAAAACGGGACAAACCGCCCCGAGGAGTCGGGAATGATCTTCGAGTTAGGCTCGCTGCTGCACGTCGATTTGCGACTCCAGCTGGGAGCCAGCGGAACAGCGATCCTCGATATGGAGGGAAACCTGGTCGGGCTGGGGACTTCCCTGGCCGCTCTGCAGGGTTACGAGTCGACAGTCGGTTTTGCGGTTCCGTTCACGACCGATGTGCGACGGATCGTGAAGTCGCTGCTCGATGGGTATGAGGTCGAGTATGGATACCTGGGTGTCGGGCCCGGCGATGTCGATCTGAGCGGACAGCGCGACAAAGATGGCAACTGGCTCCCCGTGACGGCGGCCCAGCTGGATCGAGTGCTGACAGATTCTCCGGCCGATGTGGCAGGGCTTCAGCAGGGCGATTGTGTTTTGGAGGTCAATGACGAACCGGTGACAGGCAGCGCGGACCTGATGCTCAAGATCGGAATGCTTGGTCCCGAGACGGTGGCCCGGCTGACGGTCTGGCGCCCCAATCGCGATACTCAGGAACGAGTCGATGTGCCCCTCGGCAAGTGGCCGGTCTACGACGACAGCTCGATCATTGCTCCGAACTCCCGACACCCAGCCTGGCGGGGGCTGAGCATCGATTTCTCCACAGCCCGCTGGCGATTCATGCCGCCAATGCGCCGCCACAATCCCCACATCCGAGCTGTCGTGATTACCAAGGTTGAGCCCGGTACGACCGGGGCTCAGGCCGAGCTGCAGGTGGGTGACTTCATCACCGAAGTGGCCGGAAAGCCGGTGGTGACTCCCTCCGAATTCACCAAGGCCGTCGAGAACGCGACGGGACCGGTTGAGCTGCGGCTGCTCGACGGGCGCACCGTGACACTGGAACCCTAGCTAAAGGCACTCTCAACAATGACTCCTGAACAGCTGCGAGCGATGCAGGCTCCGATCAAGTCACGGTTTCGTGAGAACCCGCAGTCGGCCTGGGCCGTGCTGGTCTCCGAAGGGACGCTGGATCGAGAGCAATGCGTCTGCCGGATCCCGACGGGCCGCGGTCCCGTGATCGAAGCCGGTTTGCATGAGCTCACGGGCGGCGATGGACGCTGGGCCTGCAGCGCTCAGATGCTGCTCGAAGCCCTGATCGGCTGCGCGGGGACCACAGCCTGCGTGGTCTCGACAGCCATGGGGATCGATTTCGAAAGCGGTACCATCCGCGCTGAGGGAGATCTGGACTTCCGAGGCACGATGGGAGTCAGCCGCGAAACCCCGGTCGGGTTTCAGGCGATTCGGATTCGCATTCAGCTGGCGACCAGCGCTGATGATGCCGCGCTCGCCAAGTTGCAGGAACTGACCGAGCGGTACTGCGTGGTGGCGCAGTCGCTCAAGACGCCGGTGACGTGCGAGGTGATCCGGCGGGATACGTAGTAGCCGTCAATCAATTAGTGTCGCCTTTCGCTCCGCGAAAGAGCGCTCTTTCGCGGAGCGAACGGCGACTATGGCGGTATGCAGGTCGTTATTCGACGCGCTGCAGGACCTCGCGAATCAGCTGTTGACCAACCGGGGTGTCGAGGTGATCAGTGGCGGTCCAGTGGTCAATCGGCAGTTCGACCGTGTCGCTGACTCCCTCCAGGCGGCCGCGGGCGAGGGCCACAGCTCCGTCTCCCTGCCCCGGAGTCAGTTCCTCCGGGTGATCCAGGCACTTACGCAGCTTCGGCGCAAAGAACCGAAATGTATCGCTCTGCTCGCGCCAGTCGTCCAGCTTCTCACCTACGGCATCGAGCTGGGCGGCGCTGGCTGGCGAAACATTACCGAGCAGGATGCTGTAGCGGACCGAGGGATTCCTGGGTCGGGCGTTGAGCTGCAGCAGGAACCGCGACTGCGGCCGCAGGTCATGCTGGGCTTCGTTGAATCCATCGGCCGTCGAACGGAACACGAACTCTGGCAATTCACTCACCGGTCGATCGTGCAGATGCTCATGCAGGTCGAGTCCCGGCGGCAGGTAGGCCAGGTTGGAACCATGATTGGGCGGACAGATCATGTCCAAGCGGTCGATCCGGGGATCGTGCAGTCGAGGGTTTTCGATGAGGCTGCGAGCGACGAGGCCCCCCATCGAGTGTGTCACCAGAGTGATGCGAACGCCGTCCGGCAAATCGAGTGCTTTCAGCTCACGGTCCAGCAGCTGAACTGAGTCAGCTATCGGCCCATCATTGGGGTAGGCAAACGTGCCACACGGGTAACCCTGGCGGCGAAGCGGGGGGATGAAGCCCTTCAGGGAATCGTGGCTCCCCTGCAACCCGTGGATCAGAAGTACCAGTCGTTGCCCCGCGACGAGCTTCTTGGGTTCGATCCCCCGCAGCCCCCATTGGAGATCAGACGCTGATAGACCAATGACTGGCCCCACTGCATTGGCCGCGCGGCGGATCTTGGCCTGCTTCTCGCGGCGGTCCGCCTCCAGCCTCTCGCGGTTGATGTGGATCAAGAGTGCCAGAGCGGAGCCTTGCTTGTCCTTTTCGACTTCAAAAAGAGCTCGGTCGTTCAGGAGTTTCTCGATGACTCGGATCGAAGCGAGAGTCCGGCGTTTCGAGAGATCGAAGTCACCCTCCGGGAATTTCTCGGCGAGAACCTGACCATCGAACTCGGCGGCATCAGAGAGAGCAGCCAGCAGATCACGACTCTGGATCTCCTGGTGGAGAGCCGGAATACGGACCTTAGTCTCGTTGAGGGAATACTGGATTTCGTAGGGAACGTCTGCCGCGAATCCCGCCGAATCTGCAGTGCAGGCCAGAACGAGAAACCCCAAAACGGTCGTCCGCCACATTGATGACTCCCGGGCTCAAACCCATGAACTGCGTTCATGATACACGAATGTCACGAAATCTTGAAAAAAGTCGGACTTGTTGAAAAAAGTCACCGTGAGTTGAAAAACGCAAACTAGGGTTGTTTTGTCTCAATCCCCGCTGGAGCTTTCTGTGTCACATCAAATCGACTCGGTGATGCATTCCATCAATCGATTCTGGAACCATGCCACCCCGACTGACTTCGGGGCGGTAGCGCTGGCGATTGTGTGCTGCGCCTGGTTCTTCACCCGGTTTTACGGCGATCGCTAAGGGGTTGCCGCAGCTGGGGGGGCAACCGATTTTCCGCCGAACGCATCATCCGACTTCTTGATCAAGTCCAAGTACTCTTCAGTCTGGTCGATCTCTTCGCGTCCACTGGGAAGCTGAAAGCGAAACGTCTCTGGGGGCAACGGTTCAAACCGGTAGTCGCGGAACTCCAGGCTCATGATGGGAGTTTCGCCAGCGACGTTTCCGGACGGATTGATTTGATTCTTTAGGTAGACCACCCGAACGGGCAGGTCGCTGGCCTTGGACAACGTCAGCTCGACCTTGTCGGGAAAAAACGGAGCGAGGTTCGTCTTGAAGTTGCCGATGGCCTTGTCGTAATTCGCCAAGACGGTCTGATCCCAGCGACCGTGGAAGACTTGGCACGGCTCGCCATTGAACTCGGTTTCGGTGACCCGGACTCCGGTCATCGATCGATCGATGGAGGCCAGCATGGCTGGCAACCCGCCGATTCCCAGCTCCGCCGCCAGCACCGCAGCTGACATATTTTTGGACTGGTTGGCGACTCCCAGGATTTTCTCGACGTCACGACGCATGAAGGTCTGCGTCCCGTCCTTGGTATCTTTCGCATCCGCAGGATAGACCAGTCGCTCGGTGTGCAGAATCCGGCCATCGCAGACTTCGATCAACTTCCCCTGCATCAAACCGACCCGCACCCGATACTCGAGTCTCAGTTTCAGGCCCTCGGCGGCGTAGCTGCCTTCGGCTGCCAGTTTCCGCTGGCCGACCAGGATCAGTTGCTTCATGTCGGCTTGAATGCTCGCGTGGGAGGCGAGGGCCGATCGCGCCTTTTGCAGCAGAGCATCCGCAGCGGCATTGTCTTCCGGGGTGGCCTCCGGCAGTTTTCCCGGCTCGCTCTTTGCGCTGGAACTCTTTTCCTCTGAAGGCTTTTCGGCGGAAGCAGCAGGCGGCTCCTGGGCCTGGGAACGGGCGTTTTCGAGTGCAAAAACGCCTGCCAGGGCGGCGACCAGGACTCCTGTGAAGATGGTGGGACTTTGCATGTTGGTCCGAAAATGACGGATTTGCCAAAGAAACCAACCGCAGCGGTCCGATGACAGAACTGACTGCGTGTTGGCGGCGGTGTCGGGATGAGACCAGTGATGGTTGCTTCCGGATCCCTGCCAGTCGAGGGAGTGATCCTTCGACTCTAGATCATCTCCCCGGATGGGAGTGCGTCTGAGACAGAACCGCAAGCGGTCGGAATTGTAGCGGCAACAACTCGACAGGGTCGACCGCAACCGGATCGAAACGACAAGTCCAGCTTCCAAAAAGGGTGTGCGATGAGATTCTACTTCCTCGCATTGGGGACATTGGTGATTGTGTGCGTGGGTTGCGCAGACGGTCAGCAATTGGTTCAACGAGACGAATACCATGCTCCGCCAGCTCAAATGCTGGCCCAGCCAGGACCCATGATCGGCGGCCCCGGCCCCGGAGTCATGGCAATGCACTTCCCGCCCCCGGGTGTGCAACAGGTGGGATACCAAGTCCCCGGCGGGGACGGCATGGGTGGTGCGCATCGCACCAGCCAGATCAAGTTCCTCGGCCCCGAGGGAATGCACGTGGGCTGGCAGATCGGCCAGGGCTTCGCGGAGCACCAGATTCTGGCTCCCGGCCGGTACAACTTCGCTCAGGGCGCGACCTACCGCCTGAAGTTGACCGACATTCCAGGTCGTGAAGGCCTGACGGTCTACCCGACTCTGCATGTCTACCCAACCTTGGCTCAGACCAGTGCGTATCTCTCGCACAATGCTCTGCCACTGCGGATCAATGACGAAGATCTCGATCAGGTCGAGACCAACAACTTCGTCACCAAGGTCATCTACCTGCCCGATGCGAAGTACCAGGAGCTGGCGATCGCTGGCGTCGAAGAACTGGTCTCCACCCGTCTGGGACCTGGCCTCGATCCCGTCGCTGAGGCAGACCGCCGCGGCACGATCATGGCTGTGATCCGCATGGGAAACATGGACTACGAAATGCCGGGCCAGATGAACGCAGTCAGCCAGACCGGTGCTGAGAACAGTATCGACCTGGTCGACGGTGAGGCCGGTCAGTTCGTTCCTCCCCAGCCGATCGGTGACTTCCAGGCTTCCAGCGGCAATGTGCCGGGCGACATGATGATGGGTGGACCAGCTGGTCCGGGTGCTCCTCCCTACGACATGATCGCTGGGATGAACGCTCCGATGTACGGCTACCCGACTGTGGGCACTCCGATTGGTCTGCCCGGCCCGCCGCACCTGCCTTACGGTCGGCCTGCCGGTCTCAAGTCGCATACGGTTCGTAACCTGACCGATGTCGATCTGGGTGAGCCAGTGGACCACCTGCTGTACGACGTCCGGCACGAGCCGGGCATTCGGATGCCTCATCCGGTCAAGCATGTGGAATACACCGAAACCCATCCGGTCTATCGTCCGGGTGAGACCTCGGTTCCGAACTGGGCAAACTAACCCAGCGATCTCGGGGAACTGCGGCGGGTCAGACACCCACCCCGCCCCGGACAATCTCCCCGCAGTGACAACCTGACGCGGTGGGTCGTGATCGGCCCACCGCGTTTTTTCCTTAGTCATTGGCCCTTGGTCACTGGTCCTTCGAATGACCAAGGACTAATGACCAAGGGCCAGGGACTAATAACCAGGGACCACCCGCTATGCGACTCCACAGTCTGACCATCGCCGTCCTGCTCCTTGCAGCTCCTCTGTGTGCCGAGGATCGCAAGTACTTCCCGCTTGACCACCGCAAGCCGGTCGGTGAAGCGGGACGCTGGATGGCGACGATGCAGCCGGGGATCAGCCACTACGTCCAGCCGGTTCAGATCCAGCTGCCGACGGAAGGCGAGGTCTCGTTCTATCGCGGCGGGGCGACGGAATCGGTGACGCTGCCCGCTCCCGCTCAAGCGGGGATGCAGGTCGGTTACGCCTACCGCGTGAAGGTCTCCAACATGCCCGAGCATCCGGGCGTGGAACTGTTTCCGACCATTGAGCTGCTCGGTCGGCTGCACCCGCCTGCGGAACTCAAAGAGAAGTATCCGGTGCCCGTCGAGATCACGGCCGAAGAAATCGCAGCTGTGATGAACGACCAGATGGTCACCAAGGTCATCTACCTCGAACAGCCCCAGCTGGCGACTCCCACCCGACAGACCAGGGGGAAGGCGGCGGTCGAATCCCTCGAAACGACGGTGAACCTGCTGGAAGCTGCCGACAAGCGAGGTCGCCCGATCGCCATCCTGCGCATGGGCGGTCGCCTGCCCGACCCGCAATCGCCCGAGGATGAGTTCTACTCATCGAGCCCGATTACGCTGCCGTAAGACAGACGAGAGTGGAGAGGCGAGAGACGAGAGCCAAACCAGTTCAACCCTCAACCCTCAACCCTCAACCCTCAACCCTCTTCAGGTCCGCCTCCATGAGCCCGATCCGCAAGCCTCGAGCCTTCGCCGCCACGCGCTGGGCCGTCCTGGTTGGCGTCAGCCTGCTGAGCACCTCCTGCGCGTCGCTCCAGCCGATCTGGCGGGTGGAGAAAGAGATCGAAGTCGTGGAGGCCGCTCCAGTCGTCCAACCCGCAGGTCAGGCGGTGCTGGATGACTTGCCGGAAGCAGTCGTCACAACTCACCGCGCTCAAAGCCCCGCTTCTTCATTCTCCCCTCCCCCATTGGGCGAGGAGCTGGGGGTGAGAGTGCCCCGAGAAGCCATTCAATTGGCCGGTTACGACCAAGCTGCCGCCTGCCCGCCGATCAATCACAACTGCGAACCGCGCGAGTACGTCGACACCCCCGGCTGCCCACAAGACGGAATGCCCTGCCGGACCTGTCCGCCTGGCGTGGCGATGGCCCCCAGCTACGCTCCGGTCGGAGCCCCGAACTACCCGCCAGAACCTCTCTACTACACCGACGAATATATCTGCGACGGCGGCGACGAAGGTTACCCCGTCCACTACCACGGTCCCGATATGCAGGGGCTCGAAGCTGAAGACACGGTTGTCGAGTTCTCCGACAACCACGGCAAACGCCGCGTTCAGCCCAGTAACAAGGTCTGCATCTACGCGCCGCGTTTCGCAGCTGTCAGCTCGATCTCCGCTCCGCTGGCCGGGACCAGCATTGTGAAGGCGGCCGGAGCCCACGATGGTCAGGCACTCGCTGGCTTCAATGCCCGGATGCGGATCGACGAGCACCGCGATGTTGACCAACTCGAAGCTCTGCGGAAGCGCACCCGGGCCAGCGGACTCGACAAGCAGCAGTCGGATGGCGTCTTCGACAACACGGTCTCGGTGGAAGTCCACTCCAAGCTGATCAATCTGTTTGAGTCGATCAAGTTCATCGGCGACCGCGAGTTCTCCCGCGAGGAACGCCTGGCGATCACCGACGGCATGGCCGCAGCGGGAGCCTGGTCGCGCGACCTGAGCCCTGTCATCAGTGCCAGCGACGTGACCGGCCAGCTCGTGACACAATCGGTCAAACTCGAAGGCTACACCGGAGTGGAAGACCCGCGCGGTCCCGGTCAGCTGCGAGTGGTCAAACTCGCCGACAAGTCGGTGGCCGAGATTGGCGATACGATCGAGTTCACGATCCGCTTTGATAACCTCGGCGGGCTGGAGCTGAACGATGTCGTGCTGATCGACAACCTGACGCCGCGTCTCGAGTACGTGGACGGGTCAGCCACTCACACCCTCGATGGCGAACTGCAGGTCGAGGACAACGGTGAAGGCAGCTCGAAGCTGACCTTCCGCCTGACCGGCCCGCTCGATGGCAAGACCGGCGGCGTGCTGAAGTTCCAGTGCGTCGTGCGGTAAGACGCCTCAGGGCTCCGACTCGGGCCACGGACCGTCGAGGGTCAGCGGATGTCCCTTCGGGCATAGCGCGGCCTTTGGGTTTCGCTGTCGGAGTTCGATCGAAGGCGAGGGGTACCAGGCCTTGCACACGGAGCAATAGCTGGCGGGTACCAGCGTTGCCCGACCTGTCTTGGGATGGAGGGCAGGCGTCGTCGTCGTGATGTTCTCCACGAGGGGCTGCTTCGTGCCGAGGTCGTAGAAGACCATCTTGTTGGAGCGTGGGTCAGCCGGGGGCGCAGCTCCCCCGCAGCCGGCTCCCAGGAGGAGCACCAGCAGAAAGCGATTCATAAATGATCTCCTAAAGCCCACGGGTTGCAACCCGTGGGCTTTTCGTTGAAATGTCTCGATTCTCTTCGAACAGAGCTCTTAGAACAGATCGTAAAACTCGTCCTGCTTTTGGGCATCCTGCAGCTGATCGCCAACGTATCCCAATCGAACCTTCTCCATCTTGGCGACATCGCCGAACGAGGGGGCCAGCCATCCGCGACCGCGTGTTTCGACATGGCCGTCCACGAACGCCACGTTGGCTGCGTCTGAGTGACGGAAGTGGACTGTGGGGAAGTCGTTGCTCGGTGGTTCCAACAGCCAGTTCTCCCGCACTTCACTGGCGGCGCAGGTCCAGTCGGTGCAGAACACCCCCGCGCTGTCGGCGAACATGATCGTCTGGGTCAGCTGACCCACATCGCGAAAGCGGCGAGCCAGTGGCTTGCTGCTGGGAGCCGGAGCCCACGTCGGCGGTGCATACTGCACGCCCGAGGACCGAGACAAGAAGTTCCCGTTGTATCCATATCCCGTGGAGACCCGACCGAACTGTATGCGCTCAATCTGACCAGGACCGAAGTTCGGACACTGGAACGCCTGATAGTTGGTCTCCATATAGGGAGCGAGCGGACTGTCGGGGAAGTCGAGCTTGAGATCCGGATTCGGCTCGTCGTAGTTCACCGTCCCGAACCAGTGGCGAGCCTTGCCCTGATTTCCTGAGTAGGTCAGCAGGTAGTTCATTCGCGTCGAGTCTTCTGTCACGTACGGAATGAACTGCTCGTTGTAGCTGTCGGCGTAGTTATGGACCGCCAGCACCAGCTGCTTGAGCTTGTTGCGGCAGTCAGTCCGCCGCGCCGCCTCGCGGGCCTGCTGCACAGCGGGCAGCAGGAGAGCAATCAGGACCGCGATAATCGCAATCACCACCAGCAGTTCAATCAGCGTAAACCCCCGCGCGCGGCGGGACCCATTCATTCGCATCGGACAATCCTCGTGTCAGGAGGACTCGCGCAAGCGGCGGCACGACAGCGATTCGCAGCCGAGCGATGTCGGCAACGATACCTCGCCGGTCGGCTCCCGTTTCACGCGAGGCCAAACCAGTTACTGACTGGGCAGGTCTTCTGACTCCCGGATCGTCCTGACGTCACACCTTCCCATGTTCCTTCCGAGCAGTGGAGCTGACCTCATTGTCAGCCGGTCTGTCGGCGGTCGAAGTTCGACCTCGAACACAGTGGTTGCTGCCCGTCACGAGCAGCTTGCAACGCTTGTCCCCGGATACAGCGGCGGGACCGCGACGGATTCGCACCGTCTTCCCTATTCTCTCGAAGGCAACACACCCTCAAGCACCCAGTACCGACCGCATGCTATCAAGCTCCGAAGGGGAGTCAATCCACGTGGCGATTCGCGCGTTTCCCGTGGAATGGGGGCCGTCGGGCCAGGGAGTTTACGGGCGGCGCGGCCAGTCGATATTGTTTCCCTGACACGGAAACGATGACTCGGAGTGCTGGTGCATCTGCAAGCGAGTCTTCTTCCCGCTCAACTCCCGCCCCTTCAGGATGTCTTTGTGCCCGCCAAGATGCCGACGATTGATGACTATCTGACGAGGGTCACAGCTGAGCAGCGGGCCGCGCTCGAAAAGGTTCGCAAGGCGATACAAGCCGCTGCCCCGGAGGCCCAGGAGTGCATCAGCTACGGGATTCCAGCCTTTCAGCAAGGGAAGAAGCTGGTGGCATTCGGGGCCACAGCCAAACATTGTGCTTTCTATCCGATGAGCGGATCGATGATCGATCTGTTCGCAACTGAGCTGGCCGGATTCGACACCAGCAAGGGGACGATCCGGTTTCAGCCTGACAAGCCGCTCCCGGTGACTCTGATCAAGAAGATCGTGAAGGCCCGTCTGGAAGAAAATGGCATCATGCCTGCCAGCAAAACAGCTGCGAAAAAGAAGGCGACCAAGTAGTGCCGGATGCCGCCCCGCTTCCTCCTGGTCAGCAACTCGTGGCCCCCGGCAAGTGGCCCGTTGTGGGGGAACGCTCACCCGCTCCGCTGGCGGGGGAATGGACCGTCGAGGTCGTTGGGCTGGTGCGCGGCTCGCAGTGCTGGACTCTGGGTGAGTTGTCTCAACTCCCACAGGTGACCCGGCAGATTGATGTTCACTGCGTCACACGCTGGTCGCGGCCAGCGATGGAGTTTCGCGGCGTGCGGCTGCTGGATCTGCTGGAATGGAGTGCGGCTCCCGCATCTGTCCAACGAGCATCGGAGTCTCAGGAGTCCGTTCTCCCTCGCCCCCGCGATCGATGCGATTTGCGGCGAGAACTCACCAGCGGGGGAGAGGGTCGGGGTGAGGGGGGAACAACTGGCCCCTCTGCGGATTCTCCAACCGATCCTGGGGAGAGGGAGAAAAAACCGAGTCACCACCGTTTCATCTCATTCGTGTCTCACAGCGATCGCGGGCACTCCACCTCGCTGCCGCTGCCTGCGATTCGCGAACTCGACCCGTTGCTGGCAACGCATGCGGAAGGTGCTCCGCTATCGAGAGAGCACGGCGGGCCGATTCGCGTCGTGGTTCCGGGCAAGTACTTTTACAAGAGCCTGAAGTGGGTGTGCCGCATCGAACTGCTCACTGAGGATCGGCTCGGTTATTGGGAGTCTCACGCGGGATATCACAACGGGGCTGACCCCTGGAAAGAAGAGCGGTTTCTGGCCGCCGATCTCGATCTGCAGACGGTCAGGCAACTCGTGACCTCGCGAAACTTCGAGCGCCGTGACCTGCGCGGAATCGCAGCTGCAGGTCTCGACATGCAGGGGCTACAGGCCACAGGAGCCAAGCTGCGCGATGCTCACTTCGAGGGAGCCGACCTGCGGCAGGCTAATTTCAACGGAGCGAATCTCTCGGGGGCACACCTGCAGCTCGCCGATCTGCGAGGAGCGAGCTTCGGCCCCGATTCGAGCGGTGCCCCGGCCGATCTGGAAGGGGCGGACTTCCGCGGCGCGGACCTCCGTGGGGCCGTCTTCCGTGGTGCCTCGTTGTTCGGAGTCACGCTGGGCCCTGCCGAGAATGGGCAGCCGACTCGGATCGACGAAACGGCAATCATCGACGCCGCCTCGCGGGCGACTCTCGAAGCGACTCCCGATCAATTGGCCTATCTGCAAAACGCGGCCTCGTGAGGTTTACAGGTTCTTCGCAGGACTCACGGCGGCTCGAGCTGTCAGGTGTTTCTCCCGCTCCTTGCGGAACTCTTCGAGCGGGTCGATGTTCGGATCGATCTCTTCTTCCATCACTTTGAAGAAACTGGCCCCGAGGACACCCAGGATCCCCGCAAACACCGCCAGAGCCGAAACAAACGTGAACATCACCGTGATGCGTCCGGGGGTGGTGATGGGGCTCAAGTCGCCGTAGCCCACAGTCGCTACGGTGACCATCGTGAAGTAGAGGGCATCGAACAGATTCCGGAACTTGTCGGGCTGCGCCGGATGTTCGGTCTCGAAGATCGCGACCGAGCAGAATAGACCAATCACCAGCATCGAGAATCCCAGCGGGCGTAGAGCGGGGACAGCCCGGTAGAACCCCAGAGCGACCAGCTGCAGCGATCGCGAGTAGCGAAAGAACTTCAATAGCTGGAATACCCGCAGCGCCCTGACGATGTGCTGCGACTGGAGCGGCAGCCCGGTGCCGATCCAGAAGGGTGCGATCGCCAGCAGGTCGATAATCCCCATCGGCGAGTGCGGATAGTGCCAGCCGTAGCTGTCTTGAGCATCGTCGATCCAGCGCAGGACGTACTCGATCGTGAAACAGACCGCGATGAAGCCGTGAATCCACCAGAAAGCCGGGTGGGCGGTCGCAGCCTGCGTGCTGCCCGTCGAGACCTCGATCAGGTAGGTCAACGTTCCACCCACCACGAGCAGTTTGAGCCAGGGGTCGAGCGTGATCAGCAAGCGGTGAACAGGAGGCATCAGGCGGCTCCAGGAAATCCGGGGCTCCAGAACTCTTTCGAATTCTAAGACCGGATCAGGTGGGGAACGAAGCGGCTGGTATTGTGCGTAATCGGGTTCTCGTCTTCACGAATCCCCAGGCCACAGGCCTTGTCGCCAATGATCCAGCTGCCCAGCACGGCATGCCCGCGTCCCAGGTTCGGGAGCGAACAGTGCGCTTGATAGATCACCGGCTGATCGACATAGGGCCCTGTTGTCTCCAGATCGATCTGCCCGCCTCGGACGATCTGAATATTGCTGCCTTCGCGGGACAGCATCGGCTTGCGGACATAGTCTCCGCGCAGGGGCTCCCAGGAGGCGGGCAGCAGATTCTCGCAGCCCGGGAACAATTCCCACAGCACGACGAGGATCGCTTTGCTCGACAGCAGCATCTTCCACGGCGGCTCAAACCACTGCGTGGTCGAGGTCAGCAAGTGTGGCGCAAACTCCTCGTCGAACATCCACTCCCAGGGATACAACTTGAAGATCGTATCGATCGGAGTGTCGTCCGGTTTGACGAACGTTCCCAGACGACGGTTATGTCCGATCTGCGGCATGTCGAGATAGTCGGTCACGATCCCGGCCTGTTCCGCCGTGTCGCGCAGGTAGGTCACATTGCCGTAGTCCTCTTCGTGCCCCTCCGTGGCTGCGAAGCTCAGCTGCGACAGCCCGTGCTGCCGCAGCCAGGTCCACGCGGCAATCAGTTCATCATGCAGGCTGTTGAACTGGTCCAGTCCCGGATGTCGTGACTCCAGCCAGTTCCACTGCACGACCGCAGCTTCGAACAGAGCCGTGGGAGTATCGGCGTTGTACTCCAGCATTTTGGGAGCCGAGCGACCGTCCCACGCCAGGTCAAATCGACCGTAGAGCGTCGGTTCATCCTGATCCCAGCTGGCCCGGACCCAGTCGTGGAACTCTGTCGGTATGCCGAACTCGTCGAGACGATCCTGGTCCAGGATGGTCTGAACCGCTTCCAGACACATTTCATGCAGGCGGTTCGTTGCCGCTTCAATGGTTTCGATCTCACGCAGCGAAAACTCGTACCAGCACGCTTCATCCCAATAGAGATCGCCATCAATCGTATGGTACGTGAACCCAATTTCTTCGACAGACTGCTGCCAGTCGATGCGTGGTGGGGCGATGATACGACGCATTACGAACCTCCTGACATACGGCTACCGGACGAACCGAAGCCACCAAAAGTGGAACGAGTGCTGCCGCTGCTCGATGGACTGGTCGAGCGGACCGACGAGGTGTCGCTTGTAGAGTCGGAACCGCTGGGCAAATAGCTGGGGCGATAGATCGGGCGATGAAAGTAGGTGCTGTGGGAGCGATTCGTCGTCGCCCCCTGCGCACCGGTGGCCTGTCCCGGCGGACACGGTTGCTTGGCGGGCTCACCCGGTTTGGCAGGAACGTCACACTGCACGGGTTCGCCATCGTTGGGATTGGCCACGCGTGCCACGGGCCGCATCGGCGGCGGTGGTTGTTGTCCACAACCAAACGCCAGCATGGCCGGCGTTAGTAATGTCAGCGAAACAAGTCGACTGCGTTTCATGGAAGTATCCTGAATTGAGTGAAGATTGCGCGAGGCGGCTACCGCATCGACACCACGACGATCACGCTGACACCCAGCAGCAGTGAGCCAACGGTCACGCCCACAGCCATGTTCCCGGCTTCAAGCTGTTTCTCCACATCCAGCCGCTTGGTCAAAACTTCGAAGGCCTTGAAGCCGGCCAGCATCAGCAATACTCCAAGGAGTCCGAACGCAGCGGTCCCGAGCAAGGCATAGCCCAGGGCCTGCATCTCGTGGGGAATGGAGGCGAGTGGAAGCGACATAGAAAAGACGGTCAGATCCATCAGTGATTCCTCAATATCGCAACAGATTCGAAAGACACTGCCTCACCGGAGGCAGGCGTCGAAATGTTCGATTGAGACCATACGCAGATGGGTCAACGTCAGATCAAAAAATGTCAAAAAATAACTCGATGCCCACTCGGTCTAATCCAGATGGCCGAATCCGGAGCTGTCGGCCTTTTGATCGCGAGAGATGATGTCGGGGCCTTTGCCGCAGCGCTTCTCGTAGATCCCGTCGCCCGCCTTGACGTACTTCGTGAAGCCCTGCTGGCCGAGTTTCTTCTCGTCCTTCATCTTCTTCCCCATCGAGCCATCCGACCATGTGCCGCCAATGAACGGGGGCTGGATCACGCGCCGGATCGCTTCACCGGTCTCGGGGTGGACGGTCAGCGGCTTGTCGGAGATGCGCTGGACGATTTCAAAGGTGGGACCGGGCGAGTCGTCTGGCTGGATGATCTCGTAGACATAGACTGGCATGAGGCACCTGTTGGCTTCGCGGAGTGACGCTACAGGGATTCTACCTCTTCGTCGGCGGACGTATAGATAACGACGCCGAGCGGAACCTCTTCGGCGGGGCCAGTCGTCGACCGCGTGATGCTCAGGCGGGCTCCGTGTCGGTAAGCCGACTCGATCTTGGTATCGATCTCCGATCCAGAGTCCAGCGGCTCGGTCTCAATGGTCGGCAGCGCAGGGAGCGGCGGAATGAACGGCAGATGCACTGTGGTCTGGCGGGCTCCGGCGGCGAAGCGGGCATGCACCACAGCTTCGATCGACACTTCTCCGTCGTGCTCGCGGCGAGTCCACGATTCAGCAATTGGCTCATCAATCAGAACCACGGGCTGAACCGGTGCCTCGCGGGCGATGTCTTCTTGTTGTTGAGCGGTAGGAGAGGCCACAACCGGCTCAATAATCTCTTTTCGAGGAGATTCGGTCTGAGGGGGGGGCGTGGGCTGAGGGCTCAGGGCCAGTGTTTCGATTCGCGGGGACACCGTCGAAACCAAGCGTTCGTGCTGCCGAAGGGCACTTGCCAGGATCACAGTGGTCATGCCGAGTACCACGAAACCCAATCCGACGGCGAATCCGGCGGGGCCCTTGCCAGCCAGAATTATCGAAATTCCTGCCGGAGCCAGACAGTCCTGCCAGGCGACAAGCGGGCAACGCCCCCCCAGCCAAACGACCCCAGCTGCAAGGAGCCAAGAGGCTGTCACAGCCAGGACCGAGAGTCCAACGGAAAGACTGGGAGGGCCATTCCGGCTGGTCCAGGCGAACAGGCCAACTGCCATCAACGCCAGGCCAGCTCGTAGCGACTCCGCCGTAAGTCGCAGTCGGAATGAACTTTCGGGAGATAGATTTTCCGAACCCAAGTGAACATCCTGTTGTCTGGATTCCGACGACACGGGGAGTGAACGTCTGGGAAAGTGTCGCCCGGTGACGGCAGAAACCTGACGGTTCTGCGGGAACCAGTGCGAAGAATTTGCCCGGTCGGCAACTCCGTCCGCTTGACCGGATTCGGGAAATTCCCACAATTCCAGTCCCCTTGCAAGGCGGAAGTGGTCGTGTATACTCCGCCCTTCCGTGTCCGGGGGGTAAACGCCGCTAGCGTGGCTCAACGGCAGAGCTCCGGTTTTGTAAACCGGCGGTTGTGGGTTCGACTCCCACCGCTAGCTCTGTCTCGAAGTCCGCTGGTGGCAACACCTAACGGCGACGGGAACGATGGGGGTGTGCCCGAGCGGCCAATGGGGCCAGACTGTAAATCTGGTGGCAATGCCTTCGCAGGTTCGAATCCTGCCGCCCCCACTGCCCTCTGGCAATCGTGCCCGAGGCTGGGTGTGGAAACCCTGAGAAATTTGGTGTGGCCTCGATTTTTCGTCGGCGGACGGAGGATCGAGAGACGCGAGGAGCGACGCCCCGGTCGTTCCGACAATCGCGGGTGTAGCTCAATGGTAGAGTTCCAGCCTTCCAAGCTGGCCACGTGGGTTCGATTCCCATCACCCGCTCTGAAGTCCAACTTCAGGCAACCGCTGCTGTAGCTCAGTTGGTAGAGTGCGTCCTTGGTAAGGACGAGGTCCTGGGTTCGAATCCCAGCAGTAGCTTACCGGTGTGTGGCCGGTGAGGTGAGGTCGGCGGCGGCATCTGTGTCCGCAGTGTGCCGTTTCGCCCAACAGTTCGTCAGTCAGCAGCCTGCGGGTTGCAGGATCCCGAAGGAATCGAAACTCTCAAGGGGGTTTGGAGCACGAGTCATGGCAAAGGAAACATTCAATCGGACTAAGCCTCACGTCAACGTGGGGACCATCGGCCACATCGACCACGGCAAGACCACGACCACTGCAGCTCTGCTCGCAGTCCAGTCGGCAAAAGGTCTGGCCAAGCTGAAGTCGTATGCGGATATCGCCAAGGGCGGTACCGTTCGCGATGCCACCAAGACCGTGACAATCGCTGTGTCGCACGTGGAATACGAGTCCCCAACTCGCCACTACGCACACATCGACTGCCCAGGGCACGCCGACTATATCAAGAACATGATCACCGGTGCCGCCCAGATGGACGGCGCGATCCTCGTGGTCTCCGCAGCTGACGGCCCGATGCCGCAGACCAAGGAACACATCCTCCTGGCCCGCCAGGTGAACGTGCCCGCTCTGGTCGTCTACCTCAACAAGGTGGATCTGGTCGACGATGCGGAACTTCTCGAATTGGTCGAGATGGAAATCCGCGACCTGCTGAACAAGTACGGCTACCCCGGCGACACCGTGAGCATCGTTCGCGGAAACTCCAAGGAAGCCTACGCCAACCCAGCTGACCCTGCAGCTTCGCAGTGCATCACCGACCTGGTTGCCGCCCTGGACAAGGACATTCCTGAGCCAGAGCGTGAGCAGGACAAGCCGTTCCTGATGGCTGTGGAAGACGTCTTCTCGATCGACGGTCGCGGTACCGTGGTCACCGGACGTATCGAGCGCGGGATGATCAAGGTCGGCGAAAAGATCCAGATCGTCGGTCTGCGTGATCCGCAGGAAACGACCGTCACCGGCGTCGAAATGTTCAACAAGACCCTGGACTCGGGAATCGCCGGCGACAACGTCGGCCTCCTGCTCCGCGGTACTGGCAAGGACGATGTCGAGCGTGGTCAGGTGCTGTGCGCCGCCAACTCGATCAAGCCTCACACTCAGTTCGAGTGCGAAGTGTACGTCCTGAAGGCCGAAGAAGGTGGTCGTAAGACTCCGTTCTTCGACGGATACCGCCCGCAGTTCTACTTCCGCACAACCGACGTGACCGGCGGCGTCAAGCTGCAGAACGGCGCTGAGATGTGCATGCCTGGCGACAACGTCAAGCTGGCAGTCGAAATGCAGAAGCCGGTCGCCATGGACGAAGGTAGCCGCTTCGCAATCCGCGAAGGTGGCCGCACCGTCGGCTCGGGCGTCGTGACCAAGATCATCAAGTAGTTCACCAGACGCAGGTTAACCGCCCGGCTTCATGAGTCGGGCGGTTTCTGTGTTTTGATCGGAGTGACCAAGCTGTGCGTGAATACGTCTGGCTCGAATGCACGGAGTCCGGTGATCGCAACTACCGGACCATCAAGGAAACCCGCGGAACTGAGCGGCTGGAGCTGAAGAAGTACAACAAGAAACTTCGAAAGCACACCAGCCACAAAGAATCGCGGAAGAAGTAAGCTGGTTCAACCAAGCGTGCCTCCGGGCACACTTGGATGGATACGGGCGTAGCTCAATTGGCAGAGCGGCGGATTCCAAATCCGCAGGTTGCGGGTTCGATTCCCTCCGCCCGTGCTTCCTGGCTTCTGAACTCATTCGCCTTTCCACCCATTCGCCAGCAAGCTGCCACCCAGGCAACTTGGCAACGGGAGCGACATGTCGACCGCCGCTGAAGATCCATCGCTCTTCTCTACGCTGACCTCTACGGGGGTTCACAAGCGTTCTCAGGGACGTTTGGTGCGCCAGATCACTCTGGCAGTGCTGTTGGCTGGAATTGCGATTGGCTGTTTTCAGCTGTCGGATACCTATCTCAGCGATGCCGCAGCGGGATTACGGCTGGGACTGCCAGCCCTGTTGTTCGCACTCGGTGCATGGGGATCGTATCGACTGATTCATTGGCCTCGGTTTGCTGACTTCCTGGTCGCCGTGCAAGGTGAACTGGATAAAGTGAACTGGGCCACGTGGGATTATCTGTTCCGGGCGACTGGCGTGGTCCTGGTGACCATGGTCATTGCAGCTGGATTCCTGTGGATTTGTGACTTCGTATGGGTTTACCTCTTCGAATTCATCGGATTCCTCAGAGTTCAAGCCACAAAGTAGCCTCGAAAAAGAAAAGACACGGCGATCGCTTGCATCCCGCAGGCTTATCCCCCAGAATATTTGCCCCTCCAATGAGCACTGAACCTCCAGCCAATGATGCCACTCCATCCGGAACCCCGGATGACATGTTGTGGTACGTCCTGAAGGTCCAGAGCAATCGCGAGAAGTCGATTCGAGATTCGCTCTTGCGGCGAATCAAGATGGAAGGCCTGGAGGCTGACTTTGGCGATGTGGTGATTCCGACTGAGAAGGTCGTGGAGACCAAGGGCGGGAAGCGGAAGGTTCGGGAGCAGAAGCTGTTCCCCGGATACATGATGATCCGGATGCGGTTGACCGACGAGACCTGGTACCTCGTTCTGGGGACTGGGGGCGTGGGAGACTTCACTGGCGCCGGCGGCAAGCCGATGCCAATGCCCGAGTCGGAAGTGAAGAGGTTGCTCGGCCAGGAAACTGTCACCGAAGTGGCCGAAGACGGAGAAGATGCGGGGGCAACTGCCGCAGCCGCGAATGCTAAGACAACGAAGACGCCCGTTCCGGTGTTCCGGTTCAGCGTTACAGTTGGCGAAGCAGTCAAGGTGAAAGAAGGCCCGTTTGAGAACTTCGAAGGGGCTGTTCACTCTCTGGATGACCATACCGGCAAGGTGAAGGTCATGATCGAGATCTTCGGTCGCTCGACCGAAGTCGAACTCGAACACTGGCAGGTCGAGAAGGTTTAGCCGACTGACCGTCAACAAGCAGCGAGACGCCTTGGAAGCCGGGGTGTTTTCAAGGCGATTCTTTTTGGGTGGTTTCGATGGCCAAGCAAGTCACCGCACAAGTCAAGGTTCAGATCGCAGGCGGTCAAGCCACACCGGCTCCGCCTGTCGGTACCTCACTGGGACCTCACGGGGTCAACATTGGTCAGTTCGTGAAGCAATTCAACGATCGGACCAAGGATCTGAACGGGATGATCGTCCCGGCTCTGATCACGATCTACAGCGACCGTTCCTTCGAGTTCGTACTTAAGAGCCCTCCGGCTCCAGTGCTGCTCAAGAAGGCTGCCGGAATCGCCAAGGGGGCTGCTAACCCTCGAACCGACAAAGTGGGCAAGGTCACGATGGCTCAGGTCATCGAAATTGCCAAGGCCAAGCAGGCCGACCTGAACTCATCAGGACTGGACGAGGCGTGCCGAGTGATCGCCGGCACAGCTCGGAGTATGGGCATCGAAGTCGTTGGTTAGTCAGTTCGCTGACTAGTCAAGACTCTGTTCTGTGCCTTACGTTAACATTCGCCCGAGAGGCTGACCATGTGGTTGTCAAAGCGACAAAAGGTTCTGACTGAACGCTCCAGCAAAGTGGGTGTACTGGACGTTTCAGGCGCAGTCGCGGCCCTGAAGAAGTTTGAAGCCGATCTGCCCAAGGGCGTGAAGGCCTGCAAGTTCGATCAGACGATTTCGTTGGCGATGCGACTGGGAATCGACCCGAAGCAAGCCGACCAGATTGTCCGTGGTTCGATCGTGCTGCCGAACGGTATCGGCAAGTCAAAGACCGTGTTGGTGTTCTGCCAGGGGCCGAACGTTGACGTGGCTTTGAAGGCCGGAGCAGCCTTCGCTGGCGGTAAGGAACTGGCCGACAAGATCAAGGAAGGCTGGACCGAATTCGACGTTGCGATCGCCACTCCTGACATGATGGGTGTGGTCGGTCCGCTGGGTAAGATCCTCGGACCCCGCGGTTTGATGCCGTCTCCCCGTGCAGGGACGGTGACTCAGGACGTTGCCAACACGGTTCGCGAGTACAAGGCCGGTAAGGTCGAGTTCCGAAACGACGACTACGGTATCGTGCATTGCGTCGTGGGCAAGATGTCTTTCTCCGAGCAGCAGCTCGCTGAGAACGTCGAGGCGATGCTTCAGCACATTCGCAACCTGAAGCCCAGCACATCCAAGGGACAATACATTCGCAGCGTGACTGTCTCCGGGACTCAGAGTCCGGGTGTTCGGATCGCAGCAACCCTCTAGAGTTTGACCAGCGAACAGGCTGGTCATTGAATCGTGGCCCCGCAAGTCTGCGGGAGAGTGAACCATCGGAGAATCGCCGGGTCGGAACGACGCAAGTCGGCAGAAGCGATAGGTCGCTTCGACACCGGGTTGGCGAACACAGGTGACGTATGAGCAAAGCCATCAAACGACTGATGATCGACGTAATCCGGACCGAACTGGGCGGAGCGCGCGATCTGCTGGTGCTCAACACCGCCAAGCTTGACCCCGTCCGTGACAATTCGCTGAGAAGCGGGTTGCGGAAAAAGGGGATCAAGATTCTGCAGGTTAAGAACACGCTCGCACGTGTTGCCCTGGCAGAAAACGGTGTGACCGGTCTCGATTCTCTGCTGGCTGGCCCCACCGTTCTGGTCTGGGGTGGCGAAGATGTGGTCGCACTGTCTCGGGAGATCGTGAAGATCGCCGGAGAGAGCAAAGATCTCATCGTCGTTCGCGGCGGAGCCGTGGATGGACAGCCACTCAATGCTGCCGGGGTCACCGACCTCAGCAAGAGCATGGGTCGCCCCGAACTGCTCAGCAAGATTGCTGGCCTCATTCTGGCTCCGGGAGCACGTCTCGCCGGCGCCTTGCTTGGAGCTGGTGGAGTCGTCGCTGGTCAAATCAAGTCGATCGCGGACAAGGAAGGCGAACCTGCCGCCTAGTCATGCAACTGCCCTCGCTGTGTCAGCGAGGAATGGATCAACGTCTCGTGTGTTTGCAGCCCCTGGGAACTCAGGCGGTCTGCCCGATTTCTGGGAGAACTTTCCGATGTCCGAAGCTCGTGAATTCGACGCCGCCACCAAGGATCTTGGTGACAAGATTGTGGGTCTGACCCTCCTCCAGGCGAAGGCCCTGGCCGATTACCTCGAAGAAGTCCACGGCATCAAGCCGGCGGGCGGAGTTGCTGTCGCTGTGGCTGCTGGTCCAGCTGCTGCGGCACCCGCTGCCGAAGCCAAGACGGAATTCGACGTCATCCTGGCGTCGTTCGGCGAGAAGAAGCTGGAAGTCATCAAGGTGATCCGCACGATTACCGGCCTGGGGCTGAAGGAAGCCAAGGATCTGGTTGAAGGGGCTCCGAAGCCCGTCAAGACCGGCATTCCTCAGGAAGAAGCCAACAAGATCAAGGCCGAGCTGGAAGCAGCTGGCGCCAAGGTCGAGATCAAGTAGTCTGATTTCGCGGGGATTTGGCATAAAACTTTTTGCCAGAAACCCTGTGACTTGACGTTGACGACTCCAGTGTCGATACTTCGGAATCGGCGTTGGAGGGCTTGATAGCGCGAAATCCAAACCCGAGGGGTGTGGCCTCACGACTGCACCTCTCGGTTTGTTTTCGTTCTCTTGAGCAGCTTCCGAACTGTTCCCTCCGTGTGGGGGTCTGGTTCCCTGCGTGTCGCAGACTGCTTGTTGTGAATGCGGTGGGCCCGCCTCATTCACCGTTCTTGGGAGTATGGCTCCTTGCGACTTTACCATCCGATGTTGCGTTCTCTTTCGATGCGTACTCTTTCTTCGGCACGCATTGCCAGCTCGCACCACCGTAAATTCCATCACATTCGCTGTGATGGGTCTAGTCCGGTATACGCTTACAGCTCGCCAGCGAATGGCTTGAGCTGATCCCGTCCGCGTCGAAGTGTGATTCGCGGACAGCTTGGCAACTGGCTTCCGCGGATCGTGTTGAGTGTCCGCCAGCAGTGAGGATTTGGCATGCCGGTTCCCTCCGTACGCTACATCAAGGCCAACGAAGTTCGTAACTTCGGCACTTTGCCTGGGGGGTTCGACCTCTCCGATCTGACTCAGATCCAGACCGAATCCTACGCCCGCTTCCTGCAATTGGATCGTCGCCCAGATCAGCGACGAGGTCAAGGTCTGGAAGAGATTCTGCGCGAAGTCTTCCCCGTCGTCAGTAACGACGGGCAGTTTCGGCTGGAGTACGTCAAGTACGAGCTCGGAAAGCCGCGCTACACGCCGACGGAGTGCCGTCAGCTGCGACTGACCTACGGCATGCCGTTCCGTATCTGGCTGCGGCTGGTCAAGGAGCAGCCGATCGAGGAAGAAGTCTACCTTGGCGATATCCCGATCATGCTGGGTGGCGGTGAATTCATCGTCAACGGTGCCGAGCGCTGCGTCGTTTCCCAGCTGCACCGATCACCCGGTGTGGACTTCGTAAAGTCGGAAGAGCCAGGCGAACGACGCACCTATTCCTGTCGCGTGATTCCGGAACGCGGGAGCTGGATTGAGTTCGTCGTCAGCAAGAAGGAAACGCTCGGCGTTCGCATCGACCAGAGCGGTCGCTTCTCGGCGATGACGCTGCTCCGGGCCATGGAGGCGCAGTACAGCACCAGTCACTCGCTGCTTAAGCTGTTCTACGAGGTGGAAACCTGCAAGGTCGTGAAGGCCGGTGCGGAAGGTCTCGTCGGCAAGTGGGCTGCGGATGACATCGTCTATCCAGATGGTGAACGTCTCGGCGAGATCATCGTCGAAACCGGCCATCGGATCATGAAGTCGACGGCTCAGGAAATCGTCGAGGCCGGTATCAAGAGCTGCGAAGTGATCAGCAAGGTTGAAGACCCGCTGATCCTGAACAGCATTCTGGAAGACTCGACCAGCAGCCACGAAGAGGCGCTGCTGAAGATTTACCAGCGGCTGCGTCCGGGGAACCCTCCTCAGCTCGAAAAGGCGATGGATCTGTTCCGCGAAAAGTTCTTCGACGTGAACCGCTACCGTCTCGGTCGCGTGGGTCGCTTCCGTATCAACCGCAAATTCGGTCAGGACATCCCCGATGATGAAATGACCTTGCGGGCCGAGGACTTCATCAACTCGATCCGTTATCTGATCAAGCTCCGCGTCGGCGACAACAGCGCCCATGTGGACGACATCGACAACTTGGGAAATCGTCGTCTGCGAACGATTGACGAGCTCGCCTCTGAAGAAATCCGCAAGGGGTTCCTGAAGCTGCGCCGCACGGTTACCGAGCGGATGGCGATGAAGGACGTTCAGGAGATGAGCCCACGGTCGCTCATCAATCCCAAGAGCGTCTCGGCAGCCATCGAGTACTTCTTCGGGCGCAGCGAACTGTCGCAGGTCGTCGACCAGACGAACCCGCTGTCGATGCTCACGCACGAACGCCGACTGTCGGCTCTCGGACCTGGTGGTCTGAACCGGAAGCGTGCGGGCTTCGAAGTCCGTGACGTGCACATCTCGCACTACGGTCGTATCTGCCCGATTGAGACGCCCGAAGGTACGAACATCGGCCTGATCTCGAGCCTGTCGATCTATGCTAAGGTCGACGACTACGGCTTCCTGATCTCTCCGTACCGTAAGGTTCACAACACCAAGATCGGCGAAGAGATCGAGTGGCTGCGAGCTGACGAAGAGGCCAACGTGATGGTGGCCCCGGCTGACACCCGTGTCGAAAAGGGCAAGCTGGTCGACGAGCGCGTCCTCGCTCGTTGGCACAACGACGTGCACTGGGTCGAGTCGAAGCAGATCCAGTACATGGACGTGGCTGCGGCACAGATGGTCGGAATTTCGGCCGGTCTGATTCCGTTCCTCGAGCATGACGACGCCAACCGCGCGCTGATGGGTTCGAACATGCAACGGCAAGGTGTGCCGCTGCTGATCACCGAGCCTCCGCTGGTCGGAACCGGCATGGAAGACGAAGTGCCGAAGTACTCCGGCATGACCCCTCGGGCAGAGCGCGCCGGTAAAGTGACCTACGTCGACGCCGATCGCATCGAGATCGAAGGCAAGAAGTACCCGCTCCGCAAGTTTACCGGTCTCAACGAGCGGACCTGTTTGAACCAGAAGCCTCTGGTCAAGATGGGCCAGCGAGTTAAGAAGGGTGAGATCCTCGCCGACACCGCCGCGACTCGCGATGGAATCCTGTCGCTCGGACGCAACGTTCTCGTCGCGTTTATGTCGTGGGAAGGTTTCAACTTCGAAGATGCGATCATCCTGTCCGAGCGTCTGGTGAAGGACGACGTCTATACCTCGATTCACATCGATGAGTTCGACGTCGAAATCCGCGAAACCAAGCTGGGTCGGGAAGAGTTCACCCGCGATATTCCGAACGTCAGCGAAAAGGCTCTCCGCCACCTCGACGACAACGGAATCGTGCATGTCGGAACCCGTGTCCGTCCGGGAGACATCCTGGTCGGTAAGGTGACTCCGAAGGCCAAGGCCGAACTGACCCCCGAAGAAAAGCTGCTGCACGCGATCTTCGGCAAGGCCGGTGAAGACGTGAAGAACGAATCGCTGGAAGTCCCCAGCGGTATCGAAGGGATCGTCATTCACACCGAGAAGTTCTCGCGGCGGATGAGCCTGAACGAAATCGACAAGAAGAAGTTCGACCAGGACGTCAAGAAGGTCGAGCAGGAAGGCTACAATCGCGTCGCCGCAGGCTTCCAGGAGTTCATCAAGGAACTGGATGGAGTCCTCGGTAAGCACGTCACGGACGAAGATGGCCGCGAGATCCGCTCGATCGACGACACGAAATTCCTGTCGGAATTCGCGAAGCGGTTCGAAGCCTACTTCGACACGATCGATATCCGCAGCCCGCAGAAGCAGGCCGATGCCCGCAAGCTGTTCAAGGACAGCTGGCCGCTGGTCGGGGACGTCATCGACGACGCCGAGCTGAAGAACAACAGCATGAAGCGCGGCGACGAATTGCCGAACGGCGTGCTGCAGATGGTCAAGGTCTACGTCGCATCGAAGCGGCAGATCTCGGTCGGGGACAAGATGGCCGGTCGCCACGGGAACAAGGGGGTGATCTCCAAGATCCTGCCGATCGAAGACATGCCCTACCTGCCAGACGGAACTCCGGTCGACATCGTCCTGAATCCACTGGGTGTGCCGAGCCGTATGAACGTGGGTCAGATTCTCGAGACCCACCTGGGTTGGGCAGCCGCCAAGCTGGGCTACCGCTGCATCTGCCCGGTGTTCGATGGAGCCACCGAAGAGGGAATCCGCGAAGCTCTGCGGGAAGCCGAACTGCCTGAAGAAGGCAAGGTCCAGCTGTACGACGGTCGAACCGGCGAACTGATGGAGCAGAAGACAACGGTCGGCATCATCTACATGTTGAAGCTGCACCACCTGGTCGACGACAAGGTTCACGCCCGTGCGACCGGTCCTTACTCCCTCATCACGCAGCAGCCTCTGGGCGGCAAGGCCCGCTTCGGCGGTCAGCGTTTCGGGGAAATGGAAGTGTGGGCCCTGGAAGCGTACGGTGCCGCGTACATCCTCCAGGAACTGCTCACCGTCAAGAGCGACGACGTCGAAGGCCGGACCAAGATTTACGAATCGATGGTCAAGGGCGAGAACACTCTCGAAGCGGGAACGCCCGCCAGCTTCGACGTCCTCATCAACGAAATTCGCGGTCTGTGCCTGAACGTGCAGATGGAGAAAGCGAACACTTAGCGTTCGCGACGGGTCTGACCGGAACTTGCTTCCGGTCGGGCCGGCCTCTCGTCCTACGTTCTGTCCCCTGACACATCCACTCCTTCTCGGGAGATCGCCATGAGCACTGCCAACGCCGCCAATAACGCCGGAGATGGTGTTTACGATCGCGTCAACGACTTCGGGGCTGTGAAGATCAGCCTCGCCAGCCCGCACGACATCCGCAGCTGGTCGTTCGGCGAAGTCAAAAAGCCGGAAACGATCAATTACCGAACCTACCGTCCTGAACGCGACGGTCTGTTCTGCGAACGGATCTTCGGTCCAGAAAAGGACTGGGAATGCTCCTGCGGCAAGTACCGCGGCATGAAGTACAAGGGAATGATCTGCGACCGCTGCGGCGTCAAGGTCACCCACAGCCGCGTCCGCCGCAAGCGGATGGGGCACATCGAGCTGGCGGCTCCGGTTGTTCACATTTGGTTCTTCAAGTCGATGCCGAGCCGCCTGGGCGCTCTGCTCAACATGAAGACCACCAGCCTGGAAAAGGTGATCTACTTCCAGGAGTACGTCGTCACCGATCCGAAGGAAACTCCGCTCCGCAAGTGCCAGCTGCTGACGGAAGACGAGTACGCGCAGAACAAGACCAAGTACGGCGAAGATGCTTTCAACGCCGAAATGGGCGCGGAAGCGATCTTCAAGCTGCTGAGCGGCATCAACCTCGTTGAAGAGTCGAAGAAGCTCCGCGAAGAGCTGAAGAAGACTAGCAGCGACGCCAAGCAGAAGGACTACATCAAGCGTCTGAAGATCATCGAAGCCCTCCGCGACAGTGATAACAAGCCGGAGTGGATGGTCCTGAACTGCGTCCCGGTGATTCCGCCGGACCTGCGTCCGCTGGTGCTGCTGGAGTCGGGCAACTTCGCCACCAGCGATCTGAACGACCTCTACCGCCGCATCATCAACCGGAACAACCGGCTCAAGAAGCTGGTTGACCTGAACGCTCCCGAAGTCATCGTCCGCAACGAAAAGCGGATGCTGCAGCAGTCGGTCGACGCCCTGTTCGACAACAACCGCTGTAAGCGTCCAGTTCTCGGTTCGTCGAATCGCCCGCTGAAGTCCTTGACCGACATGATCAAGGGTAAGCAGGGACGGTTCCGCGAGAACCTGCTCGGTAAACGCGTCGACTACTCGGCCCGTTCGGTGATCGTCGTCGGTCCCGATCTGAATCTGCACCAGTGCGGTCTGCCCAAGAAGATTGCCCTGGAGCTGTTCCAGCCGTTCGTGATCCGCCGGCTCAAGGAACTCGGCCACGCCGACACGATCAAGTCGGCCAAGCGCATGCTGGAGCGCAAGGACGAAGAGGTCTGGGACATCCTGGATGAGGTGATCAAGAATCACCCCGTGCTGTTGAACCGGGCCCCCACGCTGCACCGTATCGGAATTCAGGCGTTCGAGCCGATCCTGGTCGAAGGCAACGCGATCAAGGTTCACCCGCTGGTCTGTAAGGGCTTCAATGCCGACTTCGACGGTGACCAGATGGCAGTCCACCTGCCACTGTCGATCGAAGCTCAGGTCGAAGCCACGACCCTGATGATGTCGACCAACAACATCTTCAGCCCGTCGAACGGTGCCCCGATCATCTCCCCATCACAGGACATCGTGATGGGTTGCTACTACTGCACGATGAAGCGGTCCGGTCGTCCGGGTGAAGGGATGACCTTTGCCTCGACGAACGAAGCACTGATGGCGTACAGCATGGGCAAGATTGTCCGGCACGCGATCATCAAGCTGCGTTTGCCGAAGGGCAAGCGGGTCAAGGGAGAAGGCGCGGACACCTACACATCGGGATCGCTGGTCGCGACGACGGTCGGCCGCATCATCTTCAACGACATGCTCTACCCGGGCATGGCGTACTACAACCACACGATGAAGAGCAAGGACCTCCAGCACGTCATCTCCGACTGCTACCTGGAGTTCGGCCGGAAACGCACGATCGAACTGCTCGACAGCATGAAGCGGACCGGCTTTACCGAGTCGACCCGCAGCGGTCTGTCGTTCGGAATCAGCGACCTGGTCGTTCCTCCGACCAAGGAAAAGTACATCCTCGAAGCCGAAGGCAAAGTGCTGAAGCAGCAGAAGCTGTACGACCGCGGTGTGATCACCCAGCAGGAACGGTACAACTCGGTCATCGACATCTGGACTCACTCGCGTGAACAGATCACGACCGCGATGAAGGCCGAGCTGGAAACCGACCTTCGCGAAAAGGGTGCCTACGTCAACCCGATCTACCTGATGGCCGACTCGGGTGCTCGCGGTGGTATGGAACAGATTCGCCAGTTGGCCGGTATGCGTGGTCTGATGGCCAAGCCAAGCGGCGAAATCATCGAGACGCCGATCAAGTCGAACTTCAAGGAAGGTCTGACCGTTCTTGAATACTTCAGCTCGACGCACGGTGCCCGTAAGGGTCTGGCCGATACCGCGTTGAAGACGGCTGACTCCGGTTACCTGACCCGTAAGCTGGCCGACATCTGCCAGAACATGGTCTGTACGACTCACGACTGCGGCACCACCAAGGGGGTGACCCGCGGGGTCGTCTATCGTGGTGAACGCGTGGAAGTCTCGCTGGCCGACGCCATCCGCGGTCGTGTCAGCCGGACGAACATCGTCCACCCGATTACCGACGAAGTGATCGTCCGCGAAGGCGAGCTGATCACCGTCGATATCGCTCGCAAGATCGAAGCTCTGGGACTGGAACGCGTCCAGGTCCGCAGCCCGATGACCTGCGAGGCGGAACTGGGCGTCTGCCGTCTGTGCTACGGAATGGACCTGTCGACCGGCCAACTGGTCGAAGAAGGACTGGCCTGCGGAATCATCGCTGCACAGTCGATCGGTGAGCCCGGAACCCAGCTGACCATGCGTACGTTCCACGTGGGTGGTACGGCTCAGCGTCACCTGGAAGAAAGCGACCTGCGGGCCAAGAAGGCCGGTAAGGTCCGGTTCTCCCGCATCCGCAGCGTGACCAACGCCGATGGTCAGAACGTCGTTCTGACCCGAAACGGGGAAGTGGTCATCATCGACATGAAGGATCGTGAACTCGAGAAGTACACGATTCCAAACGGTGCAGTGCTGCTGGTCAAGGAAGAAGAAACCGTCGCCGCAGGCCAGGTGCTCTGCCAGTGGGACCCGCACTCGGTGCCGATCCTCAGCGACGTCGGCGGTACGGTGCGGTACGAAGACCTGATCGAAGGCCGCTCGATGAAGGTCGAGCAGGAAGTCGGGGGGCACATCCGCCGGACGGTCATCGACCACAAGGGCGACCTGCACCCGCAGATCGTCATCGAAGACAGCACGGGCAAGATCCTCAACTTCTACTACATCCCCGAACGGGCGATCGTGGAAGTGGAAGAAGGGGCTCACATCTCCGCCGGTACAGTCCTGGCCAAGAACCCCCGCGAAGCCGGTGGTACTCAGGACATCACCGGGGGTCTGCCCCGCGTCACCGAGCTGTTCGAAGCTCGCAAGCCGCGTGATCCGGCGGTCATCGCCGAGATCGACGGAGAAGTCGAGATCATGCTCGAGAAGAAGCGCGGCAAGCGCGTCATCATCGTGCACGGTCCGAACGGCATCGATCGCGAACACGTGGTGCCTCACGGTAAGCCGCTGCTGGTTCACACCGGCGACCCGATCCGCGCTGGTGACGCTCTCGTCCGCGGTCCGCTGGTGCCGCACGACATTCTGCGTGTCAGTGGTGAAGAGGCTGTGCAGCAGTACCTGCTCCACGAGGCCCAGAACGTGTACCGTGCCCAGCGCGTGGAAATCGACGACAAGCACATCGAAATCGTCGTGTCGCAGATGCTCCGCAAGGTCCGCATCGACGACGTGGGCGATACTGATCTGCTGCCCGGAATCGTCATCGACAAGTTCGAGTTCCGCCGCCAGAACCGTGACGTGATGCTCAAGGGGCGCGTCACCGATGTGGGTGGAACCGAGTACCAAATCGGTGACATGGTCCTGCTGACCGAGCTGGAGGAAGTCAACGCGGCGATCACCGCCGACGGAGGCAAGCCGGCCAAGCACGCCAAGCCGCGACCGGCCAAGGCCAGCACCCAGCTGCTGGGAATCACGAAGGCCGCTGTGTCGAGCGAAAGCTTCATCTCAGCTGCGTCGTTCCAGGAAACCACCAAGGTCCTCACCGAAGCCGCTCTGGCGGGCAAGATGGACGGCTTGGTGGGTCTGAAGGAAAACGTGATCCTTGGTCACCTGATCCCCGCCGGTACCGGCTTCGAAGACCACCAGTCGTCCGAAGTCCGCATCCGTCCGGAAGCTCAGCAGGAACTCCGCGAAGAGCACGCCCGCATCCTGGCCGCTCGTCGCGAGATGCTCAGCGAGGCCGAGCAGCAGCAGCCCGGCGGCGGCGGTGGGCCGCAGATTCCTTCTCTGCGGAACCTGTTGCCAGACGAATAAGTCGTCCGAGGTCACACTGAATCCGAAAGGGCTCCGACTTTGTCGGAGCCCTTTTCGCTGGCAGAGTCGGTCCGGACGAAATCACCACGTGGCGCTCACGAATCGCCCCTCAGCCACGTAGGGATAGAAAGCTCCGCCCCTGTGGGGTACTCTCACAGTGTGCGGTGAGTTCTGGCGGCGCCCTGAATGATCCTGAGAATCCTGCTGACGATCGGTCTTTGGCTCGGTGCCTGCACCGCCAGCTTTGCTCAGCAGCTGCCCACACCGCCCTCGGACAATGCGTGGCGGGTTGTCTTTATCGGACCTCAGCATCCGGTGGTCCTCGAGGTCCGGGTCTCTTCCGATGAAGGCCCCAGCTCGCGCCGCCGCAAGCTGGCCGAACTGCTCATGACGCGGTTCGATACCGACAAAGACAGCCACCTGTCCGCAACGGAAGCAGCCACCTTGCCTCAAGGGGGCAAAGTCTCTGGCCCGCCCGTTGGTGATGGCTGGAAACAGTTCGATGCCGCACCGGCTGATGAGAAGTTGTCGCTGGAGGAATTGACTGAGTTTGTGAACCGACAGCTCGGCCCATCGTTTCTGGTCACCACCCGCCCGCCGCGACTGGCCCAAAGCGTCCAGCTGACCAACCGAATCGATGGAGACGGCGATCAGGCCATCTCCGCGGAAGAGCTGCAAGGGGCGATGGCGATTCTTCGCGGGACCGATCTCGACGACGACGAAGCGGTCTCGGTCGGCGAGTTACAGCCCTACCCGCGTCGGGCGGGTCAACAGCCCCCGGATCTCTCGCGACGGGAATCCCCGCTCCAGCCGATCAATCAAGACAACGATATCGAAGCGACTGCGATTCTGATCGTGCAGGCTTACGGTCGGGCCGAGGGTTCGATTCCGCTCCAGACGCTGGCTGGCGATCCCTTGGCAATCGATGCGGACCAGGACGGTCGACTGTCCAAGTCAGAACTCATGCCCTGGCTGAAGGCTGCCCCCCCTGCGCTCACGATCACAGCCTCACTCGGACAGAAACGTCCCTCGTCCGTGACGGTGCAAACTCCAATGAGTACCGGGAAGCCGATGCCCGGTCGTGAGGCTACTATCGACCTGGGAGGAGCCTCCGTCGAGGTCACCGCTCTGAACAACAAGTTCGAGCAGGGAGACGCCTCGCGCATGTATGGGATCCGGTTTCTGATGAACGACCGCGACAAGAATGGGTATCTGGACGAGATGGAGTTCGCGGGCCTGCAGCTACCGGCTGCCTTCGGAGACGTGGACGTCAACGGTGACAAGATGTTGTATCGCGATGAGCTGTCGACGTTCGTGGCCTTCGACGCCATCGCAGTTCAGGCCCGCATTGAGCTGACGATTGCCGACGAGGGGAAGACGCTGTTTGAGCTGTTGGATTCCAACGTCGATCGACGCCTCACACCGCGCGAGGTCCAGGAAGGCTATACCCGTCTGGGCGCAGTCGATCGAAATCAGGATCAACGCGTCGCTCAATCCGAGCTGGAAAGCCGGTTTCGGATGACGTTTTCGTATGGCCGAAACCAGATCTTTGCACCGAACGCACCGGGGATGAACAGCCCCGTGACAGCTCGTCTCCGCAACCAGAATCAAGGCCCCTCCTGGTACCAGCGGATGGATCGTAACCAGGATGGTGACATTACCTGGCGCGAGTTCCTCGGAACTCGCGAGCAGTTTCAGAAGATCGATACGAATGGCGATCAGCTGATCAATCGCCTAGAGGCCGATGAGTCAGCTGCGCCGGCCAGCCCGATGGAGAACACCGACAATGCCCGATGAGGGACTGACACCGCTCTTGCATCAGGAGGTCGTCGTCGACCTCTCCAGCCAGTTCGTCGTTCTCGGAACTCTGCGAGAGGCGGACGGGCGATACCTGGTCTTTGAAGACGCCGACGTTCACGACTTGCGGGACACCACAACGACCCGCGAGCAGTATGTCGTCGAAGCCCGCCGGCACGGGATCCAGGTCAACCGCAAGTGGACCCGCCTGCGGCAGGATGAAATCGTCTGTATCTCCCGGTTGGAGGATGTCAGCTTCTAGAGCATTCTGCTCTACCGTGTGCGGGCGGATGGAGGCAGAACTTAGGCAAAGTCCTTGCAACCGCCCGCGAGAACCCGCACACTCATTCGGAAGTTGCCCGAGGCCAGATCTTGGCTCATCAGAAGAACCGGTTTTGCCCGCGTAATCGATGAACTGGGTGAATTCGCTCTCATCTTGTCGGGGCGTCTGAACATCTGCGTGAGCGTAACCGTAATATACCCATTGAAGGTGTCCCGCTCTGGGACTCGCCATCTCAACTTCACTACGCGGAGTTCCACATGAATCGTCGTCAATTTGTTCTGGGGCTGGCAGCCAGCAGTCTGGCCCTGACCGGCATCGCTCACGCTAAGGCAGGAAGAATCGAAAAGCTGATCGCCCTGCAGGGAAGCGGCAAAGGCAAGGCTCGCTACCGCATCGATCCACCCAATAAGCGCAGCCTGAGCGTCGAAGTCGAGAAGCTCAAGCCACTGGCTGGCAGGACTCTGACGGTCGTTGTGATCTCGGGTGCAAATACGATCACACTCGGAACGATTCGGATTTCTGCTCTGGGCGCCGGCAAGATTGAGCGCAAGACGGAACTCGGCCACACCGTCCCCAGCATCGTCGCGGGAGACGTTGTGCAAGTCCGTAACGGCGACACCGTGGTCCAATCGGGCACGTTCTAGTCCCGGACGCGGAATGACTGAGGCATCGAACGGGGAACCGGAGCAGGATCTGCTCCGGTTCCTTTTTTTCATGGGAATTGACGCCGAATTGCCCGTAGAATGTGATCCTTTGTTCACATTTTGTGATTCTGCCTACCGGCTTCGCATCCGGAATGTGTGCCAGATTTTTCCCGGTTTCAACCTTTACATGCACACAGGGAATGGTACTGTTATGTCGGTGACCGTTTTGGTCGCTACCGCGTGGGGGAGAAGCTGGCCCGCACTCCCCCACGCTCAATTTTTGAGTCCACTTTCTGCGACTCAGTGAATGACAACGGGTATCGCTCGACTCTGCGGAACCATGCTTCCTGAAACGGCAGACCCCCCAAATCTCACTCTGGGTTCGTATCACATATTGCGATCGGGAATGACTGGCGGCATGCCTTGCCGGGCTTCACGCAAAGTCTCTCCCTCCACCACTGTACCCTCGGTCCGGGGGCCCTCGATCTTGGGTATTCCGATCCGCTGTGAAAGGTAGATGCCCGAGTGGCCGCTCATGATGTAGGCCGTGAATGTCGCCACCGCAAAGTGGACCGCATACTCGCCTCCAAACAGCTCGATACCCATCATCGTGCAAGCCAGCGGAGTGTTCGTCGCCCCTGAAAACACGGCGATGAATCCCAGTGCCGCAAACAGGTCCACGGGAGCCCCCAGCCACACAGCCAGGGTATTCCCCAAAGCGGCTCCCACAAAGAAGAGAGGCGTGACCTCTCCCCCCTTGAAGCCACTGCCGATCGTGACCGCCGTAAACAGCAGCTTCCAGAGCCAGCTCCACGTGTGGGCCCCTCCTTGCTGAAAGCTGTTCAGGATCGTCACCGTCCCCGATTCGGTCGATGAAACTCCGAGTCCAAGATAGTCGCGGGTCCCTACCAGATAGATGAGCCCGATAACCAGCAGGCCTCCGAGGGCCGGACGCAGAATGGGCCTGCGAATGGTGACCTTAAAGAGTTGTTGGAGCCCGTGGACCATCTCGGCGAATAAGACACTCGCCAGGCCGAACAGGGCAGCTGCGATGATCACCTTGCATAGCATGATCAGCGTGAGCGGAGCCAGGTGCAGCTGTGGCCCGGCTGCTAATTGGCTGCTGATCTGGTAGTGGGTATGTTGAATCCCCCAGGCAACGCAGGCTTGGTCCGAGGCGATTCCCGCGATCAAACAAGGGACCAGTGCCGCCGAGTTCATCCGTCCAATGGTCAACACTTCCATCGCGAAAATTGTTCCCGCGACCGGAGTTCCAAACACCCCACCGAATCCGGCCGAAACCCCGGCCATCAGCAGAGTTCGCAAGTCGACACGGCTCAATCCGGGAACCAGCCGCCCCAAACCGCTGGCGAGGCTCCCGCCCATTTGCACAGCGGTTCCTTCTCGCCCCGCCGATCCGCCAAACAGGTGCGTCACGACGGTACTCAGCAGGATCATTGGGGCCATGCGGAGCGGAACTCCGCTGGCGGGGTTGTGGATCTCTTCCAGGATCAGGTTGTTGCCGGCCTCGACGGACTTTCCGAAAGTCGCGTAGAGAAAGCCAATCGCCATCCCCGCGAGAGGTAACAGGAACACCAGATGGGGATTTCGCAGCCGGGCCGCAGTGGCCATGTCCAGCGACCACAAGAACAATGCGCAGGATGAGCCAACGATGAGCCCCAGGGGAATCGCCAGCCCCAGCCACTTCACCAGGAATCTGGCCAGCGACAGGTGCTCGGATGGCTGGAACCGAAATGGCATGCTCAGAGTCTCCAACCCAGAATCATAGCTAAAGCTCAAAGCATTCGCTGACGCGAGATGCAATCTCATGGTTCAACTCGGGATCTCCTCCGAAAATCAAAACCAGCCATCGCCGCGGCCTGAACTCACCGGAGATTGCGCAATCACGAAAGTGCCAGACGACCTCATTCAATGTCTCCTGGGGATGCCATGTCGTCATCATCATTTGGTCTGGTGAAGGCGAATCGTCATGACTCTCCGCGAGATACGCATCGTCGATCAGGTCGTGCCAGAGTTCACATTGTTCGCCTGCACAGACGGCATAGCGACATCCCTGGCGAACGATTTCCCGACAGACGAATTCTCGTTCTTCAGCAGAAGATATTGAGTCGGTGCCCACGAGTAACAGGGCAAAGTCCTGACCATCGAATGGAGAGATGAACCGAAACGGAGGCAGAAGTTGACTGATCCACAACTCATCGTCGGAGGTCTTGATCACCAGACGCATGATTTCGTCTTACTCCCCGATCACCTTGACCAGCACCCGCTTCGGCCTGCGGCCATCGAACTCCCCGTAGAAAATCTGCTCCCATGGGCCAAAGTCCAGCTTCCCACCCGTGACAGCCACGACGACTTCTCGCCCCATGATCTGCCGCTTCATGTGGGCATCCGCATTGTCCTCGCCCGTTCGATTGTGGGCGTAACGCTGCGGTGACTCGTCAAAGGGAGCCAGGCCTTCGAGCCATTTCTTGTAATCCGCATGCAGCCCCGGCTCGTCATCGTTGATGAAGACCGAGGCGGTAATATGCATCGCATTGACGAGGCACAGCCCCTCCTGAATCCCGCTCTGGCGCACGATCCCTGCAATCGTCGGCGTGATGTTCTCAAACGCCATCCGCGCGGGTAGCTGGAATGTCAGGTACTCGGTGTGCGACTTCATCGGCGATCCGCAGGCGAGGTGAGGAGTTTCCCGAGACTGTCGTTCAAGCGGCGCGGGCTTCGTGTTCTTTGGTCTTCTTGCGTGTCACTGCATCGGTCTTCCAGCGGCGATGCACCCAGAAGTACTGCTCCGGGGCGCGGAGGATGGAGCGTTCCAGGGCTTTCGTGAAGCGTTCGGTGATCTCGCGGACTTCATCGCGGGCCACGATCGTCGTGGTGTCGATGATCTCCTCGCAGCCAATCTCAAAGCGGGCCCAGGGGGCTTCCAGCGGGTCGTCCGGCAGGCGGACTCCGTAGCCCACCACCAGGATCGCCTTGTATTCCAGAGCCATCAGTGCGATCGACTTGAAGGTCGAAGCGGGTTTCCCGAAGAAGTCCACAAACACGCCGCGGCGTCCGGCATCCTGATCGATCAGCAGAGCCATGTGCCCGCCTGCCTGAACCAGTTCGACCATTCCATCGAAGCCCCCCTGCTTGAGATAGAGCTTGTGCCCGGTCTGCTCGCGGGACTTCTGGAACCATTCGTTGAGATAGGGATTGTCGAGTTCACGGGCCACCACCCCCATCGGAAACCCGAACATCCCGAACGTCGCGACCGAGAGCTCCCAGCTGCCGAAGTGACCTCCGAGAAAGAAGACCGGGCGGTCGCCACAGAGCTGGCGAACCACCTCCTGGCGGTCGCGAAAGACGATCGACTCGCGGCAGTTTCGCAGGCTGAGCTTACGCGGCAGCTGAATGGTCTCGACGACCAGCCGGATCAAGTGGACCCACATGCGGGAGATCCAGACCTGCACTTCCTGATCGGTGAGGTGTTCTCCCAGAGCCGTTCGAATGTTCTCAGCTGCGACGTTGTACCGGGACTGCTTCCGAGGAGCGACATGGACCATGAGCCACGCCACGCCGCGCGCGAGCGCAACCGTCTGCCGCACTGACAGCACCTCAATCACGCAGGCCGCCAGCCGGAACAGGACATACTCGACGCGATGGCGCAGCTCCTTCACGATCATCGGTTCCTCCTTGAACCTGGTTCACGCGGGAGTGTCGAACGATTGGGAAGTGGCGTCAATCGCAATCGTTGCAGAGGGCAGTGGGGAATGGGCAGTGGCCAGTGGGGAATGGAAGCGTCGCATGCTCCACTCCCTCAGCTCTAACCGCCGTAGGCTCCGTACCGTCTTAGCCCGCGGGCGAAGACCCAGCGATTGGCCGCGATCAGGACGATCATCCACGCGAACTCCCGCAGCAGCTCCTGCATCATCTGGGCGTGTGTGTACTTCCCCAGAGCCAGTGCGCACGGAAAGTAGGCCAGATACTTGAACGGCAGGATCTCCACCAGCGTATGCGTCCAGCCCGGCAGCAGATCGAGCGGGATCATGTGCCCGGACAGAAAGTAGTTCAGCATCATGTAGATGAACAGCAGCGAGCTGACTTCCAGGAACCAGAACGCAATCAGCCCCAGCAGACTCTCGATCAGGAACCCCAGCAGAAACGCCATATTGAGGGCCACGACCAGCCCGACCAGCGTGAACGCATCGGGCCAGCCGGGAAAGTAGCTGCGGCACAGGTAAAAGACGATCACAAACGGGATCGTCGCAATTGCGTAGTAGACCAGCTTGTGAGCCACGCGGTACCAGAACAGGTACCCCAGCATGTCGATCGGCTGGATCAGGTACTTCTTCAGCGTCCCTTCGCGAATGTCTCGAGCGATCCCGCTCGACAGGCCCGGCATGCTCGAAAAGGCCCGGGCCAGCATCGCCAGCAGATAGTAGGCCACCATCTCGCCGTACTTGTAGCCGGCAATCTGGTTTGTCGAAGTGGTATCCATCGTGCCGAAAATCGCCCCCCACAGAAAAATCTGCGTGACAATCGGCAGGAACCGGAACAGCGTGCCCAGAGCAAAGTCGGACCGGTAGGCAAATCGCTCCGCCATTGAGGTGCGAAGGATCAGCCAGTAGACACGCAGACGATGACGCAATGACATGCGAGTGATTCGTCCCCGGAAGGGATTCCCGTCCGGCGACACGAGGTGACACCACAAGTGAACCGGCAATCTAACGATCAAGTGCCCCGCTCGCGATGGAACGTCAGTTCCTGTCACTGCAACGCGGTTGTTTGAATTCGGTCGGGTCCTGTTAGCCGTCGGGCTTGCCCGACGTGCCTCGTGGGCACGCAGCAAATACGACCGCGTCGCCGTCAGTTCCTGTTGAGCCCGTCAAGGTTGAGTTATCCTCCGGAAATCGTTTCCGGATCAGTCGACGAGGTGCGAGATGGTTCGCTGGATTGCCTGCTGGGTCGTTCTGCTGGTGGCCGGAGTTTCGGCGGGGGAAATGTCCGCTCCGCATTGGATTGCCCCTGCGGACAAGGCGACAACCACATCCACTCTCGGGCGTGGGTTCACAGTCGATGGCCCGCTGCAGTCAGCCACTTTGAAGTTCGCAGCAGACTTTTGCTTCGCAACAGTGACGATCAACGAGAAAGCGGTCCTGGAAGTCGCTCCGTTTGTCCAGTTGCAGACACTGGATGTGACCGATGCCGTGCAGCGGGGCGAGAACCTGCTGCGAGTGGAACTGCGTGAGGCGAACAAACTGACGGGAGTCGCCCTCACGCTGGAGCTGCGGTACGCAAGCGGCGCGGTCGCCACGCTTGCGACCGACAAGGCGTGGTCTCTGGTGCGTCGGGATGAGTCAGGTGCCTTGCAGCTCGAACCGTCAACGACCGAAAAGCTGCTCGTCGAAGACCGCGGCGAGGTGGCACCGGAGCTGTGGGGAATCGTTCGGCGGGATATCTCGCTCTCAGCGTACGAGAACTACGAGCAGTGGCAGCAGTCGAAGGGCGAGGTGGCCGACAAAAACCGTCCCAAGTTCTGGCTCGCCCCCGGCTTTGAGATCACCGAACTCCGCGTGGCCCAGCCCAACGAAGGGTCGTGGATCGCGATGGCGTTTGACGACAAGGGGCGGCTGACGATCTCCCGCGAGGATGTGGGGCTCTTACGGATGACGCTGGCGGAGGACCGAAAGTCGGTCGCAAAGGTCGAGCATGTGGATGTGAAGCTCGAAGAGTGCCGCGGCCTGGCCTACGACGGGGAGACGCTCTATGCCAATGCGAACAACTCGAAGGCGATGTTTCGGCTGAAGATTGATAACGAGGGGAAGCCGCAGGATGTGACGAAGCTCCGCGAGTTTCCGGGCGGTGTCGGACACGGGCGGAACGATATTGCAATCAGGCGTGATAGTGGGGATGCCGTGACCATCATGTCGATTCATGGTGACTCGGTGGATCTTCCAGTCGGAGTTGGCGTTCGTGACGAAACGAGTCCTTTGCGAGAAACAAAGCTCCTGCCACCCAAGAAGGAAGGTTCGTTTGTGAGTGTCTCGGTCGAGAAAGGATCTGTGACGACGACTTCTTTGGAACACGCAGGTCTGAGGAATCCCTACGGAATCGCGACGAACGGAGATATGTGGTTTACCTTTGATGCTGACAACGAACACGACATGGGAACACCCTGGTATCGTCCAACTCGAATCCTGCAGATACCATCCTGGGGCGATAGCGGGTATCGAGAAGTTACGGGTCAGTTGCCTCCACGCTTTCACGATCAGCCCGATCACTTCCCGCCACTTTTTGACATTGGTCGAGCATCTCCGACCTCGATCATGTTTGGCTACGACCTTAGGTTCCCAGTCCCATATCGACGCGCGTTGTTCGCCTTGGACTGGACATATGGACGAGTCATTGCCGTTCATATGATGCCTCGCGGTGCGTCATATCGTGTGGCAGCAGAGACGTTCCTCCACGGACGACCGCTCAATGTTACTGATATAGCAACCGGTCTGGACGGGGCAATGTACTTGATAACCGGTGGACGAAAAACGCATTCTGCCTTGTATCGAGTCAGCAGTTTCGTCGAATCAACACCTTTGCAAGCTGTTGTTTCACGTCACGAAAAAGACTGTCTTCAGTCGGCAAGCCTTCGTGTCGTTGAAAGGGGGTATGAAGGTGATGCTGATGCTATTACTGAGGTCCAGCATGATCCCGTTTCTCGCTACTTCGATTTGTGCATTCTTGAAGACGGTATCAATAATCTCTTGGATCCACCGACACCACCGAATAAAGGCCCAAATGCAGCGAAGGTTACATTCCTTTCGCTGGCCAGGCGTCGACAGCAAAGTAACGTCGCAGGACTCATCACCTACCTGAGTGAGCAACGACTTTCAGATCTGAGTATCACCGATAACTTTATCTGGGCACGCACTTGCAACCTTTGTCTTGAGACTTCGAAAGAAGACGTACTCGAGAATCACGATCTTCTCATTCCACAGGCCCTTTCAGCCTGGAAGGCCCTTGATACTCGCCCATTCTCCGTCGCCCCCGAGGGCACCAGCGTCGAACTCCGTCGTCGTCTGGCCTATCTGCTTGGCGAACTGGGGGCCGAGGAACTTCCGAAACTGGCAGCCGACAAACTGCTCTCCAGCGGAGTGCAGGAGGATCAGATCGCGGGGCTTTTGGCCCTTCGCAATCAGAAGACCGGCTGGACTCTCGAACTTCGCAAGCAGCAGTTCGCGACGATCAACTCGATCCCGCTCATGATCGGCGGCGCGGGGTTGCCTCCGTTGGAGAAGTGGCTGCGGGAGGAGTCGATCAAGACGCTGACAGACGACGAGAAAGCCGAGCTCGGCGACCTGCTCCAGCCCAAGCCACCCGAGCCGGAACCGCTGCCGCCGCCGCGTCCGCTGGTGCAGAAGTGGACGATCGATGCGTTGGCCGCGCTGCACACGAGTGACGGTCCGCAGGGGGACGCCGAGCGCGGGCGGCTGCTCTTCCGCGATGCCCTGTGCAGCCGCTGTCACCGCGTGGGGATTCGCGGAGCTGCGGTGGGGCCGGACCTGACGTTTGTCGGACGGCGGTTCAGCCGCCGGGACATGCTGGAGTCGGTCCTGTCTCCGAATCTGTCCGTCGCCGAGCAGTACCGGCAGGAAGCGATCGAGACGCACAGCGGGCAGACGCACATCGGCCGCATCATCCCGGAAGGGGACTACCGCAAGGAGACCCTCAAGCTGGCCCTCGACCCGCTCGATGCCAGCAAGGTGATCGTGATCGACAAGAAGGAGATCGCCGAGCACAAGAGCGTGCCGACCTCGCCGATGCCGAGCGGGCTGCTCGATACGTTTACGATCGAAGAGATTCGCGATCTGCTGGCGTTTCTGGAGTCGGGGGGCAAGTAGTCCACTTGCACACGCACGCAGAATGAAAAAAGCCCAGGGGTTTCACCCCCTGGGCTTTCTGCGAACGACTAACGAATCATTCAGATCGTCACGTTGATCTCATACCCCTTGCGCTGCTCGCGGCCCATCCAGGCCGCCGCAGCCTCATCCCCGGTGATCATCTCGGCGACGGAGTCCCAGTTGATCTTGCGATCCAGACGGATCGCAATGTTGGCCAGGTGGCAGACCGTCATCGCCCGGTGGTGCGAGAAGACATCCGAGATCGGGTTCTTGCGAGTGCCGATGCAGTCGAAGAAGTTCGCCATATGCGACTCGGGCAGCTTGCCGCCATAGACCTTCTCCATCGCATCTTCTGCGAGCGGCTTGTCCTTCAGAGCGTCGAACGCCTGGCCGCTCAGCTTGCCGCGGCTGACGTGGAACACACCAGCATCCCCTTCGAACAGGATGCCGTTGCCGCCCTCCAGCTTCCCTTCCTTATTGACCAGTCCGCACAGCTTCTTCTGTTCGTCACTCAGCTCATTGACGATGTGCATCTCGACGCCGTTCGGGCACATGACGGTGACGTCGAAGTCGGTGGCTGTGTTGTAGCGGTCATCCTGCTGGGGCTTGCCGTCCTTGAACGGAACCGGGTGCTTGGCCCAGCCGCCGACGCTGGTCGGACCGCTCTGGTCCATGCCGATCGCCCACGAAGCGATGTCGACGTGGTGAGCACCCCAGTCGGTCATCTTGCCGCCCGAGTACTCGTACCACCAGCGGAATTCATAGTGGCAACGGCTGTTGCCCCACTTGCCGCCGCCTTCCTTCATCCGGAAGTCGACGAGCGGAGCCTGGCCCAGCCACTTCTCCCAATTGAGTCCCTTGGGAACTTCGGCCACGGGAATCGCGTCGCACTTGGGAGCCCCGCCGATCGAGCAGGTGACCTTCTTGACGTTCCCGATCCGACCATCGCGGATCATGGCGATCGCCCGGATGAAGTTGCGGCCCATTTCAGTCCGCTGCTGGGTGCCGACCTGGAATACCCGCTTGGTCTCCTTCAGAGTCTTGACGATCTGCTTGCCTTCATTGATCGTCAGCGTCAGCGGCTTCTCGCAGTAGATATCCTTACCAGCCTGCATCGCCTCGATCGCGATCTTCGAGTGCCAATGGTCCGGAGTCACGATCGTGACGACATCGATATCCTTGCGCTCCAGGATCTTCTGGTAGTCCTCGTAGACATCGATCTCGGCCTTCGAGCCCGACTTCTCGTTCATCTTGGCCGAGATCTCTTTGCCTTCAGCGGCATGGTTCGCATCGACATCGCAGACGGCGACGCAATCGGCAAACTTCATGGCTGCGGGGCCGACAGCCTTCCAGCGATCTCCGGTTCCGATACATCCCAGCCGCAATCGCGAGTTCGGGCTCTTCTGGTCATCGGCCAAAGTTCGCGATGAAGGAATCCACAGCGGAGCCACAGCCCCCGCTGCGGCAGCGAGAGTCGTTGTTTCCAGGAAACGGCGACGATTCAAACGGGGTGCAGTCATCGAAGGAACCTCAAGACCGAAGATGTTCAGAAACGGGAGACGGGACCAGCCGAGTCAGATCGACCGGGGTGAATGGGAAATGGTAACCGATGCGAGGGAGAAAGTCAGTTTTGCGATCTGGAAGTTTGATGGTGAACGCGCTGCGGCATGCCGGTCTTCCGGGGAGCTAAATCTGCCTCGGCAACTCACCAAACCACCCGAGCTGGGAGCGGTTGCGGAAGTAGAAATTCCCGTAGCCATACGCCCCGGCCGTCAGGGCGTAAAACAGCAGCACCCACATCCCCATGTGGGACAGCACCGGAATCGTTGAAGGAAACCGGGGAATCGAATACCCCAGATAGACCGCCCCACCCAGCAGCAGTCCGAAAATCAGCGTCGTGGTCACGTACTCGCGGGCGGTCTTCCAGATCGAGGTAACGACCAACAATGTGTTGGCATCGAACACGCTCAAGTGCAGCGCCGTCGACATCAGGGCCATCGGGAACTGAAACAGACACAGACCGATGACCGGGCCCATGATCTCAAGCCGGGATCTCATCTCAGGATTCCGTCCCAGCGTCAACGCAAAGGCCAGGTACGGCAGACCGCACCACCAGATCGTCCCGGCCCAGACCCACAGGTCCTGCCGAATCTGGTCCATGTCAAATTCCAGCGTCAGCGGCAGGTCATCCTCATCGACCGAGGCCAGCCGGAAGATCTGCAGCAGGAAAAACAGGAAGTACCCCAGGATCATCAGCGTGCCGATCAACATGTTCACAGCTGCGATGAACCCAAGGGCTCCGTACTTCATGAACCCGGCCAGGGACGTAAACACCCCATAAGCCATCGCAGTCAGACCGATGGTGATCAGACTCTCTTGCCGCAGCGGAAACAGGAGGCTGCGACCGATTCCGGCGAGGAGCGACTCTTGCCCTTTGCGGCGTTTGCGTTCGGCGGTCGACGATTTGTCCTGGCGGCGTTTCTTCTTTTTCCGTCTGGGAGCAGGCTGCAGTCCGGCTCCCTCATCTTCGGGTTCGCCCGCCTCAACGTTGCGGCCGCGGGAACTGCGAAAGACCGATTCGCCGGGCTTCTTCTCGCCGGACTTCTTCTCCCGCGACCGGGGCATGAGTGGAGGAAGTTCTCCGTCCTCGTCGGCCTCTCCGAGTTCCGCTTCGACCTCGGCAAACATTCGAGGCCCCTCCTCCAGGATCAGCGGCACGGAGTTTCCGCACACGCAGGAGGCCGCTTTGCCCGCCATCTGATCGGGAGCACGCAACTTTCGACCACAGCTGCACTGAACAACGATCGTCATCGGGAACCAGCCAGTTCACGGAGAGCGCGACAGTTCGCCAGTTCCGCACCTTCGTTTACGGAGAGACCATCAAGGCAGATCATAGGATTCTGACAGGAATTTCGAAAACCGCCAGAATCGGTCGTAATCCTGACAGCCGCCCGTTTCCCGCCGTGCGAGTCGATTGCCTGAATGCTACGATTCTCCGACTTCGTGCCACCTGAGTCTTGCACCATGCCCCTGACGATTACCGACCTCACCGTTCACGACATCCGGTTCCCGACCTCGAAGCATCTCGACGGGTCGGATGCGATGAACCCCGACCCGGATTACTCGGCGGCGTACTGCGTGCTGCACACGAGCGACGGGAACCTGGCCGGGCATGGGATGACGTTCACGATCGGACGCGGCAACGATCTCTGCTGCCGGGGGATCGAGGCGCTGCGACCGCTGATCGTGGGGCAGACGCTCGAAGCGATCACCGCTGACATGGGGAAGTTCTGGCGTCACATCACCGGGGACAGCCAGCTGCGCTGGGTCGGGCCGGAAAAGGGCGTGATCCATCTCGCCACGGCTGCAGTCGTCAACGCCGTCTGGGACCTGTGGGCCAAGGTTGCGGGGAAGCCGCTGTGGCGACTGCTGGCCGATATGACGCCGGAGGAACTCGTGCGGTGCATCGACTTTCGGTACATCACCGATGCTCTGACGCCGGACGATGCGCTCGCGATCCTGCGCAAGTGCCAACCGACCAAAGCTGAGCGGATCGCCCAGCTCGAACGTGAAGGCTACCCGGCCTACACGACCTCGGCGGGGTGGCTCGGGTACTCGGACGACAAGCTGCGCGACCTGTGCCGCCGCGGAATGGCGGAAGGGTGGAGCTGTTTCAAGATCAAGGTCGGTCGTGATCTGCAGGATGACATCCGCCGCTGCCGGATCATTCGTGAAGAGATCGGCTGGGACCGGCGGATGATGGTCGACGCGAACCAGGTCTGGGACGTGCCGCAGGCAATCGAGTGGATGAAGCATCTGGCCCCGTTCAAGCCGTGGTTCATCGAGGAGCCGACCAGCCCGGATGACGTCCTGGGCCACGCAGCCATCGCCAAAGCGGTCGCCCCGATCAAGGTCGCCACCGGGGAACACTGTGCCAACCGCGTCATGTTCAAACAGTTCCTGCAGGCCGGAGCGATCGGCATTTGCCAGATCGACAGCTGCCGGATCGGCGGCGTGAACGAGATCCTGGCTGTGATCCTGATGGCGGCCCGGTTTGGGGTTCCGGTTTGTCCGCACGCGGGCGGCGTCGGCCTATGCGAGTATGTGCAGCACCTGTCAATGTTCGATTTCGTCTCTGTCAGCGGCTCGATGGAAGACCGGCTGACCGAGCACGCCGGCCACCTGCACGAGCACTTCAAAGCCCCGATCCAGATGCGCAACGGCCGCTACATGCCTCCGACGGCGCCCGGGTACAGCATCGAAATGTGGCCGGACTCGATTGAGCGGTACAGCTACCCGACTGGGGCGGAGTGGGCCTGATTCTCCACGTTGCAGGCTCCCCTCTCCCCCGGGAGAGGGGCTGGGAGTGAGGGTTCTTCAGCGGAGCCCACGATGCTGCCAAACCCCGGTTCCCTGTCGGCGACTTCTCCGAAGTCGCTGAAACCCGTTTGATCATCCACGCCCCGTCGACGCTTGACTCAGGCCGTAAAGGTCGCGCGGGTTCCATTGGACTCGGAGAGTCCAGCGACTTTGCAAAGTGCGTCTCGTACTCGATCCCCCCGAACCGCTCTTGCTGCAATCGCGCCTCGCTGGCATCATGCCCTTCCCGCGCGGAACCTCTGCGCAGTCCACGTCCAGGAGGCCAGGGATGGCGCTGCTTGAGTGCAAACATCTGGTGAAGGTCTACCCCGGCGGCAAACGGGCCGTGAAGGACGTTTCGTTCCACGTCGAGAAGGGCGAGATCGTCGCCTTGCTGGGGCCCAACGGAGCTGGAAAGTCCACGACGTTCAGTATGTCGGTCGGGCTGATCTCTCCGACCGAAGGGCATGTGTTCCTCAACGGGAAAGACGTGACTCACTGGCCGATGTACCGCCGGGCCCAGGCTGGGATGGGGTATCTGCCGCAGTATCACAGCATCTTCATCAAGCTGACCGTCGAACAGAATCTGCAGGCCATTCTCGAGTTCCTGCCCCTCAGCTACGACGAGCGGATGGCGCGGATCAACATGTTGATCAGCCAGTTCGGCTTGGAAGATCAGCGGCACCAGATCGCCTCCACGATGTCGGGCGGGCAGAAACGACGCCTGGAAATCGCCCGGTGCCTGGCGACCAAGCCACAGATCGTCCTGCTCGACGAACCGTTTACCGGGATCGATCCCAAGACGATCAACGACATTCAGGACATCATCATCCACCTGCGGGACACCGGGATCTCGATCCTGCTGACCGACCACCGCGAGCGGGAAACGCTGACCATCGTCGATCGATCGTACGTAATCTGCGACGGCGAAGTCGTCGTCGGCGGAGACGCTCAGACGGTGCTCAGCAATAAGCGGGCTCAGGACCTGTACTTCGGCAGCCGCTTCGACGCCGAATCGATCCTGGAGCAGAAGTCGAACCTCCGCAGCGAACGCGACGAAGCCAAGGCCGCGTAGTGACGTGTCAGCGTTCAGGTTTCGAGTTGCGACCTGCTTCATCCCTTCCCGAGATTCACTGTCATGCCGCGATTGATCGCCGCACCTGTTCGAGTGGAAGCTGCGGGACAGCCTCCGAAGATCATTGAGGAGTACGCCGGGCTCAAGAGCAGCGGCGACCAGGCGGTCAGCGTCGCCCGCATGCGTTCTCCCACCGGCTGGAGTGAACCGGGCCAGCGTCCCGAATTCCTCGAGGTGACCGTCGTGCTGAAGGGGTCGCTCCGCGTCGAATCGGAGTCGGGGACCCTGGATGTCGCGGCGGGGCAGGCGGTGTTGACCGATCCCGGCGAGTGGGTGCGGTACAGCACTCCGGGGCCCGAGGGGGCGGAGTATATCGCCGTATGCCTGCCCGCGTTTACGATCGACACGGTTCATCGCGACTCGTGACTGCGCAAAGCACATGGCGGCAGCTGTTGCCTCTGCTCAAGTACCCTCAGCCCCGCTCCCGGAGGGAGTGGGGAGCTAGAGAGAGTGCCTACATCACAAACGCGCTTCGGCTGACGGCAGCCAGGCACCTCAGCGCCACCCATGCGACGAAGATCACCGTCGCGGAAAACCAGACGCCCGGGATTGCTTCCAGAATCCAATTGGTCACCGCCAGCTGCCAGGGATCTCGATCCAGATAGCAACCGCACCGACCGCAGGCGGGCGACCGGGCTCGATCGACGCGGTCATTGCAGCGATGGCACAGGACCCGAAACGCAATCGGCAGTCCAGAGGCTGTGGGATTCATGACACTCTCGAAAACCAGAGCGACGACTGTTCCAGCCTGAAACCGTCATTTGTGCCGAGCATTAACAACGTCTTCGCTCACCGGAACGGAATCTGCGTTTCCGACTTCGATCGTCTGGTGTACTCTGAAGAAATCGCACCACCTTCGAGACCATTTCATGCATCGACGCCAGGCGCTCCTTGGACTTGCTTCCTCCCTCGCTGCTGCGGTCTGGGTGCAGGCTGAGGAGCCGAAACTGCGGACACCGCATCTGGTGATCGGCAACTACGGGATGAAGTCGCTCACGCTGGAAGAATCGATCCAGCAGATCGCAGCCATCGGGTTCGGGGCCTTCGAATGCTGTGCCAATGCCGAGTGGGACAGCACCCCCGCCCGCATGCCGAAGGACCGCCGCCAGAAGGTCGCGGGGCTGCTCAGCGAGAGCGGTCTGCGGCTGGCAGCTGTGATGGAGAACCTGCCCCCCAATGCCGACGACAAGCTGCATCAGGCTGCTCTCGTGCGAATGCGGGAAGCGATCGAACTGGGCCGCGATCTGGCCCCCGGACAGAAGCCACTCGTGCAGACGGTCCTGGGCGGCGGAAAGTGGGACGATGTCAAATCGATGCTCCGCGACCGCGTCGGCGAGTGGGCCAAACTCGCCCAGGAGCAGTCCGCCACGATCTGCATCAAGCCGCACCGCTTCGGGGCGATGTCAACTCCCGAACAGGCTGCGTGGCTGATCGATCAGCTCGGCACCCCGGCCTCGCTGAAAATCGTCTACGATTTCAGCCACTACGCGTTCCGCGATCTGACGGTCGAGGGCACCATCGCCCAGGCCAACGGGCTGGTGGCCTATGTCGCGATGAAAGACGCGATGAAGACCGGCGACAAGGTCAGCTTCGCTCTGCCCGGCGAGTCGAAATCGGTCGACCATGCCGCCATCCGCGCGGCCCTTCACAAGACCGGCTTCACAGGCGACTACTGCTGCGAGGTCAGCTCACAGATCTCTCAGCAACCCGGCTACGACCCCATCGAGGCGGCCAAGACCTGCTACCGGAACTTGGCGAAGGTGTTTGCGGAGTAAAGCTGAACTTGAGAGTTGATCAACGATCTGCGTCCGCTAAGCTTATCTTGCGATGAACGCGATGTAGTCAGCCTTCGTGAGCGTGGATCTGTGCCTTCCATGATGTTCAGTGCGGTTTCACTCTTTGCTGGATGCGGCGGAAGCGATCTTGGCATGCGTGCGGCTGGAATCGATCCGATCTGGTCTAACGAAATCGACCCTGCCACTTGCGAGATTTTTGACCGCGTCACAAAACAGAAGACCATGAACGTCGGAGACATCCGAACGTTCGATCGATTCCCCTCAGCTGATATCCTTGTCGGTTGCTATCCGTGTACGGGGTACAGCCAGGCGGGGCGTCGAAACAACCAGGATGGGATCAACTTTCTGTATCAAGAGTATGATCGTGTGCTGCGGAAACTGCGCCCGCTTGCGTTCATCGTTGAAAACGTCAACGGCATGAGGTTCTCGCAAAACAGCCACCTCCTCCTGAACCAACTGACCCGCTTTCGTTCCGCAGGATACAGAGTCAGCTGGGCGGTTCTTGATGCAAAGTCCTTCGGGTTGGCTCAGGATCGTAATCGAATCTTCATCGTCGGCATCCGCTCTTCTGAACGGAAGACTTTCCGATTTCCGGAACCTGCCTACACTCCGGATGGACCTAAACGATACCGCACCCTGCGTGATGTCATTTGGAAGTACCGCGAAGCGCCAGAAGGATCGTTCAATGATGAGCCATTCCACTGGTATTACCTGTCTCGCAATCGCCGGAGAACTTGGGATGAGCAGTCTCCTTGTATCGTGGCTCACTGGCGACATGTTCCGCTCCATCCTGACTCGACCCCGTTAGTCCGCATTGGACCAGACCATTGGGAATTCGATGGCCCGGCGGTCGCGCGAAGGTTGAGTTATCTCGAATGTGCCGCCCTTCAGGGTTTCCCGAAACCAGAGGCGTTCGACGTAGGTACAGTCTCTCAAAGGTTCCGGGCTATCGGAAATGCCGTGCCGCCACCGTTGTTTCAAGCAGTTGCAAAGGAACTCGTCCAGCAACTCGGATCCTCAAACGAGTAAAAGGTCGATCAGCCTTCGAAGAGTTTCACGGTGTGGAATCATTCGATCTGACAACCGACCTAGAGTTGTGAGTCGTGCTCTATCGAATGTGATGCCAGCTTGGCCACACATTTCCATCAATAAGGTATCGTTTCCAATGTGCCTAGGGGTCGCAAAAAAACGCACGACTTTGGCATAAGAAAACGGGTGAAACCATTTCGACAGTCTTTCCACGGAGCAGTCGGCATATTTAGTGTCAAAGTCGTTTCCGCACGCACATTGTCCGATCATGAATAGACTGCCAATCCTTTTGTCTCCCAATCGCTTCCACACAACCACATCGACCCCCTCGTCTTTTACATTCACGGGATCTGGGTTGTCTGGCAGCGAATGATTTGGCCTCCATATGCATTCGGAAGTCGCCCTACCGATAACTTCGAAAGTCTCTCGAAAGCTAGCCCGTTCACCAGAACTGCCCCGCCTTGGCCATCCTGTTCTAACCCCATCGCTTCCTGGCCCTGACCAGGAAATAACGATATCGCTGACGAGTCGTTCGAATGCTTCAGGAAGTTCATTGTACGGCGCCTCAGATAGAGAGGGAGAAACTGAAACTGCGAGGCAGAACTCGTAAACCAGTTGCTCAGACTCTGTGTATCGAATTGTGTTCTTGTCAATGAGAAAAGGGTAAGCGTCACCCAGAATCGACTTCCGCCGAAGTATCTCAGACGCGATGTCTGAAACCGCAGACTCCAATGTCAAGTCGTTCTCCGCCCAAGAGTTCATTGGATTGGATTCGTTCGTTTCATAATCGTCGAGGGAATCGGCAATCTGGTCGTCAAAGATTCCGAACTCAACTGTCGCCGACCCACTCTTAACTGCGCGCAACTCAACTTCGTCTGCGTTTCGGCAGACTCTCTGATCACTACGTCGCTTTTCCCACTGATTTAGTCGCATGACTTACTGCTCAACGTCATCTCTAAGCGTCTCGTCGACCTTTTTGAATACTTGAATCGCCAATGACCTGACTCTCTTTGCTGGTTCAAGCAATGGAGACGCTTCTTCGCCCACAAGTTGGCCAGAATTCAAAGGTTCAAGTGCGCTATTGAGGGATTCCTCTGCGTCTAACAGGTGGTCTGCGACCCGTTCAGTTGCAGGACGAGCCAGCATCAGCACATCGGCTACAGGCTTTCCTCGGAGAAGGAATGATCTCATGTCAGGGTCAGCGATCGCCTTTGCTAAGTCCTTGATCTGCCTAGAGTCAGATATTGCAGGCAAGCAAGCATCAGAACCCGACTTCGAACCGAAAAGTAGTTTCATGAATCTGCCACCGTCATGCAACTTCGCCGTAGGAATCGGATTCGGAATCTGTGAGCCATCTTTCAACTCAAGCCAGTTCCGAATCGGACTGTAGCCCAGTGCTGTGTATACCCATGAAAATGGGTATTCAGGGTTGCTCCCTTTTCCCGCCCGATGACTATCTGATGGTACGAACTGGGCGGCGTCAATGAGTTGCCGCACAAAACGATACCCTTCCAGTATTCTTGCGACCGTTCGGTGTTGGTCACCGATCATCTCGGAGACATCTTCTAAAGAGAGCTCCTGCGATGTCAGCACGTCATCAATCCACTTAGCCTTAGCATAGGAATCCCAAGGTTGTGGAGCCGCGATATGACGAACCCCCAAATACGAAGTAAGATCACGATCTTTTTTCAACACGCGAACAGGTACGGTCCTGATTTCCGGTCGACCGTGTTTTTGTTGAATCGCCTGGTATTGATCGCGTCTCTTTGAATGCCTACGTGCTCTGGGGTCTCCAGCCAGAATTAGGCAAGCTGCCAATCTTCGATTGCCCTCTGCAATTGTGATCCGGTTTGTCTTGGGCGAGCAAAACCCGACGAGCGGTTCAGCGGCAAAGTAGCCGTTAACTGCCAATGAACTGAGAATGTCCTCTACACCAAATCGATCGACAATCTAATCCAGAATCTGATCTTGTGATGTGAATGTGGCCGCCTTATTTCCCAGTCGCGGATTGCTCCCATCCAAGTCGAGATCAGCAAGGTTGTGGTTGAGGATCTCGCTGTCTGATTGCGGCGGAATTAAGCCCTCGGCGGGCGGAGATTTGGCGGTCTTGCCCATTTCTGAGGTCTCCTTGGATGGTGTTTGTTCCGATGACGTTAGCAGATTCAACAACTATTCGCCAAACCTCACCCACCCAGGTCCTTGATGATCTCCTCTACACTTCCCAGCTGATTCTTCAGCCCGGCGAGGGTCTCGCGGATTCCGGCGACTACTTCGGCGGGGGCTTTGGCGACGAAGGCTTCGTTGGCCAGTTTTCCCTCGTGTCCGGCGATGTGCTTGCGGATCTTGTCGGCCTCTTTCTGCTGGCGGGCCAGTTCAGCGACGGGGTCGATGATCCCCTTCAGCGGGATATACCCGTCCGCATCACCGAGCGAGAACCCGGCGCTGGCACTGGGCCGCACGACGTCGGCTCCCGCAGCTGTCAGAACTGCCTTGGCGAGGTTATCGAACTGGGCGGCGACGTTGTTCATCTCGCCCGCGACCTCGGTCGAGGCCCGGATCAACAGTTGCAGCTGGGTCGTCGGCGGGATGTTGTAGATCGAGCGGACGTTACGGACAGCCACGATCGTCTCCTGCAGCCGCGCGAACCGCTTCTCCAGGGACGCATCCTGCCAGGATCGCGGAATAACTGGCCACGCGGCGACGATGGCTGCGTCTTCGACCGGTTGAGAGTCGAGAACAGGCGAGCGGGGCGGCGTCAGCCCCCCGAGTTCAGCGTTGAGCGGCTCGCGACAGCGCGTGGGAGCGATCTCGTTGAGCCGACTCCACAGCTCCTGGCAGATAAACGGCGTGAACGGCTGTAGGAGCCGCACGAGGGAGTCGAGGACGTACAGCAGAACGCGCTGGGCGACTTCTCGTTGAGGGTTGAGCGTTGAGAGTTGAGAGTCAGCAGAGTCCTTGGCCTCCCCCTCTGGCTCTAGGCCCTCAGCCCTAGGCCCTAGGCCACTCTTCCTCAGCCTCGGCTTCACAATCTCCAAATACCAGTCACAGAACTCATTCCACGTGAAGTCGCGGATCGCCCGTGTAGCTGCGTCGAACTGGTACCGGCCCATGTACTCGGTCATCTCGTTGGCGACGGTCGAGAGCCGGCTCAGGATCCAGCGGTCTTCGAGTTGCAGCTGATCGGCAGTCACCGGGCCGGGGGTGTAGTCGGTCAGGTTCAGCATCGCAAACCGGCTGGCGTTCCAGAACTTGTTGCAGAAGTTCCGGCCGTACTCGAAGCGTTCGGCCACGATGCGGGCGACCTTTTCCCCTGCGTCGGGCTCGAACCAGGGGCTGGTGTACTGCGAGGACTTTTTGCACTTGGTGCAGGTCACACGCGGCTTGGCCCCGCCGCCGGGGATCGCCTTCTGATGCTCGAGCGTCTGCGGAATCACGGTGCCGCAGTGCGGACACTCGTACCCGACCGGCAGCCGCACGTCCTGCGTCTCCCCGGCGATCGAGGCGATCGTGAACCGCACCGCATCGGCCCCGTACTTGTCGACGAGTTCGAGCGGGTCGACGCCGTTCCCCTTCGACTTCGACATCGTCTGGCCGAACCCGTCGAGGATCTTGGGATGCACATGCACATGCGAGAACGGAATGTCCCCCATGTTGTAGAGCCCCGTCAGCACCATGCGGGCGACCCACAGCGTGATGATGTCGCGCGAGGTGATCAGCACGCTGCCGGGGTAGAAGGTGGGCAGAACGGAGTTCCCCAGCGAGCCCCCGACGTGAGTCGGGGGTGCCAGCTTGACTTGCTTCTCACACTCCTTCGCATCGAGCGGCGGGTTGTGCTCCGTATCCGGCCAGCCCAGCGTCGCATGTGGCCAGAGAGCGGACGAGAACCACGTATCGAGAACATCGGGGTCTTGGGTGTAGCCGTGTCTCTCCAGCCTCGCTTCGATGTCTGGATTTCCATCCGCGACGCAGATCCGCACTACGTCTTTCGATTGGTGTTTCTCAGGACCTGGAACGCGGACACATGTGACAGAAACGACCTCGGCCAATCGTCCCCGCAGGATCATTCCTGCATTCTTCTCGCTGGGAGCGATCCCCGATTTCCACGCATCAACGGAAAGTGACTTACTCAGCTCCTCTTCGTCCCAGATTCGGAACGTGTCTTCCGGCATTTCTCCGACGAGGTCCAACAATATCAAGATGAGCCAAGGCGTATGATCTCGGGGATCATCGCTCTCCAGAACCTTCGTCCACACCGGAATCCGATGCCCCCACCACAGCTGGCGGCTGATACACCAGTCCCGCTTCTCCCCCAGCCAGTCGAGGTACGTCTTCGTGTACCGCTGTGGGAAGAACTTCACGCGGCCATCGTTCACCGCATCGAGCGCGGACTGCGCCAGCCCCGGGCGGCCGTCGGCCCAGTCGTCCATCTTCACGAACCACTGCTCGCTCAGGTACGGCTCGATCGGCGTCTTCGAGCGGTCGCTGTGCTTCATCGGGATCTTGCGGTCCTCGACACCTTCGAAGTGGCCGAGGCGTTTCATCTCCTCGATGACATGCTCTCGCGCCACCAGACGGTCGAGCCCGGTGAAGTCCAGCGAGCCCCCGACGTAAGTCGGGGGTGTTGAGGAACCGGCCGCTGGTACGGAGGACTCACGTCCTCCGCTCGCTGGTCGTCCGTTCTCGTTGATCGTCCCATCCGGATTCAGGATGTTGATCGGTTCGCCCATCTTCTCCTTGTTGCGAGTCCAGCACGCGTAGTCATTCGGGTCGTGAGCCGGAGTGACCTTCACGCAGCCGGTACCGAGTGTCTTATCTGCCAGCAGGGCATCCGCGATGATCGGGATCGGCCGCCCATTGACCGGAATGCGGACGTACTTCCCAATCAGGTGCGTGTACCGCTCATCCGTTGGATGAACGCAGACGGCGGTATCGCCAAGCATTGTCTCGGGGCGGGTGGTGGAGAATCGAATACTCTCGCCGGTCGACTTTCCATCTTCGACGACCGGATAATTAAACGTCCAGAAGTGCCCATCAATCTCCTCGTCATACACCTCGTCATCCGCCACAGCTGTCTGCAGGAAGCAGTCCCAGTTGACCAGCCGCTTGCCGCGGAAGATGTACCCGTCCTGGAACATCTTGAAGAACGTGCGCCGCACCGCTTTCGAGCAGACATCGTCCAGCGTGAACCGCACGCGGCGCCAGTCGCACGAGAACCCCAACAGCTTCAGCTGGGAGATGATCCGGGCCTCGTAGGCGTCTTTCCACTTCCAGATGCGGGTCACGAGGGCATCGCGTCCGATGTCGTGCCGGGTCAGGCCCTCTTCTTCCTGCATCCGGCGTTCCACAACCGCCTGCGTCGCGATCCCGGCATGGTCGGTGCCGGGCATCCACAGGGCCTCATACCCCTGCATCCGCTTCCAGCGCGTGACCAGGTCCTGGCACGTGCCGTTGAGCGCGTGCCCCATGTGCAGGGCTCCCGTCACGTTCGGGAGCGGGATCATGATCGTGTGCGGCTTCTTGCCCGTGCCCGGTTCGGCGTTGAATGAGCCGTGCTGCTCCCAGAAGGCCGACCATTGGGCCTGGGCCGCTGCGGGATCGTAGAGCTTCGGGATTTCGTGGGTGGAGGCCGTGTCCGTGGACATGGGAATCTGCTTGCAAAGGCGTGACGGAGGGGCGGATTTCCTGCGATTTCCGCGAGGGAGTAAGTTAACGGCTCTGGCGCATCGGTGAAACGCCAAGCGACTTGGACAGCCCGGAGCCGCTGCGAGTTCGGGGCGCGGACCGATCTTGACCGTTTCGAGCCCTTCGGGCACATTTCGCTCCCCAAGAAACCGTCCCGCAGGAGGCCCACATGCGAATTGCCATGCTGTGTAGCCTGCTGGCCGGATTGCTCTGCTGTGGAGATCCCGCTTTTGCGGATGGTAAGCTGGATTCGATCCGGGAAGAGGTCGAAGAGCCGGAGAAGGAAAAGCCCCGCAAACCACCCCGAGTCGAATTCTCGTTCACAACGTCCGATTGCGATGACGACTCGAACGATGAACTCAGTCTGGCTGCGTTCAAGTTCGTCGGGATCGTCGTCACGTCTCCTTGGTGGGGGCCGCATGTGGCTCTCGAAGGCGAAGAGTCCGCGATGGCGGAGTTTCCTCCGGCCCCGTACACCACTCACGATGGCTTCCTGTCGCTCGATCCGGATCGGAACAATACCGACAGCTGGAGTGGTCGGCTGAGTCTCGATACTTCGGACAATTTCGATGACATCACCGCGATGAGCGGCCGCCTGCGGATCGACACCGCGACGCGGCTGGGCATCGACAGCGAGTGGGTCCGTCTCTACGAGCAGCGACCCGGTCCGGATGACTCCCTGAACCGCGGTGACGTGAATCTGGTATTTCGGTTCGCTCAAAGTGAGCGGGCGCAGTTCCATTCGGGAATCGGGATGAACTGGCTGAGCGGCTCGGGTGATGCGGATTTTGGATTCAACTTCACTTATGGGGCCGACTTCTTCCCGATCGATCCGGTTGTGGTTTCGACAACGGTCGATCTGGGTAAAGTCGGTGGCGCCACGCTGACTCACTTTCGCAGCACCATCGGCCTGATGGCGCTCAAGCGGTTCCACGTCTATACCGGGTATGACTATCTCAACATTGAAGGGAACTCGATCCACAGCCTGCTGAGCGGGATCGAGTTCTGGTTTTAGGCTGGCAGATGGCTGGTGGCGGATGGCGGATGGCCAGAGGTTAACCCGCTGAGGCGTGGTGGCTGCCAGTTTTGGCGAAGTCGGCGACTTCCTGAATGGCCTGCAGCATCTTCGTGCGGTCGACTTCGTGGACATCGAGTTTGTGCCCGACCGACGAGAGCATCGTCAGCGTCAATCGCCCGCCCAGATGCTGCCGGAACTCCTCCAGCCCCCGGAACAGTGTCCAGGTCTCGTGCAGCACCGGGTGATCGAGCGAGAGCCCCAGATCGCGCAGGGCGTCCAGCACTCGGTGGGCATCCTCGCGCGGGAATCCATGGACCAGCGAGCTGTAGACCGTGTCGACCGCGACACCGATCGCCACTGCCTCGCCGTGGCGTAAGTCGAAATTCGACATCACCTCCAGCTTGTGGGCCGACCAGTGCCCGAAGTCGAGGGGCCGGGCCTCCTGCATTTCAAACGGGTCGCCCCCCTGCGTGATGTGCTGCAGGTGCAGCTGGGCAGAGCGGCGAATGACGGGCAGTGCAGCGCTCATGTCGCGCCGCCCGATTCGACCAGCGAGTCGGCAGACTTCGTCAAACCCCACGCGATCTTTCAGGACCGTGACCTTCACCGCTTCGGAGAACCCGCAGCGGAAATCGCGATCCGGCAAGGTCGCCAGCAGCTTGGCGTCGTTGATGACTCCCCATGGCACGGCAAAGGTGCCCAGCCAGTTCTTTTTCGAAAACAAATTGACGCTGTTCTTGACCCCCACTCCCGAGTCGGCCTGAGCCAGGGTCGTCGTGGGCAACCGGATCAGCCGAATCCCCCGGTGAGCAATCGCAGCTGCGAAACCTACCGCGTCGAGTACAGCTCCGCCGCCGATCACGATGACGTAGCTGCGACGATCCAGGTCATCAGCGTTGATGACCTGCAGCATCCGCTCCTGGGCGTGGATATCGTTCTTGACGGCTTCCCCGCCCGGACAGATCTGAATCGGTCCGGGAGCCAGAAACCGTTCGCCGGACTCTTGAATCAGGCTTTGCAGTCGAGGAACCAAAGCGGGGTCAGCCTTGGCGACATACTCATCGACCCAGAACTGCACCCGCGGTATCTGATCTCCCGACTTGTCGATCAGATCGAGCAAGACGCCCAGATCATCACCCAGCACGTCGGTCGTAAACCGAAGTCGGTGCGTGAACGGCACTGTGAACGGGATATCGATCTGTTCAGGCAGCGGGCGCAGCATGTCGAGGCAGATCCAGGCGGGCAGTCCGGGGCGGGGCGCGAATCGCTCATGCAGGGCAAATCGCTAGTCCTCCATTGTGCGGAGCCAGCGGGCCATGTGCAACCGCCAACCGCTGAAACTCAGGGTGCCGCACTGTTTCACAGTGGGCAGGTTTTCAGTTGTCAGTTCTCAGTTTTCAGTCAGCAGATCGTTCTCCAGTGCGAAGAAGTGCGTTGCCGTGCGCCCAAGGCCCGACACGGGTGCATCCGTTTCGTTGGTGGGACACTCATTCTCTCCTTCATGAAAGAGGGATAAACCACGGGGGTCACGGAGACACGGAGGAGGCGAAATGAGTCAATGGCCCCATTCATCCGGGGCTCTTGGAGGGGAGCTCTCGCGAACAAGACCGCCTGATTGCCGTTCGTCGATGCAGGGTGGATTCGGACCTAGGGAAGCTCACTCAATCGACGGATGCACCCCAAGTGATCGACAGCATCCGGGGTGAACTCGGTCTCCAGGTTGATCCATGTCGGCTAGGGTTCCGTCGAAAACGGAAGGCCGCCACAGACTCTTGTGACCCAATTCAACAGGAAATCTCGACCGCAGGGCGTCACGCACAAGCTCTCCACCTTCTCCGTGATTTCAACAGCTGTTCATCAAACATCCACATCCATCGCCGATACTAGCCGTGTGCCGGATGGGATGCTGGCGTGGACAAACTGGCAGACCACTGGCAGGGTTACGATCGCAGGCCCTGGGAATGTGAGGCCAATAGTGATTGCACCAATGCATCGGAAACCGTGCCAGGAGGTTCGCACGCTTTTCGTGAGTGACACCCATCTCGGAAGTCGGCATGCTCAAAGCGAGCCGTTTCTGCAGATGCTCAGACGCCAACGACCCCGACAGCTCTATCTGGTCGGTGACATCGTCGATGGCTGGAGATGGCCCGATGCCTGGAATTGGAAAGACTCGTTGATCTCGATATTGGCCATTCTGGAAGATCTGGCAGACGCGGGGACCGAGATCTTCTACACGCCGGGAAATCACGACGCGTTCCTGCGTGACCCCGAGATCGCAGCCACCGTCAAACGAAAGATGCCTTTCCTGAACATTGCTGACGAGTTTGTCCATATCGCTCAGGATGGCCGCCGCTTTCTCGTCACGCATGGTGACCACTTTGATGTGGTCGAACGCTCGGCTCAGTGGCTCTCCAGGGTCTCGTCTTGGGCCTACGACACAGCTCTGTCGACGAACTGGTGGGTCTCACGGTGGCTGGGGAATCAGGAGCGGAGCCCTTACTGGCTGTGTGCGTCGGGCAAGAAGAAGGTCAAGCAGATGATCCGCTTCTTGAGCCAGTTCGAGTCGTCAATTCTGGAGCATGCCCGCCACCTCGACTGTCAGGGAGTGATCTGTGGGCACCTGCACACGCCCGCGATGATCGAACGAGCCGGGATGACCTACTTCAACACGGGCGACTGGGTCGAGAACTGCACATCGCTCGTCGAGTCCGAAAGCGGCGAATTCGATATCGAGTCGTTCTATGCCTGGACCGACCGCTTCAGCGTGATCCGTCGCATGCAGGAGCCTCGCGTACCGGCTTCAATCATTCGCCCGACGTTTGACCCGATCGAGCTGCTCGAAGAGCCGGTTCTTCCGATCTAGCCCCGCGAGCAGACCCTTTACACACCACTCATCCAGGAATCGCCTCATGGCATTGGAACGAGTCCGTCAAGCCTGGTTCAATCTGATCCACACCAGCAATCTTGTCTACAACACCTGCTGGGAGGACCCTCGACTGGACCGGGCGGCGATGGCCCTGCGTCCCACCGATGAGGTTCTGGTGATTACGTCGGCCGGGTGTAATGCTCTGGATTACTGCCTCGGAGGAGCCGGGCGGATTCATGCGGTCGATATGAACCCGTTCCAGAACGCGCTGCTGGAACTCAAGCTCGCCGCGGCCCGGACCCTGGACTACGACGACTTCTTTGTGATGTTCGGACGCGGTCGATCCGTCGACTGGCAGAAGCAGTACTCGGCGATGCGGTCGCAGCTCTCTGAGACCTCTCAAGGGATCTGGGATCGTCGCGGAGAAGCCTACTTCGGCGGACCGCTCGGACGTCGCAGCTTCTACTTCCGCGGCTCATCCGGGACGTTTGCGTGGCTGGTAAACGGCTATGTCAACCGCGTGGCCAAGTTGCGTGAAGCCGTTCGCGATCTGCTGGAAGCTCGGAATATCCCGGAGCAGCAGACCATCTTCCAGGAGTGGCGGCTGGCCGAAAGGCTGTTCCGCCCGCTGGTGCGCTTCCTGCTGCGGAGGGACACCACCTTGGCGATGTTGGGTGTCCCCCGCAGTCAGCGAAGGCAGCTGGATGAGCAGTACGCGGGCGGGATCGTGCAGTTCATCATGGATCGCGTGCAGCAGGTTCTGACGCAGATGTCGCTCGCGGACAACTATTTCTGGCGCGTCTATCTGACCGGCGAGTACACGCCCGACTGCTGCCCCGAGTACCTCAAAGAAGCCAACTTCGCGAAGCTGCGCGAGTCGCGGGACCGGTTCCAGATCAGTACCAACTCGGTCCTGGGTTACCTGAATCAGCACTCCGGTTCGATCAATCGGTTCGTCCTGCTGGACCATATGGACTGGCTTCACGAGAACCATCGCGATCTGCTGCAGCAGGAGTGGCAGGCGATCGTGAACAAGGCGGGCGACAATGCTCGCGTCCTGTGGCGGAGCGCGGGCTTCAACGCCGACTTCATCGACCCGATTCGCGTCCAGACCGAGGACGGACAACGCGAAGTCGGAGAACTGCTGACCTATCACAAGGAACTGGCCTCGGAGCTGCATCGCGCGGACCGGGTGAACACCTACGGCAGTTTCTACATCGCGGATCTGAACAAGAACTAAGGCTGCCTCCGATCAGCCGCTGGGCGCTAGCCCACGGTTCTCGCGGAGAAACCGGACGCTAGCGCGTTCCGGCTGATGTCGAAAAGTACACGTCCATTGCGAAAGACCTTCATGGCCACGATCCGAGCTGGGGCGAGTGATCTGCGGGTGCTGTGGCACCTGCTGGCAAAGCGAGTTCGCGGACAGACCCATCGCGACCGGCTCAATAGCTTCTATGAGGGGCAGGCTCGCGACTACGATGCCTTCCGCGCCCGGTTACTTCACGGGCGTCAGGAGATGGTCGACCGCGTCGAGATCCCGGACAACGGAGTCTGGGTCGATCTGGGAGCCGGCACGGGCGAGAACGCCGAACGTCTGGCTCACCGGCGGACCCGGTTGCAGTCTCTGTACCTCGTTGATCTGTGTGAGCCCCTGCTGCAGGTCGCGTCCGAGCGAATCGCCAGTGAAGGCTGGAAGAACACGTCGAGCGTCCTGGCCGATGGCACGCGGTATGTCCCGCCGGAGGGGCAGGCGGATGTGGTTTCGTTCTCTTACTCGCTGACGATGATTCCCGATTGGTATCGAGCCATCGACCAGGCGTGGTCGATCCTCAAGCCCGGGGGACAGATTGCCATTGTCGACTTCTATGTCTCTCGAAAGCACCCGGAGGAGGGCCTGCGAAGGCACGGCTGGATGACTCGCAATCTGGTCCCGCTCTGGTTCGGTAATGACAACGTGCAGCCCAGTGCGGATCACTTGCCATATCTGCTGAACAAGTTCGAGACTGTGCATCTGGAGGAATCGGCGGGCACTCTGCCGTATGTTCCGTTTGCCAGGATTCCGTACTACATCTTCGTTGGCCGCAAGCCGGTGGCATAAGAATCAGTCCCAGTTGAGGACTGTCACTGCTCGGCACGAACAACTCATCCACCTTCTCAGTGGTCGCCGCGTTTCAGGCTTTCAATCAGCTCCGGCAACTCTGCGACTGAGCGGATGACGTGCTGCGCTCCGCAGGCTCGAAACTGCTGCTCGATCTCGCGCAGACGGCTCGCCATGTCCTCAGCGGGAAGTCGATTCGCTTCCTCGGCCGAGAGCCCCAGCGCGTTGCCGGTCTGCGTCACAGCCACGGTGATCGCTCCCGAGTTCAGTCCCGCTTCGATTCCAATCTCTGTGTCGTCGACGACGATGACGGCACTCATGGGATAGATGTCGAGTTTCTGGGCATTCAGAAAATTCATCCAGGGAGCCGGACGCCCCGCAGGCACGTCATCTGCGCAGACCATCGCGTCAGGGGCGTAACCCCTCACAGCTGCGAGCGGGGCCACAATCTCCATCAGTTCGCGGGTGTATCCCGTTGAGGAACCGATCTTCAGACCACGGGCGCGCAGCTTGCGGATGGCCTCGGGAACTCCGGGGATCACATCGGACTTCTGCTGCAGCGTGGCCTTCTGGAGCGGAAGAAAGTCGGTATACATCGCCTGGACATCGGCGGCCTCGGGAGGACGCCCGTACTGGTTTTTCCAGATCGCGGAGACACGGGGCAGGCTGAGGATCTCCCAGATGTGATCAGGCTTCGCCCGTCCCATCGGCCCTCGAGCTTCCGCGACGGTGATCTCGACGCCGCGTTGCCGAAAGATCTCGACGAAGACGCGCGTCGGGGCCAGGCTTCCGTAGTCGACCGTCGTCCCGGCCCAGTCAAGGATGACACCGCGAATCGGTTGTTGAAGCTTCATGACCACTGTTCCCACTCTTCCTCGGCCAGCCCGAACGACATCGTCATCCCGGACCCGCCGGTTCCCGTCCGAACGAACACGCCCGGCAGCGGCTCGGCCTGGTAAATCGGCTTTCCGGGCAGCTTGGCGTAGATCCCATGCCAGCGTTCGACAATCGACCAGTTCGGTAGGCTCACCACCTTTTGCAGCTCGCGTAGGATCAGTTCGTCAACCTCGCTCTTGTCAAAAGGCTCGATCTCCTGATCGTACTCATGGGAGTCCCCCAGGATCAGATGACCGGTGTCGGTCTGCGAGGCCATGACGTGGATTCCGTACTTGTCGAGTTCCGGCGTGTCCATCGCGACCCGCTGCTTGAGGCTGGCCAGACTCGTGCAGACTTCGAAGTTCTGGTAGTGCCTGAGCGTCAACCCGCTGGCCAGATGCGGACCCAGCCGACCCGCCATGGGACTGGTTCTCAACATCTGCAGTTTGCAGAGCTTGAGTTCCGAGCGACTCAGCAGTTCCGGGAACAGCGTCGAGAAATCGGCACCGCTGCATACGATGATGCGGTCGAAGCTCCAGCCCACGCCGCTGGCTGTTCTCAAGGCACCGGGCTCAACATGCGTGACGGTCGTGTTCATCTGGAACTCGACTTGATGTTCGCGACTCAGCCACGGGGGAATCGCTCGAACTGTCTGCGGCGGATTCACACAGGCTTCCGTCGGGCTGAAGAGTCCACCCAGCAAGCCTTCCGGATTGGCGTAGGGGGTCTGTTTCATGACCTCATCGGGGGTCAGCAACGAAACGGTGTATCCCAGTTCAGGAGCCCAACGGCGGAACTCTTCGATGACCGCCAGTTCGTCCTCTTGATGGGCCAGATGGATCGACCCGCAGGGGTTCACCCAGATTCCAGCCTCGCGCCCCAGACGCAGCCAGCGCTCGCGACTGAGCAGTGCCGTCTGATGGGCGGGACCTGACGGCTGACCGATCGGCCAGACCATGCCGAAGTTCCGAATCGACGCACCACTGGCCTCGCGAGATCGCTCAAAGACGGTGACCTGATGTCCGCGTTCCGCAGCTGACCAGGCATAGGCCAGACCCACGATTCCCGCTCCGACGATGGCAACTCGCATAGTGACTGTCTGAGAAGAGGATGATGCTTCAGGGGGTGACCGTCGCCGGACGGGGTTTGGTGACTTGCCGGATCAGCGGCACAAAGTGGTCGACCGGCGGCGTCTTGAACCCGACGATCTTGGCCGCATCGTCAAATCGCCGCAGCTGAACGGCGTCCTGAAAGTATGGGAGTTGCTCGAACTGCCCGACTTCCGCTTCTGACATTGGGCCACCCTGAAGGGCCAGACTGACGAGCGACGGCTCGCTGAGCGTCCGCTGATACTCGGGTTCGACGGCACACAGGTAGCGTTTCGCGGCAACGTGCAGCCGCACGGGTTCGGTGACATCGGACTCGAACCGGCTGCAGAGCCAGCGGGCTCCCAGATTCTCGTGGAGATCATCCACACCTTGCAGCGGGGCATCGGAGGGCAGGTCATGCAACAGGTGCCCGATGTCGTGCAGGAGCGCTGCTACCACGACCGCCGTCGAGGCCTGTTGCTGCACAGCCAAGGTCGCGGCCTGCAGGGCGTGCTCAAGCTGGGTGACCGCCTCGCCACCATATTCGGAGTCGCCGTGCGTTTGGAACAGGTGGATGACTTCGTCGGCGACGGACTCTGCGGGAGACGCTGCGCTCACGGCTTTTCCTCACGCGATCTTCATCGGGCCTTCAGAACTCACCCCTAATTTAGTCGCGGCGACGTTGGGCTTGATGAACAAACCAAGAAATCTCGCGGGAGACCGGCATCGATCTCTGCGGGGCGATCTGAGCCGTGATCGCGGCTCCCCGGGGAGGAATGTCTGTCGTGAGGACTCTCTGGATTCAAGCACCTCAAGTGACGCGTCCCACTCCGATGCGCGAGACCACTCGACGGTGAGTCATTCCGCCGGTGGCAGCAGGTCTCCGCGGCGCTGTCGGGTACGGAGCAGGCTTTGCTCGGCCCGCCATTTGGCAATTTCCTGATGGTTGCCATTGAGCAGCACTTCGGGGACGGTCATCCCCCGAAACTCCCGTGGCTTGGTGTACTGTGGATACTCGAGCATGCCGGACTCGGCGAATGAGTCGTAGCGGCTGCTGGTCTCGTCGCCGAGGACCCCTGGAATCAGGCGGATCACGCTGTCGATGATCAGCATGGCAGGCACCTCGCCGCCGTTGCAGATGAAGTCGCCCACCGAGACTTCCAGTGGCTTGAGCCCCTGAACAATCCGGTCATCAAACCCTTCGTAGCGGCCACAGAGCAGCAGCAGACGCTGGTGCTGCGAGAGTTCCTGGACCAAAGACTGATCGAGTTTCCGCCCCTGCGGAGTCAGCATCACCAGCTGGCCCGGTTCGGGGGCCTGGGCCTGGACAGCTTCGACGCAGTCGAACACCGGCTCGCAGCGGATCAACATCCCCGGCCCGCCGCCGTAGGGGGGGTGATCGACTGACTGATGCTTGCCGACCGACCAGTCCCGGAAATTCCACAGCTGGATATCGACCAGCCCCGCATCAATGGCCTTCTTGAGCAGGCTTTGCTGCAGGTAGCCTTCGAACAGGCCGGGAAAGATGGTAAGGACGTCGAATCGCATGGGAAGTGGTCACTCGTCAGTTTTCAGTTCTCAGTCCAGGTCATGGTGCCAGGTCTCACTGAAACCTGAGAACTGACAACTGAAAACTTCTCCAACGAAAAACCCCGGCCAGAGGACCGGGGTTGGACGTTTGGTCACCGCGAAGTCGTGACTTCGCAGGCGACTAGCCTTCGGCAGCAGGAGCTTCAGCGCCCTCTGCGGGAGCTTCAGCAGCGGCTTCAGCTTCGGACTTCTTGGGGCGCTCTTTCGGAGCCGGAGCCGGGGCAGCGGCCTTCACTTCGCCCCAGCGGTTGTTCTTGAGCTTGTCCATCAGATTGGCGACGCGGTCGCTGGGCTGAGCCCCGACCGACAGCCAGTACTCGATCCGGTCGAGCTTCATCGTGACGCGCTTCGACTTGTCCTTGACCATCGGGTCATAGGTGCCGACTTCTTCGATCGCTTCCGCATCACGTGCAGAACGCTGATCCATGATACAGATCCGGTAGAACGGACGGTGAGTCCGGCCCATACGCTTCATCCGAATTCGAACAGCCACACGAATCTCCTGAGTCTCATCGGCAGACGGGATGTCTGCCTGCTCTCACCGAACCTGCGTCACAGACTGCTGCTAACGCTTCTTGTTGCGTTTGCGAGCTTCTTTGGCCTGCTTTCGCTCTTTCTTCTTCTGGTCGCGGACGTCGCTCCGCATCGTCGGTCCTCGCACAGATCTCTGTTTGTCAACAGACATCTGAGCACCGGGCCGCATCATCGCCTGGACGTCGCCCATGGCCCGCATCTTGTCAACCATCGACAGACCGGCCATCTGCTTCATCATCCCGGACATGGTTTTGAACTGTTTGAGCAGTTCATTAACCTCGACCGGGTCGGTTCCGCTTCCGGACGAAATCCGGTTACGGCGCGAACGGTCAATTTTGTCAGGATTTCTGCGTTCGTCAAGCGTCATTGAGCGGATCATCGCCTCAACACGCTTCAAATCTTTGTCCGGGTCCGTTCCATCGAACTGATCGAGCGCCGCCGCGATTTGACCCATTCCGGGGATCATTTTCAGCAGACTCTTCATCGAGCCCAGCTTTTTCATCTGCTGCATCGACGCCAAAAAGTCGTCGAGAGAGAACTTCCCCTGCAGCATCCGCTCCTGCTGCCGCTCGATCTCCTGAGCGTCCAGCTTGTCCTGAGCCAGCTCCAGGAGTGTCGCCACATCTCCCTGTCCCAGAATGCGTTGCGCCATTCTGTCTGGGTGAAATGGCTGCAGCTTGTCGAGCTGTTCGCCGACGCCGATGAACTTGATCGGGACGCCGGTGACCGCCTTGACCGACAGGGCTGCCCCGCCGCGGGTGTCCCCGTCCAGCTTGGTCAGGATGACGCCGTCGAGCTCCAGAGCGTCGTTGAACGCCTTGGCACTTTTGACCGCGTCCTGGCCGGTCATGGCGTCACACACAAGAAATGCCTGATGCGGCATCAATTTATTGTCGATTTCGATCAGCTCTTTCATCAGAGCATCGTCGACGTGCAAACGTCCGGCGGTATCCAGAATCAGGATGTTGCAGCCCTGCTTTTCGGCCGCTTTTCGCCCGTTGAGGCAGACTTTGACGGGTGTCGTCCCGGCCGGATCTTCGGTGTAAACCGCCACTCCGACCTGTTCGGCGATCACGCGGAGCTGTTCAATAGCTGCGGGCCGCTGGAGGTCGGCCGCCACCAGCATTGGCTTGGCCCCCTGCTCCTTCAGCATTTTGGCGAGTTTTCCGCAGGTGGTCGTCTTTCCGGACCCCTGCAGACCGCACATCATCAGGACCGTCAACTCGCCGCGCCGCATCTCGATCGTGTGGTCGACCGGCCCCATCAGATTGATGAGTTCGTGGAACACGATCGAGATGATCTGCTCGGTCGGGTTGAGCGACTTCAGGACCTTTTCGCCGACCGCTTCTTCGGTGACTTTCTCGCAGAAGTCCTTCGCCACGTCGTAATTGACGTCCGCTTCCAGCAGGGCCTGCCGGACTTTTCCCATCCCTTCGCGGATGTTGCCCTCGGTCAGCTTGCCTCGCAGCAGGCTGCCGATCGACTCAGTCAGGGACTTGGTAATGCCTTCGAGCATGGAACAATCGCCTGGATGCAGGGGACCGGGGAACGCCTCGGAATCCCGGATTCTAAACAGTGGAGGGATTTCGCAGTAGTGATGAGGCGGGGAGCCGCGTTTTGAGACTGCGTGGCTCCTTCGGGGACCTCAGTATCCGAGGCATCCCCAATCAGCGCCGTCGTCAAATCGGCCCCGCTCGTATACAATTTCGCCTGAGCCGGAGTCGGCGAATTCGCGTTCCTGGCGGCTCTTCAATTCCTCTCCTAGATGTTGGAGTTTGCCATGCGGGTTCGTCTGCTGTCGCTGAGCTTTGTCTGGGCGGTTGTCTGTGCGGCGTATCTCCCGGCGGCCGATGAGAAGAAGGCCGAAAAGAAGCCCGAGGCCAAGCCCGTCGCAGCCGTATTCGGAATCAAGGGGACACTTCTCGAAACGCCAATTCCTGACGATCCGCTGTTCGGAGCCGTCGGGCTGGAGTCGCTGAACTCATTCATCGCGCGGCTCGACAAGGCGGCGACCGACGAGAACGTCAAAGCGGTCGTACTTTTACTCAGCTCTCCGGAACTGAACTATGCTCAGGTCGAAGAGATTCGCGAAGCGTTCGACCGCGTCAAAGCGGGCGGGAAGAAGATCTACGCCTTCTCGGACAGCCTGGACACCAAGAGCTACTCGCTAGTCGCCGGGGCCGACCGGATCAGCGTTGTGCCGACCGGGGATCTGTGGGTGACGGGGATCTATGGCGAGCAGATGTACCTCAAGAGTCTGTTCGACAAGCTGGGGGTTGAGCCGGACTTCATGACCTGCGGTGCCTACAAGAGCGCCGCTGAGCAGTACACCCGCAGCGGCCCCAGCGACGCGGCCAAGGAAATGTACACGTGGCTCTACGATGGACTCTTTGAGCGAGTCGTCGACCTGATCGCCACGGGGCGCAAGGTTCCGGCCGAGAAGGCTCAGGAGTGGATCAAAACCGGTCTGTTCTCCGCCGAGTCCGCGGTCACTGCCGGCCTGATCGACGCAGCTGAGGAGCGTCTGGCCCTCGAAAACCATCTCCGCGAGGAATACGGGGAGAATCTGCAATTCGACAAGGCCTACGCCAAGCCGAAGGGGATGCAGGTCGACATGAACAACCCGTTCGCCTTGCTGCAGGTCTGGGCTCAGATTCTGAACGGCCCGCAGCAGCGGCGCTCGACCAAGGACCAGATCGCCGTCGTCTACATCGAAGGCGGAATCTCGCTCGGAAATCCTGACTCGTCACCGTTCTCGCTGACTGGTTCGGGAGGAGCCTACAGTGAGCCACTGCGTAAGGCTCTGCAGCAGGCTGCGGACGATCCGCAGATCAAGGCGGTCGTGCTGCGTGTCGACTCCCCTGGGGGCTCGGCCACAGCCAGTGATGTGATCCTGCGAGCCGCCAATCAGGTGAAGGCCAAGAAGCCCCTGATCGTCTCGATGGGCAGCGTTGCGGGCAGCGGTGGGTACTACGTGGCTTGCGGGGCGGAGAAGATCTACGCCGATGCGACGACGATCACGGGCTCGATCGGTGTGCTGGGCGGCAAGCTGGGAACGCAGAACCTGTGGAACCGGATCGGGATCAACTTCAACGGCAACGAGCGCGGCGAGAAGGCCGGGATGCTGTTCTCGGGCCGCAAGTTCAAGGACGAAGAACGCCAGCAGATGCAGGCCTGGATGGACGAGATTTACGGTGTCTTTAAGGGGCACGTCGTAGCCGGTCGCGGCGATCGCTTGAAGAAGCCGATTGATGACATTGCCGGAGGCCGTGTCTTCACCGGCAAGCAGGCCCTGGAGATCGGGCTGATCGACGAGATCGGGACCCTCAAGGACGCCATCGAATTCGCAGCTGCGGACGCCAAGGCCAAGGACTACGAGCTGCAGGTGCTGCCGCGTCCGACCAACCCGCTGGAGACGCTGTTCGGTGACATGGCTGCAGGCCCGCCGAAGAAGGACGAGAACAAGCACCTGGAACTGCCGGGTGGTGACGGAGTTGGCATCCAGACGACTGCCGTCGAAAGCGACCCACTCGTGAAGCAGGTGCTGCCGCTGCTGCAAGGTCTTGATCCGCAGCGGACGAAGCTCGTGCTGCAGGCCCTGCAGCACCTCGATCAGGTGCAGCAGGAACGGGCCGTTCTGGCGATGCCAGGCGTACTGGTCGAGTAACCTGATGGGTTTTTTCGGGAGGGCGAAGCTCCCGCTGAGCCGCGAGCCACGGGGAGTTTGTCATCCTCGAAAGCGGCTCGGCAGGAGCCTCGCCCTCCCGGTTCGACTCCGATCAAGCGGGAAGCGTTTTCTGTATGAACTCTGAGCCTCCAGAAACTGACTCAACGCTCAACCCCTACTGGAAGGCGGTCACGGTCAGTGGCTTTGTCTTTGTCGGGACGACCCTGGCCCTCCTGACGGCTCCGATTGCCGAGCAGCGGTCTCCGGTCAATCAGTTCCTGAGGAATCACGGAGGCTGGCTGGCTGCTCTCGAAGTCGGAGTGCTGATGGTCTGCTGCGTGTTGGCGATGGCTACTGACCAGAGGCAGACCCGCGAAGCGAACGAGGCCCGGCGTCGGCAACAGCTCGCCTCTGGAGATTCCTCCGATGTGGGTTAAGATCTGCGGCTGGAACGATCCGGCAGTGCTGCGCGACGCGCTCGCAAATTCGTGCCCCGATGCGATCGGACTCAATTTCTTTGCGAAGTCAGCCCGAGCTGTGACCATCTCATCCGCTCGCGAGCTGCGAGGTTGTCTGCCGAACAACGTCGCAGCGGTTGGCGTGTTCGTGAATCACTCGCGTGAGGAGATCATCGAAACGGTGCGGCAAGTGAGGCTCGACCTCGTCCAGTTGCACGGGGATGAAGCCCCGGAGTTCGCAGCCAGTCTGGCCCCGCTGTCGATAATCCGGGTCTACCGGCTCAAAGAGCCAACTCTGTCGAGTATCGAGTCGGACCTGACAGCACTGCGGGCCCTGGGCGTGCGTCCCTGGGCGTGCCTGGTCGATGCCTGGCATGAGCATGAGTACGGCGGAACCGGGCAGACTGCTCCGTGGACCGCCCTGCAGAACTGGCCCACCGATTGGCCCCCACTGATTCTGGCCGGAGGTCTAACCGCCGCGAACGTGGCTACCGCAATCGAAACAGTGCGACCGTTTGGAGTCGATACCGCGAGTGGAGTGGAATCCGCGAAGGGACGCAAAGACCCCGAACTCGTCCGGGAATTCGTCGAAGCCTGTCGAACCTGCCCGTAGCAGAATTCGTAAGAATTCTGCCGTCCGGCTCAAGGCTCGAACTCAACCACTGCCCACTGCCCATTCCCCACTGCCCTCTCCTTCAGTACCCCACTGCCGCCCCATCTTTGCGCGGGTCGGTGGCTCCGTGCAGCGTCCCGTTCAGCGAGTCGATCAGGATCCCCTGATACCCTCCGAACGATCCGGTGGCGATACCCAGCCGATGCCCCAGCGACTGCAGCTGGGCGCGGACCTCAGGAGAAAATCCGCTCTCCAGGTAGACAGTCCCGCCGCCCGGCTCTTCGGGCAGGCCCGTCGGAGTGGCTGAGCCGCCATGGCGGATGCGGGCGGCGTCCCCAGCCATCTGCGGGTCCATGCCGAAGTCGATCATGTTGACCAGGATCTCGACGTGCCCCTGCGGCTGCATGTCGCCTCCCATGACTCCGAAGCAGAACCAGGGCTCGCAGTCTTTCGTCACCATCGCGGGGATGATCGTGTGAAACGGACGCTTGCCGGGCTCGAACCGATTGGGATGCTTCTCATCGAGCGAGAACAGGTTGCCGCGATTCTGCATGGCGAACCCGACTCGACCGGGAACGACCTGCGAACCGAACCCGTGGTACAGGCTCTGTATCAACGAGCAGCAGTTGCGGTCCTTGTCGACGACCGTCAGATAGACCGTGTCTCCATGTTCCAGCTTCGGGTCTCCAGCAGCCACGTTGGTGGCTGCGTGAGCCATGTCGATGCGGGCTCGCTGCCGGACGGCGTATTCCTTGGAGATCAGCTCCTTGACGGGCACGTCTCCGAAGGCTGGGTCGGCATAGAACCTTGCTCGATCGGCGAAGGCCAGCTTCTTGGCCTCGGTGAACAGGTGCACGTACTCCGCACTCTTGGGGCCGAGCGCCCGCAGGTCGTACCCTTCCAGGATGTTCAGCATCTGCAGCGCTGCGATCCCCTGACCATTGGGAGGCAGCTCCCAGACCGTGAAGCCGCGGTAGTCGGTCGAGACCGGATCGATCCAGTCACTCTTGTGCTCGGCGAAGTCGCGCAAGCTGAAATAGCCGCCATGCTGCTCACTGAAGGCCACGATCTCGCTGGCGATCCGTCCTTTGTAGAAGGCATCGCGCCCTTCGGTTGCCAGCAGTCGATAGGTCGCAGCCAGTTCGGGCAGCGTCATGATCTCGCCCACGCGCGGCGGGCGCCCCTCTTTCAGGTAGGCCCGCTTGGAGTCGGGCCACTGCGAGAGGCCGACGAACGAACCTTGCCAGCCGTTGCCGATGATCTCCGAAACCGGGAAGCCGCCCTCCGCCGTCTGAATGGCGGGCTCCAGCAGTTCTCCCAGCGGCTTTGTGCCAAACCGCGTTCGCAGCTGATCCCACCCATCGACACAGCCCGGCACCGACCATGACAGCGGACCGAAAGTGGGGATCTGGCGGTTCGCCTCGGACTTCTCGCGCAGAATGGTCAGCGTCAGGTTCAGCGGGCTGCGTCCCGAGGCGTTCAATCCGTAAAGCTTCTTCGCCTTGTTGTCCCAGTAGATCGCGAACAGATCGCCGCCGATCCCACAGCTCATCGGTTCGACGACTCCGAGCATCGCGTTCGTCGCGATCGCAGCATCGACAGCGTTGCCCCCCGCCTTCAAGAGATCGAGCCCTGCCTGGGCCGCCAGCGGGTGACTGGTCGCAACGATCCCGTGCTTGGCAATCACGACTGAGCGGCTCTGGTGCGGCTCTTTGGCCGGACGGTCATATTCGGCACGGGCGGAAGTCAGGAGCATCAGAAAAACTCCCGAAAGGAGAATGACTCGCATGCGAAGCCTCGTGGGAAGGAACTCCGGCGGCAGGATGAACATCGGCCATCATAGCGAGGCTGCCCGTGGGGTCGATCACGTCCCGGACTGATTCTCGGTCACTGTTGCCGGGCGGATTCTGCGATGATTTCTTGCGACGTCCAGGTTTCTTTTTGACGTCATCCCCAGCGTGACCTAGGTTTGATCGAAGACGGGACTGCCTATCGCCAGCCCCCTGTGCCGGAGATGACCATGAAAGCCCGCAAGCCAGAACTGATCAGCAACTCAACGATCTTGATCCTCAGCGGATTTCTGATCGGATTGACGGTCGGCAACATCGTGTCCGATAGCCTGTCTCCATACGTGTTGTCGTGCGGATTGTCGGGTTTTCTGGCCTTTATCGCCCTGGAGTTCACCGGCACTCAGCGTGATGAGCAGGCCGCCCATGAAGAGCAGGTCCAGGTCCAGAGTCGCCTGGATCGCCATGTGATGTCCCTGAGCAGCATCAGCTTCACTCTGCCGCCCGCGTCGTCCGATTCCTCGAAATCTTCTTCCAAATCGGGTGTCGATCAGCGGGCTCTCGACTCGCTCTACGAACAACTCACCAAGACGGAATCGTCGTCGGCGATTCTCGAAACCACAGCTCGCGAGCACTCGGACGCGTGACCGCTGCGAATTCCATCGGCTAACATCCCCTCCGTGTCGCTCGCACTGCGAATCTCACGGAGGGGTTGATGTTTTGCCAGCTGGGAAAATCGGGCCGCATGATCGCGGCGCTGCTGTGTCTGTGTGCGGCCCTGATCGCAGACGATGGCACCCGCAAGGTGGCCAGCGTCAATGGGGCGCCGATTCTGGCGCGCGATGTCGAGCTGGAACTGCTGCTGGAAGGCAAAAAGGCCCCCAGTGCGACCGACCGCGAAGCGGCGACGAATCGAGTCATCGACCGGGCCCTCGTGGCCAAATTCCTGACGAAGCACAGCGTCAAACCGCTGGAAGAGGATGTCGAGAATCTCGTCGAGCGAACCCGTGCCGGAGTCCAGAGCGGCGGTGAGACGCTGGATGTTGTCCTGAAGCGGCTGAATCTGACCGAAGACGATCTTCGGAAGTCGGCCCGCGCAGCTGTGATCTGGGAATCGTATGTCCTGCGGACTGCCACCCAGAAAGAGCTTCAGACGCTGTTCGACTCGCACCGCGAGCAGTACGACGGAACTCAAGTTCGTCTGAAACAGATCGTACGCAGCCTGCCAACCGATGCCCCGGCAGAGGACTGGGAGGCTGCGGTCTCTCTCCTCAAAGAGATTCGCACCGAGATCGCTGCCGCGAAGCTTGAGTTCGCTGCCGCAGCCATGAAGCACTCGACCAGCCCCAGCGGCAAGAGCGGCGGGGAGATCGGGTTTGTCCGCTATCAGGGAGACGTGCCCGCTCCGGTGGCTGCGGCAGCGTTCGCCTTAAAGGCGGGGGAGCTGAGCGAACCAATTCGATCACCCGTCGGAGTGCATCTGATTCAAGTTGTCGAACGCAAGCCGGGTGATCTGAGTCTGGAAGATGCCCGCCCCGCGCTGCTGCGTGAACTGGGGCAACAGCTGTGGATCAAGACGGTGGCTGACTTGCGGGCCAAGGCCAAGGTCTCCGTGACGCCTTAGCTCACTGTTTCGAGCACTACTTGGCCTGCTTCGTCGAGCAGTCTTTCTTCAAGTCGAAGTCGAACGTGGAGCTGGATGCGTCGACTGTGACTCGAATCGGAGATGCCTTGTCGTAGCAGTCAGAGACCCCGGAGGCTGCGGTCGCCTTCGGCTTGGCATCGGGATCTTCTTCGTCCGAGCCGCCTTCCGAGGGAAGGCTCTGTGCTCGGATGCGGACCGTCTTGGGACCAGGCGTGACGCCCATCTGCTCCGAGTTGAATCGCAGAGTGTAGCCGCCCGACGAGTCGATATTGGACGCGGAGAACGTCTTGTCCTCGGACTCGAAGGAGATACTCCCGCCGGTCAGCGGCTCGCCCTCCAGAGTGATGGTGCCCGAGACGGACACGAGCCCCAGCTTCGAGTAATCCGTGGGCTGCTTCACTCCTGAGCATCCACACAGCAGCAGGGCCAACAGCGGGAGGCACTCACGAAATCGCATTCCATTCTCCTTGATTTGCTCCAGAACCATCAGCCAGTAACAACCTCTGGCTGATGGCTGAAAGCTGATGGCTCCCAAGTTCACTGCCCTAAAACTCTCCAACCGGTTCGCTGCCCTGCTTCGTCGAGATCGCCTTGTAGAGCGTCAGGTCGACGTTTTCCGAGATGAACCGCACCGAACCATCACCCAGCGTGAAGAACGCCCCGCCCTCGTGCCAGCTGCCGAACGTGATCTCCATCAGACTGCCGTTGGCAGCCGGATTGACGTTACGAAGGTTCATACCCAGGATCGTCGTGCCCACTGCTTCGGTGAACTCGGTGCCTCCGGTCCCGCCATTGCAGGCACACGGGTCCGCTTGGGGAGAGCCGATATACCAGTGATCCATCCCCTGACCATCTTTGCTGAAGTCAGGATCGGTCTGGGACTCTCCGATCAAGATCGTGTTCGAGCTGCCATCGATGATGTCAGAGATCGTGGTTTTGCTGCAGGCCGAGAAGATTCCGTTCAAGTACATCGTCTCCAGCGACTTTGAACCAGGCATGATCGAAGCGCTAGTGCTCTGGTCGTCAGAACTGGCTTCCGAGCCTGCGTTTCCCCGGTAACTGCTGACTACGCGGCGATCGATGTCGTTGTAATCGTGCTGCAGAGGAATCGGCAGGCTGGGGCAGATGAAGGTCGGGATGACGGTCTCGCAGGCCCTCTCGTTGGGGCTGGTGTCGAGATCCCAGTTGCCGGGTCCCGATTCCTGCCAGATCAGGGTGTTGTAGACGTTCGCCTGATCCATGTAGGGCAGGATGTGAGCGCTCCACAAAGAGCCTCGCGTGTCCCACCCGAACGGGAAGATCTTGAACGTGTCGTGATAGTTGTGCAGTGCCAGCCCGAGCTGCTTCATGTTGTTGCGGCACGACGAGCGGCGAGCGGCCTCGCGGGCCTGCTGAACCGCGGGCAGCAGCAGGGCGATCAGGATGGCGATGATCGCGATGACGACCAGCAACTCGATCAGAGTGAATCCCGACTGACGGGACCGGGGACGGACAGCCATGGAAGAACTCCTGGACGCGGAAAAGAGGCCATGTAAGCGTTATGAGCGTATTGAACGGGGCGATGCTGAAGGTTTGGATAACGAAGCGTGAAAAGTCCGAGAGTTCGACGGCGGTTATTTGAGTTGGGTAAGTCCATGTTAGCCGTCGGGCTTGCCCGACGTGCCTCGTATGTACCCCGTGTGTGCAACCGCGTTGCCAACCCTCGCTGGTGGACTGCCATTGGTCAACGATGTATCCTCCCCAAAGACTCTTCCGACACCAACGAAAGGTTTTTCATGGTCAGGCCACTCGCCGGGATCTTGTTGTGTTGTTTGATGCTCCCCCTCGTGGGATGTGGAGGCGGCGACAAAGCTGCGAACGAAACGGCCACGCCTGCCCCCGCAGCGGCTCCGACAGCTGCAGCAACACCGGCAGCCCCCACACCGTCCGCCGCAGCAACCCCCGCTCCCGCTGCCCCCGCAGCTCCCACCGAAGTATCGCCCTTCGTGCATCACGCCCCGGGCGATGTGCTGCTGGCCATGGCTCGACCCGGACGGGTGCTGGTCAATCCGATTGTGACCGGAATCATCAAAGAGATGGACGCAGCCGACTCCACCGACAAGGTGGAAGACCGGTTGAAGAGCATGCAGGAAGAGCTGGGACTGGACCCCAAGCAGGTCGAGTTTCTGGTCGTCTCGATCTCGCCGGAAACTGTGTCGGCAATCGCTCCACCACCTAATCCCGCCCAGTTCGGACCTCCGGGAGCTGAGTTCCCTCCGCAGCCAGACCGTCCGCTCGAAGAAGCCCAGCCAGCTCCCGACAACGACGAAATCGAAGCTGACGAGGAGAACGCAGACGCTCCACCATCGGAACCTCCGGCGACGGAGTTCTCGGCCCCGGGCGCCCCCGGCGATGGCGGTCCGCCCGCAGACTTTGGCAGCTTCGAGCCCCCGCCGTCTCCGGCTGTGCTCGTTCGCTTGTCGGCTCCGATCGATGGCGAGGCCTTCATCGCCCAGATGTCGGCTCGCGAGAAGGCCCGCATGGAAGGGATCTTCGGCCCCTCGACTGTCGATGAGTCGCTGCCCAAGGATCTGCAGGAGGAAATGAAGAAGCAGAACGAACAATTCCGGGCTCAGATGGCGAAGGAAGCCGAGTTCGGTCGATCTGAGCACGCGGGCGTGGTCATGTACCAAAAAGGTGAGGCCAAGGACCGGATCTGCTTCCTGAACTCGCAGACGCTGCTCTACGCTCCCGAGACGACCGTCAAGGCCGCCATCGATCGCAAGGGTGTCGCCGAGTCGACTCCGCTGGCGACCCAGCTGCTGTCGGTGCAGGATCGCGACGTGGCGATCGCGATCGATATTTCGCCGCTGAATAAACTGATGCAGTCCGGCAGCCTCGAGCTGCCGTTTCCCGTCCAGCTGTTCGCAGCTCCGATCTTGAAGTGCAAGTATCTGTCGCTGGCTGCGGATATCCAGGGAGGTCATCTGCTGCAGGTCAATCTGGTCGCGGCGGATGAAGCGGGAGCGAAGCAGCTGCATGCGATGCTGAACCCGATGCTGCTGGATGCGATCAAGAAGGGCAAGGCCGCCAAGAATGATCCAGGCATTCCGCCTGAAGCGGCTGCGTTCGTTCCGCTGGGAGAACAGCTGCTGGATGGAACGAATCTGACCCAGACGGGTGATGCGCTGTCCCTGGTGATTGCCCGCCCAGCCAGCCTGGGCGATCTGCCGACGCTCGTTCGCCCGTTGATTGCCGATGCGGTCCAGCAGAAGCGACGATCTATTGCCCGCGATGCGCTCAAGCTCATCGGGTTGGGCATGCACAATTATCATGACACCTTTGACTCACTCCCGGCGCACGATCAAGGATCGAAGGGCCACGTGGGGCTTAGCTGGCGCGTCCATATTCTCCCCTATGTGAACGCAGCTCCTCTGTACAGTGAATTCCACTTGGATGAACCGTGGGACAGCGAGCACAACAAGGCGCTGATTCCCCGGATGCCAGAGGTCTACGGTTTCAGTCCTGAGGGAAAGACCTCCATCCATGTGTTCGTCGGTGAAGGCACTCCGTTCGGAGGCAAGCCGATTCGTATCGCGGATGTTGCTGATGGAACGTCGAATACGATCATGGTCGTGAGAGCGGGCGAGGACACAGCTGACATCTGGACCAAGCCCGGGGGACTGGCGTTCGACAAGGCCAATCCGATCCAGGCTCTGGGGAATATCGGCGAGACGTTTGATGTCCTGATGATTGACGCGTACGACAGGCCATTGCCGAAGTCGATCGATGCGGCCACGCTGGGGAACCTGATCCAGCACAACGATGGAAACCCCGTGGAGATCCCGGAGTAGTCGCTGTTGCTCTTGAGGGAAAAGCGCCCCATGAATCGGCGGACGATGTTGCAGACGCTGACGGCGGCGGGCCTGGGGGCTGTGGCCTCCAGGCTCAGCGCCGGTGACGCGGGCCAGCTGCCACCCGTGCGGACGATCACGCGCGGGCCGCGGCATCACTGGTTCGGGTACTACGACAAGCTGCAGTTCTCGCCCGACAACCGGTACGTGCTGGGGATGGAGGTCCCGTTCGAGCATCGGTCGCCGACGCCGGATGACACGATCCGCATCGGGATGGTTGACCTGCAGGACAACGACCGCTGGATTGAGCTGGGCGAGACGCGGGCCTGGAATTGGCAGCAGGGGTGCATGCTGCAGTGGCTGCCCGGAGATCAGCCCGAGATCATCTGGAACGACCGCGTCAGCGATGGGACCGGCGAGCGGTTCGTCTCGCACGTGATGAACGTCCAGACGCACAAGCTGCGCACGCTGCCGCACCCGATCTACTCGGTCAGCCCCGATGCGAAGGCCGGCATCCTGCCAGACTTTCGGCGGCTGAACGATTGCCGTCCCGGCTATGGTTACTGCGGGATCCCTGATCCGTACGCGGATCAGGATCGCCCGCATGAGGCGGGGCTGTGGCAGATGGACCTGCAGAGAGGCGACCTGAAGCTGCTGCTGCCGTTCGAGCAGGTGGCCGCTGTGCCTTACGATGACGGTGGGACTCCGTTCGCGAACGATCCGGCCCAGTCGAAGCACTGGTTCAACCATCTGCTGTATGCACCGGACGGGAAGCGGTTCCTGTTCCTGCATCGCTGGCGGACGCGCGAGTCGCTGTCAGGCGGCGGAGCGGCTCGCGGCGGGTTCTCGACCCGGATGTTCACCTGCAATGCCGATGGCAGCGATCTGTACGTGGTCGATCCGCTGGGGAAGACCTCGCACTTTGTGTGGCGGGACCCGCAGCACATTGCCGCCTGGGCCTTTCATCCGAGCCACGGCGAGCGGTTCTATCTGTTCAAAGATCGCACACGGGAAGTCAGTGTCATCGGCCCCGACGTGATGACGGTCAACGGGCACAACACATATCTGGCGATCGATGACAACCGCTGGATTCTCAACGACACCTACCCCGACAAGGAGCGGTTGCAGCACCCGTATCTGTATGAGGTGCCGAACAACCGCAAGATACCGCTCGGGCATTTTTACTCACCCAAGGAATACGCCGGGGAGTGGCGGTGCGACACCCATCCCCGATCGAGCCGCGACGGCCAGCTGGTTTGCATCGACTCGCCGCACACGGGAGAGGGGCGGCAGATGCACTTGATCGACATTCGCGAGATCGTGGGCCGTTGATGCAGAGCACTAGTGCTGCGTCAACGCTGAGATTTCGGGTTGCGTCCGACGTAAAGCCCGGACGCCAGAATTCTTACGAATTCTGCTACCCGAAATTCGTCTCGTGACGAAGCACTAGGGAGCAGGGGCCGCGAGACTGCGCAGCCACTCCGCGAACTGGGGGGCATTCTGGATCTGCTTGAATCGCGGAGACGTCTGGATTTCGCGAACCCAGGTTTCCTGTGTTGGGTGTTCCGAGACGGAATCTTTCAAGCTCTCAAGCCCTTTGGTGATCAGCGCGTCTCGCTGGTCGGGGAGCAGATTCGCCGCTGCGGCGTAGAGTTCCGCCAGGTCGGCCAGCTGCTGGTGCCGAGCGAAGCTGGCGGTCTGCACGATCTCCGGTTGCAGCTCAAGAGCCGAAATATCTTCCAGGGCCGATTGCGGCTGGCCCGCGAGCAGTCGCGTTCTGGCCCGCAGGACTCGGCCTTCCCATCGGGTTTCGTCTGATAACGCGAGTACCAGACAGCGGTCACAATCCGGCAGTGCCTCGGCGGGACGCCCTTGCCGACAGATGAGTTCGGACCGCACGCGATGTAATCGCATCAAAGTCGTCCGGGATTCGTTCGGCTCGGGGGCCTTGTCGAGAATCGCCTGCAGCCCCTGAATCGATCGAGCGAGGGCCGCCAACGCGGTTGTGTTCTCGTCCCCCGTTCCGTCCAGCCGTCCGAGGCGAACTGCGACGTCCCCCAGCAGGTTCTGAATCTCCCGGGACTCCGGATGCAGGCTCGCCAGTTCCGCTTGAATGGTCCATGCCTCTTCACCGGTTCGCCGCGCTTCGGCCACGTGGCCCTCTTGACGCTCCAGGTCGCTGATCTGAAGCAAGGTGCGGACCAGCTGGGACCGGTGACTGGTCGACTGCGGGAACTGATTGACGAGTTCCAGAAACAGCGTGCGAGCCGAGTCATATTCATTGCGGGCATTCGCTGGAACGTTTTGCAGTGCCTGCACCTCTCCCATCGCGAGATGGGTCGCAGCGAGTTTGAAGCGATAGCGCCGTTCATGCGGATAGTTATCGGCCAGCGGAAGATACCGCTCCCAAGCCTGCTGGTAAGAGGCCGTTGCGGCCGACAGATCGGGGCGGCTGCGGTGCATTTCCGCCTGAGCCACAAACGTGTCTCCCAGATCACTCATGTAGTCGGGGACATCGGGGAAACGCTCGACGAGGCTCGATTGCATCTCGATCGCCTGCGTCAGTTCCCGCTCGGCGAGATTCTGGTCGGCCATCAGCCGACGAAGGTTCCCGATGGCATACGTCGAGCGCGCGAAGCCTCGATAATACGCCGGGACTGACGGGTACTCGCTGACCAGCTTGCGGAGGACCCCGCGCGCGATTTCGAACTCTGTGTTCGATTCCTGGAACAGATTGAGGAGCTGCAGCGACTCGCCGAGGCCGTAATGGCTGGCCGAAAGATCCAACGCATACTCAGCCACGGTCGGGAAGTCGGCCACCAGTGACTGACCCGCATCGCGCGCCGCTTCGTACTGCTTTTTGGCATCCAGGGTCTGTCCCTGCTGAATCAGCCGATCTCCCTGTCGATTGGACAACTTCACGAGCTTGGTGCGGTAGAGTGCCGTTTGGGGATAGCTCTGGACGAGTTCGCTCAAGGCTTGCCGGGCGGCTTCTGTTCGAGTTCGGGCAGCCTGCCAGTTGCCCAGATCGTCCAGCAGGATGCCCAGATTCCCGGAGCTGCGGGCCAGTTCGAGCTGGTAGGCCGCGTTGTCGGGAGACTCCCGCGTCAGTGACTCCAGGAGCCGACAGGCCTGCTGATAGTTCTCCTGAGCATCCGGTTTGTTCCCATCTTCGTGAAGCACGACCCCCAGGCCGATATATGCGCGAGCCAGATCGAATCGCAAACCCGAGTCTTGCGGTGACGCATTCCAAAGTGCCTTTCGAAGCCGGACAGCTTCCGAAAGCTGGGTTCGCGAGTCCTCGATCCGACCCAGCTTGCGCCACAGCAGTCCGACCTGAAACAGGCCTTCCGAACGATACCACTGAGTCCGGGCATCGTCACCCTGGCGATTGGCAAACTGCTCCCAGCGGAACAGTGCCTTGTCGAGATAGGCCCGTTCCTGAGGTCCCAGTTCAGTCTTGGAGCCGATCAGGTCCGCGATCACGTCGTCCGTACTTTCGCGGTAGCTCTCCAGAATCTCCTTCTCGGCCTGCTCGGCGATCCTCCGCTGTCGTTCTTTCTCATCCCGCTCGGTCCGCGCCAGATCGAGCGCATCCAGCGCCTGCCGCTCGGAAGCCAGGGCACGGATCTCGGACTCTTCCGCTGCTGATCGCGCTCGATTGGCTCGCACGAAGCCCACGGTCGTGCCGATGGCCCCTGCGACGAGAGCGACCAAAATGGAGGCGACAGCCACCACCTTGCCGCGGTGCTTTCCGACAAACTTTTTGAAGCGATAGATGGCACTGGGGGGACAGGCTTCAACCGGTTCACCGTGCAGGTAACGCTCCAGATCCCGGGACAAGGCCGCCGCCGTCTCGTAACGGCGTGCCCGGTCTTTCTCGAGAGCCTTCATCACGACCCAGTCCAGGTCGCCGCACAAGGTCCGGCGCAGTCGATTCAACTCGATCTTTCGCAGGTTTGCGATCGAGACTGCGGTGTCCAGCAACGTCAGTCGCAAGCTGGGGCGCGGTGGTTCGTACTCGCGAATCAGACGCAGCACCTCGTCGAGCGGAGCCTTCTGCATCCGTTTCCGCTCGATGGGAGTCGTCCCGGCCAGCAGTTCGTACAGAATCACTCCCAGGGAGTAAATGTCGGTACGCGTATCAATGTCGGGGTTGCCAAACTCGGCCTGCTCTGGACTCATGTAGAGCGGAGTCCCGACCATGCCCCCGGCGCTGGTGTTGATCGACTGGTCCGTTAGTGAGGCGTCCATCGCCTTGGCCAGTCCGAAGTCGATGACTTTCGGCACAGCGACGCCGTCCTGCTGAGCGACCAGAATGTTCGACGGCTTCAGATCCCGGTGGATCACACCTTTCTGGTGAGCATGCTGTACGGCCTGGCAGATCAGGATGAACAGCTTGACCCGACCGCTGAGAGACAGTCGCTGTTGATCGCAGTATTCAGCCAGGGGGAGCCCGTTGACGAACTCCATCACAAAGAACGGCCGTCCCTGCTCGGTCATCCCGCCATCAAACACGCGGGCGATCGACGGATGGTCCATCCGCGCCAGGGCCTGACGTTCGGCGTCGAACCGCGCCAGCACCTGCTTGGAATCCATGCCGGCCTTGACCAGCTTCAGTGCGACCGTGCGACGGATCGGTTGCTGCTGTTCGGCTTCCCAGACAGTTCCCATCCCCCCTTCGCCGACGGGCTTCACGAGTCGATATCGGCCCGCAATCACCGCTCCCGCGACCTCTTCCGAGGGGCCGACTGGGGAACGTCCAGGCTGTTGCAACGTGTCGGAGCAAGTGGGCGGGAATGTGGCTTCCCTGTCCGCCCCCCATTCGGTGCTCCCTTTCTCGGGCGAGTCACTGTCCCGGTGGATGGCAGAAATCAAGGTCTGCTCGAACGAGGTATCTCCGCTCTTCACACCTGCGGAGTCATGCAGCAGTGTCTCGGAGATTTCGACGGTCGAAGAGGGCTCCTTGACCACTTGTGAACGATGAAGATCCTGCAGGGCCAATCGCCCCTGGGCACTTTCCAGGGCCGGGAACTGCTGCAAGTACTGTTCGACGGTCGGTGTCGGCAATCGGCCCTGGGACTGCACGCGTTGCGTGAGATCGATCCTGATGACTTCCAGAATCAGATCGCGCTGAACATCCGATGCGAGTGTCGACTGTGGATCGACGCCACGCTCTTTAAGGAATGCCGTAGCGTCGACTTCGCCGGATTGACTCCAGAGTCCGCTCAGCTCATTCAGAATCTGGATTGTGTCGTGGCCCATCGGAGTTTCGCAGAACTCATCTTCCGAGTTCGCTAATCGAGAACTTGTGGCTGCTTGACGCCGCCTGCCTGAGACCGAAGCGCCAAGGTCCGTTTGTGCTTACCGACAACATTGTGCCCGCACTCTGGTCCGCTCGCAACCCGCGTTGACGGCAGTTTTCTCAGAACTGCGAACTCGTCGCTCCCCGCAAGTTCTTAACAGTTCGAGACTTGCTACCGATTCGAAGAACAGGGTTTCCGGGGCGCCTCCTGCTTCGTAAAATTCGACCGTTCTGCTGGCAAACGAGGAGCGTTGGCCGCACTGTCAAATCCCGAGATGAATCGGAACCAAAGGAGTGACCATGCTTCGCAAGGCCCACGCACGTCGCAGTCTGCCGCAATCGGCAGCGATCCCCGCCGAAGTCGCCAAACTGGAAGACCGCACGCTGCTGTTGGGCAATGTGGTCGTCGGAATCGATGGCGGCAACGTGACCCTGACCGGCGATTCCGCAGCCAACGTCGTTCGCATCTCGATCGTCGATAATCAGATCGTCGTGAAAGGGGTCCTGACAAAGATCAATGGGGGGACCTCAGCTGTCGCTCTGCCAATGGCACCATCGACGACCGATACGCTGGCCGGTTCACTGACGATCCGCATGGGTGACGGGATCGATCTGGTCGACATTAACGGAATCAAGGTCAACGGAAACGTGACGGTCCACGGCAGCAATGGCGCCGACATCACGATCCTGCGGAAGTCGACCGTTGCGGGCGATCTGACCACGGGAGTCGGAGGCGACGCGGGGAAGGACTCGCTGGCGCTGATCGATTCCACGATCACGGGGAACGTGAATGCGAGTCTGGGGGCCGATTTTGATCTGTTCATCGGGGCCAAGCTGAATGTTGGCGGCAACTTTAACCTGCTGCTGGGCGACGGAAACGATGTCGCGACAGTCGAGGTTGCCAACGTCGCTGGGGCGATCAACGTCGATGCTGGCACGGGAAATGACCTGCTGATCGGCGGCTTCCAGTCTGGAGGCTTCAATATTCAGATGGGCGACGGCAATGATCTCGTCGTTCTCGTCCCGGCGAAGACCACGGGCGGCACAGCCTCGATTTCGCTCGGCACCGGAAACGATGGTGGCGGAATTGGCGGCGGTCCGATTGCCTCGACACTGACGGTCGACGGCGGAGAGGGAACCGATCGGTTCTTTATCGGACCGCAGGTCATCACGGGCGGGAACACACTGACCAGTATCGAAAGCGATCTGTCATTTAACCTCAGTCTGGCCCAGTCGAATCCGATCTTCAGCAAGTTCCGCGGCGGGTTCCTGAAACTCGGCATCCTGCGGGCCTTGCTGGGTGGATTGCCTTAAGCACCAACGGAACGAGTGCGCGGGAAAGTCCTGACAATTCCAGTACCAACTTCCGGGGTGGGCGACTTAGACTGCACTTCCAGGTTGGTTCCGTCACTCCCTTGAGCGCTGGCACATGTCGACTCCTCTCGTTGTTGGTCTGGGCGAAGCTGTCTGGGACATCTTTGAGACCGATCGCAAGCCGGGAGGTGCGACAGCGAACGTGGCCTTCCATGCAGCGCAGCTCGGGGCACGGGGCGTCGTCGCCAGCCGAGTCGGCACCGACGAACTCGGCCAGGAGCTGACCCGTTATCTGGTCCAGAAGGGACTGGACATCACGTGGCTGCAGTCCGACAGCCAGCACCAGACGGGCAAAGTGACCGTCGATGCCACCGATCCGGGGCACCCCACGTACGTAATCCACCCGCATGTGGCCTGGGACTATCTGGACCCGACGCCGGAGTTTCTGCAGCTGGCCGATCAGGCAGCGGCTGTCTGCTTCGGCACGCTGGCCCAGCGGTCGCCTGCGTCGCGCGAGGCGATTCAGCAGTTCATCGCCCGCACGAAGGGGCTGGTCGTGTTCGATGTGAACCTGCGGCAGCAGTTCTATGACCGAGACTCACTCGACCGATCGTTCCAGCGGGCGTCGATTGTGAAGCTCAATCTGGACGAGGTGCCACCCGTAGCTGCTCAGCTGAGAATTCCTGGGACATCGGCACAGTCGTTCGCGAAGGCGCTGCTGGCGAACTACCCCATCGAGACGCTGATCATCACGCGGGCCGAGCATGGCTGTTATGTCACTTCGCGCGGCGAGGAAGTCGACCTGCCCGGCGAGAGCGTCACGCTAGTCGACGCGGTCGGAGCGGGCGATGCCTTCACAGCGGCGTTCCTGATGCTGACGCTGGAGGGCCGACCGCTGGAACTGAAGGCCCGCTTCGCGAATCGCGTCGGAGCCCTCGTCGTCGGCCACGCCGGGGCGATGCCACCCGTGGGGGAACAGTACCGGCAGCTGCGAACTGAGTTTGGGATTTGAGTTGGAATGAACTTGAGGAGATTCGGACTTCGTCTTCAGTCAGGAGAATGGAACACTAATCTTCACTGATCAACACTAATCCAGAGCAGGATTCTCTCTAATTCCGATTTGCGTGAATTCGTGGAGATTGGTGTTCTAATTCCCCTCTTTCCGAGTGCTGGAAGACCGATTCTGAATCTGCTCCAATGCGCTGGAATTCTTGCGAATTCCAAGACCACAGGAAGTCGCTATGTCAGCAACTCTCGCAACACCTGTCCGCCCTCATTGATCGGCACCGGGCGGCCTTGGGCATCCGGCAGTCGCAGGTCAGGGTCGATTCCGAGTGAGTCATAGATCGTCGCAGCCAGGTCTTCGGGACCGGTCGGGCGGGTCAGGGCGTATTCGGCGTTCTTGTCACTCTCGCCATACCGTCCGCCGCGGCGGATGCCGCCACCAGCCAGGACTGCGGGGAACAGTGTGCTCCAGTGATTGCGGCCCCAGTTCCCGGTGGGCTGTGGCGTGCGGCCCATCTCGCCGAGGGCGACCACCAGCGTGCCGTCGAGCATGCCGCGTTCATCCAGATCGACCAGCAGCGACGACAGCCCGCGATCGAAAGTCGGCAGCAAATGGTTCTTCACATCCTCGCTGTGAATGTGAGAATCCCAGCCATATCCATCCGGGCAGTCATAATGCACAGTGACATAACGTGCCCCCGCTTCGACCAGTCGGCGAGCCATCAGGCACGACTGCCCGAACAGGTTGCGGCCATAACGATCGCGAAGGTCAGCCTGCTCCCGCGTGATGTCGAGGGCCTGCCGCGTCTTCTCACTGGCCACGAGTGCCAGTGCCCGCTGCTGGAACCGGTCATAGGCCGCAAACGCAGACGGTCGATCGAGATCCCGCCGCAGCTGATCAAACTGCTGCAGCAGCGAGCCCCGATCATCGAGGCGCCCGACCGTGAGCTCGCGCGGACGCAGGAGCCCCTCAATCGAATAGGTCAGCTCCGCATCACTGCAGTCCCGCCAATACGGATTGTCTTTGGCGTCCTTCTTGTCGACCGCCGTCGTCAGCGGGTCGGCTCCACGGCCGAGCCAGCCGCCATATTCGCCCGGACGCCGGAGCCGCGTTGCGAACTCCTGGAGCCGCCCGAGCGAGTTCGGGAGCACAAAGTACCCCGGCAGATCGTCTCCGCTCCGCAGCTGGCGATCGGCCACTGAACCGATCGCGGGCTGATCTTGAGGAGTCGCATTGAACCCCTGGCCGATGGGGACGTGCCAGCGTTTTCCAGTCTGGATGTAGTGCCCGCCGCCGCTGTGATCGTTGAACGAATGCGACATCGTGCGGACGACGGTGTACTTGTCCGAGATGGCGGCCAGTTGGGGCAGGTGCTCGCTGATGAGCAGCCCAGGAGTGCGGCAGGCGATCGGTCGAAACGGTCCGCGAATCTTCTCGGGAGCATTCGGCTTCAGGTCGAATGTCTCCAGCTGGCTCGGGCCGCCAAACAGCAGGATGAAGATCACCGCTCGAGCCCGTGCCGGCTGGCCTGACACGGCTTCCGCCTGGAGCAACTTGGGGACCGTCAGCCCGAACAGACCGGCTCCGGCGGCCTGCAGGAAGGGGCGGCGGGGAGTGCGGCTCAGGTCGAACACGGGTCAGGTCTCCCTGAGGCGCGGAGTCATCGGCGACATGGGGTGCCAGAGTCCTGCACGCCAGAATTCTGACGAATTCTGCTACGAGAGGTGCTCTCTCAACCGCCCGTCTTGGACTTCACGAAGGCCATGATCTCGGGCCAGAACCACCAGATCCCTCCGATGAAGGCTGCGATGACGCCGAGGTACAGGATCAGGCCGATGATGCCGAGCGTCCCGTCGCGAAACTTGGCCAGCAGATCCCACCACTTGCGGCGGTTGTACTGCTTTTCGAGCTTCTTGTACTCGTCAGCGAGCGAACGGCTCTTGGAGGCACTCTGCTGGCGGACCAGCATCTTGCGGCAGTCATCGTCAAAGGCCGGACACTGCACGATCGAGACGAACGGCCCCTTGGCATCGGGCGAGACCTGCGTCCGTTCATTGAATCGATCGGTACGGATTGCCTGCTGGATTTGAGCTGTCGTGAGCTTGGCGATGCTCGGCTTTCCACTGGCATCGGTCGATTTGACGTACCAGGTGCCGCCGTCCATCCCACCGGCCATCGTCTTGTTGCCGGACATCGGGCCCGCTTGCGTGGCTGCCATGCCGCGGGCCTGCGGAGCCTGAGTGGAGGCCATCGTGTTCCGCATGTTGGTCACTGTCGGGGCTCCACTGCCACGACGTACGACCTGCTTGTTGGGGTCGTTGATGAACGAGAGAGATTCGCCGCCGAGGCCCAGGGCTTCGAGATCCTTCACGAACTCCTTCATGTGCTGATAGCGGTGCTTGGGGTCCTTGGCCATCGCCTTGTCGACGATCAGGCTCAGCCGCTCTGGCACTTGCGAGTTCACGCGGTGTGCAGGCTGAAAGACGCCCTTCTCCTTGTTCGTGATCAGCTCCACGATCGACTCCCCGGCGAACGGCACTTTGCCGGTCAGGAAGTGATACAGCGTGACGCCCAGGGCATAGATGTCGCAGCGATTGTCGACGTGCTTGGCGTTGCGAGCCTGCTCCGGCGGCATGTAGTGCGGGGTCCCCAGGCCGGTCCCGGACTGGGTCATCGACATATCTTCGTCGGTCGACTTGGCGAGTCCCAGGTCGGCCACCTTGATGATCCCCTTCTTCGTCACCAGGATGTTGTCGGGCTTGATGTCGCGGTGAACCATGCTCAGGTCGTGGGCGTGCTGCAAAGCTTCCGCTACGACCATCGTCACCAGAACGGAATCGGCGACTGGCAGCTTGCCCAAGTCGTCCACCCAGTCCTGCATGCTCTGGCCATCCATCAGCTCCATGGCCACGAAGTTCAGACCCTTCTCCTCGAACACGCCGTAGCACTGCACGACGTTCGGGTGATTGATCTTGGCCATCGCGCGGGCTTCGCGCACAAAGCGTTCCAGAAAGCCCGGCTTCTGGGCTAGTTCCTTCATCATCACTTTTAGAGCGCAGGGGCGATCCAGACTGATCTGCTGGGCGAGATAGACAGTGCCCATCCCTCCCTGGCCGAGCTTCTTGGTGATCTTGAAGTCGCCGAGGATCTGTTCCTTGGACTCTTTCCCCTCCTTGGCCTTGGCATCGCCTTCGGCTTTGGGTGCGGGTTTCTTGGGGTCGGGAGTACCGCCCATGACCTGAGTCCTTTCCATGCCACCGGCAGCCTGTGCTCCCGTGACGACGGTTTCACCGAGGTTGTTGGAAACGATTGTTCTGGAATTACGGTCAGTCGAAGTCATTGATCAGCCCCCCACGGGATCCATCGATATGGACGCATGCGAGACTGATTATGCTTCCGACTTAAACCGTTTGCCAGACAAAAGTTCCCCAATTCTTGCGTCATCAAAAACTTTGCTGCAAGCGCAGTTCGTGCATTTTCCATGAATCCGCAGAGTTCGTCACAAGATCGTGCCTGCCGTATCGAGAGGTCAGATCGGACAATACGCAGTCAGTTCGCGGTTCCGAGCAGTGTACGAACCTTCGAACCAATGTCGGGCGACTTCATCAGGGTCTCCCCGACGAGCATCGCATGGACCCCGCCGGCGATCAGCTGTTCCACGTCGGCTCGGGAGTGGATGCCACTCTCGCCCACGAACAGCACATGGTTCGGGACCCGCGAACGTAACTCGATACAGTGATTGAGGTTCGTCTTCATCACCTTCAGGTCGCGATTGTTCACGCCGACCATCACCGGGTCCAGTTGCAGGACCCGCTCCAGGTTCTCCGCGTCGTGCAGCTCGATCAGGGCCTGCATTCCCAGCCCCTGGGCCAGCTGGTAAAGATCGCGCAGCTGGGCGTCGTCGAGGCATTCGGCGATCAGCAGCACGCAGTCCGCTCCGGCGACGCGGGCTTCGAGAATCTGATACGGATCGAGAATGAACTCTTTCCGCATCACGGGGATCTGCACGACCGCCCGAATCTGCCGCAGGTAGTCGAGATGTCCCTGGAAGTATTTTTCATCCGTCAGAACGCTGATGCAGGCGGCTCCGCTCGCTTCATAAGTCGTGGCGATTTCGGTGGCGCAGAAGTCGGGACGAATCAGCCCGGCTGAAGGCGAGGCACGCTTCACTTCGGCAATCAGTCCCATCGGATGGTGCCGCCGCAGCGACTCCGCAAAGTCTCGGACCGCCGGAGCCGAGGCGAGCTGGCGTTCCAGTTCTGACGCCGAGACGCGCAGCTTCGCCGCAGCCACTTCGCCGCGCTTGTACTCCATGATCTGCCGCAGGATGTCCGCCATTACGCATCTTCCTGTGCCGGGGGCGCTCCGGGGCCAAGCTTCGCGCGGATGTGAGCAGCCCGGGTCGCGTTGCGATCTCCTGATTCCAGGAACCCGCCGCTGACCTTCTGCAGATGAGCGGGCTGGGTGTGGATGAACAGCTCGTTGATCGTCGGAATCTCAATTCCCTCCACCAACCCGAGGTTCACGCCGAGCCGCAAGCTGCTGAGCAAATGCATGGTCTCTTCGGACGTGATGGTCCGGGCACAGCGCAGAATGCCCAGAGCCCGCGACACCTTGTCATGCAGTTTGTCGCGATTGTCCCGGACCATCTCGCGCCGCGTCCGGCGTTCGTATTCGAGAACATCGGGGATCACCTGCTTCATGGTCTCGATGATCTGCTGCTCGGACTTCCCCAGCGTGATCTGGTTCGAGACCTGGTAGAAGTCGCCCATCGCCTGGCTGCCTTCTCCGTACAATCCGCGTACAGCCAGATTCATCTTGTGCATCGACTGGAAGACCTTCTGGATCTCCTTGGTCATGACCAGAGCGGGCAGGTGCAGCATCAGGCTGACGCGCATTCCGGTGCCGACATTCGTGGGGCAGGCAGTCAGGTAGCCGAACTCTTCGCTGAATGCGAATGATACCTTTTGCTGCAGGGCGTCGTCGGCCTGATTGATCTGGGCCCAGCACTCATCCAGGGCCATTCCACTGCGCAGAACCTGCATGCGGAGATGGTCTTCTTCATTGACCATCAGACTCATCGACTCCTGCGGGCCGATCCCGACACCCCGGGGGCCCTTGGCTTCCGAGTGCTCGCGGCTGATCACCTGCCGCTCGACCAGGAACTGGCGATCCAGGATGTTCAGCGGGTCGACGCGCACGTATCCGAGTGAGCCCTCTGGCAGGATTTCCATGACCGGGCTGCGCAGTACGGCTTCGATCTCGCCGCGTACCGCTTCCGAAGCCTGCGGCGGGAACGGGAATCGGTCGAGGTTGCGAGCCAGCCGGATGCGCGTGGAAATCACCACGTCCGATTCGGGACCGACTCCTTTGAGCCACTCCCCGCTACTCTTCACTAAGGTGTCAAAATCGAGCACGTCATCTCCGTCTTCGAGGCCACCGTGTGGGCCAATGCACTGTGCGGGCCAAATCACTCGTGATTCCGGGGTGCTATTCCTGAGTCGCCGAACTGGCCGACTCGGACTCCAGGGTCTGAATCCGGTCCCGCAGGCGGGCGGCTTCCTCGTAGTTCTCTTTGTCGACGGCGGTCTTGAGTTCGCCTCGCAGCCGGATCAGCTCCTGGTGCCGCCGTGTACTCTCGGAGGTCTGCGGCGGGCATTTGCCCACATGCTGCGTCTCCTGGTGAATGCTTTCGAGCAGCGGCACCAGCTCGTCATGGAATGAGGTGTAGCAGCGCGAACATCCCATCCGCCCCACGCTGCGAAACTGCTTGAAGGTGATCCCGCAGCCGCTGCAGGTCGGCGACGGAGTTTCCTCCTCCTCTTCCGCTGCCTCGGCCGCCAGTTCCGCCTCAGCTTCATTTTCGGCTTCGTCGTCGTCGGGCTGGGCCGGGACGCCGCCGACTTCGACAGAGCTCAGGTATTTCTGCGCGCACGTTTCGCACAGGTGGACCACCTGCGCCTGACCCATCTGAATTTCGGTGATGTGAAGCGTGGCAGGCTTCGAACACCGCATGCACTTCTTCATGGCCTCGTTCCATCTCGGCGGGAAAGACGGAACCGCTTTCCACCGACCGACTCTCGAATATAGCAGGGGAATGAGTGGGAAGGTACGTTGGAATTGTGATGCACTTTGCCCGGTAGGCCAAAGAGGGCCGTGGGGAATGGGCAATGGGCAGTGGAAAGACGAGGAAACAGCGGATTTTGGAGATGAGTCCACCTGAATGACGGCTGCCAGCTGGGTTTCATAAACCTCGATCAATTGATCTGTTCGTCAACTGCCCACTGCCCATTCCCCACTGCCCCAAGATCTCGATTCGCAAGGAGTGTCTCACCTTGGGCCAACGCACGGTTTCCATCTGCGGACCGATCCGTAGAATTCCGGCTGATGCGAGTCACTCTCCCCCTTCTCACGACGACCTGCGATGCCTGCTGACCTGGAACCCGATGATTCGGCCACGGAGACCGAAGCGGAGCTGCGCGAGGATCTGCGCCCCTGGTTCATTCCGATTGACGAACTGGTGGAAACGCATCCGCAGGGGCTGAACTGGTCCGACTACTTTGGGAACGAGAATCCCGTCGAGCTCGATGTGGGCTGTGGACGCGGGCTGTTCGTGCATTCCTCCAGCCGCCGCAACCCGGAGTCCAACTACGTCGGAATCGAGATCGAATACAAAGAGGGCCGCCGAGCTTCGCGCCGGCTGCGCAAGCTTGACTCGCCGAATGGACGGATCTGGGGCGGAGATGTGAACGTCGCCTACCGCAAGTTGATTGCCCCGGGATCGCTGGAAGCGGTGCATGTTTACTTCCCGGACCCCTGGTGGAAGCGGAAGCACCGCCGCCGCCGGGTCTTCAACGATCTGTTCGTCAATCAGACCTCCGCACTGCTGCGAGTCGGCGGCCATCTGCACTCCTGGACCGATGTCGAAGAGTATTTCGGAGTGATCGAATCGTTGATGGACCACCATCCCGATTTCATCAAACTCCCCGCCCCCCAGGAACGCATCCCGGTGGACGACACCGATTACCAGACCAGCTTCGAGCGAAAAAAACGCAAGCTGGGACTGCCGATCTATCGCGGCCTGTGGCAGAAGGTCCGTTAACCGGCTTGTAGCCTGGGCGTCTCGCCCATGCGCTGATCCGAAGTCGGCTCGTGCTACGCCTTGGTGAGCAGTTCGCCCTTACCCAGTTCCAGCAAGTCCCCGCAGTACCGGCGGTAGCTGGAGGTGAGTGTCTCCGGAGGCACCGGGAATCCGAGGTTCTTGAGGTACTGCAGGTAGACCTTCAGGAAAGTCGGTTCATAGGTGCAGGCGTACTTGAACGTCGGCAGGATATCGGCGTTCGAGGTGCCCAGCAGCCCCACGGTGCCGCGCTTCATTCCCGCTCCGCAGCGAATGCCGGGCTCGCCGAAGACCAGCACGGTCCCCGCGATCATGTTCACTCCGGCAAAGTCGCCGCACTTGCCGCCAATCGCAATCAGGCCGCGGCGCATCGTATTGCCCATCTCGTTGCCGCCATCTCCATCGATCAGGATCTCTCCGCCGGTCATCCCCTTGTTGCCGCCGCGGTAGACGGCTCCGATCATGTGTCCCGCATTTCCGTGAACCCGAATTCGACCGCCATGCAGCTCCGCTCCGAGCCAGTCGCCGACGTGGCCTCGAACGGTGATCTCTCCTCCGCGCATCTCGGCACCCAGATGCATCCCGACGTTCCCCTCGATCAGGATCTTGCCCGACTTCAGGCCGGTCCCGATCAGCTTCACCTTAGCCAGGTCGCCCTGCCAGACCATCGTCTCATCGTCAGCCGCCGATCCAGTGACGGTGAAGAAGTCGCCCAGCGGCAACTGCTGGTTGCCGCGCTGGATGAGGGTCGCCTTCACGTCGTCCGCAGATTGCGTGCGGACGGTCTCCATCTGGACGGCATCGACCTCCAGAGGAATTGTTGAGAGAGTGTGAATTGCGATCGTGAGAGGCATCGGAACGTCCGGTCCAGGTTCGCGGCAGGGGTGCTCGAATCAGTATCATGACGACTGGCCCGCCGAACTCACCAGTCATCTTTGAGAGAATCCCGAATCCGATGCCTGCACAAAACTCTCTCACTTGGATCGGCGACGCTCTCAGCGGCCATTTGCGACTGATCGACCAGACCCGCCTGCCGGTCGAACTGGTCGAGATCGACTGTCGGACCGTTCCCGCCGTGTGGGAGGCGATCAAGCAGCTGCGAGTCCGAGGTGCCCCCGCCATCGGAGTGTCAGCTGCCTACGGCGTCGTCATCGGAGTGCAAAGCACCTCCGCCGCCTCTCCCCGCGACTACATCGCACAGCTCAATGCCGTCTGTGACGAGCTGGCCAGCAGCCGGCCCACAGCTGTGAATCTATTTTGGGCTCTGGATCGGATGCGTCGCCTGGGACTGGCTGCGGCTGACCGGAGTGGTCCCCGTCGACTCGACGCACTTCTCGCCGAGGCGCAAACGATTGAGGCCGAGGACCGCGCGATGTGTCTGGCGATGGGGCGAGTCGGAGCCGCCTACATGCCACAACAAGGCGGCGTGCTGACCCACTGCAACGCAGGCGGACTGGCGACAGCCGGAGACGGCACAGCACTGGCTGTGATTTTTGAAGCTCATCGCCAGGGAAAGCAGATCCACGTCTTCGCGGACGAGACCCGCCCGCTGCTGCAGGGGGCCCGCCTGACAAGCTGGGAGCTGCAACAGCGGGGCGTACCGGTGACTGTCATCTGCGACAACATGGCGGGCTGGGTGATGCAGGAAGGCCGCATTCAGGCGGTCGTCGTCGGAGCTGACCGGATCGCCGCCAACGGGGATGCCGCCAACAAGATCGGCACCTACTCCGTGGCCCAACTCGCCAAGGCCCACGGGATTCCGTTCTACGTCGCAGCCCCGAGCAGTACGTTTGATCTATCGCTCCCCGATGGTCGAGGAATTCCGATCGAGCAGCGCGATCCGCGGGAGATCACTCACGGATTGGGGCGACAGACGGTTCCTGATGGCGTTCAAGTCTATAACCCAGCCTTCGATGTGACGCCCTCATCGCTGATTCGAGCGATCTTCACCGAGAAGGGGGCAATCGAGCCGGTGAACCGTGAGACGGTGGCACAGACGCTCGGTGCTTGAGAAGAGATTGAGGGGCAGTGAGTGGGCAGTAACACATCTCTCCATCCCCCTGCTTGGCTCCCCTCTCCGTCGGGAGAGTCTCCCGGAAGAGGGGCTGGGGGTAAACGGGACGTCCTATGCCCCAGCGACTCCGCCGCAGCGTGCCACGGCTCTGTGAGTTCACAGAGCGAGTTCACAGAGCATTGGCACCCGACCAGTCAACGCTCAACCGGGCCGTGCCCGCTCTATTGCAGTTTGACGTTGATGACTCGCTTCGTCTGGTCGACTTGGGTTACGGTCCCGACGCCGATTTTGTCCGCGAACTCCTGAATGTCCTTCACGGGGGCCACTCGCATTGTATAGGTCTGGCCGCTGCCGCTGCCGCTGCCGGAGCCGATCTGAACTCCTGAACCGTTCTGCTGAAAACGCGAGAGCATCTGGATGAAATTCACGGCTCCTTGCGGTCCCGTGAAAACGATCGTGACCGTCCGATCCGGTCCAAAGTATGCGAACTGCTCTTCAAGGCTCATCTTTCCCATGTTAGGCTGGGGAAATCCCGGGGGTGTTCCGGGATCGCCCATTAAGCCGGGGGGAGCACCTGGAGCTTGTGCTGGGTTACCGGAGTTGCGTAAAGGATTGCCCCCGATTCCTGGAGGGTTGACCAAGCCGCCTTTGGGAATGATCACCCCGCCCGGACCAATCGTATCGCCGGGCTGCGGTTGACGACGCTCAGGGCGCATCGACTCTTCGGGTACTTGAGGGAACCTCTGCGGCTCGGAACCGTGGGTCGGCTCACCATGACCGGCCAGTCCCTCTGGGGTGGGCTGTCCTTGTTGAGCCACATTCGGAGCGACCGCTTCGGTCGGATCGACCTTTCGATCAGGAATCATCTCCGACTGGTTGCGCGGACCGAAGAACATCACCGACAGCCCCACGACGACCACCGCCAGCACTCCACCGCCCAGGATGACGCCCCACTTACCCCCTTTCGGCAGATCGGAGAACCATGGCCGCCCGTAGACGACAGCGAGAATCAGTCCGCCGACCAGCAGAAACAAGAGGCCTCCGATCGTCTGCGCCTCCGGAGAGAGCCTGTGCAACGCCTTGATTTGTATCCCGAAGGCAGGCAACACGAACGACAGCGCACCGCAGACTGCCAGGATCCATCCGAATTGGGTCAGCTTGTCCGCCTCGAAATTCGATGTCCGTCTCTTCGCGGACTTTTTGCTTTTCCCTTTGGACAAGTTCGGCTTTCGCGGTGATTCGGGCATTTCATCGTCCATCGGAAAGACGGCTTGGCATATTGGACATCGAACATGCTCTGCGGGCTTCGCCCGTCGAAATCCAGTCTGACATCCAGGACATCGAACCCGAATGTCGGTCATGCCGCCGCCTCCTTAAGTAATGTTGAGGGTCGCTGGCACTCAACTGAACAGTTTTGGAACCGTCTACGCCCCACTGTCCTCTCTCAAGATTTCTTCTTGACAATCGCCACACAGATGGCGACGCTTTCACTGCGTTCCACGCCTCGACAACGACAGCTCCCTCATGACCCAGCCGCAACAGACCCCCTCTCCCGACGGAGATGTGGAACAGGATGATGCCGTCGTTGGCGTGGCCCTGCGTTACTCCGCTCTCGTGTTTCTGGGGCTGGCTCTGCTCGGAGGGGGCGGCTATTTCGCCTATCGAGCCATGCAGCCAGCACCCGTGGTGCAGGCACCGACCAAACAGGTCGAGGAGATCAAGGTCCGCAAGGCGATCTTGGAGCTGCCCCAAATCCCGTTCAAAGATGTGACGCAGGAGGCAGGAATCACCTTTGTCCACGAGAACGGAGCCGAAGGCGAAAAGCTGCTGCCGGAGACGATGGGCGGGGGCTGTGCGTTTCTCGATTACGATGGAGATGGCGATCAGGACTTGCTGCTGACCAACAGTCGGCGGTGGGATTGGGACAAGCGACCGGCTCCCGAGAAAGCTCCGACGTGTGCCCTCTATCAGAATGACGGAACAGGCAAGTTCACGGATGTGACCGAGAGTGCCGGGCTGGCGAGCTCGTTCTACGGCATGGGTGTCGCGGTCGGAGACTATGACAACGATGGCGATTCCGACCTCTATTTCTCGGCGGTCGGATCGGGAAAGCTCTTCCGCAATGATTCCGCCAAGTTCGTCGAGGTGACGGAAGCTGCGGGAGTCGCTGGCTCGCCTCAAGGCTGGGGCAGCAGCTGCGGCTGGTTCGACTATGACAATGATGGCGATCTGGACCTGTGGGTCAGTCAGTATGTGGTCTGGACTCCCGACATGGATCGGAAGCAGGACTTCACGCTGACGGGTGGCCAGCGGGCCTATGGTCGACCGATGCAGTTCGACGGGACGTTCCCCGTGCTGTATCGCAACAACGGAGATCAGACATTCTCCGACGTTTCTGCCGAGATGGGGATTCAGGTTACCGATCCCCAGACCGACAAGCCGTCCGCGAAGTCTCTGGGAGTGACGTTCGCGGATGTTGATCGCAATGGCTGGATCGATGTGCTCGTCGCGAACGACACCGTGCAGAACTTCCTGCTGATGAATCGCGAGGGGCAGAAGTTTGAGGAGATGGGACGGGTCCACGGGATCGCGTTCAGCCCCGAAGGCACCGCCCGCGCGGGGATGGGAATTGATGTCGGCATGTTCCGCGAAGGAACTGACGACTGTGGAGTGGTGGTCGGGAACTTCGCCTTGGAGATGACGGCGCTTTATGTCGCCCCCGCGGGGACCGAGTCGTTTACGGACGAAGCTGTGTCGACCGGCCTGGGGCCGCAGACTCGATCGGTGCTGACGTTCGCAGTGCTGTTTCTGGACGCCGATCTCGATGGTCGCCTCGACCTGTTCCATGCGAACGGACACCTCGAAGAAGATATCTCCAAGGTCCAGCAGAGCCAGAGCTACGAACAGCCCGCTCAGCTGTTCTGGAACGCTGGCCCGAGCCAGGCCACGGAGTTCGTTCCGCTGACCGAAAAGGAATGCGGTCCGGATCTGTTCCGCCCAATGGTCGGTCGCGGGGCAGCGTGTGCGGATATCGACGGGGACGGAGACCTCGACATCCTCGAAGCGGCCTGCGGGAAGGCTCCTCGGCTCTTGCGAAATGAGTCGCCAAAAGGGAACCACTGGGTGCGATTCGCGCTGCGAGGCTCAACGGCCAACCGCGATGCGATCGGAGCCGAGGTCTCCATCGTGGCGGGTGGAAAGAAGCAGACTCGCCAGGTTCTCCCGACCCGCAGCTATCAGTCGCAGTCCGAAAAGGTCGTGACTTTCGGACTGGGGAAACTCGACATGGTCGACTCTGTCACCGTTCGCTGGCCGGGTGGGCAGGAGCAGAAGGTCGAAATCTCGGGCGTCGACCAGGTGATCTCCGTCGAGCAGGCGGGACAGTAGACCATGTCGCGCCCCGCAGCCACTGGTGTTGATCGCTGGATCTGCTTGCTGGCAGCTGGGGGCGGACTGGGCTATCTCCCCAAGGCTCCGGGGACTTTCGGCAGCCTGCTGGGGCCGGCATGGATCTGGGCGGTTCAAAGAGCGGGTATCGCCGGACCGGCATCACTTTCGGTTCTGGGGGCGATCGCGTTCTTGATAGGGACCGCCGTCTCGACCCGTGCAATTCGAGTCTCGGGATCGAAGGATCCGCAGTTCGTCGTGTGCGATGAGTTTCTGGCGTTTGCCTGGGTCTACCTGCTGGTCCCAGTCAACTGGTCGACAGCTGCGGCGGGATTCGTCCTGTTTCGGCTGTTTGATATCACGAAGCCCGGCCCGGTGGGGTGGGCCGAGCGACTCCCCGGCGGATGGGGAGTCATGGCCGACGACGCCGTCGCAGGGCTGCTGGCGGGCGGGTGCCTGTGGGGGCTGGTCCACTGGCTGCCGACCCTGTTTGCGGCTTAGCTAGGTAGCATGCTAATTGGCAGGGAGCAGAAAACCACGGAGGGCACGGATGCACGGAGAATTGCAATCAGAACGAACGAATGGTTTTGGTAAGTCCGAATCCCCCCTGCATCGACGATCAGCGATCAGGCGGATTTATTCGCGACACATCCCTCCCAAGAGTCCCCGGATTAAAGGGACCTTTGACTCGTTTCGCTTCCTCCGTGACCTCCGTGGTTTATCCCTCTTTGAGGAAGGTGAGAGTGAGTGCCCTACAAAATAGCAGATGCATGCAGCCAGGTTCTCGGGGCACGATGGGAATTGTTTATTCCCTGGCGTGACTTATGATGAGAGTCGACCAGTGACCTTCACCCTGAACCTCGCATTGAAGGCAAACATGGGACGCGACGAGAAAGATCTTGAGGCTTGGCTGGATACCAGTGGGGGCACCGAAGCGGAGCCTCTCTCGATTGACACACGCACAAACGCGGATCAACTGTCAGATCTACGCAACGCCGTCGTTAACACGCCGCTCAACTACCGGAAGATCGACCTGGTTCCTGTCGCTCGTTTTCAGCGGACAATTCTGAAGTGCTTCGGAATCATGGTGTTGGCCATTCCTGTGGCGGTAATTCCTGAACTGCAACAGAACCCGATCTTTATAGTTCCCGCGGTACTCATTGCCGTCGGTTGTGCCGTGATTTCGACTGTTTGTCATTTTCGCTTGGCATTTGCGCTCGAGAGAGCGGGAGCACCAGTCGGTTTATTCACGGCGATCTTTCGATCACGATCCATCATGAATCATGCCACTCAGATCCTGCAGGCGCATGGGTTCAAGGTGGGACTTCTTGGAGTGAATCCCAAACTGGTGGAGGAGGCTCAAAAGGACGGCTTGCTCAACATCATCAATCAAGCCTCACGAGCGAAAGGAGCCTGAAGCGCCGCAACTACGTGAGCCCGCTGCGCAGGGCCCGGTACCGTCCCAGAGCCATCAAGGGCCAGTAGTGCCGGTACAGGTGGTACCGCAGATAAAACACCCGTGGGAATCCGGTCCCGGTGAACTCTGGCTCGTCCCAGGTTCCGTCCTCGCGCTGCGTATTCACCAGGTACTGAACGCCGCGCTGGACCGCCTCGGAATCGAGATCCCCCACAGCCATCAGACCCATCAAGGCCCACGCCGTCTGCGACGGAGTCGGAGTGCCCGTTCCGCGCAGCTCGGGGCGGTCATACGACAAGGGTGTCTCGCCCCAGCCTCCATTGGACTGCTGCATCCGGCGCAGCCAGTTGGCCCCCGCCTGCAATCGGAAGTCGCTGCCGGGGACTCCGATGGCCGTCAAGCCGACAAGAACCTGCCAGGTCCCATAGATATAGTTCACGCCCCAGCGACCGTACCAGGCATGATCTGGCTGTTGATCGCTCCACACATAGTTGATCGCCCGCTCCAGCGTCGGATGCTGGCGCCCAACACCCAAGCGGCCATACATCTCCAGCGTTCGAGCTGTGATGTCCGCCGTCGGCGGGTCGATCATCGCGTTGTGGTCCGCGAACGGAACCCGCGTGAACAGCTCGCGGTCGTTGTCGGCATCGAACGCCGCCCAGCCTCCATTGCGGCACTGCATCGCCGAAATCCACCGCACCGCGCGCTCAATCGCTGACAGCATCGGCCGCATCCGGTCGACATCCGCAGCTGCGCGGCCGGGAGATGTTGTCGTCCCGAATACGACCGTGTTGACCTTGTCAGACACTGAGGGAAGGCGCAGCTTGTTGTCGCCCGGCACGAAGTCCGCAGTCCACGCGGCGTGCGAGTCCCCCGGCAGGCACTTGGCCAGGGCCATCGTCGTCATGATCGTATCGTCGATGTCCGGGTAGAACTCGTTGTTGAATTCAAAGTACCACCCGGCTGGTTCGATCTCGGGCTTGCGGACTGACCAGTCACCCGGCTGTCGGACTTCCTTCGAGAGCAGCCAGTCGATCGCCAGTCGCAGTGGAGCTGCGTCCGCCGACACTCCGGCTTCGCGCAGGGCAATCACACTGATGGCTGTGTCCCAGACCGGCGAGCGGCACGGCTCCAGACGGGCGGTCTCCCCTTCGTGAATCGTCAGCTTCTCCAGCTCTTTAAGAGCCGTCTGCACCTCGGGTGACTCTTCGGAGTATCCCAGGCACCGCAACGAGATAATGCTCCAGATGATGGGCGGAAAGATCGCTCCCAAGCCGTCACTCTTGGCGAACCGGTCGACCATCCACTTCGAGGCCTTGCGAATCGCCCACCGCCGCAGCGGCTTGATGTGCAGCCGCTCCAGCAGCTTCCACGAGACATCGATCGCGCCAAACACCTTGTGCCAGTTGACCCAGCTCTTGCCCTTCAGGTCATCAAGCTGCCCCGAAGGTGGCATCGTGACCGGCAGGTTCTCGGGGCCATTCAGGAACAGCTCATCGATCTTGTGCTCCTGTGGGAGCTGGGTGGAGGGCTGGAAGGCCCAGATCAGACTCAGCGGGACAACGATCGTGCGCGACCAGGCTGACATCTCGTAGATGTTGAAAGGCATCCACGAGGGCAGGAACATCAGCTCGGGCGGTACCGCAGGGCACTGCTGATACGAGATGATTCCCAGCAGGGCGAAGTAGAAGCGGGTGAAGCTGTTGACCTTCTCCGCCCCACCCGCGGCGCGGATTGTCTCGCGGGCCCGCACCATATATTCGGCTTGCGGGTCGTGGCCCGTGATCTTGAGAGTCCAGTACGCCTTGACCGAGGCACTGATCTCCAGCGGTCCGCCGGGAAACAGAGCCCAGCCGCCGGTCGGCAGCTGTTCCTGCACGATAGTGCGGGCACACTTCTGAGCGATCTCCGACTGCCCACGCCCCATCCAGGTCAGCAGCAGGATGTATTCGGACTCGAGGATCGTGTCCCCTTCGAGTTCCCCGATCCAGTACCCCTCGACATGCTGATGATCGAGCAGCCAGTCCCGCGCGGAGGCGACAGCCAGCGCGACTTCGTCCGAGCCGTCGTAGTCGCCTCCCAGCAGCGACGGCGGTGGGATCAGCGATTCCCAGGCAGCCGGCCCGCCGTGACCATCCAGTCGACCACCGAGCCGCGAAGAACCTGAACTCATTCCATGACCTGCTTCGGGACGAAGAACCGAACCTGGGCTCCGCCCAGACGGGCGAGATCGTACGGACGGGTTCCATCAGGCCACAAGGGGAGTTTTGGCGCTGGCTGGCCGCATCACGTCGAGTCGCCGAGTCCCAAGGATTCGGATTCGGGAATTGAAACTGGGCCAGCTGTGATCGCCGCGTGGCTTGCGAGGAAACAGATGAGCAGAGCGTGACTCAAGATGAGGCCGCTGCCAATCCAGCTGCAAAACAGAACTCCTCTGAGAGTACCAACCACCTCACTAGGCTTCACTGAGGCACCGGAACTAAAGCCTGAAACCGTGCTGCCGTAACGAAACCACATCGTTGAGACGACCAGCCCGGACACGAGCAGCCAAATCAGCGCCGCATACGAGAACACTGGCCATGGATCGCTGGTCACTGCGAATCGGGGTCGAGTCGTAAGCTGGACAACACCAGCAGCCAGCAGAGTCACTTGAGCGGCAGCCAGCAGTATCCAGCCCGTTGAGAACAGTGCAGCGGATCGAGTGACCGCAGCGCGGACACTCTGCTCGGAGGGGACCGTGTTCGAGTTCGAGAGCCTGGAGAGCTCGGTAGCCAAATGGCCCGTACCTTGCCAGACCGCGAACGCTCCAAACAGGGACATGATTCCGCAAAGTAGAATGAGTATCGCACACCCCCGTGACAAGCCAGGGATGCGAACCGCTCGACTGAGCCCGAAAAAGGAGCAGATCCCAGCCAGGGATATTCCCAGCTGACACACCCCGAATTGCGTCACTCGAGGTCCCAGAGTCTTGAGTTCGGTGAGGTCACGCGCCGTCAAGACTTCGCGAAACAGATCGCTGCAGACCTCTCGACTCCCTACCAATGCGATAGCAAAAACCGCTCCCACTAAGCCACCAGTCAGAATCAAGAGGTTGGCGCGACAGAATCTTGAATTTGGAAACTCGTCAACGGCAGGGGGCATGCAATTCTCCAACCTTGGAAGGCTTATCGAGAACCGTACAGGTGTCAGAATCCCAAAGAAGCGTAGATTTGGAGTTCGTTGACAACAAGCGTCATTGCTCCTGGGGAGAACTTTCGGCGAGCCGGAGAAGTTCCCGCTGACAGCCCCGTGAACTTCCATCCATCGCCTTGAGGTGATCGGCTTGGTAGATTCCATCAACACGTTCCGATCACAGTCCATGAAGGAGTTCGTGCATGAATATCGCCACACGACTGTTCTCACTTCGTTTGTCCCTGTGGACCTTGTCGCTGGGCTGCGTGATGGCAGGCTTAACCATCGCAGCTGATCCGCAACCGGGGGCGAGCCAGAAGGCCGATCTGGGGGAAGGAGTCTCGCTGGAAGTGGTCTATATCCCGCCCGGCAACTTCATGATGGGCAGCACGCCCGAGGAAAAGGCCTGGGCCACGGGGATCGAAGGGGGAGCCCAGGCTGGGACCGTCCGGGAGTCGTACGAGGGCGAAAAGCCCCGTCCGATGCGCGTGAAAGACGGCTTCTGGATGGGCCGTACTGAGGTGACGGTCGGGCAGTTTCGCCGCTTCGCCACCGAGTCGGGTTACGTGACCGATGCCGAAAAGCCCGGTGGCAAGACGCAGTGCTTCAACCCGAAATGGGACGGCTATCACCTGACCTCCACGATCACTCACCCGTGGGAGCCAATGCCCGGCAAAAGCTGGCGCGACCCCAACTTTGCCTTTCCACTGGAAGATCAGTTCCCCGTCGTCTGTGTCAGCTGGAATGACGGACGGGCCTTTTGTGAGTGGCTGACCAAGCGGGAACGCGCAGCTGGGCGCTTGCCCGAGGGGCTGGAGTATCGCCTGCCTCTGGAAACCGAGTGGGAGTACGCCTGCCGCGGAGGCCACAAGGGGAGCCAGTACTTCTGGTGGGGCAATGAGATCAACGATGGCGAAGGCCGACTGAATATCTCTGCCATCGACTTTCTGCCGAACACCAAGCACACGTGGCCGCTCGCCAAAGCGCGGTGGAGTGACGGCTATTCATTCGTGTCGCCGGTCGATCACTACGGAGAAAAAGGACGCAATGGCTTCGGCATTGCGGACATGTGCGGCGGGGTCTGGGAAGTCATTCTCGACGACTTCGATCCGAAAGGGGCTCATGAAGAGCTGTTCGTCATGACCGAGAACCCACGTCCCGTCTGCCGCGGCGGCAACTACTTTGACGTGCCCGGCAATGCCCGCTGTGCCGTGCGGCTGGGGCTGCAAGGGCCCAGCTACTCGGACTCACGTGACGGGTTTCGAGTCTGTCTGGGAGTGCCGAAGCGACATTGAGAGAGTTGTCGGACTGGCGTGGGGAGTCACGCGTTCTCAAGCCGCTCGATCGTTTCGATCCGGTCGAGCTTTAGCGGTCCTACGGGCTCGCCTGTCCGGGAGTCGACCAGGATCAGCTGGGTGCGGTTGCTGGAGCGCGCATCCGGATAGCCGGTGTGGCGCGTGCCGCCGATCATCGTGACCTGGACCGCGTAGGTCTCATCGAGCCCTTTGAGCCCCTCGACGTACAGCACCGGAAACCGGCTCCAGGCCCACAGCCACAGTGAGAACTGCGGATCGACCCGTCCGGCGATGTCGCCCCACTCCAGCTCGGCTTTGAGCAAAGACGGCACATTGGCTGCGCGGCACCAGGGGACCAGGACTTCTTGAATCCAGGCCCGGCGGGATGCGGTCAGTTCGGCAAAGGCAGACAGTTCAGGCGGCAACGGCTCGGGGGTGCTCATGATCCACAGAGTATAGCAGCCGTGATGCTCCCGTATCCCTCCTTGCTGCAGGTGAGGGTTCTGCCATTTTTCTTCGGACTCGCTTCAATCACCAGGCCCAGATGAAATCGTTTCGACGCTGCGAGACGACAAACGACGCAACTCACTTTCCCGTTGAGGTCAACAGCGGCTTGGCCCAGGCGCTGTCTGATTCAGAAAGCGGGGATTCCGGAGGCGATCCATCGATGTAGTCCTCGTATCCAGCTGCGTCGTAGACTTCGTGCAGAAGTTCTTGAAGATTCAGCGTGGCATCGGGATTGGGGCCGCTTAACGGGATCGGGATCGTGGGTAAGCGGTCGCGGAGCGAGGTGGGCCACACTTGGACCTCGGGCCGCATCGCCGGGCGGCTGACCATGCAGCAGTAGTCGCACGGCGGAACGCCGGTCAGCGGGAGTCGGGGTCCGCCGCGGAGCAGATCGATCTCGACGACCGAAACATGGCTGTGCAGGAGCAGGGCCCGCTTGCTCATATACTGCTCGCGATCGGGTCCATACTGCTTGTTCGAGGGACTCAGCACCTCGATCATGGTGACCAGATCCTGACTCTGGCGGTCTCGAATTTCGACGTACGAGTGCTTCTCTACATCGTGATCGGGAAGCCGTGCGATCAGGGCGGCGATCTCAGTTCCCGCAGCCTCGGCGATGGCAACACCCCCGGTTTCCAGCGGCTGGTTCTTGAACAGAGAGACATCCGGTCGCCCCAGCAGCTTGCGTCGTTCGTCCCCGGAGGGCTCGTGTACGAAGACACTCTCTTCGATTTTGACGTAGTAGAGAGGACGCACCTGCCCCGAGAGCTTCTCGCTGATGTGTGTGACCAACCGCTGATGGAAGTCCTGCCACACGGCAGGCTGTTCCAGGTACGGGTTCATTCCGGGAAATGGAGATGGCATGGGTCGACCTCGGTTGGCGTTCGAGGCAGCCACGGTCGTGGTGCCGGAAGAGGCACAGCTATCGTCGGGGAATCGATGCCCGAGTTCAAGATGAAGCAGGCTCTGGATTCCGGAGCAGCCCACCAAACCGCTCCCCAAGTCCGACCACCAGCTTAGCAAGGCTGCCTCGTGATCCCCAAACAGGGTCCAATTCAGTTTGCTCACAATGCCATCGCCAAGCCGCAGACCTCTTACGGGTACACCCCTGGTAGCCCAAAGCGGCACCCTGGGGCCACCCCGCGCCCCCAGTTTTCCAATCCAATGGGGTAGCCTCGGTGCTCCCACCGCATTTTCTAGAATCTGTGTCAGAATGGACGGCGCAGTGGGTTTATCTACTCAGGAGACCAAGATGACCGAATTCCCGGAAACTCGATTGACGCTGCTGGCGAGCGTGAAATCGCCCGAAAATCGCGAGGCGTGGGAGGAGTTCGTGGTCATGTATCGTCCCGTGATCTACCGCATGGCGCGGCGACGCGGGATGCAGGATGCGGATGCTCAGGACGTGGTGCAGGACATTCTCATTCGCGTCTCAGCCGCCATCGAGCGTTACGAGTCCCAGCCGGGAGTGCGCTTTCGGCACTGGCTCAGGCGGGTGGCCAGCAATGCGATTCTGTCTTCCTTGCAGCGCAGGCCGCGCGATCTGGGAGCGGGCGGGACGGACGCTCAGGAGGTCATGTCGAAGCAACCCGATCTGTTGCCGGACCTCGAAGCCGAATTGGCCACCGAATACTTGCGGGAGGTGTACTTGCGAGCAGCTGCGGTGGTTCGCACGGAAGTGAACGCGGAGACGTGGCAGGCTTTCGAGCTGACCACCCTGCAAGGCGTCTCCTGTGAAGAGGCAGCAGTCGCCATCGGTAAGTCGGTCGGAACGGTTTACGCAGCTCGCAGTCGCATCATCAAGCGGTTGCGAGAGCAGATTGAACGCCTGCAAGGAGCAGACCAATGAATCCGTCCCCATACAATCCCTCGAACGTAGGTTCCGCTTGTGACTTGCGTCGCGTCGAACAGTTCTTGCTGTCCGATCACTATCGGATGGAAGATGAGGATCAGGAGTTGATCACTCATCTCGATTCCTGTGCCGATTGCCGTGCGTACATGGAATCTCACGCTGCCGATGTGGAAACGTGGGACCACGTGAAGCAATTTCTGAAGCCGAGCGAGTTCGACAACGCCAGTACCGCTCTGTACTCCGCAGCCAATACGCTCGGTCAAGCGAGTCAGCGTCCCGTCGCCATTCAGGACGTGCTCGATGAACTGGCCCCGACGGATGACCCGCATCGCCTGGGGCGGATCGGGACGTATGAGGTCACCGGTGTCGTCGGGGTCGGCGGGATGGGGGTTGTCCTCAAAGCGATTGACCCCTCGCTCGATCGAGTGGTCGCGATTAAGGTCATGGCTCCCCGGCTGGCGAACAATGAGACCGCCCGCAAGCGGTTCGCTCGCGAGGCCAAGGCCGCCGCAGCCGTGCTGCATCCCAACGTCATTCAGATTCACAGCGTCTCCAGCGGCGGTTCCGTGCCCTATCTCGTCATGGCCTATATCCGTGGCGGGTCGTTGCAGAAGCGACTGGAGAAGGAAGGGCCACTGCCGCTGATCGAGGTTCTCCGGATTGGTGCGCAGATCGCTGCAGGTCTGGCTGCGGCTCATGATCAAGGCTTGGTGCATCGCGACATCAAGCCGGAAAACATCCTGCTGGACGAGGGCGTCGAACGGGTGACGATCACCGACTTCGGTCTGGCCCGCGCTGTCGATGACAACACCGTCACTCAACAAGGAACGATCGCGGGTACGCCGATGTATATGTCTCCCGAACAGGCTCGCGGCGACCAACTCGATCAGCAGAGCGACCTGTTCAGCCTCGGCAGCGTGCTGTACGCCTTGTGTACTGGCCGACCTCCGTACCGGGCCGACAGCTCCTACGGAGTCATGCGGCGCATCATTGATGAATCACCGACTCCCATTCGGGAACTCAACCCACAGATCCCGGAGTGGTTTGCCGCGATCGTCGAACGGCTGATGGCGAAAGACAAAGCGGACCGCTTCCAGTCCGCTGGCGAACTGCACAAGTTGCTGGAAGCCTGCCTAGGTCATGTTCAGCAACCCAGCGGGATTCCGCTGCCGGACATTCCGGGGGCGAATCGCCAACCACTTCCACCCACCGTCCAAGGAGTCCACAGAATGATCAAGTTCGCAGCGGGCATGGTGACGATGGCGATCATTGCAATCGTCGTTCTTCAGTATGGCGGACTTCTCAAACCGGCGCCAAATGCTTCCGACGGTGCCCCCGCTGAGATTCGTCAGACAGCGGAGTTCGATGTTCCGGAGATCAATGTCGATCTCGCGGAACGACTGATCGGCAGAGCTGAGCATGTGACGTTTACGAAGGTGACCACCCTTTCCCCAGAGGTGGCCGTCATCTTGGGGAAGCATCCCGCAAATTTGAGCTTGCCAGCGATCAAGCAGATGACTCCCGAAGTGGCCCAAGCGTTAGTCGCCAAGAAGAAGGGGTTGTGGATTGGCCTGGCAGGTCTCGAGGAGATTTCACCAGAGATTGCCCGAGAATTGGCGAAGGCGGAATGTGCCTTAGATCTGGGAGGATTAAGTCATGTCACGCCTGAGATTGCGGAAATCCTGGCGAAGGGGCACCGCCCGATGAGCCTTGGACTGAGGTCGATGACCCCGGAAGTCGCGGAGAAGTTGGCGGTGCACGGCGGCTGGTTGAGCCTGAACTCGCTGAGAGAATTTGACCCCGAATCGGCGGCTCGGCTGGCCCAACACAAACACTGGCTGTCGTTGAATGGACTGTCCGCTTTGACACCCGAGGTTGCGAAAGCGCTGGGGCAATTCGACGGTGAAAAGCTCGATCTGAACGGCTTGGAGTCACTGGATCTGGAGACGGCCAAGCCACTTTCCCAGGCACACTGTCAGGCGGGTCTGTATCTGAATGGTCTCAAGACCGTGACTCCCGAGGTCATTCATGAACTCGCCAATGGTAACTCAGGCCTCAGCTTTCAAGGGCTGACAACCATCGATAGCAATGCCCAGCAAGCCCTCGTAGCCGCTCGCACAAAGCTCAAAGCGGTTCGCAAACACTTGATGTTGCCGGGAAGTCCATCGAAGGCAACTGCCAACACGGAATCCGACCTGGACGCCATTCAGGGCACCTGGCAGTTCACCTATCTGGAAGAAGGCGGTGATCCCGTTCCGGCGGAACTGGTGGAACAATTGCAGCATGTGTTTGACGGTGAATCGCTGACCATGATCGTGGGCGAGAAGGAAAAGCTTGCAACGTACAAGCTCGATCCCACGTCATCACCGAAGTCGATCGATATCATCAGGGAAGGTAACACCGAACAGGGCATCTACGAACTGCAAGGAGATACTCTGCGACTGTGCTTAGCCAACGATTCCCAGCCCCGCCCCACGCGGTTTGATTCAAAACCCGCGTCCGGCAGGCACGCGATCGCGATCTTAAAGCGGATCGTCGCTAAACAAGTCAGGGGGCCCGGTGAGAGCTACTCGGTTGACCAGGTCGAGATCCAGAAGACCGTACTGAATGACAAAGGCCAATTGGAGATCACGTTCAAGACAATGGTGGAAACGATCTATGCCTGCCCTGGTGCCAACGGGAAAATGACCGACCAAGGGCTGGAACTGACGTTCGTTCGCATGCAAATCAACAAGAAGGCCAAGGTCGATTTCCCAGTCTCGCCAGTGGATGCAGGCTTTGGCGGGATCATCACAGTCGACGCAAAGAACAAACCCGTGTTCATCCGGTCCGGAGACAAGCTGGTCAAGATCTGGGAACCGGCTGATTAGTCCGCAACCGGCGAGCAAGTATCACAGGGGTGCCCCGGTTGGCCGTGTCCCTCGCCTCACGTTGATCAGCGTGTCCGCGACGCGGACGGCGGAAAATGACTGAGGCGTGGGCGTGAATCGACATGGGGTAGATTTGTCACACGATCGTCGGCAGAAGGTCGCAACCCCTTTGGGGCTGCAGAGGCTGTTATTATCACGAAAGCCCAGAGTAGCTCGCAAGGCGAACTACTCTGGGCTATGAGCGTGACCCCTTTGGGGTTGAACTGGAGTCGGCCCCCTTACAGGTACATGTTGATCACGTTCTCCAGGTACTCCTGCCGGCCCGATTCGTTCGGGGCGGCTTCGCCCTTTTCGGAGATGTACTTCTCGCAGTCGGCGAACGTCGCCTTGCCGCTGTCGATCTTCTTGCCGAAGCCGGAATCGAAGCTGCGGTAGCGGGTCTTGACGAAGTCATCCAGCACGCCGTCCTTGCGGATGGCAGCTGCGATCTTGGCTCCGCGGGCGAAGGCGTCCATTCCGCCAATGTGGGCGTGGAACAGATCGACCGGCTCGAAGCTTTCGCGGCGGACCTTGGCGTCGAAGTTCACTCCGCCTGGCTTGAGGCCCTTCTGCTTGAGGATCACGAGCATCATCTGTGTGGTCAGATAGATGTCGGTCGGGAACTGATCCGTATCCCAGCCGAGGAGCAGGTCGCCGGTGTTGGCGTCGATCGAGCCGAGGGCATTGTGGATGCGGGCGTACTCGAGCTCGTGCATCATCGTGTGACCGGCCAGCGTGGCGTGGTTGGTCTCGATGTTGAGCTTCACGATCCCGTCGAGACCGTTGCGGCCGATGAAGTTCAGACACGCAGCTGCGTCGAAGTCGTACTGGTGCTTGGTCGGCTCTTTCGGCTTGGGCTCGAACAGGAACATTCCCTTGAAGCCGATCGCCTTGGCATGGTCATGCGCCATGTGCATGAACTTGGCGAGGTGATCGAGCTCGCGCTTCATGTCGGTGTTGTAGAGGTTGTGGTACCCCTCGCGACCGCCCCAGAAGACGTAGTTCGCGCCGCCCAACTCGTGGGTGACTTCGAGGGCCTTCTTGACCTGAGCTGCGGCATAGGCAAAGACGTCCGCGTTGCAAGTCGTGGCTGCCCCGTGCATGTAACGCGGGTGACTGAACAGATTCGCGGTGCCCCACAGGAGCTTGATCCCGGTTTCCTTCTGCTTGGCCTTCAGCTTCTTGGCGATCTCGTCGAGGTTCTTGTTGTTCTCCTTGAAGGTGTCGCCTTCGGGAGCGATGTCACGGTCATGCCAGCAATAGAACGGAGCACCCAGCTTGGAGATGAATTCAAAGGCGGCGTCAACACGGGTCAGGGCGTTGGCCACGGAGTTCGAGCCGTCATCCCAAGGACGCTGCAGCGTGGCGGAGCCGAACGGGTCGGAGCCGGTGCCGCGGAAGGTGTGCCAGTAACAGACTGAGAACCGGAACAGGTCCTTCATCTTCTGCCCCTCGATGATTTCATCGGGGTTGTAGTGCTTGAAGGTCAGCGGGTTCTTCGACTTGGGGTCGTACTCGATCTTGGGGATGTTCGGAAAGAACTCGGCCATGGGCGACTCGTCAGGAGTAGGGGGGAACTGGTTCCGGGCAGTGTAAGCTGGTGAGAACCAACGAAAAAGCCCACGGGTTGTTACCCGTGGGCTTTCACGACTCAGAGGCGCCGGTCGGATTTGAACCGACGAAATAACGGATTTGCAATCCGTCGCCTTAGGCCACTTGGCTACGGCGCCTGCGATGCCCAGAGTGATCGGCGGATGGCAGGCTGTTCCTTGACGGAAAAACCGGCCATTTTCGAACAAGCGGCATTCTCAGGAAAACTGCGTCTTCCCGCACAACCGTTCTCGGACGGGGGAAATCTAGGAACTCCCAAACCGCCGGTCAAGTTGCCGCAGGTTGCCTATTGTTTCGTTCTCTTTTGAGGGAGAGGGGTCTCGAACTCCGTGACCGCATCTCCGCATGTCACTGCTGAGTGTGGTCGCCGCGAAGACGCCTCGACTCGCCCCGCCTGCGATGTCGTCGCGATCGAGTACGTGACCCTTCTCAGCCGCTGGCGACACGGCGCATCGCCACCGAAATGGACCATCCACGACTTTCATCTGGCCCGGGCCCGCCTCGGCGGAAACCAAAATCGCAAACACGATCACCGCATCGCCAGAAGGACAATTCGACGTTTCCGGCGATCGTCGGCTCTCGCCGGGAGGCTGGGAATTGTTTAGAATTGCCGGTCACAAGCTGGCCGCTTGGTGGAATTGGCAGACACGCCAGACTTAGGATCTGGTGCCGCAAGGTGTCGGGGTTCGAGTCCCCGAGCGGCCACTGACTCGTACAACGTCGAGTCGTAGCAGAATTCGTAAGAATTCTGCCGTCCGGAGTCTGAATTCTCGGCTGCTCACCCTCATGCTGGACTCCCTGCTCTCTCCCGGTGCCCAACGGGTTGTGGACCGAGTCTCCGGCACAGGAAAGACCACAGCTCATGGTCTGTTGGTCTCACTCTGGACCGATGAGAGCCGGGCTCATGCGTGGCTCTCGGCTGCGGGGCTGTCCGAAGAACTGGTCGATGTGGGGGTCGGGCAGCCGGGCGCAGCGGGCATGATCGAAGTCGCAGCCTTCGTCGAGTCGGCCCGGCGGTTTGCCTCGCTCGAAGGCCGCTCCGCTGAGGTCGGGACCGAACACCTGCTGATGGCGGCCTGCGACTTTGACTCGTTTCGCGATCTGCTGGCGGCGCTGCCGCTCGATCTCGATCAGCTGCGTCAGAAGCTCCATCACCCGCTGGCGGAGATTGCGACTCCGCTGGAGGCCAACATCCAGCTGAGGCCGGTGGTCGCGACGCGGGGCGAGTCGGTGTCGGTGGCTCGCATCCTGGATGCGGCGGCCAATCGCTGCCGGGAGGGGCTGCGCGTGGTGGAAGACTACACGCGGATGATCCTGAACGATCGGCATTTGTCCCAGCTGATCAAGGAGCTCCGGCACGAGCTGTCGCGACAGCTGGCCGGGTTCGGCATCGAGCGGGCGATCTCGGCTCGCGACACCGAGCACGATGTGGGGACCTCGATCCACACCGCGTTCGAGATGCAGCGGCCGTCGGTCTGGTCGGTCGTGATCGCGAACCTGAAACGCGTGCAGGAGTCGCTTCGCACGCTGGAAGAGTACGGCAAGACCGTCGATGTCCCCACAGCCACCGCCGTCGGGAACCTACGGTACCGGTTCTACACAATCGAGAAAGGGCTCTGCTCGACACAAGGGGCAATTGAGCGGCTGGCGAAGTCTCGGCTCTATTTGCTGGTGACCGACTCACTGTGCCCGCAGGGTCTGGGCCCCGTGGTTCGGGCGGCTCTGCGAGGAGGCGTTGACATCGTCCAGCTACGGGAGAAGCAACTCGGCGACCGGCGAATTCTGGAACTGGCCAAGTGGGTCCGGGACTGGACTGCGGAGTCCGGGACGCTGTTCATTATGAACGACCGGCCCGATCTGGCTGTGCTGGCTGAGGCCGACGGCGTGCATGTGGGGCAGGGGGACCTGACCGCTCACGAGGCCCGGCGAATCGTCGGCAGCGACAAGCTGGTCGGGGTGTCGACGCACTCCATCGATCACGCCCGCCAGGCTGTGCTGGATGGAGCGGACTACATCGGGGTCGGCCCGGTCTTCAGCTCGCGGACGAAAGAGTTCGACGAGTTTGCAGGTCTGGAGTACGTGCAACAGGTCGCGAGCGAGATCACTCTGCCCGCGTTCGCAATTGGCGGGATCGGGGTGGCGAACTTGTCACAAGTCGTTGACGCGGGAGCCAGTCGCGTCGCGGTCAGTAGTGAGATCTGCACGGCGGAGGATGTGGAGCGCGTGGCAGCGAGGATGAAAGAGACATTGCTCGTCAAGCACGCTTGATTGCGAGTTCAATTCTGCGAACCGACCGCTCGCATCCCAGCAGCTCCAAGCAATCAAAGAGTCCCGGACCAGCGGTTTTACCAGTCAGAGCCAACCGCAGCGAGTGGACCAATTGGCCCATTTCTTTGCCCTGCGATTCCATCCAGGCATGGATCGCCGCATCGAGCGCAGCGGCCTGGAAGTCGGGAGTCGCCTTCAAGAATTCGAGCAACTCCTTCAGCAGCGGCACCGCCCCGGCGTCCTCACGGACACGCTTCTGGAACCCCTTCTCGTCGTAGACGAGTTTGTCATCCGCGACGAAGTACTCCTCGTAGCCCAGGATGTCCGACAGAAGCTTCAGCCTCGGCCCGAGGGCAGCAACCAGCCGGGCCACGAACGCCTTCTGCTCCGCAGTCGCCGGAGCGGAGATCTTTCCGGCCCGCTCCAGATAGGGCAGGCACATCGCGACCTTGTCCTCGATCGACCGCTGCCCCATCCAGTACTCCTGGTAGGCCAGCAGCTTGTCCGGATCGAGCCCAGCGGGGCCCTTCACGACTCGGTCGAGCGTGAAGTTCTCGGTGACGAACTCCAGCGACATGTTCTCGGTCTTGTCATCGAGCGACCAGCCCAGCCGCGCGAGGGCGTTCAGCACCGCTTCTGGCAGGAACCCCATCGTTTCGTAGTACTCGACCATCACCGGGTTGAGGGCTTCGCTGACCGCGAGGCCGAGTTTCGGCAGCACGGCATCCGCCATGTCGAACAGCTTCTTGAACTGCGGGTTCGTGCGGTACTTGCCGATCTCACGCTTGCTGAGCTTCTTCGTCGTGGCAGGGGCTGCCACGTAAGGGATATGAGCGAACTCCGGCGGGTTCGCCCCTAAAGCCTGAAACACCAGCATCTGAATCGACGTGTTCGTCAGATGCTCTTCTGACCGGATCACATGCGTGATCCGCAGATCGATGTCATCGACCACCGAAGCAAAGTTATAGAGCGCCGACCCGTCCCCACGCTGAATCACCGGGTCCGGCATCAGGTTGCAGTCCCACTCAACATCGCCGCGGATATGGTCGCGGATGTTGACCTTCTGCCCGCGCGGGACCAGGAGCCGCACGACATAGGGTTGGCCTTTGGCTTCGAGGTCGGCCCGCTCGGTATCGGACAGAGCCAGCGAGCTGCGGCTGCTGACGTATTGTCGCTTCTCTTTCTCCGCAGCTTCGCGGTCGGCCTTGGTCTGCTCGGGGGTTTCAAAGTCCTTGTAGGCCTTCCCCTCGGCCAGCAGTTTCGCGGCGGCGGCCTTGTACTTGTCAGAGCGCTGGGCCTGGAAGTACGGAGCATGCGGCCCGCCGATCTCGGGGCCCTCGTCCCAGGTCAGGCCCAGCCATTGGAAGGCGCGCAGGATCGGCTGCAGGGCCTCTTCCCGGTTTCGCTGCTGATCGGTGTCATCGATCCGCAGAATGAACTGGCCGCCGTGTTTGCGGGCCCAGAGCCAGCTGAACAACGCAGTTCGCATGCCGCCAATGTGCATGTAACCAGTGGGAGAGGGAGCGAAACGGGTGCGGACGGTCGACATCGGAATTCTCTCGGACAGCTGCGGGGCCGCAGTCTATCGCAGGCCGTTTCGCCTGACACGTGTAGCGTCGGTGAAGTAGGACGGGCTTTCCAGCCCGTCCCGCACGCGGAGGGAACTGTCGGGTCAGGCCACCTATGTTCGGACGCTGTCGCCACAGGTCACGAACCCTCACCCCCAGCCCCTCTCCCCGGGCTCGCTCGGGGGGAGGGGGGGGCCAGCAGGCTTCGTACGACAACTCTCAATCTCAATTGTCGTCCGCTTGTCCGAACGTCAGCAGGTCAGCCTCGATCATGGACAGTATCACCTGCCGGGCGACCGGCACAGCTGCGGTCCCGCCGGCGCCGCCATGCTCCAGATAGACCGCGAAGGCATAACGCGGTCGGTCGGCCGGGACATACCCCGCGAACCACGCATGGGGGGGCCGGTCGCCGCCGACTTCTGCGGTGCCGGTCTTTCCTGCGATCAGGACGCCGGGGATCTCGGCAGCGTGACCGGTTCCGCGCGGGTGAGCGACTGTCAGTTCGAGACCTTGGCGAATGGCTGTCAGCGTTCGCGGCGAGAGCAGACCCGCGCTCGTTTGAGCGGAGGCGAGTTCGATCACCTGCGAGTCCTCGGACGGGGAAATCGGACGGGTCAGCCGGGGAGTTACATCGTGCCCGCCGTTCCCGATGATGGCCATCAGCCGGGCCACTTGCAGGGGAGTGGCTGTCAGGTTGGCCTGGCCGATCGCGAACTGGCGGGTTGTGCCAGGATACCAGCGGTTGGTTCGGGTCGTCTGGGTTCGCGACGGGACGCTGCCGGCTCGTTCGCCTCCGATGTCGATCCCGGTTGGGGCTCCGAATCCCAGTTGGCGTGCCCAGTGCTCGATTGGCTGCGGCCCCACTCGCTGGGCCAGATCGAAGAAATAGACATTGCACGACTGAGCCAGCGCCCCGGCCAGATCGACCTCTCCGTGACCGACCCCGGAGGTGCGAAAGATCGAGCAGCGATCCTGATGCGGCTCGTTCAAATAGCCCTGACAGTGGAACAGCTCATCCGGCGACAGGAGTCCCTGTTCGAGTCCGGCAATGGCCGTCACGACCTTGAAGACCGAACCGGGCGGGACGGTGGCCTGGGTGATTCGCGACACGAATGGATGCCGAGGGTCTTCGTTCCAAGTTCTCCATTGCTCCTGAGTCGGATGCTGGATCTTGGCCAAGTCGAACCGTGGGCTGCTGGCAGCGACCAGGGTCTCGCCGGTACTCAGATCGAGGACGATGACCGAGCCAGCCTGCGGAATCGCCAGCTGCGGCTCTCTCTCGGTCGGCCCGACGAGAGCAGCATCCAGCGCCTGCTCCGCCTGCTTCTGCAGAGCGACATCGATCGTCAGAGTCAGGTCGGCTCCCTGACGAGGTGGCCTGATCACTTCGGTCTCGACCACTTCGCCCGCATAGTTCCGGACAACGCGTTTCAGACCACGCAAGCCGCGAATCTGGCTGTCGTATGACCGCTCGATCCCGATACGACCAAACCGGTCTCCAGCTTCAAGAGCCAGAGGGTCGCCCTCGGAAAAACGGGTTTTGCGTTTGTCGATCTCGGTCTGATTCAGAGCCGAGCGCCACCCGATCAGATGTGGGGCAACTTCTCCGAGTGGGTAGATGCGTTCACTCGTGGAGCGGATCTCGACGCCCGGAAATCGCGAAGGCTGGGCCTCAATTGTGGCGATCTGATCGATGGGAACGTGGTCGAGAACCGCATGAGCCTCTAACTCTTCGCGAACGATGATTGGGTCGGCGACCTCACGCTCGGGCGGCGTGGAGAGCTCTTGCCAGACCCGGCTCCACAGCGAACCTGGAGTCGCACTCGAAGGCTGAGAACGCCGATTGGCTCTGCGAGTCTCGGCCTCCTGGGCAATCGTCTCGATCCGCTTTTGAACTTCGGCCCGGTGAGCGGCCAGCTCGTCCACAGTCTGCCCGGTCAGATCGGCCAGTGCCTGCCACAAATCTTCCCGCTGGCGGAGTATCTGGGCCTGGGCCTCCTCCAGCCTGGCTTTGTTGCGACGTTCTTCCTTCGGGAGCAGCTCGCGAGCACGAGCTTTGAGCCAGGCGGGATCGACCGGCTCCTCCAGCCAGCGATAGTGAACGTGAATCGCATAGCTGGGCTGATCGAAAGCCAGGACCTGCCCGTCGACGGACTCGATGCGGCCATCACTGGCCGGGATCGTTTCAAATGTCTCGCGAGTCTGTGTCCAGGCGGTCAGGAAGCGATCCGGAATGACGACCTGCAACCAGACCAACCGCGCAGCCACCAGCATCACGGGGAGAGCGAATACGACGAACAGCAGCCCGAGTCGCGCACGCGGCGCGGCGTCGATCGACCAACCGGGCTGGGTCGGGGGATCTTTCCAGGACTGGTGCAGGCTGTTCTGCATGGAGTGCGCCGGGCAGGCTGCGGCCATCGCAACTACTGCCCGCTCCCTCCGAAGATTGTGGAGAACGTCTTGGCCCCGTCGATCAGGACCTCCTGCCGTGATGGAAAGAACTGAATCACCTGGGCCGGCAGCTTGCTCCATTGGCTGTTGGTGTCGCGTTTCACGTTCAGCGTGGCGTTGTCCTGACCCTTGCCCCGCAGAGTGAACATCTCTTTCGCCTGCTCGTACTGCAGAGAGTAAGCCCGCGCACAGAAGAGCTGGCCCTCCATCTCGGCATTCTTCTGAGCTTCCACCGTCGCCATCGGCGGCTGGCCAGGTTCACCGCTGAGTCCCACGGTCAGCTGATCACTGCCGATCCAGACCGCGTTGCTGGCACCGTCACTATCGAGGTCATTGCGAACGAAGATCTCGTAGGCGTTCTTGACCGGGGCGTAGATCAGCTCCACGCGCTCGTTCAGACGGCCCCAACGCTGCTCCACATTGCCTGTCAGCCGGTCTTCAAACTCGATCCCGACATACTCCCAGGGGAACTCGCGATTGGTCTCTGAGGGCCGATTGGCCTGCGCTGCGGAGCGGTTCTGAACCAGCATCCGACGGGTTCCCGCACGACGCCAGTCCTGAATCTTGCCAGGGCCATGACCGGTGAAATCCCCCGTTTTCTGGTTCAAGGTAAAGTCGTGGAAACTGGCTTTCAAAATCTCGACGATCGTATCGTTCTGGGGATTCCGCTCGTACATCTCGAAGCGGACTTTGCCTTGGCAATCGAGAGTCTCGATGGAGAGACCCCGTGTGTCTGGACGATCGGCACTGAAGTCGATCCGCTGGTTCAGCACAGCTGTCATCTCGTCGGAGCGCACGACGTTCGTCAGGACCGACGCCTTCGCACTTCCCAGGAAGGTCGTCCGCTGGCCATCGAAGGTGATCTTCTCCAGGCAGGCGATGTCGGCCAGCTGGGGTGGGTTGAGGCGATTGCCCGAGAAGTCTTCTTCGACCGGAAACCGCAGTACTCCCTGACCCGTGATCGTGGCGAGGTTCTTCTCGCGGTCGATGACGACAGCGGGGCCCTCCAGTGAGAACTCGCCGAACTTGGCAATCACCGGTTCGCGGACCACGCCCTTCTCGTCGACAACTCCGCGCAGTGCCAGCACCTGACGATTGCCTCCACTGCTGGTGGCACTGAACTCGCGGGAGGTCACTCGAATCGGCAGCTGTTCGAAAGCCACGTTCTGGGCGGGGAGTTCCGCAACACCTTCGCGCCAGAGTCGCACTCCGTCGTAACCATGCAGCTCCTGCAGACCCAGGTTATTCAGCGCCGGATCGTACACAGCCACTCCTTCGAGACGTGTGGCTTCGAACACCAGCGGCATCTCGTTGGGATCGGTGGCGCTCGCCTGTTCGACACCGCTGCCGTCGCGTTTCTTCGCCTGGGGGCGGCTGACGGGGACGTTCTGCCCGGAGACGATCTGGATGTCGACATTCTGAATCTGCCGCCCGACGATGCCCGGCCCGGCAAACGCAACGTTGCCTGCGGCTACGACTCGTTGCACGGGTGACTCCTGCGGTCGGGCTTTGCGTGGCAGTCGCGGCTCGGATTCCAGCAGGTCGCCGCCCAGGCTCTCCAGCGGCAGCATCCAGGCTGTAATCATCGCCGCGTCAAACTGCATCTGGTCCTGATGTCGCAGCGTGGCGTCGCCGCGAACCGTCAGCTCGGTCGCCATTTGATCCGGATGAGGAATCAAATCGAGCCGATCTTTCCACTGCGCCCGGATGTCTGGCCGCTTCTGAGCGGCGTCATGACGATGCGAGAACCGCCCACCGCCCAGCCCCGACACCTGCTCCAGCAACTCTCCGTTGTGGCGGATTTCGACCTGCGGAGCTTCGAACTTCTGTTGCTGAGCTTTGATCGTTCTGGTGACATCCACCTGAACGGGATCGGTCAGCGTCAGCGTCTGCCGAGGAGCGTCGTACAGCAGGTCATCCAGCTCACAGTCGAGACCGTGCTCGGTCGAGATCAGCTTCATTCGCTCACGCTGAGGCGAGTTCGGATTGGAGGTCGCGCGGGCCCGGATCGTCAACAGCTCAATGCCGGACAGCAGACTGTCGTCCGAGGCTGCGCCGGTCTCCGGATCGTCATCGGCGGCAACCTGGATCACTCCTTCCGGAGTAGCGGCAGGAGCCTTCTTGCCAAAGACCAAGGCCAGCCAGTTGCAGTCGATCTCCTGCTTATGGTTCTTGGGACGCGGACGGGTGACGAGTACCTGGTCAGAGAACGTGGCAGTGCTGCTGGCGAAGTCGTACCGGAACGGGCCCTGGCTGGTGACACGCGTCCGGACCGGCTGTTTGCGTTCTTGTGTCACAAAGTCGATCGCCACGCGGCCCCGCAATTGAGCGGACTTTGGGACCTCAGCCACGCGGGGCATATCCTTGCCCATCGGAGAGACCGACACCGGTTCAAACGTGACGGTCAGACCATCGAGGCTTCTGCCACGCACCGCCACGGGCTGACCGCGCTCCGGCGGGCCGAAGCGGAAGCTGATCTCATAGTCGCTGTAGAGCTCAGCCGTCTCTTCTCGAAAGACAAAGTCCCGGCCATCGATCACCAGATTGTTGGGGCCAGTCACCCGGACCTCTCCGTCGAGCGCAGCTGCGACGATCCGCCCCGCGTCCTCATCGAGCATGTTGAACGAGCTGGTCTGGCGATCCCGCGAGGTCGTGTCAAAGACCGGGTTCTCGAACCGGATGCGAGCGGAGCGGGCCACCACGGTCAGCGGCGGGCGATCGGGGTTCCGCTCGTCCTTCCAGATCAGAGCAAAGGGAGCCATCCGCAGCGAGGAGCCATCTGAGTTTTCATCGGGCTCAACGCTGCCGGCATACATGAACGACTGACTGGAACGACTCCACATCAGCGGGGCGTTCTTGATCCACTCCTGATCGGGCAAGGCCGACGCGACCTGCGGATCGAGCTCCACGGGCTCGCTGGAGGTCATCATCTTCGGCGGTTGCTTTGGCTTCTCGACCGCCTTCGTGAGCGGCGTCATCACCTGCGAATAGAGCAACAGGGCTGACCACAGCCCGAAGCCAATCGCACAGGTGAGAAGGAACCGCTGCATGAAGTGACACTGTCAGAAGGAGATCGGACGGGGAACTGTTCCCATCCGGTGACTACCCCGGGAGCCACCCGATCACATCGGTGATGTCGATCAGCCCGACCGGGACTCCCTGATCATCGACGACCGGGATTTCGCTGATCTTCCGCTCCGAGAGAAGAGCGACCACATCCGAGAACATCGCAGAGGTGTGCAGCATCAACGGACGAGCGGTCATCACTTCGGAGATGGGACGATCGAGGGCCTCGTTCCGCCGTTGTTCCATCAATCGGGCCAGATCGCTGTCGGTGAACAGCCCGGCAAGTGCTCCGTCCTCGTCGAGCAGGAGTACGGCACCCGTTCGCCGCCCGGGACGAGGAGCCGCTGCAAACACCTCGCGAACGGTCTGGCTGGCCTGAGCCAGTCGCAGCGATTCGCGTGGCCGCATGATCTCGGTGACTTGCTTCAGCTGGCGTCCCAGGCTGCCGGCCGGATGAAAGACGGCAAACTGCTGCGGAGTAAAACCGCGCTGCCGCGCCACGACCAGGGCCAGGGCGTCTCCCACAGCCAGCATGGCTGTCGTGCTGGTCGAGGGGGCCAGTCCCCAGGGGCCAGCTTCTTTCAACCGACCCAGCAGAATGCGAATATCGGCCGACTGGCCGAGCGTGCTGCGGTCGGTGGCAGTGATCGCGATGATCGGAATTCGCAGCCGCTTGAGAGTTGGCAGCAGAGCCGAGATCTCGTCGGTCTCGCCACTGTTCGAAAGAGCCAGCAGCACATCATTCTCGTGCAGGCAGCCCAGGTCGCCATGTACGGCCTCCGCGGGATGCAGGAAATGGGCCCGGGTCCCGGTCGAAGAGAGCGTCGCTGCCAGCTTCTGCCCGATCAGACCGGCCTTGCCCATGCCGCAGACAATCACGCTGCCCGAACAGTTCAGCAGCAATTCGACAGCCGCACAAAACCCGGCGTCGAGCTTACGCGACACTTCGACCAGCGCTTCCGCCTCCAGCCGCAAAATCTCGCGGGCGTCGCGAAGCTGATCGAACTGGGAATAAGGAATCAGTTGCTCTGCTGCAGACATGACCGCTCGTCCTGAAGCGGATGGGATCGGCAGCCCGTCCCACCTGAGTGAAGCCCAGCTGCCAACGCAGCCAGGACCGGTTTGCGTCGTGATCCTTCGCGACTTCCACCGGTCGGGCAGTTTACGCCGGATCGCGAAAGAGGGTCAACGCGTATCACTGGATGCGAGGCAGTTGCGCAAGTCGGAGCGAGGAATGTTCTTGAAAGGGCAGTGGAAAAGCCGTTCATTTGGCGACGTGTTTCTCGAACTCGACTTCCCATTGCCCACTGCCCATTTATGCATTCCCCTCTTGCCCAGCTTCCCGAGTTGCTGTTAGGTTCCCACTGCGCGTTGTCGCAGTCGATTCGTTCCGGATGGTGATCGGGGGAGATTCGCATGAGAGCCTGGTGTCTGGCATTGTGGGGACTGGTTGGTCTGGCAGCTGTCGGAGCATCGAGAGCCGAAGACGCTCCCGCCAAACCGAAGGTGCACACGGTCGCATCGGGGCCCTTCGAGGCGAACCTGACTTTCGATGGCTGGGCTCAAAATTCGGAGTTCGCCGAGATCGTCCTCCAGCCCGAAGAGTGGGCGACCTTTACGGTCGACAACTGCCTCGAAGCGGGCCGGGACGTGAAGGCGGGAGACGTTGTCATCTCGTTCGAAACCAAAGGGATCGATCGCGAGATTCAGGATCTCAAACAACAGATCGCAGCGGGAGAACTGGGCCTGAAACTGGCCCGGATCGATCTGGAGTTACTCGACAAGTCGATGCCATTCGAACTGGAAGCCGCTGAGCGGAACGCGGTCGTCTCGAAAGAGGAGTGGGAGTTCTACCAGAAACTCGGTGAAGCTCTGGAAAAACAGTCGGTCGAAGAGCAGCTCAAGGCGGTGAAAGAGATGCTCGAAGGCTCCCAGGAAGAGCTGACCCAACTCGAGAAGATGTACAAGGCCGACGACCTGACCGAAGAGACCGAGGAGATCATCCTCAAGCGAGCGCGGCGTGAAGTCGATCGCGGGCAGTTCCTGCTGAAGCAGTCCCAGGTCCACCACGATCGGCAGGTCGCCGAAGAACTGCCGCGGACCAAGCGTCAGAAAGAGATCAACAAAGACCGCGACGCCCAGAACCTGGAAAAGGCCCGGGTCGCACTGCCGCTGACGGTGGCTCAGAAGAAGGTCGAACTGGAGAAGCTGGAGCACACGCAGAAGCAGCTGACCGAGAAGCTGGCTCGGATTCAGAAGGACCGCGAACTGATGACGATCAAGGCTCCTATCGCAGGCCGGATGATGTACGGACAGGCCGAGCGCGGTCGCTGGGTGACCGCGGATGCCATGAAGAATAGCTTGCGACGTGGCGGGACGGTCACAGCTCATCAGGTGTTCTGCACGATCGTCGCCCCGTCGGCAGTTGTGCTGCACATCGATATTCCCGAGAAAGACCGAGGCTCCTTGCAGACCGGCCTGAAGGGACTGGTCTTCCCGACAGCATACCCGCACGTCTCGATCCGCTGCGAACTCAAGCAGATCGCCAGCGCGTTCGTGAAGGAAGCCACGTTCGGCGGGATCGTCACGGGCCTGCCCATGGCTGATGGATCAGCTGCACCAGCCATGACGGGGATGACCGCCAAGGTGCGGCTGGTGGTCTTCTCGGAGAACGATGTCATTGCAGTTCCCACATCGACAGTCTTTGCCGACGAGGATCAGCCAGAGCAGAAGTACGTCTGGCTGGCAGTCACGGATGGAGAGCCCAAGAAGCTGCCAGTCGAAGTTGGACTGGCGAGCGCGACGCGGACTCACATCAAGTCTGGGCTCAAGGCGGGCGACCAGATCCTGCTGACCAAGCCGGAAGAGAAGTAGTGGCCGTCAGGATTCTTACGAATTCTGCTACCCAGACTGATCGAATTTCGGGGTCGCTCATGACTTCTCCTTGGAACCGTCGAACATGGCTGACCGCCTGCCTGGCAGCCACACTCTCGTCGAAGCTCCCGGGCGACGAAGCGGTGGCGAAGGCCGTTCCCGACGATGACGAGATCCCGCGCCCCCCTGCAGCTGCGCCCGTTCCTCTCGAGGAACTCAGCGCAGCCATCCGGCGCGGCATCGACTTTCTGCTTCTCGATCAGCGGGCCAACGGCTCCTGGGGCTCTGCCACGCTGACGAAAGATCTGAACATCTATGCTCCGATCCCGGGTTCGCACGATGCGTTCAAGGCCGCCGTCACAGCCATGGCGCTGCAGTCGCTGATCGACTCGGGCGGCGAACGGGCCGACGTGCAGCAGGCGATTGACCGCGGGGAGAAGTGGCTGGTGGAGCATCTTCCGCAGGTCCGGCGGGCCAACGGCGACGCGATCTACAACATCTGGACGCACTGCTACTCAATCCCGGCGCTGGTTCGACTCATCGCCCGCAAGCCGAACGATGCGGCCCATCGCGAGAAGCTCAAGGGGATCATCGAGCAGCAGTTCGATCTGCTGTCTCGCTATGAATCCGTCGACGGAGGCTGGGGCTACTACGACTTCAAGTACGAGACCAAGAAGCCGTCCAGCGATTCCATCAGCTTCGTCAACGCTGCGGTCCTGGTCGCCTTTCACGAGGCCAAGCAGGCGGGATTCGAACCGCCCGCCAAGATCGTGCAGCGCGCCATTGATGCGATTCAGCGACAGCGGCTCCCCGATCACAGTTACCTGTACGGAGAATACCTGAAGTGGCGTCCCCGCCGCGGGATCAATCGACCCGGAGGCAGCCTGGGCCGATCGCAGGCCTGCAATGTGGCTTTGCGGCTGTGGGGTGACACGACCGTCACTGATCAAGTACTGACCGACTGGCTCGACCGGCTATTCACGCGCAACGGCTGGCTCGATATCGGTCGCAAACGCCCGATCCCGCACGAGTCGTGGTTCCAGGTGGCTGGGTATTTCTACTACTTCGGTCACTACTACGCGGCGTGGTGCATCGGCCAGCTGCCGCCGGAAAAGCGTCCCTTCTATCAGGCCCACTTGGCCCGAACGCTGCTGGTGCGTCAGGAACAGGACGGCTCGTGGTGGGACTATCCGTTCTATGACTATCACCAGCCGTACGGGACCTCGTTCGCACTTTGGACCCTGGCCCGTTGCCGGTAAGTCAGTGGCATCCACAGCCTGCTCAGCTGCGACCTCATCCGATTTCGAACACTTGCCAGAGAACGGCGGTTCGGGCACTATCCAGCAATCTCAACGGTTCTCGTCCTGAACTCTCGTTCGTTCGTCGAGGATTTTCATGCCTCAGCTCGATGAGTCGCTCGTCAATTCGTATGCCCCCAATGCCGACGCGATCAGCAATGGCCGCAAGCTGGTACTGAAGGGAGCGTTTAAGGTCCTCAACAAATCAGAGGACGAGACCCTCCTGTTCGGCGAATGCCAGGGGAGCGGCAAGGAGCCCTATAAGTGCTCCTGCGATTTCGTCCGGGCCGACCAGCCGACTCATCGCTGCTCCTGTCCCAGTCGGCAGTTTCCCTGCAAACACTGTCTGGGGCTGATGTATGCCTTTGTGCAGGGGAAGCCCTTCAAAGTGGCCGAGGTCCCCGAAGAGATCGCCTCCAAGCGTGAAAAGCTGGAGGTCCGGGCCGAGAAGAAGAAGGAGCGCGACAGCCAGCCGCGTAAGGTCGACAAGGCCGCGCTCGCCAAGAAGATCAAAGCCCAGCTGGCAGGCCTGGACCTGCTGGAGTCGTTGACTCAGGACCTCGTCAAACTTGGCATGGGGAACACCAATGCCAAGATTGCCAAGCAGATCGAAGACCAGGCGAAACAGCTCGCGAACGCCTACCTGCCCGGAGCCCAGGCGGCGCTCAATGCCTATACCAATCTGTTCGCCAGCGAGGATGGGAAGTTTGACGCGGACCAGTCGACCGTCAAACGCGAGGCGATCTATAGCCAGGCTCTCGACCAACTCACGCGGCTGCATGCGATCACCAAACAGGGGCGTGAGTACCTCAACAAGCGGGCTGCCGATCCGGAGCTGGCACCCGACACCGGCAGCACGATTGCCGCCTGGCTCGGGCACGCCTGGCACTTGAGCGAACTTAAGGAGGCGGGACTGGTCCAGCAGGATGTCGAGCTGATCCAGCTGGCCTTTCATACCCAGGATTCCGTGGCGCGCGGCGAGTACGTGGACACCGGAATCTGGATGAACCTCAGCACCGGCAAGATCCAGTTCACTCAAACGTTCCGGCCCTATGCTGCAGTCAAGTACATCAAGAGCGAGGACAGCTTCTTCATGGTGGCTCAGGTGCCAGAGCTCTGTGTCTACCCCGGAGAGGTCAACCCCCGTGTGCGGTGGGACGGGATGACCCCGCGTCCGGTCGAGAAGAGCGATCTGGCCAAGGTCCGGTCATTCGCAGCCGGCGAGTTCGCGACGCTCGTCAAAGAGGTGAAGACTCATCTGAAGAATCCACTCGCCGAAAAGAACCCCGTCTTCGCCCTGAACTTCCAGCAGATCTGCCAGATCGAGAATCAGTACGTCGTCGAAGATGCCAAGGGCGAGCGACTGGTCCTGACCGATCACGGCATGTCGGAGGAACCGAAGACCTGCCACCTGCTGGGGCTGCTGCCGCCCGAGCTGTTCACGAAGCAGACCTTGGTGGCCCGCTTCCACCACGACCTCGACACCCGCAAGCTCAGAATCAAACCCCTGGCGATCGTTACCGAAACACAAGTGGTGCGGCTGACATTCTGATGGTCATTGGTCCTTAGTCATTGGTCACTCGCTCCAGCAAGATGCCATACACTCCACCACCAAGGACCAGGGACTAAGGACTAAGGACCCCAAGGCTTGGCTCTCCTCTCTCGTCTCTCCTCTCTCTTCTTTCTTCACCATGAGCATTCCCGTCCTGCAACAGGTGTACGATGAGACCCGTCGGCTGTCGATCGCGGGCAGCGGTCTGGCGGCGGGGGACTTCCGGCTGAAGAAGCTGGTCGAGCCGCTGCAGGCTTCGGCAGCCAAAGCTCCGGTCTTCGGCAAGGTGGCCGACGCGATCAAGAAGGTCGTGGAAGCTCAGCAGGACCAGTCGGCGAATGCCCTGCTGGAACTCGGGACGCTGACGACAGCCATCCTCTATACCCAGGGAGATACCGCAGCCACGGGGACGATCACTCCGATTCAGACGGTCAACCTGGGACTCCCAACGGCCAACACCAGTGCCCGCGTTTTGAAGCCATTGATCGAGGCGCTGACCACCACGGGGGCAGGGCGGATGGAGCTGATCAAGGACGCCCACGAGCGGGGAGCGTTCAAAGACCTGCGGCTGATGCGGTACGCGGTGGCAGCGATCGATGACAAGTACGGAGAGATCGGCGATTTCGTGGCGAAGCAGATCCTTCCGATCTATGGTCGGGCGATCTATCCCGAGGTTCAGGCCGGTTACGATCCGAAGGGGAAAGGGGATGACGGGCGGCGGCTGCGTCTGATGCATCAGCTCGATCCCGAAGCCACACGACCCCTCGTCGATGCGGCACTGGAAGAGGGCTCCAAGGATGTAAAACTGGCTGCGATTGCGTGCCTGGAAGGTCGAGCCGATGCGGTCGAGTTCCTGCTGGAGCAGGTGAAGGCGAAGGCTCAGGACGTGCGGGCCGCTGCGCTGCAGGCGATCTCGTCGATTGATACGCCCGAGGTGATCGAGGTGCTAAAGAAGGCCTTGGCCAGCGGTGATGTGGGTCGCGTGGCGGCCTTCGTCCCCAAGAACCCCAGTTCAGAGCTGCAGAAATTCGTTGTCGAGGAAGCCCGGTCGCAGCTGCAGGGACTGTTCGCAGACGATACCAAGCCAGCCAAGGGAAAAGCCGCCGCTAAAGCCGCTCCGAGCAAGACCACCGCTGGCAAAGATCCGCTGCGAAGCTTTTTTGACCTGTTGCAGGCATTTCGAGGGCGAACCGACCAAGCCGCAGAAGAGTTCCTGCTCGACTGTTTCGCACGGCAGAATGAATTTCTGAAGCTCAAGGCCGGATACCTGGAAGGGTGTGACCTGAATCGCCGCGTGGCTGAGATGATGCTGCTCAGCGGTTCCAAGCGGACTTTGGAAAAGCTTGTCGCAGCGGGGCCCAACGTCACACTGGCACTGATCGAATACACATTTCTGGCGGCGGGCTGCACGCGGACACCGGCCCAGGTCTTCGACCAGTTTGCAGCAGCATTCGCCAATCGTCCGACCGGCAAGACCAAGGCCGCGGAAGAGGCTCAGGTTCTCTCAATTGCCATTGGAGAAGTGCTTAGCAACGTTGTCGGATGGCACAGGCATCCGCCATACACGCCGGAATCGCTCGAAGACGACGATGATGACGTCGATGGCAATGCGACCTACCTGTGGGAGATCGGGAGAAAGGTGGAGCTTGATCCCCGCTGGCTCGACGAAGCTGTGAAGGTCGATGACCTGACCCTGATGATCGAACTGGCTCGACCGGGTCACGCGGCATTGAATCAGGCCCTCAAGGCTCATGTCGATGCCGAACTCGCCAAGAAGAAATGGAATCCGCACCACACACTCGATGATGTCCTGGAAGCGATGATCGACATCCAGCACCCCGATCTGCTTCCCAAGTTCCTGGCCGTCATGGAACGCGTCACCAAGGCGACCAAGGACTGGTGGGGCGTCTACTTCATGACAAGTCTGATCCCGAAGATGCCCCCCGAGGCGATCGAACCGCTGGAAGCGATGATTCCGCAGATCGACGCGAAACTGATCGACTCGTTCGTCGGCCCGCTGGAAGTCCTGAAGCGGAAGCACGAGCCCGCACTGGCCTAGCGCTGCGTCCATGCTAAACCTTCTGAATCAGCCGGAACGCGCTAGCGTCCGGTTTCTTCACGAAAACCGGGGGCTAGTGTAGTGCCTCACAAATAATGGAACTTAAATGTCATGGCTGGCGTCTGATCTTCTGGGCCGGGAGGATCAGTGTCATGCGAGTTGCAGTGAAGATCGAGT
>JBIIOI010000037.1:0-52295 GCA_044337025.1 Planctomycetaceae bacterium
GATGGGGAGAAGAAGGCCTAGGGCCAGACACGGCGAGCCGCAGGCTCGCCTCAACCCTCAACCCTCAACCCTCAACCCTCAACCCTCAACCCTCAACCCTCAACCCTCAACCCTCAACCCTCAACCAGAGCACCATGTCACTCGACACCGCCGCGATGCAAGCTGAAGCTGCCGATTTCCAGGCCACCTTTAATGAGGTGCGGGCCGAGATTGGCAAAGTGATCGTCGGCCAGGGCCGCGTGGTCGAGGCTGCGATGACCGCCCTCTTCTGCGGCGGCAACGTGCTGCTGGAAGGGGTGCCGGGGCTGGGTAAGACCGAACTGATCAAAGCGATGTCGCAGGTCCTCGACCTCGACTTCAAGCGGATTCAGTTCACCCCCGACCTGATGCCCGCCGACATCGTCGGGACCAGCGTGCTGCAAACCGACGAACAAGGTCGCCACCGCGTCGAGTTCCGCCAGGGGCCGATCTTCACCCAGCTGCTGCTGGCCGACGAAATCAACCGTGCGACGCCAAAGACGCAGTCGGCACTGCTGGAAACGATGCAGGAAGGGACCGTCACAACCAGTGGCACGATGCACCGCCTCAAGCAGCCGTTCTTCGTGATGGCCACACAAAACCCGCTGGAGCAGGAAGGAACCTACCCGCTGCCCGAAGCCCAGCTCGACCGGTTCCTGTTCAAGATCAACGTGCCGTTCGTGTCGCTGGAAGAGCTGAACGAGATCGTGACCCGCACGATCCTGAAGCAGCAGGTTTCTCTGCGCAAGCTGCTGAACTCTGATCGAATCATGCAGCTGCGCGACGTGCTGTCGCGCGTGGTGGTGGCCGACCCGATGAAGGAGTTCGCCTGCCGCCTGGTCCTGGCGACACACCCGCATACGGCCGAGGCTCCGGAAGGGGTCAAGAAGTTCGTCCGCTGGGGAGCCAGCCCCCGCGCCGCCCAAGCCCTGATCCGCGCCGCCCGTGTGCGGGCGTTGTCCCAGGGCCGCGCCCACGTCTCATTCGACGACATTCGCTACTTCGCCGATGAAGTCCTGAAGCACCGCACGTTGCTGAACTACGACGGCCAGGCCGAAAACGTCCAGGTTGGGGAGTTGATTCAGCAGTGCGTGACGACGATCGGAGAGAAGGCGGCGTAGCAGAATTCGTAAGAATTCTGGAGTCTTCCGAAGTGCGTCCCTTGCCAATTCGAACAAGCTGGAATCGGGACAATGGGCCGACGTGCAAACGTTGATTGTAGCTCATTTATTTGACTCGGGTTCTGGACCAGAATGTGACGCGATCGAACCAGAAGTCATTTGAAAGAGATCATCTTCGCCGGTTCCTCGAAGCGATGGGGGAAGCCGCTCCAGGTCGCGTATCTGATTTTTTTCAAGCTGAGTGTCCAGATTGGCTGCTTGACCTCGGCAACGGCACACGCCTTGGTATCGAGTTTACTTCTCTTTATCACCAAGAAGGTCGGAATCAACCAGGAGGTGGAGACCCTCGCCTGCCGCTACAACAAATGGAGGGAATTCAAGATGATATTTGCAAAATGGTAGAACGTGAATGGAAAAGCAGGAAGTTACCGCCATGCCATATCTCACTCTTGTTTTCTGGAAACCGCTTTCCGAAAAAGAGCCAGAAGCACAAAGTCGTAGAAGCATTGATTTCCGAGGTAACCCTAAGCATGGCTGCTTCCAATAACACAGAAAGCACGGTCAGTGTCGACGACGTTTGGGATCATCCAATACTCGGGGGCCTGATACAATCCATTTCGATCTTTTGTGACTCCAGTTGTGCTGAAGTGTGTATAAGTTCCCCAAAAGCGGCGTTTCTCCCACCTTTGAATAACGAGGCGATTCGAGGAGTGCTAAAAGTAAAGCACGACAAGATAAACGACTACAGAATGAATTGTTCAAGGATTTGGCTAGTGATTGTTCATGGCGATGCAGGGCTATCGACACATTTTCAGCGATGTCGCAAGGACGAAGAACTCTGTGGAGAGAGCCTTTTCGACAGAGTGTACATTCTTGATGCGTTGAAGGGCTCTGTGATATCTTGGAATTGCAAGGCTGACTGAGGCGGTTCGCACTTTGTTGAGCGGTTGGCACTACCTGAAGCCCCGGCCGGCCGAGTGAGTTGCGATCTTGACGTCTGGTTTGCAGTGCAACAAGAAGTTGCAAGAATCGTCAGACTTCGGCAGCCAGATCGAGATCAGTAGCAATCTTTCAAAGGGGCTCATCGATGAATTCCCACCCCGACCCCCAAGGCTGTCTGGCCTTCCTCCTGGGCCTGATCGGTATCAAGCTCCGTGCCCCGGCCAAGCCCTGGCCCTATCGGCAGCGGGATGACTTTCTCAGCCCGGCGGAGCTGCCGTTCTACCGCGTCCTGGTCCTAGTGGTCGACAGCCGGTACGTGATCTGCCCCAAGGTGCGGCTCGCGGATCTTGTGCATACCGTCGAACGGAATGATCGGGCCAATATGAACCGGATCATCCAGAAGCATGTCGACTTCGTGCTCTGCGAAAAGGAGTCGATGAAGCCGATCCTGGTGATCGAGCTCGATGACAAGAGCCACGCCCGGGCGGACCGGCGGGAGCGGGACGAACTGGTCGATGCGGTCTTTGAGTCGGCTCAATTACCGCTGCTGCACGTGAGAGCCGTAGCTCGATATGTGCCGCAGGATTTGCGTGCGCAGATTGAACAGGCACTGTCATCGACTCCCGCGAGCCGCGACCGGAGCGAGACGAAGCCCGCTGTGGCGAAGAGATCCGGCCCGCCCGATTGTCCCAAATGCGGCATACCGATGGTCAGTCGCACCTCGCAGCGCGGAGACCGGGCCGGGCAGCGGTTCTGGGGCTGTGCGAACTATCCCCAGTGCCGCGAGATCGTCGACATTCTTCCCGATCCGTGAAGACTTCCGACAGGCACTGGGGAGATCGGCACGGCTGGTCAGAAGGTCCAACTCGGAAGTTTGTGCAGTTGGGAGGGAGAAGCTCTGGCTGAGCCGCGACTTTGAGAGAACCTTGCATCCGCGCATGCGGCTCGGCAGGAGCCTCGCCCTCCCGCCCCGAGAGATTGATGAACTGGCCACCCGCTGACCTCCGCCTCGCTTCTTGGGGATCACTTCGGCTGTGGCATCGATTACACTGGTGTTCGGCTCCATGAGACCTCGTCTCCAGCGGCTCGCTCTCATGGTTCTCCCAGCTGATGAGAAGATCGCGGTGATCCTCCGAACTGATCACTCGTTTTCGACAGCGACCGACTTGTTCGAGCTTCCTACCATGCGCCGTCCCCGACTTCACATTCTCCTCACTTGGATTGTGACCTGTGGCCTCTCCCTGTTGGGGATTTCACAAGCCGGTGAGTTCAACGAAGTCCTGAGCATCGGTGACGCAGCCCCGGTTTGGAAAGACCTTCCCGGTGTCGATGGAAAGCAGCATTCTCTCGACGACTTGGCGGAGAAGAAGGTCGTCGTGGTCGTTTTCACCTGCAACAGCTGCCCAGCCGCGATGGCCTATGAAGACCGCCTCATCGCGTTCGCCAACAAGCACGCTGCCGATGTCGGCGTGGTCGCGATCAACGTGAACCTCATCCCCGCAGACAATCTCGAGCAGATGCAGCAGCGGGCGACCAGCAAGAAGTTTCCGTACCCCTATCTGTTCGATGAATCGCAGAAGATCGCTCGGGACTACGGGGCAGTCTACACGCCCGAGTTCTATGTTCTTGGCCCAGATCGCCGGATCGCCTACATGGGCGGATTCGACAATCACAGCAAGGCCGAACTGGCGACCGAACGCTACCTGGAACCCGCCGTCGAAGCCGTCCTCAAGGGGACACCCGCCGCGAAGCCCGAGACGAGTGCTATCGGCTGTCGGGTGCGGTATGCGAGGATGAAGCGGTGACCGAGGGGCGGTCGGAACCGAAAGAGGTTTTGCGGCAGCGAGTTTATCAAGGCACCCTGCAGTTCCGAGGCACATCGGCAGGCTGCCAAGCCAGCCAACCGATGCCACCCCCGCGTCAATCGAACTATCTTGAGTAAGCATCGTATGCCTTGCGATAGGTCGACTCGGGAATTCGAATTCTCTGCTCAACGTTAGATTTCTGCTCAACGTTCGATAGGGGCTCATGCCTCTTGACGAAGGCAGACGCGACTTCAAATCGATCTTTCCTCCGACGCTTCCTGAACGCGTCGAACTCGTCAAAGATGTCTTTCGGGACTGCATAAGAATTGCCAGTCGCATCTACCAGGCCTGCAGAAAGCAAGCGGTTCAGTGCCCCCTCCAGCTCCTGAGAAGTCAACACGGCACGGTTGACCCAGTCATAGGCGAAGATCAGGTCTTTCAATTGAAATGTGCCTCCGCCTGACCAACACATGGCTAGGAACAGATAGATGTCGTGATCCTCAAAAGAAGCTTTGTTCATTCTCCACCGCGATCTCCAGACGTTGCTCACTTCTACGCATCAAGTTGTTCTGCAGCTGACAGCAACGCAGCAGCAATCTCACGTGCATCTTCAGCGGTTAGCTCAATCGGGTCACCATGAGGTGAGACTGCCTTCAGATGAATCGCCGACTCCTGCTCGTTCCAGAAATACAACTCTCCACCTGCGAACTTCAGAACCTCACTCATGACTCAATGCCCCTCTCGGTTCCTCCCCCGCCGGGGGGCCTCTTGCTGATACCAGAGGGAACCGTGGTGGGGTATTGGAGACTTTATTTCTTGTACAACAATTTATCCCCTGTCGCCACCAGACCTTGCGCCATGCACGAATTCACAGCCCAAATCACGGACCTGCGGAACAACCTGGGCTTCACCGTCCGCGAGGTCGCCCGGTCGGGGAATCCGGTCATCGTGCGCCGCTACGACCGTGAGGACGTCATCCTCGTCCCGCTGGCCGAATGGCGACGGCTGCAGGACCTCGAACAAGAGTGCTCTGCACGACTATTCGAACTTGGCCAGATTCTTGGTCATGATTAGACGGCACTGGATAACTGATCGCGGAGGACACTGTGGACGACCGGACTCGAGACGCGATGCGGCACTGGACATTGGCACAGCCCATTGTGTCCGCGTTTGTGGCTTCTCTCGTGCGAGATTACTCGGCTCGTGACGATGTGTTGCAGGAGACGGCGATTGCCGTGATTGAATCGTTCGATCGATATGACGCAAGCCGATCGTTCGTGGCCTGGGCACTGGGAATCTCGCAGAACCAGGTCCGCCTGTACCTGCGAAAACAGCAACGGTCCCGTTTGGTGTTCGACGACGATGTCGTTTTCCAGTTGGCGGTGGCTTTTGAAGCTGAGGCCTCCGCACAGGCCAGACCGCTGGAGTTTCTGCGGGACTGTTTGGGGCGGATCGAGGGACGAGCCAGGGAGCTGTGCGAGCTGCGGTATGTTCAGGATCTCAAGCCCGCCGCGATCGCGGGAGTGGTGGGGTTGACCGCAAACTCCGTCGCGAAGTCGTTGCAGCGGATTCGCGATCAACTCCGGGAGTGCATGGAGCGTAAGGCGGCCATCGAGGGAGGTGGGGGATGAATTCGAACCCACGAGACTGGATCGATCGCCATTTCGATGGTGACCTGTCCGAACAGGAACACGCAGAATTTCAGGCATGGCTGCGGTCTTCCGCTTCGCATGCCGCAGAGTTCGCTCGAACTGCATTGCTGCATGACCGAATTCGAGCGGAATTGCTGGCCAGTGACGTGGTCTCGGCCCCGCAGCCGATGGCCCGCAGATCGATCGTTCCAAGCACTCGGTCAATCGCCATGTGGGCAGCGACACTGGCGTCGGTCCTGATCCTGTTGTCCCTGTGGATCGGGTTCGGCGGGACCTCCGTGTCTGCGGCGACGGAACTCAATCGGCTGATTGCTGCCCAGCTGCAGAGCCAAGATCGCAAGTACCAGATCGATGTCGAAGAGGTGGCTGTTCCCGATCAGGTGCAGCATCGGCTTGAAGCCGATCGCCCTCCCAAGCCTCCGCTGAATGGAGCTGTCCTGTACGTGCGACGTGGAAACCAGTTCGTCCTGATTCGAGAGACACCCGAAGGGGCCCCCTTCGTCACAGGCAGCAACGGTCAAACGAGCTGGGCCGTCAAGCCCGATGGCTCGGTCCGGTTCAGTCGAGATCTGACTCGCTTCAACCGTGACCTGCCGGGGCATGAGCACGACATCCCGCTGATCCACCTGGAAGACGGGCTGTCGCAGCTCAAGGCGGCCTACGACATTCAGCTGCTCCCGATTGAGGCGGCGCCGGACGGAGCTGCCACAGAGGAGGCCACTCGGCTACTCGTCGCGGTGAAGAAGCGGGGTGAACGCGGGCCCCGGCGCGTGGAAATCACCTATGCCGTCGAGAGCGGGCACATTCGCCAGCTGCGGTTTGTCGAGATGCCGTATGGTCCTGAACGACTGACGCTTCGGATGACACTTTTGGAAGAGCAGAACCAGGGCCCGGGATTCTTCGATCACCCCGCGCATCATGCCCCCGACCGTCACGTCCAGGAGGAGTAGATCATGAAGACTCGAGGTTCGACACTCATAATTGCGGTGGCCTCACTGGCCATCGGCTGGTTCGCCTGGGGCCAAGGACAGGGATCAGGCGGCACGGGCGGGAAGTTGCGGAAGCCGCAGATGGCCGACACGATCCAGGCCAATGTCTACGCCGACAACTGGTTCATGCTGTACATCAACGGCGAGTTGGTGGCTGTCGACTCGATCAAGTTCATCCCGCACAACGTGGTGTCGGTCGACATCCTGCCGACCTATCCGATGACGATCGCCGTGATGGCCAAAGATAACGCTGATCCGCAGACCGGGATGGAGTATGCCAATACCAACATTGGGGACGCTGGGTTCATCCTGAAGTTCGGAGATGGGACGGTGACCAACGCGAGCTGGAAAGCTCAGAAGTTCTCCTCGGGGCCGATCGATCGCGATGTAAAGAACCCGCGCGTCGAGAATCAGCCGATCCCCGAGAACTGGTACGCTGTCGACTTCGACGACAGCCAATGGAAACCCGCCCGCGAGTACACTGAGCAGGAAGTTGACCCCAAGCAGCCGTACTTCGAGAGTGACTTCAAAGGGGCCAAGTTCATCTGGACCGATGACATCGCACTCGACAACACGGTGATCTTCCGGCACGTGGTGAAAATCCCGCCGGATGGGAAAACGCGACTCGATTACACGAACCTGAACAACGTCGTGCCCGAAGGACCGCCCAAACGGCCACGCCGGTAGTGTCGTGTTAGCCGTCGGGCTTGCCCGACGTGCCGAGTCGGTCCAACGCTTCAGCCGCAGAACACGTCAGAATTCTTACGAATTCTGCTACGGGAGATCGCCACACGATGAGAACGCTGGTCTTCATTCTCTGTTCAATGCTCGCGTCGGCGGCGCAGGCAGCCGAGCGCCCGAACATTGTCTTCATGCTGTCGGACGACCAGGGGTGGAACGGTCTTTCGGTCGCGATGCACCCCGATGTCCCCGGCTCGAAGGGGGACATCTACCACACCCCGAACCTCGAACGTTTCGCAGCTCAGGGGATGCGATTCTCCGCAGGCTATGCCCCGGCCCCTGTGTGTTCGCCGACCCGCATCAGTCTGCAGACCGGCAAGAGCCCAGCCCAGCTGCACTGGACTAAAGCGGCCCCGGCCGAGGAAGGTCATAAGCTGCTGGAGCCGCGGCTGATCAAGAGTATTCGACAGGGCGAAGTGACCATCGGCGAGATCCTTCGCGATGCGGGATACGCCACAGCTCACTATGGAAAGTGGCACATCGCGGGCGGAGGCCCGGGCCAGAACGGCTACGACGAGCACGACGGCGACACCGGCAATGAGAACGCCTTCCAGTTCACCGATCCCAATCCCGTTGACATCTTCGGGATGGCTGAGCGGGCCGCGAAGTTCATGGAGAAGAATTCGAAGGCTGGCAAGCCGTTTTATATTCAGCTGTCCTGGAACGCTCTGCATGCCCCGGAGAATGCTCTCAAAGCCACGATGGCCAAATACCAGAAAGAGCTCGGCGATGAGAACGGCAAACGCACGGCCACAGCTGCGATGACCGAGGACCTCGACACGGGCGTGGGACGAGTCCTCGATGCGATCGATCGACTCGGGCTCACGAAGAATACCTACGTAGTCTACATGGCGGATAACGGAGCGGGCAGCGGCAAGAAGGCTCTTCGCGGTGGCAAGGGTGGCGTCTGGGAGGGCGGCATCCGCGTGCCGCTGATCATCCGCGGTCCTGGTGTCAAAGCGAACTCCTGGTGCCATGTGCCAGTCGTGGGGTTCGACTTCTTCCCGACCTTCTGCGAGTGGGCTGGAGTTCCCAAGTCGAAGCTGCCGTCTCGGGTCGAAGGAGGCAGTATTGCGGGGCTGTTGACTCACGGAGGGAACGGAGAAGTCCACCGGGAGCGCACGGGAATCGTCTTTCACTTTCCCCATTATCAAGGCGAAGACGGCCCCCAGTCCGCAATCATCGATGGTCACCTCAAGCTCGTGAAACTCTATGAGGACGATCGAATCGAGCTCTATGACCTGTCGCAGGACATTGCCGAGCGCAACAACCTGGCAGGGCAGATGCCGGACCAGGTGAAGCGACTGACGAAAGAGTTGGATCAATCGCTCGCCCAGAACAATGCTCAGTTCTCGACACTGAACCCGGATTACGATCCGACCAAGCCCGCTACTCCTAGAAAAGGCGGCGGTGGCAAGAAGAAGCCTCCCCGTTCCCCGTAGCCCCGGTCTCCGTAGCCACGTTCGCCAGAACGTGGGCCCCCCGAACTCTCCACTCCACACTCCCCCCGCTCTGGCGAGCGGGGCTACGGGGCTTCTGATGAAACCACTCCTTTTGCTACTGACCATGACCTCGGCGGCGTTCGCGCATCCGGGACATGGAAGTCTATTACGCAGAGAAACTGGGCGGGAAACGACCGTCGAAAGCCCACGTTCTGGCGAACGTGGCTACCAGGAGAAGGGTGAGTTGCTCCTCGCCCAGCGTGAGGCCCCTCCGCGCGGTGGCAACGCGCGGCAGGCTCCTCCGCATGCGGATGTTTTCGCCCCGTTCGTCCAGCTGAAGGCCGTCAAGACTCGCTGGGATGAGCGGTTCTTCTACGTGGAGTCGAACGGGTTGCCGGCCCATCCGATGATGATCGGCATCACCTCCTGGCAGCAGCAGGTTCCGCTTCCGCAGAAGTACTTCGGTGACAATGCTTGGCAGATCCCTCTGCAGCCGGTTCCCGCCCAGACGCCCTCCTTGACCAGGGACCGGTTCCTGCGGGGAGCAATTGCCATTGCAGCCAATGGGATTCCGATCTTCAATCCGCTCAACAACCGTGGGGATGATGCCTATCTGGTCGGCGAACTCGATGAGTACGGGGGGCACTGCGGTCGAGCAGACGACTATCACTACCACATCGCCCCGGTTCATCTGGAGAAAACCCTCGGTAAAGGGAAGCCGATCGCCTATGCCCTGGATGGATATCCGATCTATGGGTACGAGGAGCCCGATGGTTCGCCGGTACGCAATCTCGACACCCTCAATGGTCACAAGGACGCAAACGGTCAGTACCACTACCACGCGACGAAGAGTTACCCGTACCTGAACGGTGGCTTCTATGGCGAAGTCGTCGAACGGGATGGCCAGGTCGATCCCCAGCCACGGGCGGAGCCGCTCCGTCCGGCGCTCCCTCCGATGCAGGGTGCCAAGATTGTCGGTTTCGAAGAGACCAAGCCCGACAGCTACAAGCTGACCTACGACATCCGAGGCAAGAACGGGACCGTCAGCTACAAGCTCGATCCCAGTGGCTCGGCGACCTTTGAGTTCGTCGATCCTCAAGGAAAGAAGACCACGGAAACCTACACGCCCGGACGTCGTGGCGCGGGAGGAGGAGGTGGTGGTGACGCAGGTGGTCGTCGTCCGCCGCGCAGTGGCGATAACCCTCCTCCACCGCGTCCCGGAGATAATCCACCACCACGCCGCGGAGGCCCTCGTCCCGAAGAACGCGACATGCCCCCTGAACGTGGCCCGCAAGGACGCCCCGAAGAGTCGCCAACCGCAGCTGTCCCTCCGCTGAACCCGGCAGCTGCGAAGCTCGCACTGAGTAGTGCCTCGATCAATGCCGAGGGGAAGCTGTCGATTGACTGCACATGTGATGGAAAGGGCGAATCGCCAACGATCGCTTGGAAGGACGTGCCCGCTGGGACGAAGTCGTTTGCCGTCAGCGTGTGGCACACCGCTCCGGATCAGGAGAAGTCGTACTGGCTGGTCTACAACATCCCGGCCCAGTCGACCGGACTGGTGCAGAAGTCGAACGGAGTCGGCACGGTCGGACTCAATGATCGTCGTAAGGCTGCCTTCGATCCGATGTGCTCCAAGGGGCCGGGAGTGAAGACCTATCACATCACGGTCTTCGCATTGAAAGACAATGTGAACATTGCCCCTGATCAGGCCAATCGGGCGAGTCTCTTACCAGCCATCAAGAACCTCGTGCTGGCTGAGGGAACGCTGAACTTTCAATACGAACGGGAGAGAGCACGATGATTCCCCGATCCGTTGGTAGCCACGTTCGCCAGAACGTGGGAATGAGTGACCGTTGGCCCACGTTCTGGCGAACGTGGCTACTACTGATTTGCGTGCTGGCTTCTTCGGCGAGTGCGGCGGAGCGTCCGCCCAACTTCCTCGTCATCCTGATGGACGACATGGGCTGGCAGGATGTCGGGTTCATGGAGAATCGATTCGTCGAGACTCCTCATCTTGACCGTCTGGCCAAAGGGGGCCTGACTTTCACGCAGGCGTATGCCAGCGCACCGAACTGTGCCCCCACGCGGGCCTGTTTGATGTCGGGGCAGTACACGCCTCGGCATGGTATCTATACGGTCGTCGATCCCCGGCAGCCTCCTGGCTCGCCGTGGCATAAACTGACCGCAGCTGACAGCCAGTCCGAACTCGACACAAACATTGTCACGGTGGCAGAGGCCCTGCAGTCCGGCGGGTACGCCACCGGGTTCTTCGGCATGTGGAACCTAGGGCGTGGGCGAACGGGTCCGGTGACTCCAGGCGGCCAGGGGTTTCAGACCGTCGTCTTTCCCGAGAACCTGGGATTCGGCAAGGACGAGTACTTCGACGACGACAAAAACTACTTGAGTGATCGCCTGACTGATGAAGTGATCTCGTTTATGGATCGGAACCGCGATCAGCCGTTCTTCGCTTACCTGCCCGATCACGCAGTTCACGCTCCTTACAACCCCAAGCCCGATCTGCTGGCCAAGTACCAGAAGAAGCTGGGACCGGGGAGTGCCAACGCGGCTGGCAATCGCCCACGTTCTGGCGAACGTGGCTACGAAGAAGATCCCGCCTACGCAGCGACGATCGAAGCGGTCGACCAAAATGCTGGGCGGCTGATGGAGACGCTCGCGCGCCTCAAGCTGGTCGACAACACGATCGTGTTCTTCATGTCGGACAACGGCGGCACTCAGCAGTACACCGCTCCGCTGCGGGGTGGAAAAGGGGAGCTGTACGAAGGGGGCATTCGTGTCCCGATGATGGTTTCGTGGCCGGGTCTCAAGCAATCGGGCAGCCAGTTCACGGAGCCGGTGTCCAGCATCGATCTGTACCCGACGCTCCTGGACCTGGCCCATCTTCCCGCTCAGCCAAACCAGATCCAGGACGGCGTTAGCCTGGTCCCGGCTTTCCTCGGAGAGAAACGTCTCTCTCGCGAGCGTTTGTTCTGGCACTTCCCCTGCTATGTCGGCAAGGCCACTCCCTGCAGTGCGCTGCGTGAGGGGAACTACAAGCTGATCGAATTCTTCGAGGAGGGAGGACATCTGGAACTCTATGACCTTCAGGCCGATCCCTATGAAGGGCACAATCTGGCGAAATCGCAGCCGGATCGGACCGAAGCAATGTCGCGAACCCTCAAAGAATGGCAGACACAGACACGCGCGGCCCTGCCAAATGGACCGAATCCCGCCTACGACTCCCAAGCCGATCGCCCCCGCGGCGGCCGACCACCCGGTCGCCAGCCGAAGAAGTAGAACGGCCACAAAAGAGTTCGCGGTCGAGGAACTCATCGCGGAACTTGGAATGAAAGCTCTCGGCTGTGTTTGTGCTACCGCCCTCGGCCTTCATCCTGGCGGCGGCCTCGGTCGCTTCCCACGGGCTGCCGGGGGCGATGTAGAGGATTTCGATCCCCAAGCGATCCAGCCAGGCCCGAATTGCCTTCGAGATGAACTCCGGGCCGTTGTCACTGCGGATGCATTTGGGAACGCCTCGTGTTTTAAAGAGTTCGGCCAGGGTATTAATTACGTCCTCGCTCGTCAGGCCGCGATCGACCTTCAGGGCCAGGCACTCGCGAGTGTGCTCGTCGACCAGGCTTAACCACTTGATCACCGTCCCGTTGGTCGTGCGATCGAACACGAAGTCCCACGACACATGGTCATCGTGCTCGGCCTTTCGCACATCACATGCATTCTGCGAGACACCGATTGCCCGCTTGATTCGCACAGTCGGAGGCACTTGCAATCCTTCACTGCGACACCGTCGATGAATGCGTTTCGAGTTCACATGCCAGCCCTCACGCTTCAGCAATTGCGTACCAAAACATGCCGCTGCTAATGGCCGCTCCAGTCCACCAGTTTGCGTGCTGCCAATCCCATGGAATCATCGAAGCACGCGCCTCACTGAGTCAGTACACAGGACCCCAGTGGTATCGCTGCGCTCAACCACCGGCGATTTTCTGCGATCCCCGCCGGGATCAAGAAGGTTCGACACGGAAGTTTGCACGGTCGGAAGTACGAACCTCCGGCTGAGCCGCGACTTTGAGATCACGTTGCTCCCGCGTATGCGGCTCGGCAGGAGCCTCGCGCCCTCCCGGCCCGGCAGATTCACTCACGGGCCAGCCGTCGGGGGATCGCCCAGCCACCTCAATCGCCTTGGATCAGAACAAAGCTCGATGTGTTGTTCCGGCGAATCTGCAGCAGAATCCCCTCTTGGGTATTGCCCTCGGCGACGGCTTTTTGCAGGTCTTCCAGCGAGTTCACTCGCGTGTTGCCGACTCGCACGATCAGGTCACCCTGCTGCAATCCGGCCTGAGCCGCAGCTGTGTTTGGGCGGACCTGCACGATCACGGCCCCTTTCGCATCGCCCAAGCCCAGCTCTTCGGCGATCTCCGGAGTCAACGTCTGGGCGGTGAAGCCCAGCTTGGCGACCGGCTTCTCGGTCTTCTCCGCGTTCCCTTTGCGTGGCGTGACGCTGGTGTAGGCGTCCGATCCGCGGGCCTCCAGAGTCACATCCAGCTTGACGGTCTCGCCATCGCGGAGAACCTCTGCGACGTAGGACTTACCCGGCTCCAGGGTCTCGACATACTCCTGCAAGGCGGGGCGGTCCTTGGCGGGAGTCCCGTTGAAGTTGACGATGATATCCCCCGGCATCATCCCCGCCTTGGCTGCAGGGGTCCCGGGGATCACTTGCTCGACAGCCACTCCGGAGTTCACTCCCAGAGCCTTCTTGACCTGTGGCGTCAGGCCTTGCAGCTGGACCCCCATGAAGGCCCGATTGACGGTTCCGTCTTTCTGGAGCTTCTCGACGATCTTGCGGGCCTGGTTGGCGGGGATCGCGAATCCGACTCCGTCGTAGCCACCGCTGCGTGTCGAAATGGCTGTATTGATTCCGATCACTTCGGCATTCATGTTGACAAGGGCGCCACCGCTGTTGCCGGGGTTGATCGCAGCATCCGTCTGCAGGAAATGCTCACGGGCATTGATGTCGAGACCCTTACGATCGGTCGCGGAGATAATCCCCGCAGTCACCGTGGTTCCCAGGTCGAAGGGGTTCCCCAGTGCGAGAACCCAGTCGCCGACCTGCATTTTGTCGCTGTCACCAAACCGCACCGACGGCAACGGCTTGTCAGGCTTGACCAGGACGACTGCCACATCGGTCACCGAGTCTCCCATCCACTTCTCGGCCTTCAGTTCCAAGCCGTCGGAGAACTTGACCGTGACCTCATCCGCACCGGCCACCACGTGAGCATTGGTCACGATCACCCCCGAGCCATCGATCACGAAGCCCGAGCCTGCCCCTTGAGAGGGCGGCACGCGGAATTGACGGCGGAAGTTCCCGCCGCCGCGACCACCGCGCCCGAAGAACTCGCGGAACAGAGGATCATCGGCAAACGGAGATCCCTCGAGCGGATCGGACTCGGAATCGGGCTGGTCGTCGTCGGCCATCTCGTCCTGGATGATCTTGGCTTTGGTCCGGGTCTCAATCGAGACGATGGCAGGCAGCGACGCGTTGGAGACGGTTCGGAACGCCTCCGAGAGATCCTGCGGCGATTTGATGATCGTCTGGGGGAGTTGGTTCTCCGCCTGGGTCCAGCGTGTCGCGAGGGCTCCCAGACCGATGCCAGTCAAAAGTGCAGCCAGCCAAAAAACCGAAGGGCGAGAACTGTTCATTCGAGTGACCTCCACGGTGACGATGATCGCCTGCGCGACACAGGGGCTCCTTATTCTTTTCACGGCGAGCGAGTTGTCTACTGTACGCGTGATCCGTTTCAAGAGCTGGCCGGCACCCTTCCGTTGCCGTGCGGAGCAACCTTCCGACAGATTTCCGGACAGCGCGAGCCGGAATTTTTCGGGTGAGACCGGCACGGGCGGCACGTTTCGACGGAAGCCGGGGCCTCGTCAGCAAATAGGCTATACCGTAAAGCCCGTCCCGCCGATACGCGCGGCAGAGTCTCGATGAGGAGTGTCAACCATGATCCGTGCGGCCTTTACTGCGCTGGGCTTTACCCTCAGTCTGTGGGGGGCCGGGCTGTTTTACGTGGAATCGGTGACACTCAAGCCGAATGTTTCCCAATCCTCGCTACTGTCGCTGTTTACGACGTCCGAAGGCAGTTCGCAGCAGATCGTCTTTGCCGCCTGGATTCCCCATACGTTGATTGGGGTCGGAATCGTCACGATCCTGTATGCGATCGCGCTGCCTCAGAAAGCGCGAGCCGAAAAGCACTGACGAATCGGATTGTTTCCGGAACTTCACGCGCGCTGTTCCCTCCCGGCTCTCGATCGCCAATAATTTCAAGACGCGATCACGCCCTTTCCGGATGGAACCGATGAGCAGCTCCGCCCAGCGCTATTTTGAACAAGCCGCCCGCATTCTGAATCTGGGAGCGGCGGAACAGAAGCTCCTGCTGACTCCATTGAGGGAGGTCCGCGTCCAGATTGCCATGCGGATGGACGACGGGCGGCTGGAGACCTTTGTCGGATACCGCATTCAGCATGACAAGGCCCGCGGGCCGATGAAGGGGGGCTTGCGGTTCCATCCCGAGGTCAACTCCGAGGAAGTTCTGGAGCTGGCCTCGCTGATGACCTGGAAGACCGCCGTTGTGGATATCCCTTACGGAGGGGCCAAGGGCGGGATCTCGGTCGATCCCAAGACTCTGAGCCCGGCGGAACTGGAACGGTTGACCCGCAAGTTCATCGACGAGATCCATCTGGTGATCGGACCCGATCTCGATATCCCGGCTCCCGACATGGGGACCAATGCCCAGGTGATGGCCTGGATCGCGAACCAGTACGAGAAGTACAACGGCTACAGCCCTGGGGTCGTCACGGGCAAACCGGTCGAGATGCACGGAATCGATGGGCGCGAGGAGGCCACCGGTCGCGGTGTGGCGATCGTGCTGCAGGCCACCCTGAAGCGGCTCGGGCGAGACCTGAAGGGCACCACGGTCGCGATCCAGGGGTTCGGCAATGTCGGCTCGTTCGCAGCCCGCATCCTGCACGACATGGGGGCCCGCATCGTCGCGGTCTCCGACGTGTCGGGCGGCATCCACCGCTCGGAAGGGATCGATATCACAGCTTTGCAGGCCCACATCGCGCGCGGTGGCAAGCTGTGCGAGTTTCCCGGCACGAAGCCCGTCACCAATGCGGAGCTGCTGGCGCTTCCGGCCGATGTGCTGATTCCGGCAGCCCTCGGGGGAGTCCTGACCCGGGAGAACGCCGCCGCAGTCCGAGCTGGCATCATCATCGAAGCTGCGAATGCTCCCACAACTCCGGAGGCGGATGAGATCTTCCAGAAGAAGGGGCTGGTCGTGGTCCCCGACATCCTGGCCAATGCAGGAGGCGTCACCGTCAGCTACTTCGAATGGGTCCAGAACCGCCAGCACTTCAAGTGGGAGCTGAGCGACGTGCGCGAGAAGCTGGCCCGCCAGATGACGCGGGCCTTTGACGATGTCTGGAACTTGGCCCAGGAGAAACAGGTCTCGCTGCGGATCGCGGCCTATCTGCTGGGAGTCGGTCGTGTGGCCCGGGCGACAAAACTGGCGGGGATTGAGTAGTCGCCGCTGATGCGAGTGAATCTAGTCCGCGCCTCGCAGGAAATCCGTGGCGAAACCGGCAAACTCCCTACTCTCTTCTGAAGTGTTAGAACCGGCATGACCGATCTCGATTGCCATCTGGGAATTGCTACAATTCCCGGCACGGGGACGAACCGTACGTAGCCAAGTCGTGTCCTGACTTGGGTTTTGGTCATCTTCCCCCCTCTTCAGGCCTCGGTCATGCGCAACGAATCGGAAATCCCGTTTGCCGACAATCCCTTCACCATCCCGGTCGCTGACCGGATGCGAAGGCTGCCGCCGTACCTCTTCGCCAAGATCAACAAGGTGAAGTACGAGAAGCGGCAGGCGGGGATCGACGTCATCGACTTGGGGATGGGGAACCCGACCGACCCGCCCGAGCAGATCATCCAGGACAAGCTGGCCGAGGCTCTGGCCGATCCCAAGAACCACCGCTACTCGGTCGCCAACGGGATCGGGAATCTCCGCAAAGAGGTCGCGATCCGCTACGACCGCAAGTACGGCGTGAAGCTCGATCCCGAGAAGCAGGTCGTCGCGACGATCGGCTCCAAGGAAGGGTTCAGCCACATGTGCCTGGCCCTGATGGGACCGGGCGATACCGCGATCTCCCCGTCGCCGACCTTCCCGATTCATACTTACGCCGTCGTGATGGCGGGCGGGAATGTGATCCATCTCGATGTGCGGAATCCCGAGAAGTTTCTCTCGAACATTGCGTACACCTGCGAGCACCTGTACCCCAAGCCGAAGCTGGTGATTGCCAACTTCCCGCACAATCCCAGTTCGACAGTCATCGACCAGACCTTCTGGGACGATCTGGTCAAGCTCGCCAAGAAGTACGGATTCCTGGTCATCAGCGACTTCGCTTATGCCGACGTCTGCTACGACGGCTACAAGGCTCCGAGCTTCCTGGCCTCGCCCGGTGCGCTCGATGTCGGTGTCGAGTTCACCACGATGAGCAAGAGCTACAGCATGGCCGGCTGGCGCGTCGGCTTCTGCTGCGGCAACGCCGAAATGGTCCGGGCGTTGACGACCATCAAGGGTTATTACGATTACGGGATCTTCCAGGCGATTCAGATCGCCGCCATCATCGCAATGCGACACTGTGACGACGCGGTCGATGCGATGGCCAAGGAGTACCAAAGCCGCCGCGATGCTCTGTGCGACGGACTGAACCGGCTGGGCTGGAACGTTGAACGTCCGAAAGCCGGCATGTTCGTGTGGGCCAAGATTCCCGACCAGTTCGCCGCAATGGGTTCGATCGACTTCTCGATGAAGTTGCTGGAAGAAGCGGGCGTTGCAGTGAGCCCCGGCCGCGGCTTCGGGGAAGAAGGCGAAGGCTACCTGCGTCTGGCGATCGTCGAAAACTCGAACCGCCTGCGTCAGGCTGTCCGCGAGATCGGAAGAATCGCCCGCGTCGATACCCCGCCGCAGGCCAAAGCGGTGTAGCGATTTGCCACAGGAATTGGACTGTTACTGCCCCAACGATGCACAACGGCAAAAGTTGTGTGAGATGCTGTACCGGGCATTTCTCCAGATCCGAATGATGGGTTGGGCAGGAAAGGCTGAACAGGCCGCAGAACTGGCGGATCTCTTTCACAATCTCCCGCAGGAGATGTGGAGGGACTATTTCAGTGTCAGCTTCCTCCGACGCTCTCTGCTGGAGTATCAGTCTCGACATTCATGTGGAGTTCAGACGTTTCTCAATCTCTTGGATGAAGTTGACCGGCTGAAGTCGTAGAACGATCCATGACCGAAATCACCTATCTCCGTGGGGACGCGACCTGCCCTCAGGCGAAGGGGCCCAAGATTATCTGCCACATCTGCAATGACATCGGCGGGTGGGGGAAGGGCTTCGTACTCGCATTGTCGAAGCGTTGGAAGCAGCCCGAAGCTGAGTATCGAGCCTGGTATGCCAAGCGACGTGATCGTGAGTTGGCCTTGGGCGCGGTGCAGTTTGTTCCCGTGGAATCGACGATCTGGGTGGCCAATATGATTGGCCAGCACGGTATCAAGACTGGGAGTTCTGGACCTCCCATTCGCTATGACGCCGTAAGCCAATGTCTCATGAAAGTGGCGGAGAATGCCCTCGAACTCGGAGCCTCGGTTCATATGCCGCGAATCGGTTGCGGGCTAGCTGGCGGTCAGTGGGCAAAGATTGAGCCTTTGATCACCGAAAATCTGTTGCTTTCCAACATCGCGGTGACTGTCTACGACTTCGACTGATCTCATTCGAAGGCCCCATTGAGCCTTGCTACAGCGATTCGGTTTGGCCCAATTGCCGGACCATGACTCCACGATTACACCCCGCCTTCAGACCCGGGGGCACGGGGCTGAGAAAGCCCGCGATCATCGAGCTTCTGGCCTACCTGAAGCCCCGCTCCTCAGGCCGTCTTACGTCGTCAACAACCGTCGCCCCGAGGGCCGAAGCTTGGCCCGCAGTTCGGGCATCAGACCATACGCCAGCGCCAGCAGCTTCAGTGGGTGCAGCGTCGCGCGCGGGTTGCCTTGCTCCATCTGCATCTTGCAGCTGCCGCATTCAGTAGACCCGACCTGGATCGTGGGAGACTTCAAGGCCTCGAACAGCGGCTGGCCGAGTTTCAGCGATGTCTGAAAGTTCTCGACCGTCAGGCCATACGCTCCGGCCATTCCCGAACAGCCCCCGTTGACCCGTTCGACTTTCACGCCGGGAATCAGCCCCACGAGATCGGCCAGCGGGGTTCCCTGCTGCAGGGCCTTCAGGTGGCACGGAGTGTGATATCCCACCGTCAGATCCATCGGCGTGAAATCGGTCTTCAGTCGCCCTTCGCGGTGCAGCTGCTGCAGAAAGGCCCCGATCTCCACGACCTGCGAGGCGACAACTCCGGTGTCTGGATGGTTGAGCAGCAGCGGGTACTCCTGCTTGAGACAGACAGCTGCGGTCGGCTCGGTGCAGAGGATCGTCATCCCCTCGCGCGCCAGCTCGGCCAGTTCGCGCAGGTTCTGCTCAGCCAGCTCCCGCGCCAGTTCGAGGTCGCCCGCCGCAATCATCGCCATCCCGGAAGCGGTCTGCCCCGGCGGGACATAGACCGGAATTCCGTGGTGCTGCAGGATCGCGACGGCCGCCCAGCCGAGTTCCGGGTCGTGGTAATTGGCAAAGTGGTCGACGAAGTAGACCACCGGGCGGGGATCGCTTTGCAGCAGTTCCCGCCGCGACAGATCGCGTTTGGCCTGCCGCAGGAACGTCCGCCGGGCAAACGGAGGCAACCGCCGCCGCCGGGCCACATGCAGAATCTTCTCGACGAGCCACCGCCCCGTTCGACTCCCCAGCACCCAGTTCGCCAGCGGAGCGATCGAGCAGCCCAGCGCCCCAAACGAGTGGGCCCGCGCCAGGATCCAGTCGGCCCGGCTGAGCCCGTTCTCCGCGACATAGGCCGCGCGGGCCTCGATCATCAGGTGCGGAATATCGACATTCGCGGGGCATTCCAGCTCGCACTGCTTGCAGTTGAAGCACAGCTTGGCCAGCCGCTTGACCCCCTCGGACGACATATCGCGCGCGGACAACTCGCCCGTCATCAGGCTGCGTACGACGTTTGCCTTCGAGCGGGGGCTGGCCTCTTCAATCGGATCGAGCCGGAAGAATGGGCACATCCGCAGGTCGGCATCCTGAGTCCGGCAGTTGCCACATCCGTTGCACTGAGACGCTGCTGACGAGAGTTCCTCAGGCGACCATTTCAGCTGAAGCGACACAGTCTCCGCCGGTTTCGCGGGTGCTTCGACAGCGAGCGGAGCCGGGCGGAAGTTGCGAACCGTCAGGTGCGGATCGTCGCAGACGATCTTGCCGGGGTTCATCAGGTTTCGCGGGTCGAAGATCGACTTCACGTCCTGGAAGACGCGATACAGCGGGCCGTATTGGCTGCGGAGGAAAGCCGTCCGGGACAGCCCATCGCCGTGCTCGCCGCTGATGGTCCCTCCGAATGAGAAGACCACCTCGTACAGCTCACGGGCCAGGGCCTCGAGCTTGTGGCCATCCGCACTGGTCGGGAACGGAATGATTGGCCGCAGGTGGATCTGCCCCGAGGCGGCGTGGGCATAGAGCGAGGCAGTGACCTCGTGCTTCTGCAGGACCTTCTGGGCCCGCAGGAGGAAATCCCGCAGCGTCTGCGGCGGGATCGCGAGTCCTTCGATGATCGGTAAGGGGCGCGAATGTCCCTTCAGGCGAATCAGCAGTGGCACCACGCGTGAGGGTAGCGACCAGAGGAACTCGACCCCGTCCTCGTCAAAGGCCTGCTGAGCGACCAGCAGTGACGAGTCTGCATGCCGGGCGATCTCGATAATGGCCCGCACGCGGTCCTTGACCTGCCGCTCGGTGAAGCCCGTCTGCTCCACGATCAGGGCCGCTTCAGCGGTCTTCGGGATGATCGCTTCGAACCGCGGGTCGGATTCGCGGGCCAGTGACAGTAACCGCCGATCCATCAGATCGCACGCACTCGGCTGCTGGTCCGCAATCGCATGCACAACTCGGATCGCCGACTCCAGCTGACCGAACAGCAACAAAGCCACTCCGCGATGGGCGGGCAGGGGCGAGGTGTGCAGTGTGGCTTCGGTAAAGATCCCCAGCGTCCCTTCACTGCCCACCAGCAGTCGCGGCAGGTTGAGATCATCGCGCGAGAGGACACTCCGCAGCGAATACCCAGCACAGTTGCGAAGTAGTGGAGGCTGCCGTTCGCGGATCAGGGCCTCGTTGTCGCGAAGCAGCCGGGTCAGCCGCGACACGATGCTGCGTTTGGCCTCGATCGATTCACCCGGCAGCATCAGCGCCGGGTCGAGATCGGGGAACAGGCTGGTCAGCGGCTCACGTTTGGCCTCGAACCACGCCCCGCCGGGCAGGACCACTTCGATGCTGCGGACGTAATCGCGCATCGACCCGACTCGCACGGCATGCGATCCCGCCGCATCGACAGCCAGCATGCCGCCCACGGTCGTCACAGCGGTCGTCGAAGGGTCAGGCGGCAGGTAGCGACCGACTTCCCGCAACTTGCGGTTGAGCGTGTCGCGGACGACTCCGACCTGCACGCGGACCGACTTGTCGGTCACTTCTTCGATGGCGGTGAAGTGCCGCGACAGGTCGACGATGATCCCTTCGCCGAGCGAGTTCCCGGCAACGTTGGTTCCGGCTCCGCGGGGAGTCAGCGGGATGTTCTGCTCGCTGCAGTATTTGGAGAGCGCCACGACATCATCGCGGCTGCGGGGATAGGCCACTCCCAGCGGAGTGATCTCGTACAGGCTGGCATCGCTGGCGTACATCGCCCGGGACAATGGGTCAAACCGCAGCTCTCCCGCGAAAGAGCCGGTCAGGTCTTCCAGAATCCGTTGAGGGTCGATCAAGGATGGATCAATATGCAGAGTGCCGCCGGGAACCTACCGCTGCGGAGTGGTCCGCATGCGGATCTCCTCCTGGCGATAGCGCTCGCCCAGTTCATGATCGTAGGCGACTCGCCCCGTCAGGTCGACCCGACCGTGGCGAGCCTTGCACCGGTAGCAGACCAGCACATCGCTCATGAAGACGTACAGAAGCATATCGAGTAAAGCGAACCCCATCAAAATGGCGAGGGCAATCACCGGGCGATGGTAGTACCAGGCAATGCTGCTGCTGATCGCCCCAGTCGCCACACACAACAGCCCCAGGCTGGGCGGAAAGTCCTTTTGACGCCACAAATCAAGCGTCCCGCAGACGAGACAGTGATTTGGCGACTCGCCAGCCAGGTCAGGGGCCCCGATCGGATTCTTCCAGCCACAATCACATTCCACAGCTCCGCCGACGTGGCAATCTCCCGATCGCCGGGACTGGTCGCAACTCGGGCAGCGAAAGGTGACGTGCATGCTGGGTCTGGCCGAAACAGAGGGACAACAAAGAACTGTCGGCTTCCGAACCAGGCAAATCAAGACCGTACCGAATTTCGGAATCGGAAAGCCGGCGGAACCATCTCGGCTCGCTGATCCATTCCTGACTGCGGGAATCCGGCGAACTGCGGTCTCAGCCCTACTCACGCGGTTTGGCCTTGGGAGCCGAACTCTTCCACAGCTGAACGGGCACGGCATTCTTTTGCGGCTCGCCCGGAGTGCTGCGGCCATCCGCGATGAATTTCTCGAGGAGCTGGGTCAGGCGGGTCACCTGCTCGGGATGCTCGTCGATCAGGTTTTTCTGCTCGCTGATGTCATTTGACAGATCGAAGAGCTGGGCCGGAGGGGAACCAGCGGCCACTTTCCCCGGACGCGGCTCACTCCAGCCTCCGGAGCCGGGGCACAGCGCGAGCTTCCACTGCCTGTCTCGAATCGCGAACGAGCCGTTGATCGAGTGGTGAACCACCGGCGCGCGCGGCGGACGCGTGGCCAGACCTCGCAAGCTGGACAGGAAGCTGACGCTGTCTTCGCCCGCACTATCCGGGAGGCGGGTTCCGGTGATCTCGGCACACGTCGCCATGAAGTCAGTCAGGCAGATCGTGTCTGGACAGGTCGAACCAGCTGAGACTTCCCCCTTCCAGCGGGCCAGAAACGGGACACGATGGCCGCCTTCGTAGATGTCGGCCTTGTTCCCGCGGAACTGGGCGCTGGGGTTGTGCCCCAGTGCCAGCAGCGCCGGGTAGTCGGCCTGTGGGGAGCAGCCGTTGTCACTGGTGACGATCACCAGCGTGTTCTCGGCCTGGCCCGCAGCATCGATCGCATCCAGAACTTGCCCGATGGCGTGATCGGTCTGCATCACAAAGTCGGCATACGGGTTGAGCTGGCTCTTGCCGTTCCACTCAGCTGTGGGTGCGATCGGGGTATGGGGAGACGCCAGTGGCAGGTACAGAAAGAACGGCACCGGCTGCTTCGAGCGATTTCGAATGTAACGGACCGCGCGATCGGTGAGCGCGGGCAACACGTCGGTGGCTTCAAACCCCGGCGCTGCGGGGCCCAGCCGCGTCTTCCCTTGCTCTTTGCCAAGCATCATGGCAAAGGCCCGTTCCTCGGTCGGCTGAGCGGTCAGCCGGTCATTCTCGATGAAGGCGTACGGCACCATGTCGAGCGAGGCACTGATCCCGAAGTATTCATCAAAGCCGACCGCATTCGGCCCATCCGTGATCGGCTGCGAGTAATCGACGTTCCGGTTCTGTTCGGCCGACTCGATCGACAGCTCGCTGACCGCTTTCCCCGGCAGCTTCACAAAGTTCATCCCCAGGTGCCACTTTCCGACACAGGCTGTGTGGTAGCCCGCGTTCTTGAGATGTTGAGCCACCGTCAGCCGACCCGGCTCGATCAGACGCGGGCTCAGGCCGCCGAGGACTCCATTCTGCAGCTTTGTCCGCCACGCATAACGACCGGTCATCACGCCGTAGCGAGTGGGCGAGCAGACTCCCGAGCCACTATGAGCATCGGTAAAGACCATCCCCTCCGCTGCCATCCGGTCCAGTCGCGGTGTGGCAATCTTCCCGTCCGGGTTCAGGCACTTCACATCGCCGTACCCCAGGTCGTCGCAGAGTATAAAGACGATGTTGGGCCGGGGCGTCGCAGCCTGCAAAGAACCGTGGCCGACCAGACAACCGAGGACGACCAGCAGAGCGATTCGAAAGGACATCGAGCTTCCCCGAGCGGAACGCGGAACGGCATGGTGACAGACACGACTTATTAGGGGGTGAGGAGGGATCGCCGCAAGTCAGCTGCGGCGATTGCAATGGATTCTGCTACGATCCAGACCAGAAGAGTCTGGCATGAACCCGCGATCCGATACCTCGACCCCGACCGCTCCGGTTCTCATTCTGGGAGCCGGGGTGAATGGCATCTGTGTCGCCCGCGAGCTGATACTCAACCGCGTGCCGGTTTGGATCGTCGACACGAATGACATTTCATACGGAGCGACCGCGAAGTCGTCGCGGCTGATTCATGGCGGGCTGCGGTATCTGGAGTACGCCGATTTCCGGCTCGTAGCCGAGTCGCTGCACGAGCGGGACCGGCTGCTGCGACTGGCTCCGCAGTTTGTCGTGCCGCTGAAGCTGCATATCCCGATTCGCAAACGAACGGGCGGACTGATCGCGGCGGGTCTGCGGTTCCTGGGGCTGAGCCGGACTCGCCTGGGCCGATGGATCGGGTCAGGCGGCGGACGTGGCTTATGGACCGTAAAACTCGGACTGTGGTTCTACGATCTGCTCGCCCGCAGTCAGCTCGTTCCTCGGCATTGCGTGCATCGCACAGGGCAGGGCGGTCCGGCGTTTCCCCCAGCTCAATACCCCTGGTCCTGCTCATACTATGACGCCCGCATGGAGTGCCCCGAGAGGTTCTGTATCGCGCTCCTGAATGAGATCGAGCAACTCGCCGCCCAGCAGGGAACGGAGTTCCGCCTGCTGACATATCACCGCGCCAGCGTAGCGGACCAGCAGATTGTGATTCGCCCCGAAGACAAGCATCACCCTGCTATCGCTGACCAAGGCTCAGCAAGTTCACCAGGGACCAATGACCAAGGACCAGTGATCCTCACCCCCTCCTGCATCATCAACGCCACAGGAGCCTGGGGTGACTGGACCTTGCGCGAGCTACCCGCAGAGGCTCCCCCACTGTTCGGCGGCACCAAGGGCAGCCACCTCTTCACATCGAAGCCCGAGCTGCGAGCCGCCCTGGGCGAGAGCGCGGTCTATGCGGAAGCTGCGGATGGCCGGCTGGTCTTTCTGATTCCGATGACCGGCGGAGTGATGATCGGAACGACGGATGAGCGTTTCGACGAGCGACCGGAACTGGCGCGGTCGACCGACTCCGAGCAGGAGTACCTGATCCGGCTGACGAACGAGCTGTTCCCGCAGGTCCGATTGATCGCGGGCGATATCCACGCGACCTGTGCCGGGATTCGACCTCTGCCCAGTTCCGGAGCTTCCCGCACAGCTGCGATCAGCCGCGACCACCAGATTGATGAGCGGGAGCTGTTGGGCGTACCGCTGCTGACGCTGATCGGGGGCAAGCTCACCACCTGCCGGGCACTGGGGGAGCAGACTGCGGACCGAGTTCTGAGGCACCTCGGACGAGATCGAACGGAGAGTACACGCGACCGACCGATTCGAGGCTCCGCAGGGCACCCGCCGCTGAGTGAACTCGAACGCACGTTGTCGGAGCTGGCCCGCAAGACCGGTTTCTCGCAGGCCACCTGCCGCGAGGTCTGGCGACTTGTGGGAACCGAGGCCCGAGACTACTTGCAACAACCGGGCAGTCCGCTCATCCACGGCACGCTGCTCCCGCGCTGCGTGATCACCCGCATCATCGACGAGGAGTGGGTGACCTGCCTGGAGGACTTGATCGAACGGCGTTTGCTGCTGGCCCTGGAACCTCGTCTAGTGCGAAAGACGATCGAAGAGCTGGCCGAACTCTTCGTGACCCGGAGCGGTACGACAGCCTCGACGCGAGCGATTGTCGATCGAGCCGTGCGCCGTCTGGAGACCTTCTATCACCGCCGCGACCTTGAAGGGCGGGATCAATAGTATTGTGTCTCACATGACCGGCTGGTAGCCAAACTTGCCGCTTCACAAGTGGCAGGGAGTCGTCTTTTCTTTCGAATCTGGAGATTATTCCGCAGCATCCCGGAGGGATGAAAAAAGTTAGCCGGTGGTTGAGCGAAGCGATACCACCGGTTCCCACAGTGCCATGACATCAATCCCGGCAGGGATCGCAGAAACGCAACTTCACATCGCTCGATTCTGGCATCCCTTTCGGAATGCGTTGCGACTATTGTCTCCTGAGGGGTGCATCCGTTTTTTGGTGGGGGCCTCATCCCCACTCTGACAAAAGAGGGATAAACCACGGAGTACACGGAGGCACGGAGAAGAATCAGGCACGGAGAAGAATCAAAGATTCCGTTTATCCAGGACTCCGGGAGAGGAGCCCTCGCGATCAAGACTGCCTGATCACCGATCAATGTTGCAGGGTGGATTCGGCCTTTCCGAAACTCATTCGATCGCTCTGATTGCTCTGCTCCGTGCCTCCGTGTGCTCCGTGGTTATCTGCTCCCCACCAATTGACGGATGCACCCTCTCCTGACCGGTGGCATCGCCGGGGTTTGGCAAAACACAGTCTATGGAATACGCTGTCTCGGCAGTGAGTGTGTGTGGGCATTTCTCGCGGCCTTTGCAGCAGGGCGATCATGTCATTCCTTCGCATCTACGGATTGATCTTTCCGATTCTGATCCCGCTGGCCTGCTATGCCGGGGGGATTGGAATTCTGGTTCACTACTTCAAGCCTCAGCCGCGGCTGGAACAGCTCGACAAGATCACCGGAATCGTGGAGCACACGACGGGGGAATACACCGTCAGCCAGAAAAAGGTTCAATACCCCGCGCTGCGCATCGGCGAATCCCGCGAACGCTACAAGTATATGAACTGGTTCCCCAGGTCGAATCAGGTGGCATCCGTCGTCCGCGCCGGGGAACCGGCGACGATCTGGACCGACTCCGGAAATAACAAATTCATCTGGCAGATCGAGCAGAACGGCCAGACGCTGGTCTGGTATGAAGAGATTCGTCTACTGCCGTGTGGAGGATGACAGCATGCTGATTCGATCTTGCGCTTGGTTGTGTGCCGCCCTGACCTTTGCGAGCTGGGGGCTGTTCGTCGATGCCGCAGACGATGTCCTGCCGGGCACGCAGAAGCTGGAGCTGACCGAGCCACTCGATGTGGTGATGGTCCGCGGGATCAGCGAGTTTGCGGAGCACGAGATCTCACTGTCGCGCGACCGCCGCGAGGCCCATTGGAACCGCGACTACAGCAGCCCGGAGGCGTATGAGAAGAGCATCGCCCCGAACCGCGAGCGGCTGCGGACGTATATCGGGGCGGTCGATGAGCGGGTGAAAAATGCCCCTCTCCTATTGAATCACGATACATTCGCGCAAGGAGGAGCCGACCTTCGTCTGGGTGTCCTCGATGGTGTCACGTGCGACGCCGTCTTGAGCGGTGGTGTCACTGGTCGGGGTCTGATCTTCATTCCCGATCCGGCCTATGAACCAGAACAGGCTCTGGGGCTCTTACCTGGCCTGGAGAAAGAGCAACAGCTGCCGTGGAAGCTCAAATGGCAGCTGGGAATTTCGTCGCTCATGCCAACGCTGATGAGCCGCAGCGATGAGTTGTCGGGAAATCCCAGCGTCCGATTCACGAACCAGCCACACCGGGAGTTTGTCTATCGCGGGGCCTTCGAGATGGGCCGCCATGTGATTGGGTATGAGGTCCAGAAGATCATGACCCTGGTGGATGGTCTGGTCAAGATTCATGAACAGGGACGGAACAAGCAACTCGACAAGGAGCCATTGCGTGTCATCGTCTGGGGTCACGGAGAAGGCGGATTGCTCGCCATGTATGCCGCTGCGCTCGACCCCCGGATCGAAGTCTGTTTTGTCTCCGGCTACTTCCAGGAGCGTGAAGGTGTCTGGAAAGAGCCGATCTACCGCAATGTGTGGCGGCAGCTCGCGGAGTTTGGCGATGCGGAGATCGCCAGTCTGATTGCCCCGCGAAAGCTGATCATTGAAGCAACCTCGGCTCCGGAGATCGATGGACCGCCCGCAGTGCGGCCCGGTCGAGCCGGCGGCGCTGCTCCGGGAGTGATCCGCACGCCGGACCGTGAGTCCGTGAAACGTGAATACCTGCGAGCTAAGGCTCACTACCAACACCTGGGAGTGCCCGACAATATCAAGCTCGTAACCTACGCGGAGGGGGTAACACCGCTAGGTGACTCGGAAACTCTGGCTGTGGTGCAGGAATCACTGGGACTTCGTCAGCCACCCGTGATCACCCCCAATGAAGGACCGCCCAACGTGGAAGCGATTCGTGAGCGCATCGCTGCCCGCCAGAAGCAGCAGATCGGCGAACTGACCCGCCACACCCAGCGGCTGATGCACCTGTCTGACAAGGCCCGCGACAAGTACTGGGCGGGGGCCGACCGCTCGTCGCTGGCCAAATGGGAAGAGACACAGGAAGCCTACCGGACCAAGGTCTACGACGAACTGATCGGACGCATCCCGTATGACCTGCTGCCGCCGAACGCTCGCTCGCGGAAGATCATCGACGAGCCGACCCACACGGGGTACGAGGTGGTGCTGGATGTGTGGCAAGCCAGACGAGAGACGAGAGATGAGAGGCGAGAGCCAGACAAAGAGCCTCCCTCTGGCTCTTCTCACTCGTCTCTCGTCTCTCCGCTCCCTTCGGTCATCGCCGGCGGCATCCTGCTCCTTCCCAAGGACCTCAAGCCCGGCGAGAAGCGGCCCGTCGTTGTCTGCCAGCACGGACTCGAAGGGGTGCCGATGGACACGATTACCGAAGACCCCAAGTCGTCCGGCTATCCGCCGTACAAGGGGTTCAGCTCGGCCCTCGTGAAGCGCGGGTTCATTGTCTATGCCCCGCAGAACCCGTACCGCGGGCACGACGACTTCCGCGTGATCCAGCGGAAGAGCAATCCGCTCGGGCGGTCTCTCTTCAGCTACATCATTCCTCAGCACCAGCAGACTCTGAACTGGCTGGCCACCCTGCCGTACGTCGACCGCGACCGCATTGCGTTCTATGGACTGTCGTATGGTGGGAAGACAGCTGTGCGGGTGCCGCCAATGTTGGTGGGGGGACGAGAGACGAGAGAGGAGAGACGAGAGCCAAACCAGGATTCCCTGTCCTCTTCTGGCTCTAATCTCTCGTCTCTAACCTCTCGTCCCTCCCCCGGCTATTGCCTCTCGATCTGCTCCGCTGACTTCAACGAGTGGGTCATGAAGAACACCTCCTACGAGGACCGCTACAGCTACATCTTCACTCCCGAGTACGAGATCTTCGAATGGAACATGGGGCATGTCGCAAACTATGCCGAGCTGTCGAACCTGATGACGCCGCGTCCGTTCATGGTCGAACGCGGGCACGATGACGGAGTCGCCCCCGATGAGTGGGTCGCCTGGGAATACGCCAAGGTCAAACGCCACTACGACAAGCTCGGCATCGGCGGCCGGACAGAGATGGAGGTCTTCAACGGCCCGCACACGATCAACGGCGTCGGGACATATAAGTTCCTGCACAAACACCTGAACTGGCCGGAGCCGAAGTAGTCGAGGTTCTATCGATCATGCGACATCCTCTACTGATGGGACTGACGGTCGGATTCCTGTTTGCGGTACCGATGCCATGGATCAGCGGAGAATAAATCGCCCTCAGTTTCGGATCTGGGGAATCGGTTTCGGTTCGGAACGTTGGAATGGTCACTTGTCCTGAACTTCTCGAATGGAGTCCATGGCAATCCGGCTCGGGTGAATTGGCTTATCGGGAGTGGAATGATGCTCGTGGAACTGTCACCGACTCCACTCCGATAGTGGGCTGGCGGATTGGTCGGGATACGCAATGGTTTGCAGAACTGACCTTCTATCAAGCACGATACAACCTCTCAGACGGGAGCATTGTTGAGGGGCCCGCATATGGACCTCAGCCCTTGGTCAGCGTGAATGAACGTTTGGCCGCCATAACCTCCACAGTGGCACTGGCCTTGGCAGTTCTATGCTTGTTGCTCTATCAAAGACGTTCCTTGAAACATTTCTCAGAGGTGAAGGGGGCGTACTCGGCCCCTCACCCCGGCCCTCTCCCCAAATCCTGATCTCTCTGTTTGTCAATTGCTGCGTGGGGAGAGGGAGAAGGAAACTGGCTCACCGACCCTATGGGTAAACCACCTAACCCCCGATTGAGTACATCGGGCGGTTTGGCTGAATGAACCGGGCGGTGTTGATCTCGTGGCCTTCCCACTTGGCGTGGATCGAGTCGCGCACAGCCTGCTGAATCAACTCGTCCGCAGCTCCGCCCCGCAGCAGCGTCCGCAGGTCGGTCTCCTCCAGGCTGAACAGGCAGTTCCGCAGCTTGCCATCAGCGGTGATGCGGAAGCGGTTGCAGTTGCCGCAGAACGGTCGGCTGACGGACGCAATGAAGCCGATTCGACCGACTCCATCATCGAACTGGTAATCGACGGCTGGGGCGCGCGGGTCGGCGTTGGGGATCGGAACCAGCGGACGAATCCCGGCAGAGAGCTGGTCGATGATTTCCTGGGCGTAAAGAACCTTGTCGCGTTCCCAGGCGTTGTCGGCATCGAGCGGCATGTACTCGATGAACCGCACTTCGTGACCCGTCCGGCGGGCAAAGTGGCCGAACGGGACGAGCTCTTCTTCCGTTAGGCCCCTCACGGAAACCGCGTTGATCTTGATCTGCTGAAACCCGGCCCGCTCCGCAGCTTCGATCCCGGCCAGCACCTGCTCGTACCCTTCGCGGCGGGTGATCTGCTTGAACTTCTCGGCGCTGAGGGCATCGAGGCTCACGTTCAGCCGCCGCAGCCCAGCTGCGTACAAGTCCGCAGCTTGATCCGCGAGCAGGATGCCGTTGGTGGTCAGGCCGATATCGGTGATTCCATCGATCTTCGCCAGGGCGGCAACCAGCCGGTGCAGGTCCTTGCGAACAAGGGGCTCCCCGCCCGTCAGTCGCAGCTTATTGACCCCCAAGGGAACAACCAGCCGGACGAACCGCTCCATCTCTTCGTAGGAGAGCAAGTCAGCCCGGTCCATGAACTGCACGTTCTCCGCTGGCATGCAGTAGAAGCAGCGGATGTTGCAGCGGTCCGTGACGCTGATCCGCAGGTTGTTGTGCGTGCGTCCGAACGTGTCGATCAGTGGCAGTTGAGGCAGGTCCATAGGGGCTCCGACAGGATTATACGCCTGCGGAGCGATCACGACAGCCTGCGAGGGGATATGGTCTGAAACGAAAAGACCCCAGGCTGGAGACGATGGTGTCCAGCCTGGGGCGTTACCCGGTAACAATCATCACGATCGCACGCACTCGCCGTGGACCCTGGAGGCAGCGCCTCACTCATGCGGGCTGAAAGTCGCACAAGGCGTCCTTCAGCCGCGCCCGGGCCGTGTGCAGACGCCGCTTGATCGTGCCGACAGGGCTCGCGAATCGGTCGCTCATCTCCTTCAGGGACTGCCCCTCGAAGTAGAAGGCTTCCAGCGTTTCCCGGTCCATCCGCCGCAGCGTCTTCAAACCGGCCCGCAACTGAGTCGCCCGCTCCTGAGTCAGGACGGGTTCGCCGGGGTCAGCCTGGTTGCTGCCAAAGACCGAGAACGTCTCGGGAGCGCAGATCGCCTCAGGCGGCCGACGCACAGCCCGGTTGATCGACAACCGGACAGCGATCCGCTTGAGCCAGCCGACGAACCGCTCGGGCTCCCGCAGCTGGGCCAGCTTCCGGAAGGCCCGCAGGAAGACGTCCTGGGTCACTTCGGCAGCTTCGGCGGAGTTCCGCAGCCGACGGTAAACGACCGCGAACACGCTCGATTCGTACTGTGTCACCAACTGGCCAAAGGCCCGGTTATCACCGGTCTGAGCCTGGAGGACCAACTGGAGGATTTCGTTTTCGTTCATGGTGTCCCCCTTCCTGGGGAATGAATTTGTCAGGGTGTCGAGCGAGTGAGGGGGGGGCCCCGAATGAAGAGTGCTCGACGGAATGAAATGGGAACGCGTGGGACATGTCGCGGAATTCGATGGAATTCCGCCGTCCTCCGGCTGGAGATCAGCTGTGATCTGGCCCAGTTCGCGATGCTCGTGAAAGTCAGAAAACCGTGTCAGTCAGTACACAGGTGTCGGAGTCAAAAACCGCTGCGTGTGGATCACTCGAACAGGTTCCGGTTGTGGCCGATGTGGCGATCAAACAGGAACAGAGAGTGGCACCGCAGGGCGGCGACTCCGACAGACTTTCGACTTGCGTGGCGAATTGGGGTTCAGAGCGTGATGGCTCTGCAAATCACCAGCGAAGCCCAGGCTGCCGGAGGTAACTCAGCTGCCGGCCAATAGGCTCGGGCGGCTGCCGCGGATGAACATGCATCCGCTTCCTCGGGGCGTTCCAAGGACTCTCGACTTGATAGGGTCGAGGCCAGATAATGCGGTTGCGACAGCGGTTTCCCGGTATGGATGCGTGTATCCGAACGCATCTTGGTCTGGCGCGAACGTACCACGACTGCTGCGGTTCCGGTCTGGCCATTGCCAGCAAATCCGAAATTGACCGTGCCGTTGTTGTTGTTCAGCTTTGCCATGACACACCTCCTGCGATCCATTGGTCGCAGTCCACGAGAAACTCAGAACCGCTTGCCCCCGGGAACTCACCCAGCGGGGCCGCCCCAACAGACACGTGGGGCATCCAGGACAAACTCAAGGGCATCCCAAAGTCGCCGTTCCGGAGTGTGGGAGGAGATGACCCACTTGCACACTTCCGGTTCCCGACTGTGGGACCACTTGCTCTATAGACCTCGGAACGGTGGAAAAGGTTCGCAAGATCTCTCTCATTGTCGCCGAATTTCTGGATTTCATGGAGAAGATTTTCCAGCTTACGCGGGCAGACTGGTCGTTTCTTAACGTAAGTCCCGGTGAGAGCTGGAATTGTGATCTCGTGAAAAAGTGGAGAACCTGGCCGGGCTCCGCTCCGATTTTTTCAAGTCCCGGCTGGTCGAATGCGACTCGGCTTATCCCAACGACAAACGTCGCATCAATTTCGTGAATGTACCGCTTTACGGCTTCCACATCTCTTTGAGGAACTTCCTCAGCGCGGGATCCTGGACCTGCTCGGCGGAGATCAAACTCAGCTGGACCACCTGCCGTCCATCGCGGGCGGTTGCGACTTCGCGGGTCTCGCCGAGAGTGGAGATCTGGCCGAGCCCGAACCGGCCCGCTGGACCGTAGAGCTCTAAGTCGATCGAGGTTCGGCGTTTGGTGTTCACCTCGATCGCCGGCTTCTCCTCGCGAGCGCGGGTCCAGGTCACGGTCTGCTTCCCGCCCCACTCGACAGCACCGCCGGTCGCGATCCCTTCGATCAATGAGAACAGCTCGTCCAGGGTCTCAGCTTCCCAGTCGACGCGTTTCGCACTCGGGAACCCTTTTCGAGACAGATGCCACTTGCGGCCCAGGACCTTCCAGGGGGCCAGATCGCCGATCACGAGAGCCGCAGCTGAGGCCTGCTGGCCGTAGCTGTTGATGGCCGCAGCCAGGAACTTCTGAAACGCGGGCGTATCGATCTCGCGCAGCCAGTGAACAGTGATCGTCACTTCCTGAAACGGGCCCTTCAGGTTCTTGACCTTCACCCGGTCGCCGCGTCCATAGACCGGCAGTTCATCGAGCTGGTCCAGTGGCTTGAGCGGCAGCTGCTTCTGCAAGGTGGCTTCGTCGAACGTTCCCTTCTTGACTCGGAACTTCAGCGTCAGCAACCACTCATCCGCCGTCTGAGCGTGCAGGAACCAGCCGCCGGTCTTGTCGGTCGACATGACCTCGACCACGCTGCGGTGGTTCCAGTTGACCGGGGCCAGCTCGCTGCGCTGGGCCAGTGAGTCGATCACCAGTTCCAGGGCAGTGCCCTCCCAACGACATGGCAGCCCCGTGTGCGAAAGCCGGTCCTGGGTATGCCAACGACGACCATCGGTCTTCCACGGGGTGTCGGTCTCTTTGCCGACATGTCGCAGGTCGATGTCGCCGACCTGTTTCTTGGCGGCCTCTTCCGCGCGGAAGATCTCGATCTCGCCGCGGGTTTCATTCTCGATGATCGGAGCCAGCAGTTCGCCGGTCCAGGAGCGGATCGGGACGGGACGTTTGGTTTCTCGCTGGTAGCGTTCCCGGCGGGAACTGGCCCACAGAATCGCGGGGTCCAAGGCCAAGGGTTGCAACCCTTGGGCTTTCTTGGACACTCGATCGTTCGCGACTGAATAGTACGCCGCCTGCGCGACCACATCCTCCGGCGTCCCCTCGGCAACAATCCACCCGCCATCGACACCGGCCTCCGGGCCGAGATCGATCACCCAGTCTGCGGTCTTGATCACATCGAGGTTGTGCTCGATCACGACCACCGTGTTCCCTTGCTCGACGAGGCTCATCAGCACCTTCATCAGCTTGAGAATGTCGTCGAAGTGCAGCCCCGTCGTCGGCTCATCGAGGATATACAGCGTCTGCCCGTTGTTCGGTCTTGCCAGTTCCGCAGCCAGTTTCACACGCTGGGCCTCGCCGCCGCTGAGCGTCGCAGCCGACTGACCGAGTGTGAGGTAGTCGAGCCCGATGGCTGCGAGAGTGGCCAGTGGGGCCCGGATCTTGGGGATGTTGCCGAACAGCTCGAGGGCCTGGCCGATCGACATGTTGAGCACATCGGCGATCGAGTGATCCTTGTAGGTGACCGCCAGCGTCTCCTTGTTGAACCGCTTGCCGCGACAGGTGGCGCACTCGACCCACACATCGGGCAGGAAGTGCATCTCGATCTTCTTCTGCCCCATCCCTTCGCAGTCGTCACAGCGGCCACCGGGGCGATTGAAGCTGAACCGGGCCGGCTTGAAGCCGCGGATCTTGGCATCGGGGATGCGCGTGAACAGATCACGAATCGGCTCCCAGACCCCGGTATACGTGGCTGGGTTCGAGGCCGGGGTCGACCCCAGCGGCGACTGGTCGACCAGGATCACCTTGTTGAGCTTCTCCGTCCCGCGCAGCTCATCATGCGGGCCCGGAGCCTCACCCGACCGAGTCAGCTTGCGCGACACCGCGCGGGCCAGCGTCTCCATCACGAGCGAGCTCTTCCCCGAACCGGACAGCCCCGTGACGCACGTAAATGCCCCCAGCGGGATATGCAGCTCCCCTTGCCGCAGGTTGTTCTGCCGCGCCCCCGTCAGCTCAATCCACGCCCCGCCAGGAGGAGCTTCGTAATGCTCGCGCATGTCCGTGAGCGGCACGGCGCTAGCCGCCGGTTCCGGAGAGAGAAGAGAGGAGAGAGAGTTGGAGGGGTTCTTGGTTCCTGGTTCTTGGTTGTTGGAAGGAGGCGAATGGCCAATGGCGGATGGCGGATGGCCAGAGACCGCTTCCGGCTCCCCTCTCCCCCCGGGAGAGGGGCTGGGGCTGAGGGTGGCCACAGTCTCAGATGCGTTGAACAACGCCTTGGCGGTCTTACCGCCCTTCTTCCCCTTCTTCCCCTTGGCCCCTTGGCCCTTGTCACTTGCCTCTTGTCCCTTCCCCTCTGGCTCTCGCCTCTCGTCTCTCGTCTCTCGTCTCACCAGCCTTCGGACCTTCGGTACCGGAATCCCCTTCGCCCCGCTCAGATAGGCCCCCGTCAGCGAACGTTCTCCGTCCGCTTCGATCTCAGCGGGCGTTCCCTCAGCTGTGATCTGACCGCCGTGGCGACCGGAGCCGGGGCCGAAGTCGTAGAGCCGGTCAGCTGCTTCCAGGACCTCGCGATCGTGCTCAACGAGAACGACCGTATTGCCGAGATCGCGCAGCCGGTGCAGCGCTCCGATCAGGCGGCCGTTATCGCGCGGGTGCAGCCCGATCGTGGGCTCATCAAGGACATACAGCACGCCGGTCAGGGCACGGCCGATCTGTCCCGCCAGCCGAATCCGCTGGCTCTCGCCCCCCGAGAGGGTCGGCATTCCGCGATCGAGCGACAGATAGTGCAGGCCGACTTCGACGAGAAACTCCAGCCGGTGGATCGCTTCTGCCAGCAGATCGCCTGCGATCTTCTTCTGGCTCTTGTCGAGCTGGATCCCTTTCAGAAATTCCAGAGCCTCCGTCAGCGGCAGCTTACAGAGTTGAGGCAGCGTTGTGTCGTTCAGGCGGACCGAGGCGGCGTCTTCGCGGACCCGGTCGCCGTTACAGACCGAGCATGGCCGCTCGCCAACGAGGTCCTGAAACAGTGTGCGGTGCGTGTAGCTGACGCGGGTCGCCTCTTCGATCGAGGGGTAGATCCCTTTGTAGAGGAACTTAAACCCAGGCTGGGTCCCGGCGGCTGGAACCGTGAACTCCCGTTCCAGCCCGTACAGCACGGCCCGCTGCGCGAGCGGAGCCAGCTGATACCACGGCTTGTGAACGTCGATCCCCAGTTCCGCAGCCAGAGCTGTCAGGATGCGAGCGAACAACGCGTTCGTTCGCGGGTCAGGCCAGAACCCGATCGCCCGCTCCCACAGCGACAAGTTCGGGTTTGAGATAATCGCGGCCTGCTCGGTCCCGCGCTCGATTCCCAGCCCTTGGCAAGCCGGGCACCAGCCCAGAGGACTGTTGTAGGAGAAGTTCTGCGGTGTCAGCTCTTCGAACGTCGCGGGCATGGTGGGGGGAATATAGACCACCGGTTCCCTGTCAGCCATGAACGGTCAGGCTCAATGCAAACAGCCCGCGCAGGAGCGCGGGCTGTTCGATGATCATGTTCGCAAACGACGCTTAGTTGGCGGCCGCTGCGGCAGCCGGAGCGACGTTGACGCGGCGACCGTTCTGGTCGAACTCCACGTGACCTTCGACAAGAGCGAAGATCGTGTAGTCGCGGCCCATGCCGACGTTGCGGCCAGGACGCCACTTGGTTCCGCACTGACGGATGATGATGTTGCCGGGGATGACGACCTCGCCGCCGTACTTCTTTACGCCGCGACGCTGTGCATTGGAGTCACGACCGTTGCGGGTCGAACCCTGTCCCTTCTTATGTGCCATGGCAGGAAGTCCTCACCTGAACGCCGGGGGGCGTTCGAACCTGATTTCGAGAAGCGGAGGATTGTGGCAGATCAGTTTCGGGAATGCAAACTACGCTCGAACCGGTTCGTCATCAGAGTGAGAGAATCTTGGGAGACTGAAACCAGTCCGGCTCCCTCGCCCCCGCAATCGATGCAAGTCTTGGGAAATCGTGGACTGCGGGGGAGAGGGTTGGGGTGAGGGGGACTGCTTTGCCCGTCACCTCGGCCTGGTGCTCCGTCCATGCTAAAACTTCTGGATCAGCCGGAACGCGATAGCGTCCGGTTTCTTCGCGAAAACCGGGGGCGAGCGCCCTGCGGCTGATCGATTCAACCGGCAATTTTCGCTTGGACTCTGCTTTACACACCTTCCATCAGGCGTGTAGCTCCCTGCGCCATCAGGAGTTGCGCCACGGCGTGTCCAATGCCAGCTGCGTGTTGCCGCGAGGCAGTCGCCTCGGCCCAGATCCGTTCCTTCCCTTCCCGGCTCAGCACGACCCCTTCCAGAGTCAGCAGATCACCCTGGACTCGAGACAGTACCCCGACCGGTGCGTGGCACCCCGCCCGCAGTTCCGCGAGGCAGGCTCGCTCGGCCAGGACTTCGCTCATTGCCGTCGGATCTGTTAGCTGGGAAAGCAGTTGCGTCGTGAACTCGTCATCAGCCCGGCATTCCAGCCCCAGGGCTGCCTGCCCGACAGCGGGGTAGACCAGCGGAGGGGACAAGACCGCACTGATCCGGTCCGCCCAGCCTAGACGCCGCAGACCGGCCTCAGCCAGCAGTATGGCGTCGTACTCGCCGTCGTCGACCTTTCTCAGCCGGGTCTCGACGTTGCCTCGAACTTCCTCCAGCTTCAAGTCGGGCCGCTGGTGCAACAGCTGAGCCCGCCGACGCAAGCTGCCGGTGCCGACCTTGGCTCCGGGTGGCAGATCGGCCAGTGTGCCGGACTTTCCTTTGGGCAGTATGAGCGCGTCAAACCGCTGCTCACGCTGCGGAACCCCAGCCAGGGCCAGCCCTTCGGTTGGCAGTGTCGGCAGATCCTTCAGGCTGTGAACCGCGAGATCCGCCCGGCCCTCCAGGACAGCGTTCTGGACTTCGCGGGTAAAGACCCCCTGCCCGCCCATTTGACTGAGAGCTGAGAACCGATCACGGTCGCCGGTGGTGCTGACCTCGACGATCTCGACTTTCAGAGTCGAGTCGATCCCCAGCAGCAGCCCCGTCACGTGCCGGGCCTGCCACAGCGCCAGCTGACTGGCCCGCGAGGCGATCCTCACAATTCGTTCGGACTGAGATCGTTCGGACTGAGACATCCACACCGTCCACCGTTAGGGATTGAAGTGACCTGATCAGCATACCGTTCTGGCGATCAGGGGACGATTGCACCCATGACCGCCCGGCAAGATTTCCGACTGATTTTTTGACGCTCAGGAAAACCGACCTACGTCTGAGAGATTCCACGATGGATCTGCAACCGACGGGGACGTTCTCCGACGGGCAAGGTCTTGGGGTCAGGTGCAGAACCGCACAATCACTCGAACAAGGGCAACGTGATGCTGGCTCTGATCATTATCGTCTGCCTGACCAGCATCAAGGGTGTCGGGAACGTTGTCTGGATGCAGTTCAATCACATGGACTATGTCCTGACAGACACGAACCGCATTTCGTAACTCTGACTTGGATTTCGCACCGTCCCGAATGGCTCGGCTTGGGACCACAGCGTCCAAAAGACGCGAGTACTCCTCGCTGGCGATCAGCCACACAGTCTCTGCATTCGAAGAAACTGTCGGGTTGGGGATTGTGCGAGGAACTATTGTCCCAATTTCGCCGTTCACTCCGCGCAAGAGCAGAGCGATCTTTCGCGGAGCGAATGGCGACAATCATTTGTTCAATACCTCTTACATCCGCTCGACGGTCTGAATCCCCAGCAGGCTCAGGGCCTTGGCCAGGACCCGGCTTGTCAGTTCTGCCAGCAGGCAGCGGCTGGCTTGCAGGGATGCGTCGGCCTCGCCCTTGATCGGGCAAGCGTCGTAGAAGCTGCTGAAGGCGTTCGCCGTCTCGAACAGGTACTGCGTCAGCTGGTTCGGGCGGTAGTCGGAACAGACCGCGTCCAGGGCCTCGGGGAACTTGAGCAACTGGATCGCCAGCGCACGCTCGGCGGCGTGGCTGAGCTTGATCTTGGCCCCGCCCGCGAGCAGCGCGGCCGGGTCGATATTGTTCTTGCGAAGGATCCCCTTGGTCCGGGCGAAGGCGTACTGGATATACGTCGCCGTGTCCCCTTCCTTGGCCAGCATCTTCTCCCAGTCGAAGACGTAGTCGCTCTCGCGCGAGTGATGCAGGTCGGCGTACTTGATCCCGCCGATCCCGATGATCTCGGCGACTGCCTGGCGCGCGGCATCGTCAAGCGGCTCGTCCCCCTTGTCAGCCTTCTGGGCCTCGTTCAGATCGACGATCGTGCGGGCTTCTTTCACAGCTTCATCGAGCAGACTCTCCAGCCCGACCGTGTCCCCATCCCGCGTCTTGTAGGGCCGCCGATCTTTGCCCATCACCGTGCCAAAGTTCACATGCCGCAGGTCGACCTTGGCGATACCCCACTTCGCTACGGTCTTGAACAGCAGCTCAAAGTGCTCTGACTGCCGCGTGTCGACCACGTACAGGATCTCGCTGGCCTGCAGTTCATTGACGCGGTACTGGATCGTGGCCAGGTCGGTCGTAGCGTACGTGTAGGCTCCGTCCCCCTTCTGCACGATGAACGGAGCCTCATTCCCTTCGATGAAGACACACATCGCGCCGTCGCTCTGGACAGCCATCCCGTTCGACTTGAGAGACTCGACCACGCCTGCCAGCAGCGGATTGAACCAGCTCTCGCCCAGCGTCAGGTCGAAATGGATTCCCAACCGCTCGTAGACCCCCTGCAGAGCGGCCAGGCACTCGGGCATGAACTCGTTCCAGAGACGGAGGTTCTCTGCGTCGCCCGCATGCAACTTGGCGGTCTCGTCACGAGCGGCCCGGGCGATGTTCGAGTGAGTGTTGGCCAGCGCCAACTCAGCCGTGTTGGTCTCGACTCGTTCGATCTTTTTGTTGAGCGAGCTGATCTCGTCTTTGAGAGCCTCGATCTCAGAACAGATCTTTTTGCGTTGCTTCTCGACGCTTTTATAGTCTGGATGATTCTTATCTTTTGGTAGCAGCGTCCCTTTGAGTTCTCCCTCCTGCCCCAATAATCGCCTTTCCAACTCAGGACACGACTTCCTCGCTTCCAGGAAGTCGCTCAGTCGATTCACCAACCGGTACAGCCGCGCCAGTTCCGCGACCGGGGTCCGGGCGTAAGCCTCCTTGTCGAGAAAATTCTTATACCCATAAATGATCATCCCGAACTGGGTGCCCCAGTCGCCGATGTGGTTATCGCTGATGACCTTATGCCCCAGGAACTTCAGCGTGCGGTACAACGAATCGCCGATCACGGAGCTGCGCAGGTGGCCGACATGCATCGGCTTGGCGACATTCGGCGACGAGAAATCGATCACGATCGTCCGAGCCGGACTGGCTGCCTCAACACCCAGCCGGTCATCGGAGAGCAGCTTGTTGACCTCACCGATCACCAGATCATCGCGCAGCCGCAGATTGATAAACCCCGGCCCGGCGATCTCGATCTCGCTGCACAGGTCCTGCAGATGAACCTTCTCGGCGATCTTGGCCGCCAGTTCCTTCTTGTCCAGCCCGTGACGCTGGGCGAGTGGCATCGCACAGTTGGCCTGAAAATCGCCGAACCGCGCATCTTGGGCGGGCCGGACCATCGCGACAAACGGAGTCGGGTCATCGGCATAGTCCGCCAGGACCGGGGCAAACCGCTGTTGCAGGAGACGCAGAAGATTCATGGAGACACTTCACTCGGGACGACACCGGAACGCTCCGGACGCAAGTCGGGAAGTGTACAGGACAACGCAGCTTGAGTCAGGGTTCGATCGACGCCGACAGCACAATTCCCCGCTTCGAGCGTGCCTCGACCCTGTCGACACGTCCAGGAATCGCCGCAGGCGTGGCCTTCCGAACGCGGTCTGCCTACACTCTGAAGTCGGCCGCACCTCCGATTTCGCATCAGGAAGACCCCATGCTCGTTCTCGATCTTCTGTTCCGCTGGGCTCACATCGGCGCTGCTGTCGTGCTGGTTGGAGGAGCAGTCTTTACTCGCTTTGTCCTGATGCCCGCAGCTGCCGAATTGCCGGACGATCAGCATCAGGCCCTCAAGGAGCGGTTGCGGGCGCGGTGGGCCAAGTTCGTTCACGCGGGGATCGCGCTGCTGCTGATCTCCGGGTTCTATAGCTTCTTCACGCAGATGGGGGCTCATAAGGGGCAGCCGCTGTATCACGCCCTGGTCGGCGTCAAGATGCTTCTGGCGTTTGGAGCCTTTTATCTCGCATCGGTCCTGTCCGGGCGATCGCCGAAGTCGGCTCATTTCCGAGAGAACTCCCGCAAGTGGCTGGGCGTGCTGGTCGCCTTGACGGCACTGATCGCCGGACTCGGGAGCGTGCTGAAGGTCGCCGTGCCCGCCAAGGCCCCCGCTTCCGCCACCAATTAAGCCAGGGCTGCACCGATGACGCCGTTTGTCGTCCGACGCCAGGTCACGTTCTCCGAGACGGACATGGCTGGGATCGTCCACTTCGCCAACTTCTACCGCTGGATGGAAGAGGCCGAGCACGACTACTTCCGCTCGCTCAACCTACGGATCATGGAGAAGCAGGCCGATGGGACCTACATCGGCTGGCCGCGGGTGTCCGCTTCGTGCCACTTCGAATCGCCTGCTCGTTACGAAGACTGGGTGGAGATCCGAATCGCGGTGGAGCGGGTCGGTTTCAAGTCATTGAACTTCGCGGTCGAATTCTGGCGGGACCAGACCCGGCTGGCTCACGGGCGACTGAAGACGGCGTGTTGCATCTGCCGCCCCGACAGCACTCTGGAAGCGATCGAGATCCCGGCCCGCTATCGGCAGCAGATTGAAAGCTGATGATCCCCCGCAGCTATTTCATCACCGGGACCGATACAGGCGTCGGCAAGACCGTCTTTACCTGTCGCCTAGCCCGCGAGTTGCGAGCCCAGGGGCACCGGGTGGCGGCCTATAAGCCCGCGTGCTCGGGAGCAGACGAGGGACCGAATGGGGCTCTCAGCTGGTCAGATGTCAAGTCGTTGTTTGCCGCCACCGAGGGCTTGTGGGATCGCGACCGCATCTGCCCGCAGACCTTTTCAGCTCCGCTCAGTCCACCGGTCGCAGCGGCCCAGGAAGGACGTGAAGTCGACGAGTCCCTACTCCTGGCCGGGTTCACGTGGCTCGCCGAGCGGACAGAGATCGTGCTGGTGGAAGGGGCGGGCGGGTTCTACTCTCCGATCTCCCGAAACTGGCTCAATGCAGATCTGGCCGAGCGGATCGGGCTGCAAGTCATCATTGTCGCTCCGAATCAACTGGGAACGATTAATCAGACACTCCTCACGATCGAAGCAGTCCGCCGCCGCAGATTGAAAATTGCGGGAGTGGTCCTGAATCAGGTTCGCCCGCTTCCTGACGCTTCTGCCAGCACCAATGCGCAAGAAATTCAGCAGCGCGGCCAGGTCGAGATCCTGGCGGAACTCGCATACAGCGAAGTCTGAAATCCGATACTGCCTGACAACGCTACGACTGGCGAGTTGGTAAATCTGCGGGTCGGGAGGGCGAGGCTCCGGCCGAGCCGCATGCGCGGGTGCATGTCTTCTCGAAGTTGCGGCTCAGCCGGAGCTTCGCCCTCCCGGACATACAAACGTCCTCGATGAACCTTCTGGCCAGCCGGCGGACGATGCACGGGGAGCGGAAAAGTCCTGCGGACCCTGTTAGACTGCCCTCGCTCCAGCCTGCAACTCTGTCGAGTCCGCGTCTCCATGCCCCCTGAGCCTGAAAAACGCAAGATCGGCCCCTTCCAGATCGAGGATAAGCTCGGTGTGGGCGGGATGGGGATTGTCTATCGAGCGACCTATATCAAGACTGGGCAGGTCGTCGCTCTGAAGGCCCTCGCCCCGGAGCTGTGCGCGGATCCCAAAGTCGCCAAGCGTTTCGAACGCGAGATGGAGATCCTCAAGAAGCTCAAGCACCCCAACATCATCAAGTATTACGGAGGGGTCTCGACTCCGAACCAGCAGTTCTACGCGATGGAGATGATCGCGGGCGGCGGTTTGGACGTTCAGCTCCGCAAGTCCGGACGGTTCACGTGGGAGCAAACCGTCGATTACGCGATGCAGATCGCCAAGGCCCTGGAGCATGCTCACAACGCCGGGGTCGTGCATCGCGACCTGAAGCCCGCCAACCTGCTCGTCACCAAAGACGGAGTCCTGAAGCTCACCGACTTCGGCATCGCGCGGGACTCCGAAGCGACTCAGCTGACGCAGGCCGGCAAGACGGTCGGCACGCTGGCCTACATGGCTCCTGAGCAGATCACCGGCAAGCACCCGATCACGCGGCGGACCGACCTGTATGCCCTCGGCTGTGTGATGTTTCAGCTCATGACAGGGCGGACTCCGTTCGAGTCCGCCACCCAGCCCGAGCTGCTCTTCAAACATATCGAGGAAGAGCCGCCCTCGGTCCGGGAGTTCAATCCCGATTGCCCGCGTTATCTGGAAGTGCTGATTGCTGACCTGATGGAGAAGGAGCCGAACGATCGGCCCTTCGATGCCCTGGCCGTGCAGGTGCGGCTCGATGAGGTGAAGCAGAAGGTCGCTGAACAGGCCGAGCAGGCGAAGACGCGGGCCGTCGAGGCCGCCAACGCAACCGTCGCGGACTCGACTCAAGCTCTCAAACGCAAGAAGAAAAAGAAGATCATCCCCGGCGAGTTCGTGCCGGTCTGGGAACGGGGCTGGTTCCTGGGGCTGTGCCTGGCGGGGGTGTTGGGGCTGGTCATCTGGCTCGCCTGGCCCGAAGGGCTCGCCGCCAAGCATGCGCGTTGCCAGGAAGCGATGAAAGTCGCCAACTTCGAAGCGATCACCGACTTCGACAATGTCCCGGAGTACAACAGCTGGACCTCCGTCAAAGACGACCTCGAGACGATCCTCGCCAACTATCCCGAGACCCCCGAAGCGACCGATGCCCGCCGCTGGAAGGACATGATCGACATGGTCCGCGAGGACCGGCAGTCGCAGAACAACTTGAAGTTCGACCGCGATCCCAAGACCGAAGCCGAGAAGCTGTACGTCAAGGCCCGCAGCTACGAGAAGTTCGGCGACAACTACACCGCCATCGAACAGTATGAGTCGATGCAGACACTGCTGAAGAGCGACGAAGAGTCACGCCCCTATCTGAATCTGGCCCGCCATCGGGCCGAGCAGATCAAGAAGGGGATCGGCCCCAAGTCGGAGCGCGTGGCCTTCATCGCCGCCCAGCTGAAAGCCGCGGATGACGAGTTCCTGAAAGGCGAAAAGATCCCGGCCCGTGAGAAGTGGCAAAGCATCGTCAAGCTCTACAACGACGACCCGCAGTTTGAGGCGATCGTCAAGCGGGCCAAAGCCCGTCTGCTCGACCCGGTCGAGGCCATGAAGGCGGAAGAGCGCTGAGTCTCTTCCGACTCAATCGGCACGGGACCGGCACTCCGCTCAGGCAAGACCTCATCGTTCCGGCCCCGCGCTCCCAACCGCTGCGCCCTCGTGATTCCGCGGCGATCGTCTCGCTGATCCGCAGTCATCTCGCGCCAAAAAATCCAGTCTGCGGCGCTCGAATTCGATCCCGAGAAATCTATGCGGTGGACGCTTCCGTCACGCGGGACTTTTTGCTCAAATCGCTCTTCGCAGCAGGGCCGTCCCCGCTCCTTCCCCGGAGTGCTGGCTCTCTGCGGCAGCGGCTAGGGAAAGCCTGTCATCTTCAAAGCGGTCCCCTCGACCGCAGCCTCCTTCCCCCCGCCCCCCTCGCGGAGTTCAGGACAGTTTCTATGGTGCACTTCACGTGTGATCTGTGTGGTCGTTCCATCGAAGGCCTGCGGTTTTCGGTCACTATGGAAATCTGTCGACACGATCCTCCCGAGAACCAGCCCGCTGCTGACCCGGACCAGGATTCACTCGACCAGATCGAGGACAACCTGCTGCAGCTGGAAACCACCGCCGACTTCCACGTGCCCGAGCCGGTCAAGAAGCAGATCCACAAAGACCTGTGCCCGACCTGTGCCCAGCGTTTCGAGAAAGACCCCCTCGCCCGCGACAGCGCCCAACGCTTCAACGCCAGCTCCAACTGATCCACCGCTCCCACCGAACTCCCATGGGCCGGATCACCTCAACTCACGCAACCTCCCGCCCCGCTTGGCGATCCCGATACCCGCGCCTCGCCAACCTCTCTGGACTCATCGTTTTAGGACTACTGGTCGTACGTGGAACATTACCTAAACGGCCACCGCCGCTACCCCTGCGAGGTGAATCCGTAAGAGTCACACGCGTCATCGATGGGGATACACTACTGGTTAGCGGAGGATTTCGAGTTCGCCTTTTGGGAGTCAATACTCCGGAAACAAAGCACCCTGACCGCCCCCCGGATCCTTGGGGGCCGGAGGCGTTTCAGATAACTCAGGGTCTCGCTCTCAATCATTCAATCGTACTGGAACTTGACCGGGAGCGATGGGATGACTACCGACGGACCTTAGCCTATGTATTCCTGGACGACCAATCTATGCTCAACGAGCGATTGATCTCATTAGGTCTTAGTCAGGCGGTTGTCACCTTTCCCATCCGCACTGATCGACGACGGCTCTTTTTGAGAGCCGAATCTGTGGCTCAGCAACAGCGTCTCAACCTCTGGTCTGGCACAAGGCCTGATTGACCCCCTAATTCAATTTCGTGCAGGTGCAGACCTCAACTTGATACATCTCTTCTGTCTCATCCCAAAGGCACCAGCAGATTTCCTGGCTGTAGCACACGGCTTGCCACTTCTTGATCTCGACAGTCGTTGTGGAACCTGATTCGCATTGGGGGATTACGGACTCTATCAAGGTTTGCGGCTCACATCTCCCGGGAACCGCCGTTCCCCAAACGGATTGCTCACAAACCGAACCTCCACAAACGCCTTGCGCGTTACGACTACAATCTCCAGAATCCTGGCCAGGAGATTCAGCCTCAGCAAACTTGCACTTTGCCGGCGCCGAATAGACGGGCTCCCCGCAATTTGCCGCAGTGAGATGCGGCACGATACAGAGAACTCCCAATGCGATCACCAGCCCCGGGACCAGATACTTCTTCATTTCGTTCGTCTCCAATTCGTTCACTTCCCAAGTGAGGCGGACCATCCGCGACACCACAGGTCATCAGCGTTTCGGCTCCTTCAGAGACACCCGTCGCCAGAGCCAGACACCCAATCCAATCAAAATCAGCCCGTTGACGATGAAGAACGCCCGGCGCTGCCAAGGGATCGGAGTGGGTTGTAATTCGTAGGTTACAGGCTCAATGATCAATCGTCGAGTATCCTTGGTTTCTTCATCAGTCAAATCCAGCATTTTATCGCCTTTCCGAGTGTCGAATACCGCGACTCCTCGTGGCTTGGGAAGGGAGAATGTCTCAAGTGAATTCGGGCGGTTGAACTGGGCATCCACTATTTCGGTGAAGTTAACCCGATTGATCAATCCAGTACGCTCAGGATCATACATAACGCGGTACGAGCAACTTGGGAACACGACGCCATCAGGCCCGGTCACGAGGGCCAATTGATACAGGGACTCCGTAGGCTGAGATTCCGTCAAGTAGTGTCGATGGAGAGTGACTCCACTCGTGGCGTCGAATAGGAACTCGTTTCTTGAAGGCAGTGTGCCTCTCTTGGTAAATAGCTGAGTGTCATATTTCAATTCCACAGTCGTGGCAGACTTGCTCAGGGCCGCATCTTCCGATTTCAACTTCAGCGCCGGTGGGATCTCGCGCAGCCAGTCGATCGGCGGGACCGGTGTGTTGGACTGTCCCTGATACCGGATCGTGATCGACTTGTTGAACTTGCTGTAGTCCAGTTGAAGTTCACCATCGTGGACTTTGACATCGTTGCCGACTTCGTACCGGCCTTGGTGTCCCTCCCGGACCAGTCGCCGGGTGTCCTGCCTGGGTTTGAAGCTGGGACAAATCGCAAGCACGAACTCGTTACTGCGGGCGGGGCTGGTCCGCAGGCCGTACTCATCCAGCCGCTGCTCAAACTGCTCGATTGTCAGCGGCGGGTTGACTGGCAGCGAGTAGTAGACCCGGTACCGAATATCGCAGCTGTGAATCTCGGATCGCCGGGCCTTCCACAAATCCTGCAGGCGGGCCAGTTCGGCCGCAGCCTCGGGCCCTGACAGAAGCTGAGGAGACGCAGACTGATCGGCCGCCACTGGGCAGACGAATACTGCCAGCGTAACCACGACATTCAAGATGGCCCGGTGAAATCGCATCGATCTGGTTCCACTCAATCCGGAAACGTACAAAGCGTGGCTGTTATGTTAAGCGTCGGCAAACAGAAGTGGAAGAGTTGTTTTCCGGCAAGAGGGAATCGGAGCCCCAGCGGTACTTCTTGCCGCAGGCCGTGACGCGTTATCTGCTGGCGAGAACGTGCTGACGACGCACTATTTATTCGGCAGCTGAATAATCCCGTTCCACCCACTCGGCGGGGTGCGATTGTGCTGGGCGATGCGCAGAGTCAGGAAGTCCTGGGCCTGATCGCTGGGCGGCATCTCATGCAGGCAGCGGTACGCCTCGGCCCAGCGACCGGCGGTGAAGGCGTCGACCCCCTGCTCGTACCGGGCGATATGGTCATCCGTCAGCTCGGAGAACTCCGACAGCGGTGGAAGCAGTTCGCTCACCTGCAGCGAGGTCTCCATCCCATACGGCTGTACGATCCCCAGTCGCCGCGTCCGCCCCTCGTCGCGTGACATCCGGGTGCGGACCAGCGTGGCGGTAGCCTCATCGAGCAGGATCGGCACTCGCAGCTGTTTGGTCATCCCCTCCAGGCGGCTGGCCAGGTTTACGACCGGGCCGAACACCGTGACAGTCACGCGGTCGCTGGTCCCGATCTTCCCGGCCACAGCCCGACCGTGGGCGATCCCGATCCCCATTTCGAAATCTTTGAGCGGATGATTCGGCGTCTCGCGGACCTTCTGGAAGGCCCGGCGAATCGCGAGCGCCGCGCGGCACGCATTGAGCGGCGCTTCCTCGCTCGCAAACGGCCAGCCCCAGAAGCCCAGCGACGCATCTCCCAGGAAATCGCCGGTCACGCCGCCGTGTTTGAGAATGCTTTGCGTCATGATCTCCAAGGCCCCGCTCACGCGATTGAGCAGGCCCGGCAGATCGCCGGAGGACTCTTCCGAGTGCTGGCTGAATCCCCGCAAGTCGCAGAACAGCACGGTGACATCACACTCGCGCGGGTCGAGCAGATCGGCGGACATCGTGTCGCGTTCGCCCGCTCGCTCCAAGGCCGCCAGAATGGGCGGCGACAGGAACTGCCGCAGCACCGACAAGTCCCCCTCCAGCCGGTTCTGGCGATCCACTGACCCGATCAACTCAGCCAGCAGCTCAATAAACTTAATGTCGGCCTGCAGGACTTGCTTCCCCGTTGTCGCAGTGTTTACGGGAGACTGACCCGCGACATAAACCCCCCAGCGGCGTCCTCGACCGCCTCGCACCGGAGTGCAGAAGGCCCAGTCGAACTCGGCGTTCACGGTGTAGTCGTTGTCCGTGTCGGGACTGACCGTGCCCGGTTCCCACAGGTGCAGCAGCGTCTGCTTGCGAGTCACTGCGTCCGTCACCAGCCGGCGACTGGGACGGAACGCGCCGGCTGTCTCGCGACGACGCTCCCAGCTGCGCAGCCGCATCGTACCGTCATCGTCGAGTGCAATGATCGCCGCAGCTTCCGCGGAACGAACTCCGGTCAGGATCAGACTCACCAGTCGGCTGTCGCGCTCGGCCTCTCCGTGCGAACCACCAAAGACTTCGGAGAGCCGGGCCAGAACATCGATGCGGCGGTCCGGGTCTTCGTAGCGGACGTTCTGCAGCTGTTGCCGGGTGACGACCACTTCTTCGACGGGGCTGTTGACCCCGCTGGAGTCATCGGTATCGGCATGCCCGACGACAAACCGCGTCCGCCCGATGACGAACGAATCGCCACCCGCCAGACGGGCCGAGTGAATCGACTCGCCCCGGTGATAGACGGGGTTCTGAGCTTGCGAGGAGACTTCGACCGCGATCTCATCCCCCTTCGCTTTGATGAGGCAATGCACGCGTGACAGTGCAAGCTCCCACGGGACCGGCAGCTCGACCTCCGCCGACCGACCGAGCCGATAGTCCCGGTCGGAAGCCAAAGCCTGCCGCCAGCGCTGTCGAGGTTCGGGGCCTTCCGCAATGAGTTGAAGCATGCGGGCATCATCGCGAATTTGCGAGAAGAGTTCGAGAGCGACCGTGGCACGGGCCCCTTTGACCCGTGCGGGTCGGAGAGTGCGTTCGACATCGCTTTGCCCTGGAAGGGCGATACACCACAGCCCAGGGTCGCGACCATCGGGTGCGCACTCTGGGAATGGGCCGTCAAGCATCGAGAACCCTGAAGGGGTTCCACACGTCCAAGACAATCCGTGTCGAACCCTTTCAGGGTTCCGGCGGAGGTTGGAGTTTCTCCCCAGGGTGCGGCAGTGCATCAGCCGCAGGGCGCTAGCCCACGGTTCTCTGCAACAAACCGGACGCTAGCGCGTTCCGGCTGATCCCGCCTCCTTCTCCCTCGCCCCCGCAATCGATGCGATTCGTGAGTTGAACTCCACTGCGGGGGAGATGGCCGGGGTGAGGGGGACACGCTCTGCCCCTCTGTCCAAATCTCAACATCACCACTTCGCAACTGTTGCTTGGGGAGAAGGAGAAGGAATCCGGCCCAATACGCTACAACTCCCCTCGGTCCTGCGGATTGAGGATCGTCACCCCCAGCTTCTCATCGATCTCCGGCGAGCGGGGACGCATGCCGAAATCGTCCATGCGGGGCCTGCGATTTACAGCCTGCGACTGAATCAGAATCTCCAATTCTTTTTGAGCGACATTAAAGCCCTCTTTGCGGCTCTTGTGCTGGGTGACCGCCTTACCGCCGGGTTTCAGGATCTGATACTCCGCCAGATCGAGCCCCTTCAGACTGATCTCGTCGACCAATATCAGGACGAACAAGAACTGCTGTCCGGCCTTGGTCTGCTTCTCGCGTGCCGCCTTGATCTCGACGTTCGCGATGAAGTCCGACACCAGAAACGAGGTCGTCAGCAGCCCGACAAACACATCCATCCGGGTGAGGTTCTCAATAATCTCTTCCTTCCAGCGCATGCCGGGCTCGATCAATCCATCGTGCCAGTGCGTAATGAAGTTCTTCTGCTGCATCACTGTCAAGTTGTTCTGAAAGATCTGTTTCGCGCGTTTGTCCTCATGCGAGTAACTCAAGAAGACATGCAGCGGCGTCCGGCTCTCGTCGCGAGAAGCGGGTTCGGATGCCTGATTGAGCTGTGGAGTCGGCTCGACCAGGACCTTACCCTGCGGCGTCGCGATGGCGACCTTCTGCTGGCCCAGTTCCGCAACTTCCAAGTCCTCCACTGCACGGTAAATCCCCGGCAACCCGGCCAGCTCCATTTCGTCGATCGGCTTTGGGTCGGGAAGATCGACGTGAATCCGATCGAAGTTCCCCTGAATGATCTCCAGCAGTCGCAGACGATCCGCATCCGGGCCAAAGGCGATCACTTCGACGTGATTGCGATTCTGCCCTCGGCGGATCAAAGCCTCGGCAGCTGCCTCTTTGAGGACAACACCGTTCCGCCAGCGAGGTTGGCCTTCGCTGAGCAGATTCGTCAGCACAATGAACCGGGGCAGCACCCCTTCCGGAAGCGGGTCATAGACATATCGCAGCCGCACACTCCCCGCACGCTGCCACTCTTTCGTCACTGCGGCGGGCTGGAACTCGTCGAGTGAAGCCGGGATCAACCACTTGGCCGGCGCCGCCCCGCCCCCCTCTTCATCGAGCGGGAAGCACATCTCGAACCGCTCCATGAGTCGCAGCAAAAATCGCGACTCGGACTCGTTCGTGTTCGGAACGGCTTGCAGGGCCTCCTCAATCGTCAGCGTCCCATCACTGCCGGGCGCCTCTTTGAACCGCAGCAGTCGATAGACCCCATCGGTAACCCAATGCGGATTCAGCACAGCTGTGTCGCGCAGACGGGGTTCGTCCACGAAATGCAGCACCGCCCCCAGTTTGTGGAGTAACCGCGCCAGCGACTCCTGCTTACCTGAGTCGTTTTCCCCCTCCGCCGCACAGATCTCACGAAACTCGTCCAGGGTAAGTCGCTGTCGATTGGCCTTAGCCTCTTTATCGCAGGCTTGCATGACCTTTAGCCAGGTCTGAGGCACCTGCAGGTGCGGTGGCTCAGTGGGCGTCAGCGTCTCGATTGCTTCACATAGTCGTTGCTTCAGCTCATCGCACCCATCGCGGGCCTCGCAGTTGGTGCGAGTGAAGCTGTGAATCGCCGGGAAACGCTCCTCCAACACACGGCGGTCGATGTCATAACCGTTCATCCGGGCATCCTGGCGATTGAGAACCACTAGTACTGGGGCTCCTTTCGCGTAGCGGGTCAGCATGCCAAGCCAGTATTCCGCATCCTGCATTTCCGTATTAGAACGCGGGTCAAGCACCAGAATGTAGACACAGCCCTCAGTCAGGAAGAACTGGTGCAGCGCGTGCGTGATCTCCTGCCCGGCAAAGTCCCACAACCGGACGATCGTCGTTCCGTGGCTGCATTTCAATGGAAACGTATCGAGAGCGATCCCCGGCGTTTCGGTCTCTCCTTTGTTGTGCGGCTGCCCCATGAAGTACCGCCGCAAGCTGGTCTTGCCGGCACCACCGCGACCGACGAGCATGACCTTGATCTCGTTCACGGGGCGCAGCTTGCCAGCTGCCCATTCATTCTGCCGGGCAAAGTAGAAGTTGAGAATGTCAGCGGGGCGAGCGGGTGCAGCTGCTCTTTGTTGTGCTTCAAATGCTGTCGGCCCCAACAGTGTTTGTGGCAGTCCCAATTCGAGGTTACCCCGCAGGAATAGCTGAGCGAGATTCGCGAGCTGTCCGGTCTCGGGTGGCAGCTCATTCAATTGATTGTTTTCAAGATACAGATTGGTTAGCGAGATGAGATGTCCGATGTCCGGCGGCAGCGTGCTCAATTGATTGTTTGACAGTGACAGATTTGTCAGCGATTTGAGCTGTCGGATTCCCGGCGGCAGAGTGCTTAGCTGATTATTGGACAGCGACAGATATGTCAGCGATTTGAGCTGTCCGATCTCTGGCGGCAGCGTACTCAATTGATTGTTGGTAAGATGCAGATTCGTCAGTGCAGAGAGCTGACATAACTCCTTGGGAAGCCTCTCCAACCGATTGTAGAGCCGGTTTCAAAACCTGTTTGCAGGGCTTTCAAGCGGGTCGCCGCCGGATGGTCGTTTTCTACAACCGTCTGAGCACGATGACCATGCAGGCG
>JBIIOI010000100.1:0-13594 GCA_044337025.1 Planctomycetaceae bacterium
CGTTGTTCCAAGGCCTCGTTCATGCCGCCTGCATGGTCATCGTGCTCAGACGGTTGTAGAAAACGACCATCCGGCGGCGACCCGCTTGAAAGCCCTGCAAACAGGTTTTGAAACCGGCTCTACGAGGCGGAATTGACGAGACTGCTGGAAGCCTCTCGCGCGGCGGAGCCCGAGATTGCCGCCTTGAGAAAATCGCATTTCGAAATCAGTGAGTCACTGGCCCTGCCCGCCGCCAAAGATCGCGCAGGAGCCGTCGACTGGAAAGCGCGGACTCGCAGCTTTCGACAGCCGGAGGTCGCTCTCTACGAACAGCGCACTCAAGACCCTCCCGAAGCGAAGTCCCTGGCAACAAAGTTCCTGAAGCTTTGTATCGAAGCCGCCTTCTCTGGCAATGCGAATGACAAAGAATTGGAGACCCTGGCCAGCGCGGTGATTACGACGGGCAGCAAGGATCCGATGATCGAGGCTTACGCCTATCTGATGCGACCGTTCCCTAAAGACGTAGTTCTCATCACCGAATTTCGCAAGAAGTCAGAGGAGCTGAGCCAGCGCCTTGCCGAGGAGGATCGCGGCTTGAACTACGAAGTGCAGATGCGACGCTTGCTGATTGAACTCGATCAATTGGATCGAGATGGATTGGAGAAGACGAATTCAAACGAGCAGGTCGAACACCTGCGGCAGTTCACGGAGTCGATGGTCCGTATGATCGAGCGGGCCTCCGAACCTGAGAACCATTGCCAGGCCTGGCTCCACACCGAGTATTACTCCAAAGTGTTTAGCAAAGGGCAGAAGCAGGCGTTCTATCGACGTGTGGTTCAGTCCGAGAAAACTGCCGATTGGTACAAGGCCCTGGCTGCGGCCTCCCTCCTGGTCGACGAGGGCTGGGAAGCCCGTAATAGCAGGAACGCTGAAAACGCATCCGAGGATGGTTGGAAGGTCTTTCGTCAGAAGATTGCCCAGGCCCGATCGATGGCCCTGCTGGCCTGGAAGATTCAGCCTGAGACGCCTCAGCCGGCAACACTGATGGAAAGTGTCGTTGGATCTGGGGCGGAAGATGACTGGGGGCTGCGTCAGTGGTTTCAAGTGGCGGTTCACGCCCGTTTCGACCATGAAGCCGCCTATCTCACCTACAAGAGCTTCATGCAGCCTCAGTGGGGTGGGAGTGATCGGGAGCTCTTGAGTTTTGCCCGTGAATGCATCGCCTCGGGACGACTGGACACGCGCGTTCCAGAAATGGGGCTCAGTCAGCTATGGGACCTCAACTACCGGCATGGGATGAAGTCCTCGGTGATGAGAACCGAGGACGCCCGTGCTGCCGTGAGTCAGTACGCCGAGCAGGCACTGCACGCGATTGAGAAGAAGGAATTGATCTGGACCAACCTTGACCTGTGGAATGAGCCAATCCTGCAATGGCTGGTCGAGGCCGGGAACTATCCGCTTGCTCAGAAATGGTTCAATGGGTGCAATGTCCCGTTTTACAAACTGGGAACAGCCCAATCGGGCGGGAGTTTGGATCGATGCCAACAGATCATCGCCGCATGTACTGGACCGGCGAGTGACATTGCGGAACCGCTGGTCGCCAGGATTTACGGAGGGAAGCCTCTGGAACCAGGAGAACTGCCGGAGTTGCGGGAGAAGATCACCGCTCTGAAGTCCAAGGACACGAGCGAGTTGACGGGGGCGTTGTGTCACGAAATGGAAATCGTCATCGGCCAGCACGAGACCTTTGAATCCGGCGCCTGGACTCCACTGAAGTTCAACCCCGAGATGGCGGGCTGGCAGCGAATCGTCTCGGATCAGTGGGCTGTCATCGACGAGCAGACTCTCACGATGCAGTCGAGTGAGGCCTCTTACGTCTACCCGGTCGCTCGATTTCAACCCCCTTACATGGTTGAAGTCGAAGTCCAGTTCTTCGATCCGGAGGGGAAGACGCCCAACAGCGCAGCTGCGCTGATGACGGGATTCGAATGGATGACCGAAAACTGGTATGGAAATGCGGCGATCATGAAATTGACACCCAACCTGATCGATGCTCATGCCACGATCGGCGGCATGCGAGGGATGGTCAGCTATCCCGCCGGCCCCAGTCGCCACCTGCGCATCAAAGTCTGGCCCGAGGAGGTCGAATGTACGGTGGCTGGCTCCATTACGAATCAGGGGCAATCATTGGGGCAATTTATGACGCGTGTCGCCCTGGGCGTTCCCCCTCATGAAGTCGGACCGACAGCCTATCGGTTTCACAATCTGCGGATTCGCAAGTTGCCTTACGAGGCGGTGATCCCGATCCCCGAGAAAGAGATGGACACCTACGGGCAACGAGTGATTGACTTTGATCCCACCGAGCCCGAAGGTTATGTGTATCAGCATTCAGGCCACATGTATAACAACAACATTCCAGCGGCGATCAAGACGCTGGAGACGGCGGTTCAAAAGGTCGCACGAAAGGGTGAGATGTACGCGAATCTGACTGAGCTCTACTTCCAATCAGGTCGCTATCAGGATGCGTGGAATGCCTCTCTGGAGTCCCCCAAACACTCGATCGCCGCGATGAGTCATGCCTATCGAGTCATGCTCCTTGCGTGTTCGGATGATCCCAACATCCGCAATCCCCAAGCTGCCCTGGAAAACGTCGAGTCCGCTCGCCCGGATTGGTTCTGGCAGGGGGCCTTGGCCAAGTCATTGGCAGAGGCTGCCAACGGAGAAATGGACGCAGCCAAAGCCAGCATGGAGACCGCCGTGCAAATGGCTGCCGAACGCGGTAACGGACGTAAGGAAGTTGCCAAGTTCGCGGAGATCATTCGGCGCGGCGAGGTCCCCATCTTGAAAGAAGGCGGTATCAGCCCACCTGAAACTTCTGCGGAGGCCGCTCCGGCGACTCCCTGATCGAGTATGATCGCGCTCGCGGGCTCCAAGGAACTCTTCAATGACACGATTTCGAATTCTGGCCCTCCTGGTCGGCGGACTCGGTCTCGGGCTGTTCCTGGCACCGCTCGCGGCTGAGATGACACCGCGTGAGGCGCAGCGGTACTGCGTCGATATCGTTCTGCTCAAAGGGGGAGCCGAACTGCGGGGCAGCCTGCTGGCAAGAACCCCCGAACTGAAGATCGCCGTGCAGAGAGACTGGCTGACTGCCCACCAGCCCGAGATGGCGAAGCAGGCTGCCGAGTTGGAGTCACAGCAGCAGAAACTCAATCGCCAGGTCCTGAGTGATCGAATCACTTCGTGGAGGAAGGACCGCGCGGACCAGCCCCGTCTGACCTTTGTGCTGGATCGGGAATTGGACCTTCTGACTCAGCCGGAGCCGCCGAAAGCAGCGCCCTCGCAGTTCTTGATCGTGGAGGTTCCCTCCGACCGGGTCCGCCGCATTTTCGAGGCCCCTGCGACCTCTCGCAATCTTGCGGCAGCAGCGTGGTTCGAGCGGCTCGAGCGGGTCGAGGAAACCGTCATGAGCAAACTCAAGACGCAGGTCGAACCGACTCATCCCCAGTGGGCCACGGAGAAGTTTGACATCTCCGACCGGCTGCCTCGTGGTCAACCTCAAAGCGACGATGAATGGGCCGCCCGGCAGGCACTGTGGGAGTTCGATTTCTGCCAGGAGCTGAACTTTCAGGGAACTGGGAACTTCGTGATGCGCGTCGAGGCGGGCCAGAAGCCGGACCTGGCCGCGCTGCTCAGCCAGTCGGGCGAATCGCTGCTCGGCGGACAGCTCGACTTATTGGGCCTTGGCGATTTGGGGCTGGAGGGAGCAAAGCCGAAAGCCCCTGTTCCTGAAACCTGGCCGAACAAGGCCATCGCGGAGGCGACCAAACTGGGGATACGCGGGTTCGTCGTGACTCGCTCCGAGCAGATCACCGGCGAGGGCCCCGCAGTGGTCACCTCACAGTTCTTCGCCCGCCTGAGTGACGGAAAGTACCGCGCGATCTGGTCCGATCAGGTCTCGACCGACCCCGCGACAATCCCCGCAGCTGACCTCAAGCGAATCGAGGACGACCCGCAGATCCAGGAAGTCCTGAAAGTCGCGAAGGCCCTGCAGTTCGGAAACGAAGCCCAGCAGGCTGTCCGTTTCGGAGGAGCGGTCGAGGTCAGCCTGAATTCCACCCAGCGGCATTTCGCAGAATTCCGGGCGCGCTACAATCGCACATTGGACGGACCACCGCTGGTGATCTCAGCACCGACACCCTGAACGGAACTGACCTGATGCCTGACAACGTGAACGGACGAAAACTGCTGGCCTTCGTGGGCGACGACTACGAAGATCTGGAGTTGTGGTATCCCAAGCTGCGGATGGCCGAAGCAGGAGTGTCGATGGCCCTGGCGGGGCAAGAGGCCAAACAGAAACACTTGGGAAAGAACGGTTATCCCTGCCAGTCAGAGGTCGCCATCCGGGATGTCCGCGCTGACCAGTTTGACGGAGTTCTGTGCGCGGGGGGCTGGATGCCGGACAAGCTGCGGCGCGATCCGCTGGTGCTGTCGCTCATTCAGGAGTTCCACCGCAAAGGACAGCTCATTGCCGCAATCTGCCATGGCGGCTGGATGCCGATCTCGGCCAAGGTCTACTCGGGAGTGAAAGTCACCGGGTCGCCGGGGATTAAGGACGACCTCATCAACGCAGGAGCGGTCTGGGAAGACTCACCGGTCGTCGTGGATCGGCACTTCGTCAGCAGCCGCAAGCCGGACGATCTGCCCCAGTTCTGCGTTGGCATGCTGGAAGTGCTGCAGCGGCAGGGGTGAGGGATTGCGACTCGGCCCACAGCCAGCTCGTCTTGCTCGATTTTTCCGATCCTGTTACGGTCCAGAGAGTTCGAGCCGCGAGCAGGGTGTGCGGCCGGTCTCCAGGGAGGGGGTCCGATGATCTCGGAAGAAGCACAGGCGATCCGTCAGACATTCCGCATCACGCTGGCGCTGACCGGTGCAGCTTTCTGTATCACTTACTTGCTGGCCGACTGGATCGGTTTCGAGCGGCCCATCCAGGCGGGCTTAGTCGTCATGCTGGTCTGCCTGACGCTGCTGGCGCTGGGGATTCTGGCTGTGGTCCTGACTGAGCGGTTTTGCGAGGTGCTGGAGATCGAAGAACCGGTCCGCTCGGCCCCCAAAGCTCCCTCGCGAGCGAAGACTTTGTTCTCGAATACGCGCCGGAGTGATGACTCGCTCGATCTCTATCTGCAGCGGATCTACCGCGAAGTGGCTCCCGGGGATCGATCGTATATTCGCAAGTCCGGCGGACTCGGACCGGGTCGGCAGAAGCTGGTTGAGACTCGTCCCAGCGCTCCGGTGACCACCGGAAATGTGATGCGGCCCGTACTCTCCCCGCGCGTTGAGCCGTACCGGACGTCGCCGGCGCCGCACACGAAGCCTCACCGCGGCCCCCGCGAGTAGCTTTTTCGTCGAACATCACTCCGGTTCGAACTTCTCGGAGTTGGCGGGTTTCCCCAATGCCAGAGTGATCCCCAGCAGGCTGACCACCACGCCTCCAATGATCGATGAAATGCCGTTTTCCACGGCGGATACAACAGCCGACCGCTGGGCCACTCCCACCGCGCGGTGCTCTTTTGCAGCTGTCCGATAGACCTGGGAAAACTGGCGCAGACCATGCACGATCGTGGTTGTGGGCCAGGCAATGCCAGCCACCACGAAGATGCTTCCGACGATGAACGATGTGCGATTCACCAGAGTCTCCCCAGCTGTGTAACAGATGACGTTTGTCCGCGATGGAATGTGCGTCAAAGTTCTCGCCGGAATTGTTGGATCCTTGAGAGGAAATTTCGCCTTTGGAATAGCCGTTACAACCGGCACTGCCCTCACCGGATCAACGCTCTGAAGACCCTGTCGCGGTTCCGCTCGCGACCTCTTCGTCCTCGGTGGCCGATAGCACGGTCAGGCAGCCTAGCTGCCTCCCCGCGGCCACACCTCCACGGACAGGAGAGATTCTTGGCGACTGACAAGACTACCCCGATTACCGACCTCAAGCGCGCTTTGAAGATGGTTGCCGCCCTTGAGAAACAGGCCCAGCGGATCGACGATCCCGAACTGAAGCGGATCATGCTGATCTCGGGCTGTGACATCATCGATCGAGCCTTGGAGCAGCAGGACACCCGCCACGCGGCCTGAGTCCCGTTCGCGTCAAGACTGAAAGCCACTGGCCCCTCGCTCCGCAGGATTACCTGCCGAATCGAGGGGCCAGACTCATTCAGTAGCGTCGATTGGCCCGTCTGTCTGCATTTCCCGTCGCGGGCGCTCGTCGACGGAATCCCCCCGGCAGGCACGTCGGGCACGCCCGAAGGCGAACAGGCTTACCCAAGTCAGATTATCGCGTTGCCGTGTTCCTTGCAGGCCGGGTGTCGCGGTCTGGGGCGCAGGCGTTACAATCCGACGCACACTCTTCGCCACTCGTTCAGGTCGTCCCCGTGTCGCCGTGGATTCTGCAGCACTTCCTGAATCCCGCTCTCTTCTGGCCGGGGCTGGCGCTCGTTTCGTTGCCGATCATTATTCACCTGATCAATCGGCTGCGGTACAAGCGAGTGCGATTTGCGGCGATGGAATTCCTGCTCGCCAGTGAGCAGAAGAACCGCCGCCGAGTGCTGATCGAACAGCTGCTGCTGCTGCTGGCCCGCATCCTGCTCGTGCTGTTGATTCTGGCTCTGATTGCCCGGTTGATTGTCGACCCGAAGCATCTGTCGCTGTTTCAGGGAGCCCAGACTCACCATGTGGTCCTGCTCGACGATACGGGATCAATGCGGGATCGAGTCGGGGAGCAGAGTGCCTTTGACACCGCGCGGGACGTCCTGCAGGGGATCATTTCCCAGGGGGCCCAGCGGCCCGGAACGCAGCGGATTACCGTCGTCACGATGTCGAATCCCAGTGAGACAACCTCGGGACTGACCGAGCGGGATGTCGATTCTCAACTCGTTGATGACGCCGCCGTTCAGCTGCGGGATCTGAGCTGCTCGTTCGGCAATGGGAATCCGGCGACAGCCCTCGCGGCGATCAAGCAGCGGCTCGCCAGCGACCGAGCCAGCGAAAAGGTGCTGCATATCATCTCGGACTTTCGCCGGACCGATTGGTACGACAACGGCCCGCTGGTCAGCGAATTGGAAGCGCTGGATGACTCGAACGTCAGTCTGAACTTTGTCCGGTTGGTCGATGATCAGCACGAGAACTTGGCCATTACCGACTTGAGTGGAGCGGTGGAGACAGCTGCGGTGGGCGTCCCCGTCACACTGCGGGCCCAGGTACTCAACTCCGGCAAGCGGGAAATCACTGCCGCAAAGCTCTCCGTGGCGATCGATGGACAGGCTCTCAATCGCCGCGAAACGCTCCCCCCGATTCCGGCGGGCGAGACGCGGGAAGTCATCTTCGATGTCGATTTCGCTTCGAGTGGTCTGCACCGCGTCGAAGCCTCGCTGGAGGCCGACGCTCTGGAAGCGGACAACACGCGCCGGCTCGCCGTCGATGTCCCGCAGGCCAACCCGGTGTTGATCATTGATGGAACTCCGGGAGCGCTTCAGGGGCTCTACGTTGCGGACGCCCTCGCCGCCGACCAGTCGGTCACGGGATACGCCGTCACAATCGATGGTCCCGAAGGACTGCGGAAGCGGGCGCTGGCGGAATATGCCCTGATCTACATGCTGAACGTCCCGGATCTGGCTCCTGATGCGACGGAGGCGGTTCGCAAGTATGTTCGCGATGGCGGCGGGCTGGCGTTCTATGTCGGCGAGACGATCAACGCAGCTTACTACAACAAAGAGTTCTACGCCGAAGGGAAGGGCCTGCTGCCCGTTCAGCTGGGCTTCACCCCGTCACTACTGATGGCACAGGCCGCCAAGGCGCCGGACCTGACAGTCACCGATCATCCGATCTTCTCGATCCTGGCGGGGCAGGAGAACCCGCTGGTCGACTTCGTGAAGATCAACGCGTTCTTCCCGGTCGACCCCGCAGCTCCGAAAGCCGAAGGAGCCAAGGTCATCGCCAGCCTGCGCGACGGCTCGCCGCTGATGATCGAACATGAATTCGGTCAGGGCCGCGTGCTGACCTGCCTGACTGCGGCGGGCCCCGCGTCGCTCTCCGAGACCCTGCAGAAGTTGGCCGTGAATGCGGAGTCCCCCGGAGAACAGCCTCCCACGGTCTGGAACAACTGGGCCAGCGGCAGCGCCAGCCCGACCTTCGTCGTCGCCCAGCTCGAGATTGCTCGGCGTCTGGCTCGCAAGGACCGTGCCTTGCCCCGGCGGATCGTCGGCGAGGAGATTCGCGAGACGCTCGATCTGGCTCTGTATCGTGACGATGTCGAAATCGTCACCCCCGACGACCAGATCATCAAGCTCAAGGCTGATCACGGGCAGACCGGAGCTGAACCCGCAGCTGCTCAGTCCGCCACGTTTGCCTTCCGGGAGACCGTCACTCCGGGGGTCTATGGACTCCGCAAGTTCCGCCGCGACCAAGCCTCGCAGGAAACGCTGCTGGCCTACAATGTCCCTCCCCAGGAAAGCCGCCTGGAGCTGATCTCTGACGATCAGCTGCGGAAGCAACTGGGCAATGTGGAGTTCACGATTCAAGCCCCCGGTGCCCGCGACTGGCTCCGCCGCGAGTCACCCGGCGAGGATGTCCGCTGGTGGATTCTGTGGGGACTGATCGTGATTGGCCTTCTGGAACAGACACTCGCTTCCCGCGTCAGCTACCATCGCGGGTGATTGCCAGCCTCTCACCCGGTGTCCCGACCTTCGCAGGTATCTATGACCGCTCCGACCGCTCCCTTGCGAAGGATCACCACCAGTGGCATCGCGGCGATGGCTGCGGGACTGGGACTGACCGCGATTGAGCTGGCGACGCATTTCATTGAACATCGCCTGGGGCCGTTTGGTCGGTTCACGATCCTGGCCTGCGGAACGCTGTTTTCCGTCTGGGGGATGAAGGAGCTGATCGCGGGCTGGTGGCCCAAGCTCGGGCAAGGCGGGCTGATCCGCAATCGCTTTCACATCCCGCTGGAAGGCTGGGCCTTCCTGGCGATCATGTTCGTGCTGTTTATCGGTTCGCTTATTGGTCGCAGCAATCCGCTGATGCTGGTTTTCTCGATGATGGCCGGGGCGTTCATTATGAACGGCTGGCTGACGTTTACCTCGCTCAAGGGAGTCAGCGTCGAACGCGTCCTGCCCGAACGCGCGATGGCGGGCGACATGTTCTCGGTGGAAGTCACTCTGAAGAATCGCAAGCGGTTCTTGTCCGCCTGGCTGATGTCGATCATCGACCACGTGAACGGAAACGGCGAATCGCTCGCTCCCGAGGTTGTCTACATCCGCGTCCCCGGAGGCCAGGCCCAGCGCGGGCACTATCAGGTCCAGCTCGCCCGGCGCGGCGTGTACGACTTTGGTCCGGTGCATGTCGACACCCGATTTCCCCTCGGGCTGGTCGAACGCGGCGTAAATCTCTCTGTCCCGGCCCAGCTCAGGGTCTATCCCCGGCTCGGACGCCTGACTTCCGAGTGGCGGCGCAAGCTGATGAGCGCGACCGAACAGACCGCATCGCAGGCCTCCCACTCGGGGCACTCGACCGATGAGTTCCACAGTCTTCGCGAATACCGCGTGGGCGACGACCTGCGGTCGATCCATTGGCGAACCTCCGCCCGCCGGAATGAGCTGATGGTCCGCGAATACCGCGACAGCCGTGATCGCAGCCTGCTGATCCTGCTGGATGCCTGGCTCCCCGCAAAGCCCTCCGAGGCCGCCCGCCACGACTTTGAACTCGGGCTCAGCTTCGCTGCAACAGTGGCTCTGGAAGCGGCTCGCAACAGCCGCGAGTCGCGAACCACGATGGCCGTGCTGTCGAACACCATGACGATCTGGCGCGGGGGAGCCGGTGGCGAACGCGTGGAGGAGCTGCTCGACTCTCTGGCCGAATTACAACCCGGCAGCCAGCGACCGGTCTCGACACTCTTTGAGGCCACGATCAACGACCGCTCCCTCCAGCCACGGATTCTGATCCTCTCGACCCGCCCGCAAGTCATTGAGGCCGAGATCCAGCAGCTGGCCACAAAAGATCACTCGTTGAGTTCGGCCCAGATCGTGACGATTGGCTCTCGCGAAATCGCCCAGGTGTTTGAGCTGCTGTAGTCCGCCCTCCGAAGGTGCCTGCCCAGATGTCCGCTCCAGCGCCGGTCCCGGAATCGTCCGTCTCGCGAGTCGTGCTGGCCAGCTTTCTGGGCACGATGATCGAGTGGTACGACTTCTTCCTCTACGGCACGGCCTCGGCTCTGGTCTTCAACAAGCTGTTCTTTACCGATCTCGATCCGCGAACCGGGACGATCGCCGCGTTCGCCACCAATGCGGTCGGGTTCTTTGCCCGTCCTCTCGGCGGAGTCGTGTTCGGCCACTACGGCGACCGGGTCGGTCGCAAGTCGATGCTCGTCACGACGCTGGTCATCATGGGAGTCGCTACCTGCCTGATCGGGTTGCTTCCGACGTACAACACAATCGGCATCGCCGCTCCCGTGCTGCTGGTGCTGCTGCGATTTGCCCAGGGATTCGGCGTCGGTGGCGAGTGGGGCGGAGCCGTGCTGATGGCCGTTGAGCACGGGCACCAGGGACGGCGCGGCCTGTACGCCAGCTGGGTCCAGGCCGGTGTCGCCGCCGGCATGATCCTGGCCAGCGGTGTCTTCGGGCTGTTCTCGCTGCTTCCCGAGGATCAGTTTCTCGCCTGGGGCTGGCGGGTTCCGTTTCTCCTGGGAGTCGTGCTGCTCGGAATCGGTCTGTTCATCCGCGTGCGTGTGATGGAGACCCCGCTGTTCGCAGCTCACCTGGCTGCGGAGAAGCCCCAAACAATGCCGATTCTCGAGGTCCTGCGGGACTACCCGCGGAACGTCCTGCTGGCGATGGGAGCACGCTGCGGAGAGAACGCTTCGTTCTACATCATCACGGTCTTCGTCCTGACCTACGCCACAGCCACTCTGCCCTCCGGCACACTGACCGAGGCTGAGATCTCGGCACTGAAACTCGCCAAGCGGTCGCTGATCCTGCGAGCTGTGCTGATCGGGTCGGTGTTCCAGTTCATCGCGATACCGCTGCTCGGCTGGCTTTCGGACCTGTGGGGCCGCCGCAAAGTCTATCTGATGGGCACGGTTCTGATGGCGGCCTTTGCCTGGCCGTTCTTCCGGCTGGTCGATACGCAGTCGCCTCTCTGGATTCACGTGGCTGTCGCGGTCGGGCTGGTGATTCACGCCGCGATGTATGCTCCGCAGGCGGCCTTCTTTGCCGAGCTGTTCGGCACGCGGGTTCGTTACTCGGGGGCCTCGTTCGGATATCAGCTGGCCTCCCCGCTGGCGGGCGGCCTGGCCCCGCTGATTGCCTCCGCGCTGCTGAAGTGGAGCGACAACGATCCGTGGCCGATTGCTGCCTACGTCATCGGCATGTGTGCGATTACCTGGGTCTCGGTCTATCTGGCGGAAGAGACGCACGCCAAGGAGATGGGACCGGGAGAGTAGGCCCGCCAGCTCGGTCGCCCCTCGGTTGTGTCGCACGCTCCCGCCTCGGTATCTTGGAAGCAGTTCCAACGCCCGCGCAGATTCCCTGCGCCGGGTGCTCTTGGCCACTTCACACTCTCAACCATTGAGGAGCTTCGCGGATGCCCAAACCACTGAATATCGGCATGATTGGCTACGGCTTCATGGGGCGGGCCCACACGAACGGTTACAAGCGGGTCAACGACTTCTTCGACCTGCCCTATCGCCCGGTCCTGAAGGCGGCCTGTGCCCGTGACAAGGACAAGATTCAGGCCTTCGCCACCAACTGGGGCTATGAGTCGATCGAGACCGACTGGCGCAAGTTGATCGAACGCAAGGATATCGACGCGATCGATGTCTGCGTTCCCAACAACCTGCACAAGGAGATCTGTCTGGCCGCCGCAGCTGCCGGGAAGATGATCCTGTGCGAGAAGCCGCTGGCGATGAACACCGCCGAAGGCGAAGAGATGTGCGCCGCCGTCGAGAAGGCCGGCGTGGCCAACACCGTCTGGTACAACTACCGCCGCGTCCCGGCTGTGACGATGGCCAAGAACCTGATCGACGAAGGCCGCCTGGGGAAGATCTTCCACTACCGGGCCAACTTCCTGCAGGACTGGACGATCAACGCCGACCTGCCGCAAGGCGGCAACGCCCTGTGGCGGCTCGACGCAGCTGCGGCTGGCTCGGGCGTGACGGGTGACCTGCTGGCTCACTGTATCGATACGGCGATCTGGCTGAACGGCTCGATCACCGACGTGTCGGCGATGACCGAAACCTTCATCAAGGAGCGGACCCACACAGCCACCGGTCAGAAGCAGAAGGTCACAATCGACGACGCCTGCTCGTTCATGTGCCACTTCGGCAACGGCTCGCTGGGTCTGTTCGAATCGACCCGCTACGCCCGCGGCCACAAGGCCCTGTACACGCTGGAAGTCAACGGCGAGAAGGCCTCGCTGAAGTGGGACCTGCACGACCTGCACCGTCTGCAGTACTTCGAGTACAGCGACGAAGGGAAGATGCGCGGCTGGAAGTCGATCCACGTCACCGACGGCGACCAGCCCTACATGGGCAAATGGTGGGTCCCCGGCCTGCAGATCGGCTACGAGCACAGCTTCGTCCATCAGGTCGCCGACTTCCTGGAATCCCTGGGCAAAGGCACCCCCTGCGGTCCGACGTTCCGCGACGCTCTGGAGACTCAGAAGGTCTGCGACGCCGTCCTGTCGAGCGCCGCCACCCGGAGTTGGAAGAACGTGTAAAGCTGCCCCCAAGAGTCGTGGGGGGGGCCCCTCTGGCCCGTCCCGCTTCTCTGAGCCGGAAACGTCAGCACCCGGAGCCACCTTAAGGAGATTTCTGGGCCTAATCGACACTCATGGCTGTCCGGCACCGGGCAAGTCCGTGACGGTCAAGCCAGGAATTCGATTTGACGCCTTGGAGGAGAGGACGAATGTTTTCACTCCCAACCAAGCCAGTTTCTTCTTCAGCGACTGATTCAGAGTGTCCATTTGTTGCTTGGCGCGTTCAGGGGTAACCTGGTCGTAGTCTTCAATCCACAGAACGACTGTCACGTCCTTCGCAGGCCCCAGGGCTTTAGACAAGGCCACTGCATCAAACTCATTGACAGACTTCCTGTCAGCCCCCACCAGACCTGCAATCGTATCCCTCACTTTCAGTGCTACCTCGACAACAATTTCACCACTGGTTAGTCGCTTCTTGTTGGCTATGCGGTGGCCCCTGAAATCCTTTGCCTCTAACAACAAGATTCCCATCTTCCGATGAATCGCAACCACGTCGACCGCACGAGTGGACTGCGAAACGCCGTCAACATCACCTTTGAGACGCTCCGGGCCTTCCCGATAGAACCTTGAGTCATCATATTTGAAAGCCAACGTCCATGCGTCGCTAAACTCGAATCGCTGCTTTTCGACATCTAAAGGTGGGGTCATTGTGTCAGTCCTTGGCCTGGCTGCGCTCAAACAAACTCCCCTCGTAGAGCCGGTTTCAAAACCTGTTTGCAGGGCTTTCAAGCGGGTCGCCGCCGGATGGTCGTTTTCTACAACCGTCTGAGCACGATGACCATGCAGGCGGCATGAACGAGGCCTTGGAACAACG
>JBIIOI010000038.1:0-51455 GCA_044337025.1 Planctomycetaceae bacterium
CCTTGAAGCACCTCCGCCATCAGCAACGTCGTTGAGGTTCCATCGGTCGCGTCGCGAAATCCGTAGGGCTTCAGATTCCCGAACGGAGCCCCGCGAAACACCACACTATTGACGGTCCCTTGCCCGTACCCGGTGTTTCCGAAGTTGACCACGTAGTTGTGGCTGGTGATGTTGCCGAACGGGCGACTGTCTTTGTCGCTGGGACAGGTCAGTACGGCCAGTCGCCGGGTCGTCACCTGAGTCGTATTGGGAGCAGACGAGTACCGCGGCCCCGTGGCATCGCTTCCGCCCGAGTTCTGATAGAGCTGAAACAGTGGGGCCTGCTCAATGTAAGGCAGAATGGCCACCATCCACGTTCCCCAGCAGCAGTTGTACTGCCCCACGGGGAACACGTTGTAGACATCATGGTAGTTGTGCATCGCCAGACCGAGCTGCTTCAGGTTGTTCTTGCACTGGCTCCGCCGCGCTGCTTCACGGGCCTGCTGCACAGCGGGCAGCAGGAGCGCAATCAGCACCGCAATGATGGCAATGACAACAAGCAGTTCGATGAGGGTGAAACCGCGTGATCGTAGAGGACGAGGGGCTGGCATGGTGGTGACTCCAAAATGGACGTGATGACCAGACGATCCCCCAGGATCGACGAATTCCGAGCGACGCAGCGACTGACCGAGCGACTTACTTCTTCGTTTCCACATTCAGATCGAAAACGTTCTCCTTCGTGTTGTCGACCTGAAATCGCACTGTGCTTTTGGTGTTGTAGGTGTTGGGGATCAGCTCTTTGGAAATCTTGTTTGACTCCCCGGGAACTTCGATCGGCTGTTCCGTCGCATCATTCGCGCTGATCCGCACGATGTACTCGCCTGCGGGCAGACCTTTGGCCTGGGGGACCGAGTACTCTCCGTTGGAGATGGACGCTCCCGATGAAGTCCCGTTCGCGACTGGCGAAAACTCGATCGTACCCGCCTTCAGCGGCTCTCCGTTGAGGGTGACGTTCCCGGACACAGCCTGCCGGTTCAGCGGATCGGTTTTTCCACAGCCGCTCCCCAGCAGCAGCGAGAACAAAAGCAAAATACAAGACAGCTGTCTCATCGTCAGACACCAAAGCAGGAACATCGGGTCGATCAGAGCGAGTCGCATCTAAACAGTTACGAACTTCTCAGGCATCTGTCAAGATTGATTGGAATGTCATTTCGAATTCTCGCGTTAATCTGTCTTTCGTCGATGTTCGATGAGGTGACTTCCCCCGACCGCTTGCCATGCTGGCTAAGCAACAGCTGCCTGGCGATCGAGTTCGGTGCAGACCATCGCCCCACGGACGCTCCGGAACGAGTCGGCTGTGCAGACCTGAATCTCACTGATCGAGATCGGAAAATCGATCTCAGTCAGGATCTGAGCGGTCAATTCGGCGAAGCCGCTGATCCGAGTACAGCCTCCGGCGCAGACCAGTTTTACCGGCTCTGAGAACAGCCACATGGCCGACGATGAACTGATCGCCGTCCGGAATCGCAGAAGTATCGTTAACAGCTGCTCGCGGAAAATCTCGGCGAGCAGTTTCTCATCGTCGGTTCGCGGCCGATCGATCCGGACTCCAAATGATCGTTTCCAGGCTTCGATCGCGGGAGTATCGAGATAACGATTTCCTTCCTGGTCGAATCGAAAGCGGTTGCGGATTTTCGCCACGCGTTCGTCGATCAGGTTGCCTCCGTTGACGAAATGGCTTTCTGTCAGCGTTTCGGAATATCGGTAAGCTCCCAGGCTGGCTCCCGAGGCTCCCCAGTCCATCACGAGGCCCGTGAACTGGTCGTCGCCCAGTTCGGCGAACGCCACAGCTGCTGCCGAGGAAACCGGCTCGGGGTTGTACCCTTTGAGTCGCAGGATCTGGGCATAGAGTTGCAGGTCCGGCTTCTGCTCAAAGTCAATGGCGGCTCGCGAGATCAGTCCGCAAGTCGCTCCGTCCCCATGGCCCGGCAGGATCGACTCGATGACTGCCGAGATCAGCTGACGTCCCAGTGGGTCATCGGTCGGGACCAGCCCATCGATCAGGAGCGGGATCGCGGGGATGCGCAGCGAGCAGGCCAATTCCTGGGCAGCCGCCCCGACGACAATCAGGCTGTCGTCGCAGCGGATCGTTTCCATCCGCAGCTGTCGCAGCAGGCTGACGTCGGAGTGGCTGGACGGGAACGACACATACACTGCAGGGCTCTTGCGCCCGGCAACGCAGGCGGTGCGGCGACGCAGTGAGCGACACTCTGAGGTACCCAAGTCGAGACAGACCATTAACGGGGACCTCCGCGATCGACGTTTCGGAGCGCCCGTTCCAGTGGGCTTGTCGCCGTGCGAACGTGGGAGGGCTCGGCCGCGACAACCGCCGCCTCTGTTCGCTTCGTTTCGGTTGAGGTCTCGCGCAGCACGGTTCGGAGCCGCCGCTCGAGAGGACGCGTGTCGTTGGGCTCTCGAACCGAGAAGTGCGGACCCGCGAGCGTCTCGTGAGCCTCATGAACGACCATCCGCCGACCGCCGATGACGATCCCGTGCAGATGATCGATCTGCGGCAGCTGAGGGTCTTCTTCCACAAGCGGAACCTGATTGACGATCAGTCGCTGCAAGAATCGCCGGTCGTTCTCTGCTTCGCTGATCGGAGCGGACGCTTCGATTCCAGTCTCTTCAGCAGACACATTGGAGGGAGCTACCGCACGATCATCGCGGCTGAGAATTGCGGTCACCACGATACTCAGAGCGGCCACTCCCAGAGTCACAGCGATCGCCAGCCACGACTCGACCCCCAGGGATAAGGTCCCCGTCCCTGTGGCTGGGCTGGCCTCGATCGTCGTGGGGGCGAGTTCTGGCTTCTCCGTGACAGCCAGTTCGGCGCCCGCGAGAACAATCTCTTCATCGTACTGGGGCACCCCGGCGGAGGTCCGTTCGATCTTGCGGCCTTCTTCGGCCTCATCGCCGGTTTCTTCGCCGAACGTACTCCACTCCGGCCGCATCATGATGGGAGGTCGGCTGGGCTGAACGGCGGGGGATGCGGACTCGGCTTCGGCCTCCTCGTCGGAGTCCTCGAAACGCGGCAATCGCAGCGGCTCGTGCGAAGGCACCGAGGAACCGGCGGGTTCTATTTCAGCGTCGAGTGAGCCGGGCAGCAGCGTGCTGGTCGACTCCGGAGCCGGGAGCTTGGCTGGCGGTACGGTCGCCGGGATCGCCGGACGAATGACCGGTGGCACGTCCGGACGGGCGGGCGGTGGCGGAGGAGCCTGCGGCATGGGCGATGTCGTTTCCGGTGTTGTTTCGATCAGCACCGGGCGTTCGAAGACCAAGCCGGCCTGGAGTGCCCGAGTCACTCCCTCGTTGTTCACGGTTTGCGGGGGGAAATGGACGATGGTGTTCGGAAGCAGAAGATTGTCGTAAACTTGCCGTTGTGGGCAGACGGTCGCGAACTGGCTATGCCCCAGCACTTCGATCGACTGTCCGAGCCTGCGGATGAGCCATTCCAGGTCGTGCGACTCGTCGCCCAGATTCAGCATCAGAGGGGTCGTGCCCAGCCCGGTGATTACCACAGGGCGATAGGGCGTCTTGCTGATACTCAACGTCCGACTGAAACCACCTCCTGCGGGCGAGATGTAGATGACTTGACCATCCTGCAGAGGGAGCGATTTCAGGCGCTCAATCTGGTCGATTCCCTGAGACTTCGCGTCGACGTAGATGCGGATCGATTGATTGCTTTCCGATGTCGTTCCACCGGCACTCTTCAGTAATTGGCCGATGGTCGCGTGGCCATCCGCCGAGATGTAAATCCCCGGTTTGTGGACAGCTCCCAGCAGCGCCACGGTCACAGGTTGCGGAGCACTTTGTGGGGCAGCGGACTGAGTCGGCTGAGCGGCAGCCCGGTAAGCAACACGTCCCGCGACGTTGGAGTTGGCGGCGGACTTCGACTGCTGCGCGGGGAGATACCCAGCGGCACAGAAGAGGCCGACAAACAGGACGAACAGCAATTGTCCGGCATGTCGCATGGTGGAAGTCCTTTCCCTCAGTCCGGAGGTCATCCTGACAAACAGAGCGCGCGGCCCCGTTCTGACCCAATTCCGGCTATCCGAATGGATCGGCGGACACAGGCCAGCCCCAAGAGAGAACTTTCCACGGCACTGACAATTCGGGGGACTCTGGCAGAGTTTAAGGAGAGCAGGCCGATTCGGATCGGTCATCTCGCAGTTTCTGCCGGAAGGGCTAAGGGCTAAGGGACCAATGACTAATGACCAATGACTCCCCGAATACGCTCCCAATCTTCAGGAGTATCGAGATCAATCAAGACGCCATCGCCGCGGGCCGGAACTTCGAGAACTCGCTCGGGACGAGATCGCAGCAAGCTGTTCAGTCCCTTGTCGACCGGCAGCTGCGAGACTTCCACGGCGGTTTCCCAGGGAAACAGCGTCGGATGACCTCGGCGACCTTGCCAGGTGGGGACCGCGATTCGCGAACGATCGGAACCCCAGGCTGCGATCAGTTCCTCTATCGCCCGTGGCTCCAGAGTCGGGTGATCGGCCGGGATCAACATCCAGCCATCCCACTCATCCGCAGCGGGCTCGAGTGAGCGGAGTGCCGTTTCGACGCTGACTCGCATATCCGGCGGGGCGATCTCGGGAAGGACCGACGCGGCGGCGGTTCGACGAACTTCTTCAGCCAGTGGCAGATCGTCCGGTCGGACGACGACCAGCACTTTCTCGATCCCCGCTGTGCAGAGGGCCTCCACGACTCGGGCGATGACCGTCTTTTCGCCGAGCTTGAGCAGCAGCTTCGGCTGTCCCATGCGGCGGCTGTGCCCCGCTGCGGGAACGATGGCCACGATACGCGGGGTCATTCGCTGGGATGGCAGTAAGGACACGTGCGGCGGTAGATAATGCGATGGCACCGCTGACATTCGCGGGGGCCATACAGCAAAGGTGGGTCCAACTTGAACTGCTGGTAGATCAGATATACGAACAGCAACGTGATGAACGCCACGACGACCGGAGCCGCCGTGTTTCCATACGTCAGCATGAACGAGATCAGCAGCATGCAGCAGAAGCTGTAGACGATGACCACCCACCAGCGATTTCGCTTGAAGGCGGACCGCTGCAGCTGGGTGTTCACCTGGTCAGCGACATAGCTCTCGATCAGTGCATCGCGCTCGCTCTTGACGACGGCGACGTTGTCGGCCTTGACCGCTTCCAGCAGACGCCGGGCACTGTCCAGGATGCGGAACGTGTCATCGAAGTCGAACTGCTGCTGATGAGCCCAGCGATTCCGATACTCGCGCAGCTCGCTGACCATGCTCCGCTCGGAGTGCGACAGGTCATGGCGGAAGATTGCGTTCCACTGGTCCCACATCACTGTCAGCAGAGAGTGGGCATCCCACTCGATCGTCGATCCATCCTCGGCGGTCCGCTGCCGATCGTCCCGAAAACTCCCCAGAGCAGTCCGCACCCACCGGTCACGGTAGATCGCGCGCAGCTTCGCTTCCACAAAAGGCACCAGGCCTTCTGTGAGTGCTTCGAGCGCAACGGTAACTCGCTGATGGTTCGAGGACACGATGGAGAGACCAGGGGCGAGCTGGCTGGACCTTTCTCTCTGTTGTGCAATGGCGACAGGTGGTGAATCGAGAACTCACCAATTTTAGAGTACATCCAGTTCGCACGGTGTCGATGTGCGGGTTCGTGGGATTCTGAAAAACAGCTGCGATGCGCGAGGCTCGAACCGGAAAACCGCTCTGGACGATTGAGACGCGTTACCGTGAGAAGAATCGGTGCATTCGGAATCGATGTTTCATTCGGAAGAGTGACTCTCGAAAGGCGCTCAGTCTTGCGAGTCTGCCCCCCGTGGTCCACACTGGAGAGCCCTGTCTCACTGCGCGAGCGCCATGACTCTCACTGAACTGCACCAGCGACTGGCGGCGATCCCTTCCGGAAAGTCGGCCCCGCTTCGTGAACTCACGACGGCGGCTCGCCCGGATTGGCCGGTGCTGGCTCCCCCCCGTCCCGCGGAGCCAGCGATCACCGCAGTGATCAGTGGTGTTTCAGGCGAATCGGCACGGCAGACGACGCTGCTACGGGCCGGGCTGTACCTGATGCACGATTTTCTGGATCCCAGTCACATCCAGTCGCAATCGATGGAGGGGGACCCGGATGCGGACTTGTGGCATGCCATCATGCATCGCCGCGAGCCGGACTACGGCAACTCGAAATACTGGTACCGCCATGTCGGTGACCACCCGGTCTTCGGTGAACTGGCCTCGCTGGCGGCGCCGCTGCTGACAACTGCCGGAGTTCCGGGATTCTCCCCAGACCGCTGGGACCCGTATCGGTTTGTCGATCTGTGCCAGCAGGCGGAGCGAGAACTATCGCCGCAGAATCTCGCAGCTCGTCAGGTGCAGTGGATCGAGATGTCGCTGCACCTGTCCTATTGCCTGCAGGGACGGTGACTCGTGGATGAGGATCAGGCCACCATTCAGGTACTCGAAGAACTGCGTTCCACTCCCCTCATCTGGGAGCGGATTCCTGCGGGTGACTCCCACGCCCCGGGAGTCCAGGCTGCACTTCGTCAGGAGTTCTCTCCGGAGGTCGTGCGAGCCGCACTGACGCTGGCGGGGCTCCGCCATCAGGCCCGGACCAAGTTCACGCGCGCGGACCAGATGTGGTTCGACCGCACACGTCTGGAGCAGTCGACGCAGGAACTGGTCGCGCGCCACAAGGCCCAGCGTTTTGCCCGCTGCTCGGACCAGACTGTGCTAGACCTCTGCTGCGGGCTGGGAGCTGATGCCTTGGCGATCGCCGAGCAGGCTCGAGTGCTGGCGGTCGACGCCTCGCCACTGGCCACTTGGTACACACGCCAGAATGCCGCAGTGTACGAGGTCGCCGAGCGGGTCGGGACGCTGGTCAGCCCGGCCGAGTCGGTCGAAGTGACAGGGCGGTTTGTCCATTTGGACCCGGACCGGCGGACGAATGGCCAGCGGCAGGTCCGCCTGGAGTTCGGTTCGCCCCCGCTCGAATATCTCCAGACACTCACCCAGACCGCAGCTGGGGGGGCGATCAAGGTCTCACCCGCCAGCAACTTTGGCGGCAAGTTCGCGGGCTGCGAGATTGAGCTGATCAGCGTGCAGGGGGAATGCAAAGAGGCCACGATCTGGTTTGGAGCGTTACGCGACCCTGCTCCCTTTCGAGCGACCGTGCTCCCCAGCGGTGCCACAATCGCAGGGGACCCGTGGGATTATCGCCCGCGAGTGACTCCCCTCGGCCCTTATCTGTTTGACCCCGATCCTGCGGTCGTTCGGGCGGGGCTCGTCGATTGCCTGGCCGAATCGATCGGACTCACGCGGATTGATGATGCGGAGGAGTACCTGACCGGCGACCAGCCAGTTCGCTCTCCATTCGTACGGGGATTCGAGGTCCTGGCCGACCTGACCAACAACCCGACCGAGATACGTGACTACTTTCGGAAGAGTTCATTCGGGCAGGTCGAGATCAAGTGCCGTCACATTCGGGTCGACGCCGATGCGGTCCGTCGTAAACTCCCCCTGCCCGGGAAAGAGCCGGGCGTGCTGCTGTTCGTCAGAGCAGCTGGCAAAGCCCGGGCCATTGTCGCCCGCCGGTTGCCGGTGGCGGAGTAGGCACGGCGGGCCAGTCCGACGGCTCACCCGCCAGCCGCCATTTTTGCACCTGGGGCCAAACTCGGACTCGCGAACCAAGCTGCCTTTTCGGCACTATTGCGGCGTCTCGGTTTTTCAAGTCTCTGTAACGCTATTTGCAACAAAGCTTTACGTCTCGTTGTGAATCGCTTGTGTTTCATGGCATTCCCTTTGCAATACCAAGGTCCGTCCCGCGTCGCGGGTCACAACTCAACATCTGGCCCTCGGCCCTAGGCCCCTAGGCCTCTCCGGAGTCCTCACCATGGCTGTCAGCGAAAAAATCATCGGCATTGACCTCGGCACGACCAACTCGTGCGTCTCGGTCATGGAAGGGGGCGAAATCAAGGTCATCCCCAACCAGGAAGGCTACCCGACCACCCCCAGCGTGGTCGCTTTCACCGACAAGGGAGACATCCTCGTCGGCGACCCGGCCAAGCGGCAGGCGGTCACCAACCCCAAGAACACGATCTACTCGATCAAGCGGTTCATGGGACGTCGGCACTCGGAAGTCGAGTCCGAAGAGAAGATCGTCCCCTACAAGGTCGTCGGCGGTCGCGAAGAGTACGTGAAGGTCGACATCAACGGCCGTCAGTACACCCCGCCGGAAGTCTCGGCCCGCGTGCTGATGAAGCTCAAGGACGCCGCCGAGAACTACCTCGGGCACAAGGTCAACAAGGCGGTCATCACCGTCCCGGCCTACTTCAACGACGCCCAGCGCCAGGCCACCAAGGACGCCGGGCAGGTCGCCGGCCTGGAAGTCGTCCGCATCATCAACGAGCCGACCGCAGCTGCATTGGCATACGGTCTGGAGAAGATGAAGGAAGAAAAGATCTGCGTCTTCGACCTCGGCGGCGGAACGTTCGACGTGTCGGTCCTGGAAGTGGAAGATGGCACAATCGCAGTGCTGGCCACCAACGGGGACACCCACCTGGGTGGTGACGACTTCGATGAAGTGCTGATCAAGCACATCGCCGACACGTTCCAGAAAGAGAACAGCATCGACCTCCGCAAGGACGCGATGGCCTTGCAGCGGCTCCGCGAAGCGGCCGAAAAGGCGAAGAAGGAACTCTCGTCCGCTCAGAACAGCGAGATCAACCTGCCGTTCATCTGTGCCGATGCCAGCGGCGCCAAGCACCTCCAGCTGAACATCACGCGGGCGCAGTTCGAGAAGCTGATCGACCCGCTGGTGGAACGCTGCCGCCGCCCGGTCGAGCAGGCGCTCAAGGACGCGAACCTCACTCCTTCCCAGATCAATGAAGTCGTCCTGGTCGGCGGTTCGACCCGTGTCCCGATGGTCGCGGAACTGGTCAAGAAGATCTTCCAGGGCAAAGAGCCGCACAAGGGGGTCAACCCGGACGAAGTCGTCGCCGTCGGAGCAGCCTATCAGGGGGCGATCCTCGTCGGGGATGTGAAAGATGTGGTTCTGCTGGATGTCAATCCGCTGTCGCTCGGGATCGAAACTGAAGGGGGCGTGATGACCGTCCTGGTCGAACGCAACACGACAATTCCCGTCAGCAAGTCCCAAACCTTCTCCACAGCTGCTGATAACCAGACGGCGGTCACCGTCCGCGTGTTCCAGGGGGAACGCCCGATGGCCAACGACAACCGTCTGCTCGACCAGTTCAACCTGGAAGGAATCCCACTGGCCCCGCGTGGCACGCCGCAGATCGAAGTCAGCTTCGATATCGATGCGAACGGCATCCTGAGCGTGAAGGCCAAGGACAAGGGGACTGGCAAGGAGCACAAGGTCGAGATCAAGCAGTCGTCCGGTCTGTCGAAAGAGCAGATCGAGAAGATGCAGAAGGAAGCCGAACTCAACGCCGCCAGCGACAAGGCCAAGAAGGAACTGGCCGAAGCCCGCAACAAGGCCGAACACCTGGCCTACTCGACCGAGAAGCAGGTGAAGGAACTGGGCGACAAGCTGGATGAAGCCAGCAAGACCGCCATCGAAGCCGCCGTGGCCAAAGTCCACGAAGCCGCCAAGGGCGAGGACGTCGCTGCGATCAACAGTGCTGTGGAGAACCTGGAACAGGCGACCCACGCCCTGTCGAAGCACATGTACGAAGCCGCCCAAGCCGCCCAGGCGAGCGGAGGGGGTAACCCCTCCGAGTCTTCCGGTGGCGGTGGCGGCGACGACAACGTGATCGACGCCGAGTTCGAGAAGAAGTAGTTGAAGAAATCCAAAAAGCCCCGGTGATCCCCACCGGGGCTTTTTGCGTTATAACCGATGCTCAGTTCCGGCGAAGAGGTCGTCAGAACTCGTTGACTGAACAAGCATCATGTTCAGGTGGAACATGAAAGAACCGGGGGCCGTCCATGACTGAGACGTCTTGGGTTGAACATGTGATATCGAGGTTTCCGAAGCTCACGACCCGTCAAGTTTGGGTGGTAATCGTGCTTATTGCGGTTTCGGGCATTCTCTACATGTACAAACACGGCAGTGACAAATCTCCAAGTGATTTGTCAAATTTGGATATCGTTGGCAACGAGAACGTATCTCTAAGTGGAATTGACGAAATCCATGGAGGGGTGATCATAAATGGCCAGCCAAGTGCCATCAACAAGCCCGCCTCTCCTGTTGTTTTTAACGATATCCCACGGTTAGACTTGAAACTCAAGATGATACGATTTCCGAGTGACAATGAGGTGTTTCGTGCGCGGCTGATATCTGACAAATGGAAAATCGATCACGAGATTGATGTTCCTCGCAACGCACGAGTTCAAGATGTCATTTCGGAAGTTGTCTCAAAACTGCAGCTTTCAGAGTATGTAGCAATCAACGTTCCGGGAGAAACGAATTCTCAGTGGATACTAAAGATCAATGGAGAAGAAGTTGGTCCAGACGTCACTTTAGAGTCGAAAGAGAGATTCCCTCCGGGATCAGTGCTCCAGCTGTTCCTTCGGTGGCAAACGATCGTCCATTATCATCCGACGTCAAAACGGACCACAAGCAAGGGGTTGAGTGATACTGTTCTAGTCGTACCACCTGTTCAGACTCAAGTCGTTTCTCATGACGATGTTCCTCTGTAAGAGTCAACGGCGGCGGGCGTGGCTGGGGCGAAGTGATCCCCAAGTGAGGGTGGCTGGGGTCGACCAACGGGAGCCCCCAGCGTCTCGCGCAAGGTCCCGGAGCAAGTCGTCATTCAGGTCGAGTCGTACGCGGGCCTCGCTGGGGGCTCCGCTTCGCTGCGACCCCAGCCACCCGATCCGTGATTAACCTGGCGGAGCAGTTGATCAACCGTATTCCTATTCCGCAGGGGTGGCCCGGCCAGATTGGCCGGGTGCCAAAGGCACAAGAAGCCTCTTCATGGGCTTGCGAATCGACAGCGAACTCACATCGATGGGGAGGCATCTTGTCGCTGCGCGACCCAACCGACAAGTCGGTCGGGCCACCCAGCCCACCCTGACTCGGTGCTTACCTTGTCCCAGCCACGCCTGCCGCGTCAGGGCAGTGCCCATGCGTCTCCGATTTCGATGAACTTCTGTTCTGGCGACCAGTCTCGTACTTCGCCCACGACTCGGAACGTCTCACCGGGTTTACGCTTCGCCAATTCGATGGACTTGGCGTGATCGGCGTCAATGAAATTTAGGTAAATCACGGCGGACTCTCCGGCAGTCAGTTGGAGTTGTGAGGAATAGGCATTCTCCGCTGTCACCTTGTGAATCTTGCCAGTGATGACGAACTCTTGGTCCTTCCATGTATCGAAGGAGAACTTGCCCTCTGCTGCAACTTTCTGGGCGAGTTCCTCGGTCGTTACCGAGATGCGTGGTTTGTTGTGCGGTTCGCTCTTGACGATGACTGCGTCCTTTAGAGTCAGGTGAGAGACATCAAATCGTCCTCGGACCGTGACGGTCTGCTGCTTCTGATAATCTTTCCAGGGCGTGGCAGAGGCAAGTTCGCAGTCAATCAAACGGAGGTTCTTGCCCAGACCCAAATCCAATTCATCCTTGATGCGACCGAAGTTTGTGTGAAATGATTCGATCGTCCCAGTGAATTCGCCGATCTTGCCATCGTATTTCTGACTTGCTGCCGATATATCTGCTTTGATTTCTGCATCGAATTCGGGATTCGAGGTGATTGTGAAGTCCGGTTGAGCAGCCAGCATTGCTTGTTCACGTTTGCCCATCCGCTCAGTTGCTGACCCGATTGCCGTCGCATACTGAGTCCCCGGGATAGGAAACGGACGCGTGATTTGGAATCCATCCAGATTCACAGCCCCCGGTTCGTGTAACAGCGGATCATACTTTGCGAGCAGGGTTAAGGTCTTGCCCACTTGAAAATCGGGAGACTTCAAGAACGGATTGGGAAAGACCAGTGAATCTTCTGGCAGATCCACTTGGACTTCTGTCACACCATCAGATTTCAGAATGCAGGTGTAACGATCAGTCGAAATGATCTCTCCAGTGAGGTAAAACGACTGGTCGGCGTAGTCGGCACTCGCTCGTGAGTCGTGATCAGTAAACTCTTTCGCGAGCTCAACACTTGTCAAAACAGGCGGGACGCTCCCCTGAACGTTCACGACCTTCCAGATCACTCTCTGAGTGAATCGATCCAGGCGCTGAACCTGCCCCCGCAAGGTGACCGTCTGTCCATGGGCACACCGAGCCCAGATTTCTGGCTCCTCTGTCGGACACTTTGCCAGCGAATTCGGCTTCGCGGTCTTCAATTCAATCAAGGAAAAGTAGTCTTCCGCGATGGACATGCTGTCAATTGTTCCTGTCACTTCCAGAGTCTGATCGGGATACAAATCGTGCAGAGAATAGAAATTCTCCTCGATGATCTCCGGCGTGATCACTGTGACGCGATCTTGAGAAGCTGCGGCGTTCGGTTCGGCCGGTTGGGCGGTCACGGGTGCTACCGGGGACTGAGCGGCGGGCTGTGGTTGCGGCTCTACGATTGCCGGGGGCGAGGGCTGACTGGGTGGTGTGGACGGGAGCGGCGGAACAGAACTCTCGCCCCCATACCCTATCAATACTGCTGAGCATACACAGATCATCGCAAGTTTGGTCACGACACGTTCCCTGGGTCTGGATGTGATTGTTTTGTGTTGGAGTGCCTGGGGTGCATTTCTGGAAGACTCGGCAGGCTGACGCCGTGCCGCTCCTGGCACGACGGACTGGCGTCCGCCGCTCGCTGTGGATCTCGCATGTGCGCCATCGCCCCTGGACCCCTCTCCCGGAGGAGAGGGGAGGAAGCAGGCAAAGAGAAACGCTGAGGGCAGAATTCTTACGAATTCTGCTACGGCGGGCTACTTCTTGTCGGCGGGGGCGGCTTCTTTCAGCGTGGTCAGGTACTCGACGATGTCGGTCATTTCCTTGACGCTGATCAGCTTCTGCAGATCGGCGGGCATCAGCGAGACCGACTGCTTGACCTTGTCCTCGACCTCGGAGGCCTTGATCGTCTTGATCAGGCCGTTGACGTCCTTGATCTGAGTCTCGGCGTCGGTGCTGCTGACCAGGAGGCCCGTCACCACCTGGCCGTCGGTCGTCGTCACAGCCCACTGTTCGTAGTTGTGGCTGATGCCGGCACTGGGGTAGAGGATCGACTCGAACATCGCCTGCTTCGAGAGCTTCTTGCCGATCTCGGACAGGTTCGGGCCGACGTCGCGGCCGATGCCGTTCACGATATGGCACTTGTTGCAGGTGCCGATCGTGTTGAACAGGACGCGGCCGTTGGCGACATCGCCGTTCCGCTTGGCCAGTTCGGGCAGCGGCGGGATCGGCTCGGCATCCTTGCCCGGAGGCAGCGGATAGAGCTTCACAGCCTGGTCCTTGATGTCCTGCCACTGGACCGAGTGCAGGGTGGCTGCGACCGTGTCCTTGATGTCGGGTGTTACGCCCCCTTCGGTCGCGGCGAGCTTGGCCAGTTCCTGAGCTCCGTAGCGGATGTTGCCCAGGCCCTTGACCGCGGCGCGGCGCAGGTCGACTGAGACCTCCTTGTTCTTGACCGGAGCCATCAGCAGGCCCACTGCCCGGCCATCGTTCGAGAGGCCCAGGACCGTGACCATGGCCAGAGCCCGTGGGGCTTCGCCGCTGATTGCCTTGCTGAACAGGTCCCACTGCTCCTTGCGGAGCAGGACGCCTGCGGCGTCAACGCCGAGCTGTTGATCGGGGTTAGCGATCGCGAGTTCGAGCAGATCAGCGTACTTGTCCTTGAGGCTCAGCGACTCGATCAGCCGCACGAAGTTCGCGGTCCCCTTCTGAGCAGTCAGAACCCGGTCGAGCGCGGTCTTGTACTTCGGATCAGCGGCAATGTTCCCCTGCAGACGGGTGATCGCCTCGCTGACAATCAGGTTTTTGCGAGCTGCATCGCCCGCGGGTTCCGAGAAGGCCAGCTCCGCAATTGCGGTCTGGGCCGCTTCTCCGGTCAGGAAGTCAAACGCCCGGAAATAGCGTGGCAGTTCGGCGACGGTGGTTGCGGGGTTCGCGATGATCTTGGCCAGAGCTGGTCCGGTCTGATCTCCGCGTGACCGCCACAGGATATCGCGACCGGCCTTGTCGCCCGCGTTCCCGCCGGCTTCCTTCCAGGCATCGAGGTAGGCATCCCAGCGACCTTCGGCGGCAATGCCGAGAGCTTCCAGGTACCAGCGGTCCTTGCCGTCATACTGCAGAGCCAGCTCGGCCCACGCCTGCGGCAGCTGGGGAACTTGCTCGATCTTCAGCTCACGCAGGCCGACGAGGATCTCGCGGCGCACAGCTGGGGAAGGATCCTTGAGGTTGATCGCTCCCTCGAGGTCCTGGACGTTGAACGTTCCGGCCAGTTGACGAGCCAGACGCACCGCCGTGCAGCGGATGTCAACGTTCGAGTCGGTCAGACCGGCTCGCAGCACCGCCAGCTGCTTGGCCTTGTCACTCTGCTTGCCGAGCAGCCACAGAGCGCGGGCCCGGTAGCGCGGGTTGGCGTCTTTCCAGAGTGCAGTGAGCGCCGCCTCGGCCTTGTCGCCCATGGCATGCAGAGCCTGCCACGCGAGGTAGCGGGCCTCCATATTCGGACTCTTGAGGGCTTCCACAGCTCCTTCGGCCGTGGTGAAATCGTACTTGGGGATGGTGTATTTGGTCCCCGGGGTCGCGACGCGGAAGATGCGGCCCTTGTCAGCGTCGCCCATGCGGTGACCGCCGACGCCTGGGTCGTACCAGTCGCTGATGATCAGCGAACCATCCGGGGCGACGCAGACATCGCTCGGTCGGAACCAGTTATCGCGGGCTCCGTGGAGCACGTTGGCCATCTCTGCGGTGTAGCCCGCTCCGACCGGCTTGGACGGATAGGCCCGCACAACGTTCGGACCGGCGTCGCAGTGGATCGGCTGCCCGCGGAAGATCTCGGGGAGCATTTCGCCTTCGTACAGGCAGATTCCAGTCGGAGCTCCGGCTCCGGTCTGAATCAGGTTCGGCATCACACCGGGATCGTTGAGGTGCCAATGGCGATGGGGGATCTCTTCCTCCCAGTTGGTGCGGTAGGCCTGCCAGCCTGCTCCGGTCTTCTCGTCCTTGTAGCCATAGTTGCCGTACTCGACGACGTAGTTGATCCGCACGCCGCGGTTGCCGTCGTCATCGTTGTCCGACTGCCACAGGCCGCCGAATGAGTCGACGGTCACTTCCCAGTTGTTGCGGAAGTTCCAGGCGAGGGTCTCGAAGTTCGAGCCATCGAGATCGCAGCGGAAGATCATCCCTTCCTGGTACGGCTTGCGGCTGTCGTCGACGACGTTGCCGGCCTTGTCGACGATCGGCTTGCCGTCCTTGTCCTTGATCCGACGACCGGCGTTACCGAAGTTGAAGTACAGCTTGCCGTCCGGCCCAAACACAAAGGCATGGATGCCGTGGTCATGCTGCGAGCCGTCAATGCCGCTGAACATCAGCTGCTTGTCATCCGCCTTGAGGTCGCTGTTGGTGTCGGTGAAGTTCCAGACCTTGTCGCCGACCGAGACGATGACGCGGTTACCAAGCACGCAGATGCCGTGCGCGGTGTCGACTTCGTGGCCCTGGTAGAAGACCGTGGTCTTGTCGCTGACTCCATCGCTGTCGGTGTCTTCGAGGACGAGGATGCGGTCCCCTTCCTTACGTTCGCCGTTGCGATGGCGGTAGTTCACGACTTCACAGACCCAGACGCGGCCCAGGTGGTCGACATCGATGTCGCTGGGGCTCAGCAGAGTTGGCTCGCCTGCGAAGAGCTGGGCTGCGAGCCCCTCACCCGCGTCGAGTTGTGAGACCGCATCGGCGATCTCACGGCTGCCGCCACCTCCGCCCGAGCCACCGCTGGCGACCGAGGCCAGCACGCTCTTGGGCGGACGCTGCGTGAAGATGTGGAACTGGACGGTCGAGCCGATCCCCTGATTGGTGCCGCCGTTGTCGACGCCGCCCCGCACCTTGAACTTGGTAAAGGTGTGATTGGCGGGCAGATCGAACTCGAGGATCGAGTTGGCGTGCACGCCAATCCCGTACTCGACCGGCTTGCCGTTGATCGAGAGATTGTCACCTCCGGCATTCTTGCCGACGTTGGCATTGCCCCAGTCGACCGAAGCAGTCTTCCACTTCAGCTCGGTCAGCTTCTTCTCGCCTGCTGGCCCGATCAGACGCGGTTCGGCCCAGTCGGCCCAGTCGGCTCCGAAGCCGTCGCCGCCATCAGTGACGACCAGATAGAGCTGCTTGGCTCCGGTGACATCGGCTTCCATCTCGACCGAGTGGTTCGGCGTCTTGGCAGAGACAAGTGGAGTGCTGGCGGCGGCCTTAGTCTTGGCATCGCCGGTCAGCTGATCGGCGGCCTTGGCGGGAGCCGGAGCCTGGGCGCTGCCGGGCTTGGGCTCGTCCTGGTTAGCGTCCATTTCGTCGTTGGAGGGGGTCGACGAAGCGACGCCGTCCTTGGGGACATCGAGGCCCGCCGTCCAGGCGATGGCATTGAGGACGACCTTGCGGAAGTCGTCGTTCTGCCAGTTCTGGTGGTTGTGACCGCCGGTGAAGCCGAAACCGCGGCCCTTGCCTTCGGGACGTTCATAGGCCCAGCCCATGTGCTGCGGCTCTTTGCGTTCCAGCACGGCAGCGCGCACCTCTGGGTTACCACTATGAGGGCCATCACCGCGCTGCATCGTTTCGCGCGGCGGCAAGTCGGTCAGGATCGGGGTGACATTCTTCATCCCCTCGACAAACCGCATGTGGAAGTACCATTCGTCGTTGATCTCGAAGGGTTGAACCCCGCGCGAAATCGGATGCTCGGGGAACTTCGCGTACTTGGCGGTCCAGTGCGGATTCACGGAGTAGTGCGGCTCAAAGTATCCGCCCATCCAGCTGAGGAACTTATCGCCGCAGGGCCCCTTGGTGGTCTCGACCGCATAGTGAATACAGACCAGCCCGACATGGCGGGAGTCGACATGATGCTGGAAATCCTCCAGCCGATCGTTGAGGTAATGTGCCCCGCCGCCATCGCAGTAGGAGACGACCGTGTCGGCGTTATCGAGGGCGGAGGGGTCCTTGGGCCAGCCACTGCGATAGACGGTCGCCACCAGCGGCAGACCGGACTCGTTGATTCGCTTGGCCAGCAGCAGACAGCCGGCGTTGTGCTCGTGAGAGCCCCAGCCATGGCTCGGGCGACCGGCGATAAAGACGACCTTCTTCTCTTTCTCCATCTTGAGCCGCTTAACGCGGATGTTCTTGAACTGCACCTTCTGCGGCGGACCCGAGTGCATCTGCAAAGCCAGGAGACCGATGCGGTCGGCCTGCTTGTTCGGGTCGTTGGCGGCGTCTTTCTGGTCGTCCCAGACTTCGCTGGTGACTTTGCCATTGATCTTCAATGTGATGTGATTGCCGTGCGCGGTGATCGAGTAGTCATGCCACTCGCCCGCCTTGACCAGGGCCGCCTCATCGCCGCTGGACTCATCCTTCTTGCCATCGACGGCGATTTTGACCTTCTTGCCGCGACCAGCGAGCAATCCGCGACCGGCCTCGTCATAGAGAGCTCCGGCCCACTGACCAGCCAGGTCGATGTCGGCCTGGTACCCGACGACATGTCCATCGGGACGAATCTGGCCGCGGAACTGAATTCCGCTGTTGGCCGCCTTCATATCGCCGGTCAACTTGAACTGCAGACGCAGCTCGAAGTCATCGACCTCGGCGTTGTCCCAGACGAGGAAGGTGTTGTGATTGAGCGGTTTCTCGGCAGTTGACTCGCCGGTGATGGCCCCTTCTTCGATTCGCCAGAAGCCTTCGTCTCCGGCCCACGGCTTCCAGCCTTCAAAGCTGTTGCCGTTAAAGATCGAGTGAAAGCCAGCTTCGTTCGGATCGGCGGCCTGCAGTGTGCCTGCCAATGCTGCCACAAGTGCCAGGCCCATGGCCCCGCGCAGAAAAAGTCCAATCGCTCGCATGCGTCCGCATCCCCCAGGAGTTTCGGTCCAGGTGATCACCTGTGCCGGACAGTCTAACGCATCAAGGGTCCGTTATCCCAGACTGCGGCCCCCGCAGCGATCAGATTCCTTAAGCGACAGGAATCTCTACCGCTCAGCCCGGTCGGCTGGCCCCCTCGCAGCACGATCTCAGAGAACCAGCCTTAACTCATACCCCACTCTCCGGATAGACTTCCTCTCGGATTGGAAGCCCCCCCGGTCAAACAGGACTTGGCATGCGAACTTGGCCACTGCCCATGTTTGGGACATTTTCACGATGGTGCCTGCTCACGCTGCTCGCGATCTGGGCCGTGGGAACTGTCAGCTGGGCTCAGGACTCTCCTGAACCGGTGGCAGTGGAAGCGGACGGGGTGCCTGCTGTCGCGGCTCCCGGGAACGCCGAGCAAGTTCGAAAGATCTCGACCAACGTCATCGACATGATCAATTCGCTGGGGGTGTGGAACATCCCGTTTGCGATGGCGTCGATTGTCTTCCTGTGGTTTACGGTCGACCGGCTGGTCGCACTGCGTCGCGGACGGGTGATCCCCAAACCGTTCGTCCAGCGGTTCATTCGCCTGCTGGAAGACGGAGAGATGGAGCAGGAAGAAGCTCTGCAGGTCTGCCAGCAGAATCAAAGTCCGATCGCCAACATCTTTGCCCACGCTGTTCGCAAGTGGGGTAAGCCCAGCGTCGAGGTCGAACAGGCCATCATTGACGGCGGGGAGCGGCAGGTCGCCGATCTGCGGACCAATCTGCGGGTGCTGCACGGGATTCACACGATCACCCCGATGCTGGGACTGCTCGGGACAGTCTGGGGGATGCTCGATTCATTCAGCCAGATCGCGTTTGCAGGAGCGATGGGGCAGACCGATCAGCTGGCCCAGGGAATCGCGCTGGCTCTGGTCACTACGGTGGTCGGGCTGGTGATCGCGATTCCCGCCCTGGTGATGCACATGTATTTCTCCAGCAAGATCGACTCGCTGGTCATGGAGATGGATGATCTGTCGCAACGCGTCGTCCACTGCATCTCGGCTGAAGGCCTGATGGCGCGGATGGTCCAGCCCCGCAAGGCGGCTGCGCCAGCCCCCGAGCCCGCCGGTGCCCGCAGTAAGCGGTAACCACGGCGGAAGCTCTCAAGCCGCAGCATCAAGCCAGGACTCGTTCAGAATCCGATGGCTTACGCCTCGGGAGGAGCTTCCGGGGCGTCAGGAGCCGGTCCGTCCGCAGGCGGTGTCGCCGTCGGAGGTGTCGTCGTCTCTTCGGCGACCTCAGCCGGGATGCGGGCGATGCTGGCGAGCTTCTCGCCATCGAGCCGCATGATTCGGACTCCCTGCGTGTTGCGGCCGATCAGACTGATGTCGGCAGCTCGGATTCGCTGCATCATGCCGCTTTGCGACACCATCAGCACGTCGTCGCCGTCATGCACAGCCAGGATCCCCATGACCTTGCCGTTGCGGTCAGTCGTCTTGATGTCGCGAAGTCCCTTGCCGCCGCGGCGCTGGCGGCGATACCGCATGCCGCTGGGGCTGGTCGGGTCTTCGGTGTCTTCTTCAACCGGTTCAGCTTCCGCGACTTCACCTTCGGGGAGATCGCTATCAGCGGGAACCTCGTCGGCTTCAACGACTCCGAACGGAGTCCGCTTGCCGTACCCGTTTTCGCAGACGGTGAGCAGCGTGGCGTTCTCTTCGGCAACGACCATGCCGACGATCTGATCGCCCTTGCCGAGCTTGATCCCCTTGACCCCCATCGTGTCGCGGCCCATCGCGCGGGCGTCGGATTCGCAGAACCGAATCGACATCCCCAGCGAGGTGCTGAGCACGACATCCTGGCCCGGCGAGACCTTCACGACATCAATGAGAGCATCCCCCTCATCGAGCTTGATCGCGATGATCCCGCCCTTCTTGGGACGACTGTAAGCGGACAGGGCGGTCTTCTTGACGATCCCCGCCTGCGTGGCCATCAGCAGGAACTGGTTGTCGACGAACTCACGCACATCAATGCAGTCCTGAACCGTTTCGCCGTCTTCGAGAGTCAGCAGATTGACGAGTGCCCGCCCCTTGGCGGTCCGGCCCTGCAGCGGCAGGTCATAGACCTTCTGCCAGTAGACACGGCCGCGATTCGTGAAGAACAGCAGGTAAGCGTGAGTACTCGACACGAACAGGTGTTCGATCGGATCTTCTTCGTCGTTCTTGGCTCCCGCGATCCCCTTGCCGCCGCGGTTCTGAGCCTGATAAGTCGTCAGCGGAGTCCGCTTCACGTACCCCTTTTGCGAGAGGGTCACGACCATCGGCTCTTCGGCAATCAACGAGTCCTTGTCGACATCGGTCAGCTCTTCTTCCGAAATCTCGGTCCGCCGAGCCGTCGGGAACTTGGCCTTCAGGTCATCCATCTCACCCCGGACGAGGGCCAGGATGTTGGTGTCCGAGGCCAGCAGCTTCAGGTGGCCGCTGATCTGATCAAGCAGCGTCTGGTGCTCGCCCTGCAGGTTTTCCCGCTCCAGATTGGCGAGCGAACCGAGCTGCATACTGACGATTGCTTCGGTCTGATTGGCCGAGAGCGAGTAGGCTTCGTGGACCCCCTGCTCGTCCTGGAACATCGAGTAGCCGGACTCGCCCAGAGCCCGCGCGATCAGCTCGCCGGGGACCTTGATCGCCTGCAACCGGACCTTGGCCTCGGTGCGGCTGGGGGAGTTGCGGATCGTGCTGATGATCTGATCGATGTCGATCTGGGCGATCAGCAGCCCCTCGACCGTGTGCTTGCGCTTGCGGGCTTCCGCCAGCAGGAACTCGGTCCGGCGACGAATCACCGTGACCCGGTGCCGCAGGAACTCCTGCAGCAGTTCGCGCACATTGAGTGTCTGCGGCCGGTTGCCAACGAGCGCCAGCAGGATCACACTGACCGTGGTCTGCAGCGGAGAGTACTTGTAGAGCTGATTGAGAACGACTTCGCGGTCGGCATCCCGCTTCAGATAGATATGCAGCCGCACCTGCCACGTCGGCGTCTTACGGTCGGTGAAGTCGACGACGCGCGAGATCCCCTTGATCTTGTCGTCCTTGATCAGCTCTTCGATCTTCTCCTTGATCCGGTCGCGAGTTTCGAAGTACGGGATCTCTTTGACGACGATGACTTCGGTGTTCTTTTCGGTCTCGAAGTCGACCTTGGCCCGCACGGTCAGAGTGCTGCGACCGGTCTGGTATCCCTGACGAATTCCGTAGCGCCCACAGATCACACCTCCGGTCGGGAAGTCCGGACCGGGGAGGACTTCGATCAGGTCATCGACTGTCGCATCCGGGTTGTCGATCAACATCTGCACGGCGGAGGCGACTTCCACCAGGTTATGCGGCGGAATGCTGGTCGCCATTCCGACCGCGATCCCGGTCGAGCCGTTCACCAGCAGGTTCGGAAACCGAGCGGGCAGCACGACTGGCTCTTCGTTCCGCTGGTCATAGGTGCGGACGAAGTCGACCGTGTCCTTGTTCAGGTCGTCCAGCAGGTCGGCCGCAGCTGACGAGAGCCGGGCTTCGGTATATCGCATGGCTGCGGGGCCCAGGCCCGCGATCGAGCCAAAGTTCCCCTGCTTGTCGATCAGCACCTCGCGCATCACCCAGTCCTGGGCCAGACGCACCAGGGTCGGATAGATCACAGCTTCACCGTGCGGGTGATAGTTCCCCGACGTGTCGCCCGAGATCTTCGCGCACTTCATTCGCGCTGAGTTCGGCCCCAGACTCAGGTCGTTCATCGCGACCAGAATGCGCCGCTGAGCCGGCTTCAGACCATCGCGAGCATCCGGCAGCGCACGGCTGATGATGACGCTCATCGCGTAGGTCAGATAGCTCTGCTGCATCTCCTCGCGGATATCCATCCGCTGGATGCGATCGTCACCAGGAGCCCCAGAAGCCGAGGAAGGCGGGTCGTTCTTGGAAACCAACGGTCAACTCCTTTGCCGCAGACCGCCCCGACGATCAGGGGATGCGACGCAAGTCCATTTGGAGAATCAATTTGCAGAAATCCGCTCTGCCCTTTCTCCAGAGCCGAGATACTACCAGAAAACGTGCCTGTTCACAATCACCGCGAGCGCCTTTCGGAGGCTCGGTCGCAAGCCAATCTTCGAGGTTCTGCCCAGAGTTCTATCGCACTCTACGGAGCCGCTCGGCGCAGCCGAATCCCCTTCTCGTCTGCGGTGAACGTCAGCTGGGCGGGCCTCAGGCACTCCTCCAGGACACGACGAATCGTCGTCTGTTTCAAGTCGATCGACACCGGTTGATCCAGTGCCCCATCCTCAGCCAGTTCGCCGAGGTCGATCGGCATTGCTGACATCTCAGCCAGCTGGCGCAACAAGACCCGCAGAGCGATCGGCTGCGGGGTCTGGAACCGGGAGATCGCGACCGATAGATGGCGTTCGTAGTCATACCCCCGGCGCTCCGGGGTCACTTCGACCGTAATCGGCATCTGGTCTTGAGGAGTGGCTACGGGCTCGGGATCTTTCGGCTCACCCGGCACTGCAGCATCCAGCGGCAGCCCATCCGCCATTGCAGCCATCCGCCGCAGCAGCTTCGGATCGGTCTGGGCGGAGAGGAACTTCACACTTCCATCCGCCATCAAGGCGTGCATCCCGTCAGCTTGCCCGGTTCCGAAATGATCGGGGCCATGCAGATACGGTTCGGCACTCAGCCCCCGCATCGCCCCCGCTCCGCTGGCCCAGGAGTCCGGCGAGCTGTCGACGCCCAGCACCATCAGCGTGTTCGAAGCTCCATCTCGAATGTCGTCGCGCGTCGTCCGGCGATTGACTCCAAAGATCCCCGACCGGGGATTCGACTTCGGCAGAGCGGCAGCATCGGCCCCGACCCCCGCCACTCCCACATAGTGCCCCGCCGGATAGCCGCTCTCGCTCGCAACAGCTGTGACCAGCGGGTTGATCAGCCCGCCGACTCTCTGCCGGACAAACAAATCGTTCGCAGGATCGTTCCAGCTGCGAGTCCGATCCGGAGTGGCCTGAGCCGCGTTGCTGGTTTCCTCGACGAAGAGGGCCATCCAGCCGAAACGCTCGGAGACCGGCAGCGAACCGGGCTCGACCCCCACTGGAAACGCCCCATGCTTGTCGTGCTGCTGCCCCAGCCACTGGCCGATTGCTGTGAGCTGGGTCTCGGCAGATACGACTCGGGGAGGAGTGACTGGGACCGGCTCAGGTACCGGGTCCGGAGTGGGAGGCTGCGGAGTTACGGCAACGGGCTGAGCAGGGATCGGCGGCGTTGGTTCGGGAGCCTGCAGGACGAACACAGCGACGCCCGTGATGAGCACAATCGCGACCAGCGCGGTGGCAGTGCGGACTCCAATCCCGGCCGTCGGAGGCCGCAGCTTGGTCGACTCCCCGGTTGCCAGGGTCGCCACCAGTCCGCCCTGACCCGCATCGCGAATCTCCAGCGGAGCCTGACATTCCGGACAGTTCCAGCGGGTTCCAATCAGTGACCGATCGCGCAGCCTCAACCGGCCCTGACATTGCGGGCAGGGAAACTCAAATCGAAACTCCCGCGCGTCGACCACAACTGGCTCCTCGATCGATGGGAAAGCAGTGTCGTGAAATCGCATGTTCGAGGGAAGATGAGCCGGACGCCTGCTCCGGGGATTGTCGCCTTTCGCTCCGCGAAAGAGCGCTGCCCTGTCGGCGATTTCTCCGAAATCGCTGGAACGAGGTGACCAAAGAGGAACGGTACCGCAGGGAGGAGGGCACGTTCTGTCCGCTGGTCACGCACCCTCACCCCCAGCCCCTCTCCCGGGGGGAGAGGGGAGCCGGCGTAGACATCGGCGCTGAACTCCCGGAGTCGAGTGACTTCGAGGAGTCGTTCTTGCGAGCGTGCCGAGCGCCGCTTAATCTGCTCAGACTCGCCCCTCTCTCCACCAGGTGATTCATGCTGCGGTTCTGTTTCTGTCTGCTGTTTGTGGCAATGGCCTCTGCGGGGCTGGCTGACTCGCGCCCCAACATTCTGTTTATCGCCGTCGATGACCTGCGTCCGGAGCTGGGGTGCTACGGCAACACGGTCGTGAAGTCGCCGAACATTGATCGCATCGCCGCGCGGGGGATCGTCTTCGAGCGCGCCTATTGCCAGCAGGCGGTGTGCAGCCCGTCTCGCACCGCCATCATGACGGGGCTGCGTCCCGACACAACGAAGGTCTGGGATCTGGAAACTCACTTCCGAGTCGCCCAGCCCGATTGCATCACGCTGCCGCAGCAGTTCAAGGCCAACGGCTACCACTGTGCCGCACTGGGCAAGATCTATCACTCCGGCTTCGAGGACGGTCGCTCCTGGAACGAACCGCACTGGTATCCGAAAGGCCGGGCCGTCGATACCGACCCGAACGACTGGACGAAACAGATCGTCACGCGGCACAACGTAACGACTGAAGAGTACGCGAACCCGACAGAGGACGGCCCCGCCCGCAAGAACAACAAGTCCCCCAAGAAGGGACCGGCCTTCGAAGTCAGTCCCAAGGCCGACGATGAGCTGCCCGATGGGGCCGTCGCAGCGGAAGCGGTGCGGCGGATCCAGCAAGCCAAGTCGAACGCCAAGCCGTTCTTTCTGGCGGTCGGCTTCGTGAAGCCTCACCTGCCTTTTGTCGCGCCCAAGAAGTACTGGGATCTGTACGACCCCGATTCGATTCCCGTTCCGACGACCAGCCAGCTGCCGCAGGGGTGCCCGGAGTTCGCCGGGCACACGAACGGCGAGCTGCACTCCTACCCCGGCGTTCCTGCGGGGAACCCGATCCCAGCAGAGTTCGCGAAGACACTCCGGCACGGGTACTACGCCTGCATCAGCTACATGGACGCCCAGGTCGGACGGTTGCTCGATGCCTTGGATGAGCAGGGCCTGGCTGACAATACGATCATCGTCCTGTGGGGCGACCACGGCTGGCAGCTGGGAGATCACGGGCTCTGGCACAAGCACACGAACTTCGAGATCGCTGCCCGGGCTCCTTTACTGATCAGCCTGCCGAAGTCCCGCACGATCGGGCAAAAATGCCAGGCTCCGGTCGAGTTTGTCGACGTCTTTCCGACGCTGACCGACCTGTGCGGACTACCGACTCCTGAGGGTCTCGCGGGGCAGAGTCTGAGAACCTACATCGAGAACCCGAAGGCCCCCATGCTGAAGGTCGCCATCAGCCAGTACCCGCGTAACTCACTGATGGGGTACAGCATCCGCAACGAACGCTGGCGCGCCACCTTCTGGCGCGAACGCAGCGGTTCCAGGATCGAGGCCATCGAGCTGTATGACGAGCTGAACGATCCGACCGAGACCGTCAGCCTGCATGACCGACCCGAGCACAAGCCGCTGCTCGAGACCCTGGTGCAGTCACTCCCGCCCGTCGGGTCCGCAGCTGTGGTCAAGAAGCCGAAAGCCGAAAAGCCGACGGCTCCGTCCACAGAGAAGAAGCCTGCTCCCGAGAACGAAAGCCGCGAGGCCCGCTACGATCGCCTCTACCCCGGCAAGGCGCAGCTGACGCTGGAGGAGTACCTCACGAAACAGAGCGACAACGCTGCGTCCCGAGAGCGGTTTACGAAGTTCGACGCCAATCAGGATGGGGTTGTGACACGAGCCGAATTCATTACCAGTGGCGCGAAGCCCAAACCCTGACTCCCAAGACACGGCACCGTCGCTGATGGCCAGGGCTCCGATGACAGAGCCACCCAGCCGACGCCCCGATCGATCGCCGATCATCACCTGGAAAGCGCGACGACTAGGCCAATCATCAGGGGAATCATCAAGGCGCAGAAGATGATGATAATTGCCAGCGTGGTTTCATTCATGCCATACGTTGTGCGATAGGGGTCGATGCCTAGCTCGTGGTCATGCTCGCGGGCGGACATCGGGCGTTTCAACCGGAGACGCTGGTCATCAAACTTCTCGACCAGGATCCATCCGGCCTGGGCTTCTTCCGCCAGAACCTTCCGCAAAGTGTCAGGACTCTGAAACTGGCGAGTCACCGCCCGCAGGATCTTGAACTCCCAGTTCCCCGCCAAGTCTTCGCTCGAGTATCCAGTCATCGATTCCTCTTCCTCTTGTCGCCGACGGGCTGCTGCGGCGGCAGCTGCCGCAGCGCCAGCATTGATCACCATGATGCCCTCTGCCAATGAGTTCGCACATCCACTCCACGCCTCACCGTCTGTTCACAGTGGCGTTCTCTACGGAACGTAAGCTGGCGGCGAATGGATCACGAGGATTTTGACGTTTCGTGTGTAGCCAGATGGAAACGGTCACCAGCGAGTCCCACCCCGGCGAGCCCCCGAAGTGAGTCGGGGGTGCCACGCGGGAGAACCGATCACAGCCCCGATCTCTCCCCAGAGCGACTGGCGGTGTCAGGTCCCATTCGGTCTGGCACGGAGGACTCACATCCTCCGCTCGCTGAGTTCTCGCGACATCGAGACGATTCGCAGAGCTTGGGGACGAGTTTCCAAATCACCACTCAGTGGTCCGCTCCCCTAGATATCCAGCCAGAATGTATGGGCTTTCGAGTTTCCGTGCCACATCCTCAATCAATAGACGTATCATGTCAGTTCGATCGGTTGGCTCTACGAGATATTTGGGCAATATCTCAAGGTCATCCAAAATGCTGGCAGTCGATGCATCGCCTGCGAGTAGTTCCTTCGTTCTCAACGCTGCCAAGGCTTCATGCAATGCACGCATCGCGCGAAGATGCATTTTGCTGTCAATCATCATCCAACTCCTCACGAACCGAAATCGACGCTGCCGATGCAAGTCCCATTTTACGATCTCGTTCCCACGCTCCGGCTCGCTCCAGCTTAAATCTCACTGACACCTCAACCGGTTCATGAGCACCTGACGTCGAGTCTCGTGCTCTGCCTTCAGGCGTTCGTACTGTTCCGCTTTCCAGTACGAACTGATACTCAGAAAAAACGAGACCACGATCAACACCACGCCGACGATGGCAAACGGTGGAAAGATGAACGATGCAACTGCCGTCCAGAATGTGAAGAACAATGCCAGGACCACTCCCATGACAACAGAGGAGGTCTTCCCGGGGATTGATAATCGGCCATGTTTGTCCTGGACAATCAACTGCGCAGTGCGTTCTTCCCACTCCCGGTCGAGTAAGGCGATCTCGCCCTGGATGCGGAGGAGTTCGGTATTTTCCTCAATCCGCGCGGACTGCTCACGAAGGGTGTTCATGACCTCGGTAAAGGTCACACTTTCATTTCGCTGAACTTTCAGAGCGGTGCCGCAATGCCGACAGTTCACGAACTGCACATCCGCCGGAATGGTGAGGGCCGCACCACAACTCCCGCAAACGATCGGTTCCAGATCCATCAATCTTACTCCAGGGTTGTCACTTCGAAACGCGGATTGAACCGGGGTGGATCATAAGAATCTGGGAACTCTTTGGAATCCCGCTTACCGAACGCCTTGTCCTGACGGCGACACACCGGGCGGGACGGGCAAAAGTGCCCGTCCTACGACTCGCGAACTGAGTGGGCACACACATCGGTGAGGAGTTGCACCGTGCGTGCGGTCGCTCCCTGCTGGAGCAGGACCAGTCGCTGGGCTGTCGCGCCGAGGTCGCGTGCCCGATCGAGATTCTCCAGCAGCTCTCCGACCCGACGGGTCAGATCCTCGGGAGTCTGAACGACCAGCGCCGCCTGCTCCGTCAAGAGCAGCTCCACGACTTGGCGGAAATTGCTCGTGTTCGGCCCGAACAGTACGGCAGCTGCATAGGCTGCGGGCTCGATCATGTTCTGGCCACCACGGGGAGTCAGGCTGCCACCGACAAACGCGATATCAGCCAGGCCCCAAGCCGCGCCGAGCTCGCCCAGCGTATCCAGCAGAAGAACCTCCGGCTCGCTTTTTCCCTCGGAAGTACGGTCAGAGGTGAAGGGCGTCCCGGCCTTGATCTGCGACCTGCGAAGCAGAGGCAACCCGCGCGATTGCACCAGGCTCGCAACTTCCTCAAATCGCTCCTGATGCCGTGGGACCAGCACCAGCCGCAGCTGTGGATAACGGGGCCTCATGGCCAGCCAGGAATCGATCGCGTAGGACTCTTCGGGAGCCTGAGTGCTGCCCGCCATGAAGACCAGCTCATCATCGCGCAGCCTGAAACCCTCGCGAATCTCTCGAGTGCGCGGGTTTTGGCGATCGGTTTCCAGCCCGTCAAACTTGGTTGAGCCCGTGACGACCAGCCGCTCCTCCGGAGCTCCCAGTTCGGCCAGGCGGCGGCGGTACTCTTCAGTCTGCACGGCGATCCTGGCAAAGCCCGTCCACAGCCCGCGCATCAGCCAGCGAATCCGCCGGTAACCCCGAAAGCTGCGTTCACTCATCCGACCGTTGATGAGTACGAGCGGGATCGAGCGGGCAGCGGCTTCGCGAATGAAGTTGGGCCACAGCTCCAGTTCGACGAGCACAATCAGCGAGGGCCTGACCCGCGCCAAGGCCCGCTTCACCGCCCAGGTGAAGTCGAGAGGGAAGTAAATCACCTGACAATCCGGATACTTCTCGCGAGCAACGGCGTGCCCGGTGTGAGTGGTTGTCGAGATCCAAAACTCGCAGCCGGGGATCGCCTCGCGCAGCTGAGGCAGGATCGTGCGCAGGATCAGCACCTCGCCGACGCTGACCGCGTGCAGCCAGATGGCGGGGCCCGTTGCCGTGCGAGACGGTCCGCGGCCCCACAGCTTCTCGGCCCAGCCTTGCCGGTACTTTCCCTGCCACAACGCTCGAAACGCCAGCAGCGGGCTCAAGACCAGCAACAGCCCGGCATAGACCAGATTGAGCGCCCAGCCGATCACGATAGGGCCGGCTCCCGGAACTGGAACGGATCACCCGACAGCTCATAGTCGGGTCGCAGTCCAATATTGATGAGCAGGCCAATAGCCAGACACGTCGTCACCAGGCTCGACCCTCCCGCGCTCATCAGTGGCAAGGTAATTCCCGTGATCGGCATCAGCCCCACGGTCACTCCCGTGTTAACCACCAGCTGAGTCCCCAGCAGCGCCGTCACCCCCGTCGCCACCAGCCGACCAAAGGGCTCCTGCGTCCCGGCAGCAATCGCCAGACCACACGCCAGCAAGACGAGATAGGTCACCAGCACCGACAGGCAACCGACCAATCCCCAGCGCTCACCGATCAGGCAAAACACAAAGTCATTGCGCGACGCCGGCAGATGGTACGCCGCCGGGTCAGGCACCGCAGGGCCGCTCAGCTCGCTGCCCCAGGTTCCGCCAAAGGCCAGCATCTGCTTGGCCTGATGCAGCTGATAGTCATCGCCGCCGCGCGACTCGCCGTCGACCTGCTGAAACAGGACCGTCACGCGCGACCGCTGTTCGGCCGTCATGGCCTTCCAGACGACTGGCAAACTGGCGACTCCCATCGCCGTCACCAGCAGCAGCGCCGGCCAGCGGGCTCCCGCAGCGAACAGCACCGCGAACAGCACCGGAAAGAACAGAATCGCTGTCCCGAGGTCCGGCTCTTTAAGAATCAGAATCACAGGAACCAGTGTGAGCGCAAACGGAGGCACCATCCCCCACAAGGTCCGATGCGTGCGGCAGTACATCAGATAGCGAGCAAGGGTCAGAATCAGGGCCAGCTTCATCAGCTCCGATGGCTGAAAGTCCGCCACTCCCAGCGGGATCCAGCCTCGAGCCCCGTTCCGAGGCGGGCAGAAGAACACGACACACAAGAGGACCAGCGACAAGCCGTAAAGCCAGTAGCCCGCCAGTCGCAGCTTCCGATAATGCACGATCAGCGGGCCGACCATGGCCGGAATCGCGATGGCGATCCACAGCAGCTGCCGGGAAAAGAACCGCGAACCGCTGGCCAGTTCATCTCCGCGCGCGATCCCGCTCAGTCCCGCAAACATGAGCAGCCCCGCGCACAGCAGAACCATCCACGGCCAGATCTGAACTCGGTGCGACCTCGACACGGAACCTCCTTGTGGTTGTCGTTGATCCAGCATCCCGCTGGTCAAGCGGGAATATGACAGACTCGCCCTGATGAGTCACCACGAATCGGAAACGGTCCCAGCTGGAGGGGACGGCGACTCGCTTTTCTAATGCGGAAACTCGTTCGACGCGGAAAAGTGCCCTTCGGCGGCGAGACTCGATGCGAATCGCGCCGACTCGTGTTGCTCTGTTTTGCGAATTTCTGTTATCACCCCGCTCCCACGGAAGTGGCCGAATCTGCCGAAGCCCATTCGGCAGGCTTTGACAAGGAAGTCGAAGCACTGGTCAGGGAGTGAGACGATGAGCAATCCGAACACCTATTCCCTCCGCATTCTGTTCGTCGATGACGAGCCGGGGTTGCGGCTGGTGATCAAAAATGAACTCCAAAAGCAGGGGCACGATGTCACCGTCGCCGAAGACGGGGCCGCCGCCATCAAGCTGCTCGAAGAGCACCATTACGACTGTGCAATCACCGACCTGAAGATGCCGAACGTCGACGGCTGGGGCGTGATCGAGTACCTCAAGAAGAATCATCCCGATACCGACTTCATTATCTCCACCGCCCACGGCAACATGCCCGAGGTCATCAAGGCGCTCCAGCTGGGAGCCTTTGACTTCGTCCCCAAGCCAGCCAACCTGACGACGATCTCAACCGCAGTGAACCGGGCTGTCGAGAAGCACCGCCTGCGAAACTGCACGCTCGCCCTGCAGTCGGAGCTGAAGTCTGTCCGCGGCACGACCGATATCATCGGCGACACCCCCTCAATGCAGCGGGTCAAGAACCTGATCAACAAGATCGGGCCGACCGACTCCAGCGTGCTGATCCTGGGCGAGACCGGGACGGGCAAGGAACTGGTCGCTCGCCGAATTCACGAAGTCAGCCAGCGGGCCAACATGCCGTTCGTGGCTGTCAACTGCGGTGCCCTACCAGAACATCTGGTCGAGAGCGAACTGTTCGGGCATAAGAAGGGCGCCTTTACAGGCGCGGAGACAGCTCGCAAGGGGCTGATCGAGATCGCCAAGGGCGGGACGCTGTTCCTCGACGAGCTGGGCGAACTCGACAAGCAGATGCAGGTCAAGATGCTGCGATTTCTGGAATCGGGCGAGCTGCGGCGAGTCGGCGAGAACGAGACAATCAACGTCGATGTGCGCATTGTCTGCGCGACGAACCGCAACCTGCAGGACATGGTCTCGGAAGGGAGTTTCCGCGAAGACCTGTTCTTCCGCGTGAACACCTTTGAGATCCGCCTGCCTCCGCTGCGCGAACGCAAGGAAGATATCCCGGCACTGGCTCGCACCCTGGTCGCCCGGCATATGAAGCGACCCGACGTCCCCGAGGGAATTCTGGCTCCGGAGACGGTATCGCTGCTCCGCGCCCACGAATGGCCCGGCAACGTCCGCGAACTGGGGAACGCCATTGAACATGCCGTGATCCTTTCGGATGGCAAGACGATTCACGCCGAAGATCTGCCGACCAGCGTCGGAGGCAAGGCGTCGCAGGCTCACGCCCGTCCGTTCCTGGTTACGAACTTCGCGCGGGCTCTGACGCTCGACGAGATCGAGGAAGAAGCGATCCTGCAGACCCTCGAGAAGTACAAGGGCGACAAGCCCGCCGTCGCGAACGAACTGGGGATCGCCCTCAAGACGCTGTACAACAAAATCAACCTGTACACGTCCCGCCAGCGGGCCGCTTCCTGAGGTTCGCGAAACGCGATCCTCGAAATCTCGTTACTGGCCTTTGCCCGGAAACGGGGCTCGCCCCTTGCCTTTGGGGCCGCCGCTGTCGCGTCCGCGTTTGCCCCGTTTCTCACCGCGCTGGCGTCCGCCGCCGGGTGCGAATCCGGGGCGGTCGACGGGGATTGCTCCGCCGGTCTTGTCCCGTTTGAGCTGTTGGATCCGGTCGCGCAGCTGGGCGGCGCGTTCGAACTCCAGGTTATGAGCAGCGTCGAGCATCTCCGCTTCGAGAGCGTTCAGGTACTCCTGGGTGATGTACTGCGTTTCATCCTGGGCTCCGGCCACCTGCTGGACGATTGAGCGGGCCTGGATCTCTTCTTCGATGCCGCGGCGGATCGCTTTCTTGATCGTCTCGGGCGTGATCCCGTGTTTCTCGTTGTATGCCAGCTGGACAGTACGGCGGCGGTTGGTTTCGTCGATCGCCTGCTGCATGCTGTCGGTGACGACATCGGCGTACAGGTAGACCTCGGCGTTCACGTTACGGGCCGAGCGGCCGATCGTTTGGATCAGGCTGGTCGCACTGCGGAGGAACCCTTCCTTGTCGGCGTCCAGGATGCAGACCAGCGACACTTCCGGCAGGTCGAGACCTTCACGCAGCAGGTTCACGCCGACCAGGGCATCGAACCGCCCCTCGCGCAGCTCTCGCAGGATCTCCACCCGCTCGATGGCATCCAGCTCCGAGTGCAGCCACTCGCAGAGGATTCCCTCTTCTTTGAGGTAGCCAACGAGGTCCTCGGACAGCCGTTTGGTGAGTGTGGTCACCAGCGTCCGTTCGCCGCGAGCGGTCCGGGCTTTGATCTGCTCGATCAGGTGGACGACCTGTCCACGGGCGGGATGAATATGAATCACGGGGTCAACGAGACCGGTCGGGCGGATGATCTGCTCGACGATCTCCCCCTCCGACATGTCGAGTTCCCAATCGGCGGGAGTGGCTGAGACAAACACCGTCTGGCCGCGGCGGGCGTCCCATTCCTCGAACTTCAGCGGGCGGTTGTCGAGGGCCATCGGCAGCCGGAATCCGTGGTCGACCAGCGTCGTCTTGCGGGCCCGGTCGCCGTTGTACATCGCCCGAATCTGCGGCACGGTGGCGTGCGACTCGTCGATGAACAGCATGAAGTCTTCCGGGAAGAAGTCATACAGCGTGGCGGGGGCCTCACCCGGCTTGCGATTCGCCAAGGCCCGTGAGTAGTTCTCGATCCCCGGACAGAACCCAATCTCCTTGAGCAGTTCCAGGTCGTGCCGAGTCCGCGCTGCCAGACGCTGCGCTTCGAGCAGCTTCCCTTCGGCCTGGAACTTGGCGAGCTGTTGATTGAGTTCGGTCTCGATCTCGTCGAGGGCCGCATCGATCCGACTTTGCGGCAGGACGAAGTGCTTGGCTGGGTAGATGTAGACGTCCTGCAGAGGCTTCGAGCCCTCTCCGCTGACCGGGTCGATGATCGACAGCTTCTCGATCTCATCTCCCCACAGTTCGACGCGGTAGCAGAACTCTTCGTAGGCCGGCCAGATCTCGATCACATCGCCGCGCACCCGGAACTTACCGCGCGACGGTTCGAAGTCGTTCCGCTCGTACTGGATATCGACCAGCTTTCGCAGCAGATCATCCCGGTTGATCTCGGTCCCCGCATGCAGCGGGACCATCATCTCCAGATAGTCCTTCGGCGAACCCAATCCATAGATACACGACACGCTGGCCACCACGACCACATCGCGCCGCGAGACGAGGGCACTGGTCGCGAGCAACCGTAGCCGGTCGATCTCCTCGTTGATCGACGAGTCTTTTTCGATATAGATGTCGCGCTGCGGGATGTAGGCTTCAGGCTGGTAGTAGTCGTAGTAGCTGACGAAGTAGCTGACAGCGTTGTTCGGGAAGAACTCCTTGAACTCGCCATACAGCTGAGCGGCCAGCGTCTTGTTGTGGCACAGCACCAGCGCCGGGCGTTGGCACTGCTGAATGATGTTGGCCATCGTGAAGGTCTTACCGGTCCCGGTCGCTCCGAGGAGGACCTGGGACTTTTTGCCTTCGCGGATACCGCGGACGAGGGAGGCAATCGCTGTCGGCTGATCGCCCGCCGGGGCGAATTCAGAGGTGAGTTCGAACTGGGGCATGGGGACTCATGAAGCGAGAATGCAGGTCTGTGCTGGCATCCGCGAAGACCGCAGCACCGGTAGGATACACAGATTGGTTCAGGTGCTCGATTCCAACCGCTGTCACTGGAGACCAACCAAGCCACCTGCCAACACGACTGCGTCCCCTTGATACCCCAACTCGACAAGCTCCTGGGCGACCGCGTCTCTGAAACGCAGAACTTCACGTTCTGCACAGGCGATCGCGCGATTGAGTTCGTCCGGCGGTACGAAACAATGCTCAACAGGAGGCGTCGTTTCATGCGGATGACTCAAAATCAGGTTTGGGAATTCGTACCGAACAGAAAGCCAAGGATGTCCGATCCAAAGCGTTTCCCATCCTGAGTCCCGGTACGCAGCTGCGATTTTCCACTCGCTCAGATTGGATAAATCTCCGCAGCAACCGGGTTCGATCCAAGTGCTGGAACCTGCGTCTCGAAAGGCAAATCCGCCATCGAGTCGCATCACTTCATCCTTGCTGATGACCGCCTCGAAGCCTCCCAATGCCTCGATGGAGACTCGCAGAAATGTTCGAAGTTGCGAGGCGGTTTTGAAGTGGACAGTGGGGACATACCAGGATCCTGTCCGAACCGAAGTCATCTCAGCGATCCCAGCGTCAACTAAACAGAGTCGCCAGTGCTCGTGCCATTCATCGGCACCCGCGGTCGTTGGAATGGCTCTCGATGAGAATCGGAGTGGCGATACTTCCACGACGGGTACGAGTTCCGGAGATCGAAGAGTTACTTGAGACATCTCGACAAACCTCTCTTCAACGGCCTCTCTATCCGAAATGTGAAGTCTATCCAGCTGGCCAGCTGACTTCAGAGGTGATTTCGAACATGGGCATGTGGAGAGGATAACGAATCGATTCACCCACCGCTCGGCGAGCGAGTCCATTCCCCAGTCGCTACCATGAGCGGCATCAGACGCTCACCTCCATGTCGGAGTTTCCCCATGCGGCTCTCTCCGCTTTGCCTCACCTTGATTCTGTCGCTTCTGGCATCGGCTTTGTCCGCGGCGGAGCGGCCCCACATTGTCTTCTTTCTGATTGATGACCTGGGGAGCACCGATTGCGGCTTCACGGGGGGAAAGGAGATCCAGACGCCGCGGATCGACGCGCTGGCTCACGCAGGGGCGATTCTGGATGCTCACTACGTTCAGCCCGTCTGCTCGCCAACGCGGACCTGCCTGATGACGGGGCGGTATGCGACTCGAACCGGGGTGTACGGGGTCGTCCGCCCGCACGCGAAATGGGGGATGAAGCTGGAGGAGCGGACGCTGGCCAACGCCTTGCATGAGGCCGGGTACGAGACAGCCATCACCGGCAAATGGCACCTGGGTGAATTCGAACGGGCCTATCTGCCGACTCAGCGGGGATTCGACCACCAGTATGGTCACTATTTCGGAGCGATCGACTACTTCACCCACATCCGCGACAAGACGCATGACTGGTACCGCGACGACCAGCCGCTGAAGGAAGAGGGGTACAGCACTCATCTGGTCTCGAAGGAAGCCTGTCGGCTGATTGCCAACCGGAACAAGCAGAAGCCCCTGTTCCTGTATGTCCCGTTCAATGGAGTGCATGCTCCCCATCAGGTCCCCGACAGCTACCTGGTCCCCTACGGCAAGCTGAGGGGGAACCGTCAGAAGTACGCGGGAATGTTGGCTGCAGTGGATGAAGCGATCGGTCAGATTGTCGATGCCCTGACCGCGAACGGGATGAAGGACGACACGCTGATCGTTTTCTCCGCAGACAACGGAGGGCCATCTCCCAAGTCGATCACGACCAACGGGGCATTGCGGGCGGGGAAGGGCACGATCTATGAAGGCGGGGTGCGGGCTGCGGCCTTTGCCCATTGGCCCGGTCATATTCCGTCAGGAGTCACGATCCGCGAACCGATGCACATCATCGACTGGTACCTCACGCTGATTGGCCTCGGCGGCGGAACGCTGGAGCAGAAGCTCCCGATCGATGGAAAAGATGTCTGGCCGATGATCACCCAGGGGGCCAAGACGCCTCATGATGCGATTCTGTCGGTCCAGTCACCGACGCGAGCGGCGGTGCGGATGGGGGACTGGAAGCTGCTGCTCAACGCCGGAAAGGCGGAGCCGGAAGAGGGGGCGACCGAGCCGGCTCGTCCCCGGCGAAATCGCCGCGAGTCTCAGGCCGATGACTACGAGCTCTACAATCTCGCCGAGGATCTCGGCGAGACGAAGAACCTGTTGAGTTCGGAGCCGCAACGGGCCGAGACGATGAAGGCCCGCTTGCAGGAGCTCCTCAAGGACGCCGTTCCCGATGGACGGCCATAGCGACGAGCGCCTCGTCCACGCGAAGGTGTAGCAGAATTCGTAAGAATTCTGGCGTCATCGCTCAGTGCCAGAGTCAACTCGAAGTCATGTGCCCGGCACTGCACTCGCGAAACTGCAAACTACGCCTCGACCGTGGCCCGCACGATGGCGTCGAGTTGCGGGAACTCCCGCTCCAGATATTCGTTCCCCGTACGACGAATGCGGTCCTGATTCGGCTGCTCGCCGTACCGGTTGCAGAACGACGTGACCACGTTCTGGCCTTCGATCACCTTGCCGAACGGGGAGAACCCCTGCGAATCGAGCTGGGAGTTGTCTCCCATATTGATAAAGAACTGTGTGGTTCGGCTGTCTTTGCCGCTCGTGGCGAAGGTCACGAACCCCGGCTTGTTCGACTGAATCACCGGATCGTCTCGCAGCTTCTTCTTGTCCCACTGGGAGTTGACGGCCGGGTCTCCGTTCATGCCGACCTGGGCCATGAAGCCTTCCATGACGCGAAAGAACTTACAGCCATCGTAAAACCCGGTCTCGATCAGTTCGCGGAACCGCTGGGCTCCCCGGGGAGCCCACTCGGGATGAACTTCGATCAGCACATCGCCCTTGGTCGTCTCCAGACGGGCGAAATACAGGTCGCGACCGGATGCCGAGACCTGGCGAATGTCACTGGAGCTGTCTGGCGCTTCCGTGTTGACGGGCTTCGCGGGCTTGTTTTTGGCCACGGTCCGGGAACCCTGACAACCGGCCAGCCCCAGGCCAGCCAAGCCAGCCAGGAAGTGACGGCGTGAAGTCGACATGATCGCATCCTTGCGAAACGTGCGGCAATTCCGTGGGACTTTCCACGCAGAACGAGCGTGAGGTATCAGAATCTCGCCAATCGGACAAGCGGTCTTGCTGGACGCTGAATCACGCCCCCTCCTGTTTGGCTCCCCTCCCCTCTCGGGAGAGGGGCTGGGGGTGAGGGTTTTCGCCACTTGCGTGATCTTGCAGCATCATTGCAGTGGATCACCTGACTTGCGAGCGCCGCTTTCGACTCAGCGAGGCTGTGACGAGCCACTCGGTTCACTGGACTCGGAGAGTTCAGCGACTTGACCATGACTTCTCGGACAACCGTCAGCACGGCTGCCACGTTCTGAATCAAACTGTTTCATTCCCGCAACGCTGGGCGAAATCGAAACACTTCACAGCTTGCACACTCGTGACAGACGTCTCAACTTGCCAAATGTGTGTAGTCCACGCGGAATGCCTAGACGCGGTGACCGACACATGCGGGGCCATTCGCGTCGAAACACGGCAGAATCACTCAAGTACCGTTGAACACCGGTCCTCTGCGGATGATGATTTCCTTTGTGAACGCGGCGTTTTTTCCTCAAGGAAGGACACACCTCATGCCGACGCCCGACTCATTCGGCCTCGAACTGCAAGAAGACCTCAGCCTGCCCCCCAACACCCTGGTGGCGCCAATTGGCGTCATTCGGGAGATCCGGGCACTTCTGGGGAACCTGAAACTGAACATAGAGATCAGCTGGGACTCCCCCGCTGTGAGGATGTCGAGCGACCTGTTCGACGCCTTCAACGCCTGGAGCGAAACCCAGGAGGAGGAGTCCGAAGAGCCCGTGGATAAGGGGCTGTTTAACTGAGGATTCTCAGGTCCACGAACTACCAGGCTGCGTTCCTTCTCAAGGACGCAGCTTTTTTGTTGGGTCAGACGAATGTCAGATCAGGGGCTGTACCACGACTCGCTTCCAATCGGGTAAGCTGCAGTCCCCACGCTCCGCAGACGTTGTCCCTCTCGCACCATGAAGCTCGCCATTCTCTCCTGCGAAGAATCGAACTACAGCACCGGTCGGCTGGTCGAAGCAGCTCACCAGCGCGGGCACGATGTCAAGGTGATCGACACGTTACGGTTGACGATCGACCTGCAGCAGGGGTCGCCGGACCTGTACTACGCGGGAGCTCCGCTGGAGAGCTTCGACGCCGCTTTGCCTCGGATCGGGGCCAGCATCTCGTTCTACGGAATCGCGGTCGTTCGCCAACTTGAGCAGATGGGCGTCTACTGTGCGAACTCAGCCAACGGGATTCAGAACGCCCGCGACAAGTTGCGATCACTGCAGATCCTCAGCCGCAGCGAACATGCCATCGGGATTCCGCAGACCACGTTCGTCCGCGACCGCAACGACGCCATGGCCGCCATCGAGCGCGTCGGCGGTGTCCCCGTCGTCATCAAGCTGATCGAAGGCACCCAGGGGATCGGCGTCATCCTGGCCGAGCGCAGCGAGACGGCCCTGGCGATCATCGAGGCTCTGCAATGGGTCCGGCAGAACGTCCTGATCCAGAAGTTCGTCGAGGAGAGTCGCGGTCGCGATATCCGGGCCTTTGTCGTCGGTGACCGAGTCGTCGCCGCCATGAGACGTACAGCCAGCGGCAGCGAATTCCGCAGCAACATGCATCGCGGAGGACGCTCGGAACCGGTCGAACTCGATACTCACTATACCCAGACGGCCATCCGTGCGGCCCAGATCATGGGGCTGCGGGTCGCCGGGGTCGACATGCTGGAAGGCCGCGACGGCCCACTGGTCATGGAGGTCAACTCCTCACCCGGACTGGAGGGGATCGAAACCGCGACCCAGGTCGACGTCGCCGGGGCCATCATCGATCACATCGCGAACAACGTCCGCTTCCCGGATCTCGATATCCGGCAACGGCTGACGCTGACCAAAGGTTACGGCGTTGCGGAACTCATCATCCGCGAAGGCTCACAATATGCCGGTAAGTCGATTGCAGATTCCCAGCTGCGCGAGCTGGATATCAACATCCTGACGCTCAAACGCGGTGACGATCAGATTGCGAATCCGATGTCGTCCCGTGTCCTGCATGTCGGTGATGTCTTGCTGTGCTTCGGCAAGCTGGAGGCGATGAAAGGTCTGATCGCGGATCGTGCCTCGAAACGACCTCGAAAGATCGTGGCTCCTCCAGCCAGTCCGACCCCATCGGCTCCGGAACCAGAACGACCCCTGACGTCCCAGGAGGTGCCGCAGTGATTCCGACTCGCGTCAAACGTCCGATCGAATTGTGGGATCACCTCACCATCGCGCCTGGGGAATCTCGCGACATCGATCTCAAGATCGGCGAGAGCTACAGCGGGATGACGATGTCGATCCCGCTGCATGTCCGCCGCGGTCCCAAGTCCGGTCCGGTGGTCTTCGTCACAGCTGCGGTGCATGGGAACGAGCTGAATGGGACCGGAGCGATTCGCAATTTGATTCGCGATCCGGACCTGAAGCTTAAGACGGGTTCGCTGATTCTCGTGCCGGTTGTGAACGTGCTGGGCTTCGACCGGCACTCGCGCTACCTGCCCGATCGCCGCGACCTGAATCGCTGCTTTCCTGGTTCGAAGAACGGCAGCTTGGCGAAACGACTGGCCAGCCGCATCTTCGATGAGATCATCAACCGCTGTGATCTGGGAATCGACCTGCACACCGCCGCGATTCGTCGAACCAACTTCCCGGTGGTCTGCGCCGACACAGCGACACCCGAGATCCGGGATCTGGCCCTGTCGATGGGAACGCGGTACATCACGCGCGGGAAAGGTCCCAAGGGCGCCCTGCGGCGTCAGGCCTGTATCGCGGGTTGCCCGACCGTCATTATCGAGGGCGGCGAGACCTGGAAGGTGCAATTCAATGTCGTGAAGGTCATTGAACGCAGCGTGCGAAACGCCCTGGTCCATCTGGGCATGATCGATGGCGAGAAGTACCGTCCCGACAAGCAGACGATCATAACGAAATCCCGCTGGGTCCGGGCCGAGCGGGGTGGGTTCCTGGAGTTCCATGTCTCCCCGGGAGACACCGTCACTGTCGGTCAGAAGTTGGTGACCGTGGCCAACCTGCTCGGACGCGAGGAGATGATCCTGACCTCTACGATGGACGCGGTCGTTCTGGGGATGACGACACTGCCCGCCACCACCCCGGGTGAGGCGATCATGCACCTGGGTGACCTCAATAGTGCCATCGAAGTCGAAAACCGAATCTTGTAAGCCGCAGGTTGATTGTGGGCTGGAATTGCAGTCTAATCTCAACCGATCAACGTCAATGCAATCAGTCACAAGGGAGTGGACCGATTTGCGGCAGAATTCCAACGAACCATGTCGACATCCGTCCGCGCCCCGCTGCCCACCCGGCACGCTGAAAAGCTGTCTGACTCGTATGATGGGTCACGGGCAGTTTTTCAAGTATTACGCGCGGGCTGGTGGGGCCCCGAACTTCTGAATCTCGGCTATTTCTCGTGGCGCGGGTGGCTGGGACTGCCCGGAAACCTGTCGGTGGGGCTCGATGTCCGGCAGCGCGATCTGATTCTGCAAGCGATCAAACATCTTGATGTGCAGCCTGGAGACGAAGTTCTCGACATCGCCAGCGGGCGCGGCGGCGCCTCGCACATCATTCGTCGTTCGACTCCCGTCCAGCGCGTTCTGGGAGTCGACTTGCTCCCCGAGCATGTGCGGATCGCCAAGGACCTGTACCCCAATACTGCCGGACTCGAATTCATGCAGGGAGATTCGCAGGATCTCCCGCTGGAGGACGAGCGCTTCGACCGGGCCCTCTGCTGCGAGGCCGCCTTCCATTTTCCCGATAAGCCGCAGTTCATCCGCGAAGCCGCCCGCGTGCTGCGACCGGGCGGACAGCTGGTGCTGATCGATTTCGTCTGGCGCGATTCCCAGGCCCGCGCCGAAGGCGATCACCCCCTGGCCCGCAAAGTGAAGCACGACTGGCAATTCGAGGACTTCGCCCTCGCTGAAGAGTACCGCTCCGCAGCTCAGGCTGCCGGCTTCCAACTGATTCGTGAGGTCGACTGGACCAATCGCGTGATCCGCCCGCTGCAAGAGCTGCTCGACTTCTGCCTGTGGCTCTCCCGATCCCGGTGGGGACTCTCAATTCTGCATCGCTGCCGCCCCCTGCTGCGGGCGATGACAGCTGCGCAGTGGAAAGAAGTGGCCCAGACCTCGCAGGCCCACCGGTATGTTCAACAGCGGTCGCAGTACAAGGTTTTTGTGTTCGAGAAGACACGGGGCTGACGTAATCGTCCTGCGATGCTTGGCCTCTCTCTCCCCGCGTATGTGCATCGCAAACGTCGGTGAATCTGATGCCTGCTCCCGCTCCCCACGAATGACTTCAGAATCGGGAAAATCGAGATTTTGGGGAGAGGGCCGAAGCTGCCCCCCCTCACCCCAACCCTCTCCCCCGCATTGGAGTTTTCCAGTCGATTCGCGTCCATCGCGGGGGCGAGGGGGAAAGCGGTTCCCGTCACCGACGTTTCAGACACTCACTCTCTCCCCGAAGGAGAGCAGGCCGAGGCTCGCGTCCGGGATGTCCAGCCGTGATAATCCCGGCCAGCTCGGGAACCGCACGGTTTGCGGTCTCCGAGACACGAACGAAAGCACCACTCTCGATGAGCCCCACTGTCGACGTCGACGGAATTCGCCTGCACCTTTCCCGCCCCGATACTTCGCAGGGCGACTGGATCGGCCAACGCGAAGTTCTCAAGCAGCTGCTGGCCTGCTGGCTGGTTGTGGACGAACGCGATCTGCCGCTGGCCCCGCGACTGATCGGGGCGCCGGGGATTGGCAAGACGACCCTGGCGATCTCGGCCGCTCATGCCCGCAAGCAGGAGCTGTATATCTATCAGTGTACGGCCGACACCCGCCCCGAGGATCTGCTGGTGACTCCCGTCCTCGCCGAAAGTGGCAAGATTCAATACCAGGCCAGCCCGCTGGTCACAGCCATGATCCGCGGCGGCGTCTGCGTGCTCGACGAAGGGAACCGGATGAACGAGAAGTCGTGGGCCAGCCTGGCTCCGCTGCTCGATCATCGTCGTTATGTCGAGTCGATCGTGGCGGGGATTGCGATTCACGCGCACCCCAACTTCCGCTGTGCGGTGACGATGAACGAGGACGATTCGACCTATGAGATCCCGGACTACATCCTGAGCCGACTGCAGCCGACGCTGACGCTGGGGCACCCGTCGCGCCAGGATGAGATGGCCATTCTGAAGTACCATCTGCCGTTTGCGGATGAGGAGATGCTGAACCTGACCGTCGAGTTCCTGCAGAACTCGCACATGCTGAAGCTCGACTTCTCGACGCGCGACGGGATCAACGTCCTGCGGTATGCCTTGAAGATGGTGGCCGCTGACCCGACGCATCCACTGGCCAAGGATGCGGCCTGGCGTGAGTCGCTGAAGGCCTGTCTGGGCGACGATGCCATGGACCTGCAGTCAATGGCTGAGAGAAAGAGCCAGGCCCTGGGAGGAAACGCGGTCCCGATGGGACTGGGCGATTTCTTTTTTGACCCGAACAGCCCGCTGCACCCGGACTTTGAAGACGAGGATGAGGACGAGGAACTGGAAGATGAAGACGAAACGTGATCGGCGGTTAAGTTGCCGCTAGCAACGCGGTCCAATGGTTGGTGCCGAATTCGCCCATTCCGCGTGAACCTGCACCACCCTCACCCCCAGCCCCTCTCCCAAGGGGAGAGGGGAGCCAGCAGGGTACTCTCAATTCTCACTTCTGACTTCTAACCTCTCCGCATGTTTGCTCGCATCCGCCACTTTCTGGAATTGATCCGCTTCAGCCATACGGTGTTCGCTTTGCCGTTTGCACTGCTTTCGGCCATCCTGGCCTGGCGGCAGACTCCGTTTCAGTGGATGCATCTGGCGGGGATTCTCGTCTGCATGGTGCTGGCCCGGTCAGCTGCGATGGCGTTTAACCGCCTGGTGGATCGCGATGTCGACGCGGCAAACCCGCGCACGGTCCGCCGCCACATTCCCGCGGGGCTGCTCACTCCCGCTGCGGTGACGGCGTTTATTCTGATCTGCTGCGCTGGCTTTGTGGCGACGACGCTGGTCTTCCTGCCGAACCGCTGGCCGCTGTATCTGTCCGTTCCGGTGCTGCTGTTCCTGCTGGGGTACTCGTATGCCAAGCGGTGGACGTCGCTGTGTCACTACTGGCTGAGTGCGGCACTCATGCTCTCTCCCATCGCAGCCTGGATTGCTCTGCGAGGGAATGTGGAGGCCACCCCGGCTTTGCTGGCAGCTGTCATTTTCTTTTGGGTCGGAGGGTTCGACATCCTGTACGCCACTCAGGATGCGGAGTTCGACCGCGAGCGCGGACTGTTCAGCATTCCGGCCAAGGTCGGTATTCCCGCAGCCTTGAAGATCGCAGCTGCCAGTCATGTGCTGACCGTGTTCGCTCTGCTCGCACTGTGGAAGTTCGCTCCGCTGGGGCCGGTGTTTCTGGTCGGGATTATTGGGCTGGCACTGCTGCTGGCCTACGAACATTCGCTGGTCCGGCCCCACGATTTGAGCCGGGTCAACACCGCGTTCTTTCATGTGAACGCGATCGTCAGCGTGGGAATCCTGATCCTGGGGATCGTCGACCTGTGGGTCGCCAAGTGGCTTTCGTGACCCACTGCGTTACAGCGACCACGGCAGCAGAAACGCGTGGTGCTTGATCAACTCGGCTTTCCCGTCCTGGGCGATGAACTGCGTGAAGTACAAAATCGCGGTGTAGAGCCCCAGCAGCGGAAAGATCAGTAAGAAGCGGACGAAAACACGGGTCGTCCACCACGACTTGAGCCCCCGCTCCTGGCGAGTGACAGCGCGATGGTAGACCCAGCCAGTGGCGACGCGCGCCGGGTAGATACTCAAGATAAAGATCAGCGTGATCGGCCACTGGGCGTCCGACGGGAGCTGGACCGCCTTGAACAGGTACATCGGCAGCGCCAGCACGTAGACCAGGATGATCGCGATCAGGAACGCGAAGGGAGCATGCCGGTACAGCTCCTTGACCTTTCTCAGCTCGAAGCCAGCTCCAAAACGATTCTCGGCAGCAAACCGGGCCTGCAGGAACGGAACCCACGCGAACACGATCGTCAGCAGAAACCCGATGAAGACCGTGAACACCGCCGCTCCTCCTTTGGGCTCCCGGGCCGAAACGTACAGCACCGACGGAACGATCAGCCACAGCATCCCGACCGCAAATCCCCTCAGCCCCAGAGAGAAGTGGTGCTGTAGCTGGAGTTCGGAGACGAACGAGCTGACATGATTCGAAGCCGTCTCCAGGTAATCCCCAGCTCGCCAGCGGGCCATCAGCCAGCGGACATTCTTGATCGGCCGGACAAAGGTCATCAGCCCACCGCCCCGGGCGAGGGCCAGGCACAGATGCACGGTAATCACGCCCCACGCAATCGACGAAATCGCTGCCAGCCGGCCATCCGCTGCTCCGCCGGGGTCGACGATGTAGGCGTTCGAGGAGCTGTTGCCAATCAGCCGCAAGACCAGCGTCCAGAGGTAGACCCCCAGCGCAATCGAGCCAACTCGGGGAGCCACTCGGATCAGTGGAAAGGCGTCCCGCAGGCGTCCAGAGCGGGCCACTCGGCCTTCGACCTCCAGCAGGAAACCCAGCGAGTACAGGTTCACGACCGGAATGGCTGCGATCACCGACAGCAGAAAGGTCAGGCTGGCCAGCCCGAACAGCAGCTGAAACGACCAGACCAGAAAGGCGATCGGTCGTTTCCACGGAATCGGGCAGGGCGGCAGCCGCCCGTCATCGCCGCCTGGGGGCTGTTCTGCGGCGGTTGGCATGATCCACGGCTCGCTTGTGCCGGCAACCTCAGTGTCCTGTTCGGCAGGAATCGGCGGAGTCGTGGGAGAGGCGGCGGACATGCATCGGACCTGCGAAGGCTGGGCAACATCGAAATCTACCCGATAAGGAGGGCCCCGGTTTCGAATCCCTCGCGCCCCCGAGCGAATTGAGAAAGTCCCCGTGAGCCGTCGGCCGTGCCCGATGTGCCTCGTGCATTGCCGTGCCGAAATTCGCCCGGGGATTGATTCGGTTCCGTGATCGATGACAATGCCAGTATGACCGAATTCTCGCCTCAGTCACGGACGGCCCCCTATCGCTGGTGGATACTGCTGTCGGTGCTATGCGCGGCGATCACCATCATTGTGGTCACCTCAGCTCCCGTGCCGAACGAGCCCAGGAAGGCTGAGTCTCGTCGCAGTGAAGATTCTCTATCCGAGGTACTCGTATTGATGGAGGAGCACCGCTATGAGGAGGCCCTGCGGATCCTGACTCCCTTGGCGGCATCCGACGCCGCCTCGGTCGAGGTCCTGATCGCTGCCGCCGAGGCTCACACACGGCTGGAACACTGGGCTGAGGCGTTGGCTCTGTATGACCGGGTTCCGTTCGACTCAGAAGCCGGACTGGTGGCGACGTTTTCCGCTGCAGAGATTCAGCGGCTGCACGGCTCGATCGATCGGGCTCTCGACGGGTATCGAAACATTCTTGTGCGATCACCCGATCACGCGCTGTCGGACGAGCGCTACACCGACCTGTTGATGATGACCGGGCAATGGTTCTCTGCCCAGCCGCGATTGCAGTCTCTCGTGCGCCGCCGGGCCTGCCGCATTGAACATCTGCAATGGCTCTGCGATCCGCTGCGCCCCTTGGAAACCCAGAAGCTGCTCGAAGAGTCGCTCCGTGCGTTTCCCGATCAATCGGCTCCGAGGTACGGACTGGCCCATCTGTCGCTGGAGAAGGGACAGCTCGATGTCGCCACGAAGTTACTCCCGGACGAGCCTGAACCGTTAGTCGGGTTGATCGATCAGACTGCTCTCTACGGCCGAGTCCTGTGGGATTCGGGCCGCGAGACGGAGTGGTCAACGTGGTATGCCCGATTGCCGGTGGAGCAGCGTCTGCATCCTGACCTCTGGCTGCAGCGATCACTGCTTGCGGAGAAGTCGGGGCAGCGTGAGTCGGCTTGCCGATCGGCTCTGGAGGCTGTGGACATGGCCCCTTACCATCGCGAGGCTGTGCATCGGGCCGGGCGTTTTCTGGTCGAACTCGGACGCGATGGCGAGGCCGCTCCATTTCTGCAGCAGGCCCAGTGGCTGGGTGAGCTGGTCAGCCTGAAAGACGATCCGAGTCAAGAACTGCCTGCGGAGGCACAATGCCTGAAACGGGCGGAACTGCTGGAGAAGCTCGGGCGCCCCCAGGAAGTCATCGCCTGGGTCGCTCTGGCAGCTCGATCCAATCCACGGCATGACGTCCGGCTGCAGAAGCTGCTGAAGGCGGCCGACTCAGCGGGTAGCCCCGTCAACCCGCTCGCCGCTGTGATCTCGTCGCGAGAACAGTTCAAGCTGGGGGAGGTCGCTCCCTCGGGGGCCACCGTCACCTCGGCAACGACCGGAGTGGCAATCTCTTTCGTAGACGAAGCGGCAGCGAGCGGCCTGGACTTCACCTACTTCGAATCACCCGACCCGCAGACCGAGGGACGGCGGATGTTCGAATTCACGGGCGGTGGCGTGGCTGTCCTCGACTTCGATCAGGATGGATGGCCCGATCTCTACTTCGCTCAGGGCTGCGAAATCCGGAATCGCACAGCCACAGGGAGCCACCTCGATCAGCTCTTCCGCAATCAACAGGGTGAAAGGTTCTCGAACTGCACGTCTCAATCGTGTGTGGTGGAGCCAGGTTACAGCCAGGGAGCGACCGCAGGTGACTTCAATAACGATGGGTTTCCCGATCTCTATGTGGGGAACCTGGGGCCGAATCGTCTGTTCGAGAATCTCGGGGACGGGACCTTTCTGGAAGTCCCGCTGCCAGAGTCCACAGCCTGGACGACCAGCTGCGCGATTGCAGACCTGAATCACGATTCGATCCCGGACCTGTTCGATGTGAACTATCTGCAGGGGGATGCGATCTGGGATCAGATCTGCAAGACGTCTGCCGGTCCGCGCGTCTGCACCCCGCATGCGTTTGAGGCAGCTGCGGACCGACTCTGTCTGGGGAATGGAGACGGGACGTTCCGCGATGTCAGTGCCGAGACCGGGATCGCGGAGCGTGGAGGAAAAGGGCTGGGGCTGCTGATCGCCCCGCTGACGGCTCCGAGTCGACTGGACATCTTTGTGGCCAATGACACCGAGGCGAACTTCTTGTTCAGTCGCACGGACACCGGCTGGGAAGACCGCGCGATTCCGCTGGGATTGGCCTTCGGCGATGACGGCTCTGCGCAGGCCTGCATGGGGGTGGCAGCTGGGGATGTCGATGGGAGTGGGACACTCGATCTGTTTGTGACGAACTACTTCAACGAGTCGAACGCGCTGTATCGCTCGCAGTCTGGGTATTTCAGCGAGGACTCGCGTTCGACGGGGATTCGCGGTCCGAGTCTGCCGATGCTGGGATTCGGGACCCAGGCGTCGGATGTCGATGTCGATGGCGATCTGGATCTGGTGGTGGTGAACGGGGATCTGGATGACTTCACGCATGAGGGGCGGCCCTTGCGGATGCGTCCCCAGGTTCTGATCAACGAAGGCGGCAGGTTTCGGGAGTCGGTGGCCTCCGATCCGGCGGACTACTTCTCGCAGGGCTCCGCCCATCGAGGCCGGGGGCTGGCCCGACTGGACTGGAACCGTGATGGCCGGGAGGACTTCGTGGTATCCCACCTGGATGAGCGGGCCGCGCTGCTGACCAATCGAACTCCCACCACGGAACGTCTGATCAGTGTGCGTTTTGTGGGGACTCGGGGGAGTCGGGATGCGGTGGGGGTCACCGCTTTGGGACACGGTGGTTTTCAATCGCTGACCACCGGAGACGGCTATCTTTCAAAAAATGAGGCCGCTCTTCGCATTTTGGAGAGTGATTCTCGCTCAAACCACGTCCTGAGAGTACGGTGGCCCTCACAAAATGAGGCCGGAGTTGAGGTTTCGATTCACGGTGCAAGTCTCATTGTAGAAGGGCCTTATGGCTCATTCTCACTCCGATGAGGCTCCCGAAGGGAGTTTCCTGAACAATTTTTCGTGAAATTCGGTTACTTCCAGGCGAATCCGGGAAGCGGCGTCCGTTCCCCGATCAGGCAAGCCAGTTCTGCGCTTGTCGATCCATTTTCGGAACATCTTCTCGTTCTTCAGGAGTCAGACTTCATGGTGCGTTCATCCCGTCAGGGATTCACCCTCATCGAGCTGCTGGTGGTCATTGCGATCATCGCGGTTCTGATCGCATTGCTGCTGCCCGCTGTGCAGCAGGCTCGTGAAGCGGCTCGCCGCTCCCAGTGCAAGAACAACCTCAAGCAATTGGGTTTGGCTCTGCACAACTACCATGACACGTACAACATGTTCAATGCCCGTAAGGGCGGGAACAACTCCTGTGCAGTGATCGCTCCCAAGACGACCCGCGACAATTGCGGTCGCCTGAGCGGTTTCTACCCGCTGCTGCCAGGGATCGATCAGGCTCCGCTGTTCAATGCGATTTCCGCTGGTGATGCGAACGTTCCGGCTGGTGGACCTGAGGGCTGGGCTGGCTGGGCCACCTGGAACGTGGTTCTTCCCGCTGTGCTGTGTCCATCGGACGGTGCCACGCAAGTGACCGTTCGAATGAACAACTACGTGTTCTGCATCGGGGACTCTTCGAACAACACCCGTGATGCGACCGCAGTCCGTGGGGCATTCGCGAACCGCACCTGCTACGGCTTGGGGGCGTTCACCGACGGCTCCAGCAACACGATTCTGATGAGCGAACGCATCCGTGGTGCTGGTTACACGACGAACCCTGCGACCACGACCGTCGGTGGCGATTACAGCAAGCTGAACAACATCGTGATGGGTCAGGCTCCTCAGACGAATCCAGCCAGTTGCAAGGCTCTGGCGACGGGCAACTTCATCAATGCCGGTTTGTCGATCCACGGACACGGCGGCCGTCATTTGTGGGATGGTCAGCCGGAACGCGTGGGCTTCACGACGATCCTGGGGCCGAACAGCGTCGGTTGTGCCGAGGGAACCGATGTCAACGCGGATTCGCAGCACAACATCATTCCTCCGACCAGCTACCACACGGGTGGTGTTCACTGCCTGATGGGTGACGGTGCGGTTCGCTTCATCAGCGACAACATCGACACGGGCAACCTGGGTGCTGCCACTCCCGCAGCGGGAAGTTCAGCTCTGAGTCCCTACGGAATCTGGGGCGCCCTCGGCTCCAAGAGTGGTACCGAAGTCGTTGGCGAGTTCTAACCAACCGCCTGGACGTGATGCCTGCCCCGTGGATTTCCACATCCACGGGGCCACTTCGGTGCAAGGAATCTGCGAATGCGAAACTGGTTGATCTTCAGCGTACTGACCCTGAACCTTCTGGGGTGTGGTGGGGGCGCCAGTGTCCCCAAGGATCGTCCAAAGACGACTCCCTATTCCGGCATTCTGACGATGGATGGAAAGCCCATTGAAGGGGCATCGGTGACCTTTCATCCTAAGCAGGGCGGTCACGCAGCCACCGGTCGTACGGACGCCGAAGGCAAGTTCGTCCTGCAAACGTTCGTAGAAGGGGACGGAGCGGTCCCGGCCGAGTATGGCATCTCGGTCATCAAGTTGCAGAACGCCAAGTCCACCGCCGTCAGTATGGACGACCCGAAATACGATCCGAACGTCAAGGAGACCCCACCTGCTCATCTCCTGCCCGTGGCTTACTCGAACTTCACTAAATCGGGATTGACGGAAACTGTTGGTGCCGAACCGGTTGTGGACAAGAAGCTGGAGATCACCGCCGGCAAGAAGTAGCCTGTTCCTCCAGAAACACGACATTTCAAGTCTCCGCGAAACGCCTCTCCACGGGGTGAGGTTTTGTGGGGTATTCGATCATTTTGTGTTTTTATTGTGAAATTCGCTTCTCATTTGCGAAGATTCAGGAAATAATCCTGGGTGTCCCCGACAGCTGCATTCTGCATGTGTCGGTCTGATTCCGGATCTTCTTCCAGGTTCTGAGGAGCGAGTTATGTTGCGTAAGTCTCGACGGGGATTCACCCTGATCGAACTTCTGGTGGTCATTGCGATCATCGCTGTTCTCATTGCCCTGCTGTTGCCTGCTGTGCAACAAGCCCGTGAAGCGGCTCGCCGCTCACAGTGCAAAAACAACCTCAAGCAATTGGGTTTGGCTCTGCACAACTACCACGACACGTACAATCTGTTCTGCACCCGCAAGGGCGGAAACAACGTGACGGACTCAGCTGGAGCGTGTATCGCGAATGTTGGATTCTCCACCCGCGGTAACTGTGGTCGCCTGAGTGGATTCTATCCGCTGCTGCCTGGAATCGATCAGGCTCCATTGTTCAACGCCATCTCCGCTGGATCGAACAACGGAACAGTGCCACCCGGCGGTCCTGAAGGCTGGGCCGGCTGGGCCACGTGGAATGTGGTTCTTCCCGCCCTGATGTGCCCGTCGGATGGTGCGACGCAGGTTGCTGTGCGTTCCCATAACTACGTGTTCTGCATCGGCGATTCGTCGAACAACACCGTCAATGCGACCATCGTTCGAGGAGCCTTTGCCAACCGGACCTGCTACGGCCTGGGAGCGTTCACCGACGGTTCCAGCAACACGATCCTGATGAGCGAACGTGTCCGCGGTGCCGGTTATGGTACGAACCCCACAATCCCCACGACGGTTGGTGGTGACTACAGCAAGCTGAACAACATTGTCATGGGACAGGCTCCGCAGACCAATCCAGCCAGCTGCAAGGCTCTGGCGACCGGCAACTTCATCAATGCCGGTCTGCAGGTTAAGGGACACGGCGGTCGTCAGGTGTGGGATGGTCAGTCAGAACGCGTCGGTTTCACCACGATTCTGGGACCGAACTCGGTAGCCTGTGCGGAAGGCACAAACAACAACGCCGACTCGACTCACAACATCATTCCTCCGACCAGCTTCCACACGGGTGGTGTTCACTGCCTGATGGGTGACGGTGCGGTTCGCTTCATCAGCGACAACATCGACACCGGCAACCTGGGCGCAGCCACTCCTGCTGCGGGCAGCTCAGGTCTGAGCCCCTACGGAGTCTGGGGTGCCCTCGGCTCCAAGGGTGGTACCGAAGTCGTCGGTGAGTTCTAATTCAGTCACTGGTTGTGATGATCATGTGCCCCGTGGCATTCACTGCCACGGGGCATCTTCTTTTCAGAGGGACACCAAATGCGAAACTGGTTGGTCTGCTGTGTGTTGGGCTTGAGCCTGGTGGGTTGCGGCGGAGGGGCAGGCGTTCCCAAAGATCGCCCGAAGACAACGCCCTACTCAGGCATTCTGACAATGGACGGCAAGCCCGTGGAGGGCGCCTCGGTAACGTTCCACCCGAAACAGGGCGGTCACGCAGCCACGGGCCGCACTGATGCTGAAGGCAAGTTCGTGCTGCAGACATTCGTCGAAGGGGACGGAGCTGTCCCGGCCGAATACGGCATCTCGGTCGTCAAGCTGCAGAATGCCAAGTCGACGGCGGTCAGCATGGACGATCCGAAGTACGAT
>JBIIOI010000039.1:0-49646 GCA_044337025.1 Planctomycetaceae bacterium
ATACCGCCCATAGGACGGAAACCACGACAGCGTGATGAGCATGACTGAGCACTCCTTTGCTCAACACTCATGCAAATGCCTTGCCAACTGAAAGTTGTTGTGGAAGGGTTTTGAAACCGGCTCTAAGAACCAAGAACTTCCTCCCTTCCCTTTTTCACCTCTACCCCTCGGAATCCCATGCCCATCGGTCATCCCGGTCAAGAACAATTCCGACGAGCGATCGTCACACTCCGCAACCTGCACATCGCAGCGGCGCTGTCGCCGGTCTTCACGATGCGTGCCGAACTGCTCGCCAATGACGAGCTGTCCGACCGCGGCGGGTTTGATAACCCGACCCGCGACCATCTGGTGAAGCTGCTGGTCTACTGCGACCGCTGGCGGCGGCGGGTCACTCACAACCCCGACAACGCCCCGCTCGGCGACAAGATCGAGAAAGCGATCGATGCCAAAGCGATCATCGACATCGGCGACAAGCCGTTTGGCGGTGACGACATCCAGAACCAGTCCGGCGGGCTGCTGTCCCTGCCATTCGCGCTGGATGGCAGCGACCCGGACATCCCACTGCAGTCGCAGCTGAAGCTCAAGAGCACGCACGCACTGGTCTTGATGGGCGCCATCGACAAGGCGATCGTCGCCTGGACCCGTCTCAACAGCCGCGACCGCACACGATTCATCACCCGGTTCGACTCGATGCGGATCTACGGTCACTATCAGGAGATTCTCGGCTACCTGACCGCCTTTGGCGGCGAAGAGAACCGGATTGACGTGGCCCAGGTGCTGCCCAGCGAAGAGCCACTGGGTGCCGACGACAGCCCGAATCGAAAGGCCGAACGCCCCGGTGCTCCTGTAGTGGCTGCGACCGCCAAATAGTGTGTATCGCGATTCAAGATTTCGCAGGGACCGAACCATCTCTATGGTTCGGTCCCTGTTTCGTTTTGTCGCCTCTCGCTATTTGTCGGCACCCACACGGACGTATGCCTGAGTAAATTCTTCCTTGTTCAGCGGCTTGTTTAAGTCATAGCCCGCCTTCTGGAACAGCGGCTTCAGGCGGCTGCTCTGGTCCCATTCCTTCCCTTCCACCGTTCCCTTGCGATCGCTGTCGAGGATGTCAAAGGCGCGGCTCGCCTTCACAGCTGCATCGGCTGAAACGACCACGGGAGCCGGCGGGGCGGCCGGGGCAGTGGGTGTCGGAGCAGCGCCCGATGAACTGGTCGCGCTTTGTGGAGCCGTAGCGACCGCCCCAGCGGCTGGGGCCGGTGCCTTGGCCAGCTCTTTGGCTGTCAGAAACCCATCGCCGTCGAAGTCGTGCTGCGTGAACTGCGATATCGTCCCCCGCTTGGCCTTTCGCCACTCGAAGAGGGCAATCTGACCATCGAAGTCGGTATCGAGTGACTTGTACGCATCCGACAGCAGGGGAGAAATCCGCGTCGTCGGTTTCTTGGGCTGGGGGCTGCTGCTGGACGGTCGAGTTTCGTTGCGCCCCATTTCCGGAGGTGGCTGGAACTCGGGACGATCGTTGCGTTCTTCGCGTCCTCGGCCCTCTTCTTCTCGCTGTCGACGGAAATCTTCCATCTGCCGCTGGGCGTTGCTGGCCATCTCGTCCACTTTGACTCCGCGATTGAAGTCCAGACCCTGCTGGGTCCAGCGGTCCCGGATAAAGCTGGGGACCCGTTCGACCTCGTTCGCGGTGATCAGCCCGTTGCCATCCTGGTCCATGCGGCGGATCATTTCGGACGGGTCGAATCCGCCCCGTCCCCGGTCACCCCCACGATCACCTCTGTCCTCCCGGCGGTCGCCTCGATCTCCAAACTGGGCGTACAATCGGCTCGACTCTCCCAGCCAGCACAGAGCCGATAAGCCGAACAGCCATGCCAGCAGCGACTTGCGGAGTTTCCCGCATGACACGGTTTCTTGCGATCCGAAGTGGTATGTAGCGGTGTTTCCCATGATGGGGCTCCGGCTTGAGCAGGAAAACGAGCGATCAGGACTCTGCAGCTGCAGCGGAACAGCGAGTAGAATCTGCCTGGTTTCTCCGTACCTGAGACAGGACATCAGGTTGCGTCAAACCCGACGTTCTGCGAAACCAGTAGCAGTCTCGACATGGTACCAGTCTCTACGTGGTACGCAGAGGCAGCGTCTCATTCATCGGATGTTCTTCCAGGCTGTGGTGGGAAATATGGTCCACGGAATCGCTGATCTCCGCAACCTCAGCCGGATCGCCTGCCTGTTTCTGGTGATCCATGCAGCCGTCTGGGCTCAAGGGCCCGAAGGCGGTCCTCCTCAAGACGGTGGTCGTCGTGATCGAGGTGGACCTCCCGGTGGTAGTTTCTTTGGTGGTCGCGGCGGCTTCAATCGTGGCGGCGGAGGGGTGACCGGCGAACTGCGGAACTCCTCGACCCAGGACGAGCTCGGCCTGACCGATGACCAAAAAGCCCAGCTCGAGGCCCTCAGCGAAGCTCGCCGGGCCGCACGGGACAGCAATCCCAAGCTGCAAGAGCTGTTCGGAAAGATGCGGGACGCCGACGAAGAAGAGCGTCAGCTGCTGCAGGCCGAAATCCAGATCGAGATGAATAAACAGACCGCCGAGGCGGAAGAGCAGGTCAAGAAGGTCATCGGCGAAGAGAAGCTGACGCGCTTACGGCAGATCAGCCTGCATCGGTCCACGGCATTCGGAGTCGGTGGTGCGTTGACTCAGGATACCGTCGCTAAGGACCTAGGCCTCTCTCAGGAGCAGAAAGATCAGCTCGCCAAGCTGCAGGACGATCAAAGAAATGCCTTCCGTGAGCTGGGCTTCAATTCCTCGCCGGAAGATCGGCAGAAGATGATGGACGACTACAAGGCCAAGATGCTGGCTGTCCTGACTCCCGATCAGCAGACCAAGTGGACCGGCCTGCTTGGAGCCCCACCGAAAGATATGGCGACACCCGGTGGTCCTGTGGCCGGAGGTACTCCAGCCACAGCTCCTCGGCCGCGGCCGCAAATCATCGTCGAGGCCCCTCCCGGTGTGACTCCGGAAGTCTCGTTCGGAACTGACGCCAAACAGAAGAAGCTGAAGTTTGGCTTCCGCTACGCCCCGTGGATGGATGTCCTGAAGCTGTTCGCAGAGTCGGCCAATCTGTCGCTCGATCTGAACTCAGTCCCACCCGGCACCTTCAGCTACTTCGATAAGAAGGAGTACACCCCGACCGAGGCCCTCGACATCCTCAATGGATATCTGCTGCCCAAGGGGTTCGTCCTCGTGCAGCGGGATGAGTTCCTGGTCTGCATCAGCATCGATGAAGAGATCGCCCCGAATCTCATCCCCGTGATCGGAGCCGATGAGCTGGCTCAGCGCGGCAAGAATGAACTGCTGACAGTCGTCTTCCCGCTGGAAGGGGTCGATGTCCCCTCGATCGCTAAGGAGATCGAGCAGGTCAAAGGCCCGCAGGGGAAAGTCGTCGGTATGCAGAGTACGAACTCGCTGATGGTGACTGACATCGGGACCAACCTGCGGCGGATTCAGACGATGCTGGCCGGAGCCACTCGCGGCGGACCGAACGACTTGATCTTCAAGCCGTACACGATGAAGTTCCTGACAGCCACCGACGCGGAAATGATCCTGCGCGGGCTGCTGGGGCTGTCGACGGGAGTCACGAACGTCAGCGCCGGCGCTGGGTTTGACTCACGCAGCCGTGATCCTCGGTTCAGCGCGCCTCCGGCTCCCACCACATCCAGCCGGTCGGGGGGCAAGAGCTTTGCCCAGCTGACTGCTGACTCTCGCACCAACTCGCTGCTAGTCTCCGCTACAGCTGCGGAGCATACGCTGATCGAGCAGGCCCTGAAGACGATTGATGTCGAGGGCGAAGGCAGTGCGGGCTCGGGCCGACCGTTCCACCGGGTCTACCGCGTCATCTCGTCCGACGCCCGCGAGGTGACCAAGACGATTGATGCCCTGATGCCCGGAATCGTGGTCAATGAAGATGGCCAGAATCGCACGATCAGCATCATGGCCACCGAAAAGCAGCATGCCGAGGTCGAGGCCCTGATCCGCCAGATCGACAGCGGCGCCGGGGCCAGCGAGGTCATGGTCTATCCGCTCAGCCGGATGGACCCATCGCTGGCGACCAGCACACTGCAGCAGATGTTCGTCCGCGATGGGGCCGATGCTCCCACGATCCAGGCCGACATGATCGGTCGCCAGATCATGGTCCGCGGCAGCCCCGATCAGGTGGCCCAAGTGAAGACACTGCTGACCCAGCTCGGCGAAGACGGCACCGGCAAGCGGACCGCCAGCAACTCCGGCATCCTGCGACGCTATCCGATCAGCGGACGCGATCCGGATGAGCTGTTACCGCTGATCGAACGGATGTGGGGGACTGCGTCTCCCAATCCGATCAAGATCATCCGCCCCAGCGAACGCGGCCAGGATACGGGCGATGCTCCCAGCTCGATCCATAAGATTCCGAACGAGACCCGCAAAGCCGTCGAGAAGTCCGAGCCCTCCGCTGACACTTCGAAACCCGGACACCCGCTGGTCGCCAAGCCACGCGGCGTGCGGGTGCAGCATGTCGCAATGCAGGCGGAACCTGCGACCGAATCCGAAGCTGAAGCACCGGCCCCTGCCGAAGCCAAGAACACCAAGCCTCCGGTTGTCATCACTGTGATGGGCGATGAGCTGATCCTGGCGTCCGACGATCCGGCCGCACTCGATCAGCTCGAAGAGATCCTGGGCCAGACGATGGAAGTCCTGCCGCCTCGGATTCAGTGGTACGTCTTTCCACTCGAATCGGCCGACGCCACCGAAGTCGCCACGATGCTGGAACAGCTCTTTCCCGACAGCTCGGTCAGTACCTCGTCCAGCTCGGGCTCGATGCTGGGAGCCATGGGCGGCGGGATCTCCTCCTTCGGCAGCGGCCTGATGGGGATGACCGGACTGGGCAACATGGCCGCCTCGCCCTCGACTCTGCAGATCATTCCCGAGGTCCGGTTGAATGCACTCCTCGTCTCGGGTCCGATCAGCAAGGTCAAAGAGGTCGAGCAGATGCTCAAGGAAGTCCTCGACGTCCCGACGCTGGGCGAGTCGGCCCGCAACCGCATCACTCGCATGATCCCGCTGGAACACGCGGACGCGGACGAGGTCTACACCCTGCTGAAAGAGGTCTACAAAGGCTACATGGAAGACAACAGCAACCCGCAGGCCAACGCCCTCGCGATGCTGATGGGTGGCGGTCGACGTGGTAACGGCAACGATCAAGCACAGAAGCCGAAGGCGTCGCTGGCCCTCAGCGTCGACAAGCGAACGAACAACCTCGTCGTCTGGGCGGATGAACCGCTGTTTCAGGAGATCAAGGCGACCGCAGAACTGCTCGACAAGAATGCCCAGGACGCCCGCCGCACCGTGCGGGTCATGACCCTCAGCAACACCAGCTCCTCCGTGATGACCAGTGCTCTCGGCCAGCTGATGCCCAAGGTGAAGGTCAGCACCAGCGGCGGTCGCAGCTCATCCAGCAGCAGCAGTTCCAGCTCCAACACGAACAGCTCCACTCCGCCGCCGAGTTCATCCGGTGGCAACGATCAGAATCAGGACCAGATGCGCGAGCTGTTCCGCCAGCGGATGATGCAAGGCGGCGGCTTTCCGGGTGGCGGGACTCCGGGCGCCAGCGGGTTTCCTGGCGGAGGATTCCCCGGCGGTGGAGATCGGGGCAGTGACCGTGGATCGGGCGGCTTCGGTAGCCGTCGCGGTCGATAGCACTAGGGCGTAGCAGAATTCGTAAGAATTCTGCCCTCCAGTCTCTGTCGCAGACTCCGCGACGATCGGCCGGGAGGGCGAGGCTCCCGCCGAGCCGCATACGCGGGAGCAAAGTTCTCCGTGGGCTGCGGCTCAGCCGGAGCTTCGCCTTCTCAACCGCCAAGACTTCTCTGCAGAGCCTGACTTCGTTCAGCGCCGCGCCGACCACAGAACCGAGAACTGACAACACCTCATGGACCTGTCCCGCGTTTTTCTGAACCGCCAGCTCGCGACCTCCGAGCAGATTGGGGCAGTCCGTCAGTCTCACCCCGGCAAACGAATCGACCGGGCCCTCATCGACGCCGGAATCGTCCGCGAAGATCAGGCACTGCAGGCCCTGGGCGATGAACTCGGTATGCGGTTCATGCCGCTCAAGGAGTTCAGCCCCGATCCGGTCCTGCTCGCACGCTTTCCGACGACTGCGATCTTCAAGCACGAAGTCCTCCCGATCGAAGGCCACAACGGACGCGTGACCGTCGCCATCAGCGACCCATTCAACCTCGAGTCGCTCGATGAGCTCTCGTCGCTGGGCGGCTGCCGCATTGACCCCGTCCTGGCATGCCGCGACGAGATCGTCGAGCTGATCAAGAAGTCGCTGGGAGTCGGCGGCGACACGATCAACCAGCTGGTGGCCCAGCGTCAGGAAGAGGGAGTCGAACTCCTCGATGAGATCCCCGACGAACTGGGCGAACTGGCTCAATCGGCTCAAGCTCCGTCGGTCATCAAGCTGGTCAATGAGCTGTTGATCGAAGCCCTCGAACAGCGGGCGAGCGACGTCCACATCGAGCCTTCCGAGCGCGGAGTCGGTGTACGGTTTCGCGTCGACGGGATGCTCCGCATTCAGCCTCTGCCGCCGGAGATCCATCAGTTCGCGAACGCAATCGTCACGCGACTGAAGATCATGGCCCGCCTGAACATCGCCGAGAAGCGGCTACCGCAGGACGGACGCATCAACATTCGCGTCCAGGGCCGCGAAGTTGACGTCCGTATGTCGATCATCCCGATGCTCCATGGGGAGGGAATCGTTCTCCGTCTGCTCGACAAGGCACGGATGAACTTCAACCTCAAAGGGATCGGGATGCCGGACTATGTGTACGACCCGTTTCAGGAGCTGATCTCGCTCCCCCACGGGATCGTGCTGGTCACCGGCCCGACAGGCAGCGGAAAAACCACGACGCTCTACTCCGCCCTGGCCGAGATCGCCAGCCCCGAAATCAAGATCATCACGGTCGAAGACCCCGTCGAATATCAGCTGGCCGGCATCAGCCAGATTCAGGTCCACTCCAAGATCGGCCTGACGTTCGCCGCCGGTCTGCGCTCGATCCTGCGACATGACCCGGATGTCGTGCTGATCGGAGAAATCCGCGACGGCGAGACAGCCACCAGCGCGATTCAGGCCTCGCTGACCGGTCACCTGGTGTTCAGCACGCTGCACACGAACGATGCTCCGGGATCGTTCACCCGACTGGTTGATATGGGGGTCGAGCCGTATCTGGTCGCGAGTACCGTCGAGGGGATTCTCGCCCAGCGGCTGATCCGCCGATTGTGCAAGGCCTGCAAGCAGCCTTACATGCCCCAGCCGGGCGATCTGCCCGATGACTTTCCCGCCGGCGAGGTCACGACGCTGTATAAGGCCGGAGCCTGCCGGACCTGCCGCGAAGCGGGGTACACCGGCCGGGCGGGGATCTACGAGCTGTTGATCACCGACAACGAGACCCGCCGGCTCTGCACCTCGGGAGCCAGCACGGGCACGATCCGCGATCACGCCCTCAAGTCCGGGATGCTGACACTGCGGCAATCGGGGTATAAGCGAGTCCTCGCGGGGGACACGACCCTGGAAGAGGTCCAGCGCATCACGCGCGGTGATATTGGATAAACAACTCGATCAACAGAAAGCCCACCGGTTGCAACCGGTGGGCTTGTGATGTTTGATCTTCAGCAAAGTGTGAACTCACAGAACGCGAGCGGGCTCACACCGCACCGACTCCCCCAGGCGGGGTTCCTTCTCCCAGCGGGGTTGTTCTTCTTCGCCCGCCAGCACCGGGGCACATTGGCTGCCGTCGTGCAGCACGTAACAGCCGTCCCCTTCGTTCAGGTAGAACTGCCGGAACCAGATCATCGCTTGGACCCGGTCGGTCGGATCGTACAGCCGGACTTCGACGCCGTTCTCGAACCAGTCGAACAGCATGCCGAAGAACCCGCTGGGGATGTACTTGACCCACTTCATGTTGATCCCGATCGAGCTGCAGCCTTCGCCGCGGATCAATGAGATCAGTGAGTCGCGAATCAGCGACAGGTCGGCTCCGTCCCAGATCTCCATTTCGCCGATGGAGATGATCGTGGCCTTGTCGTCCTGATGAATTTCCAGTCCGTGGGTGTATTTGCGCTCGGCCATGAGTTGAACCTTGATGCACGAGAAGTCGATCGGGTGTCGATGTTCAATCTCTTGCACAGCGCGGGCCAATTCTGTTCAGCGGGGTTACAGACTCTCGTAAGAGATGACTCGCCAGTCGCTTACAACAAGTGAATCGCGCGGCGAGGCCTTTTCGCACGTTGCAAATCCACATCACCGCTGCCGCGCGGCGTTGCCGAAAGGCAACGGGTTTCGTCGTTGTCGGGCACTGGCGCCGTAAGGGAAGGTCGTTTCCGCAGGTCGCACACCCTCACCCCCAGCCCCTCTCCCGGGGGGAGAGGGGAGCCAGCAACCTTTGATTGCTGAGAACAGCACCGCTAAAACTCGAACGCTGTTCCGTTCGTCGACCGAGGTGAGAGATGCCCCGCTCCTGGATCGTTCTGGCTGGTCTTTTAGTTGTCGCCGGGTGCCTGCCCAGCCCGGCTGAACCACAGCCGCAGGCTCCCCAGCCGACCTCAGCTCCGGCCGCCGCGCCAACAGTCACTGCGACCGAACCGGCGTTCACGATCGAGCCCGGTTTTGAGCTGATCCAATTTTCCGACTTCGCGGTCTTCCCAGCGGATGACACCACAGCTGGCACCTGGACCAGTTCCGGGGACGAGTTCCTCTGCACCGGCAAGCCGAAGTGCTATCTCCACACCAAGGCCCCGCTGGGGGACGGAACGCTGCGGTTCGACTATCGCTTTGAGCCCGATCCCAAAGTCACTGACCCCGTCAAACTGGCTGCTCACAACACGGGCGTCCTGCTCTTTATTCAGGAGCCGCATGCAATCTGGCCCCAGTCGATTGAAGTCCAAGGCAAGTACAGCGAAATGGGCCAGCTGCGGCCGAACGGCAATGCAGCTGCGGTGGAATACACCGACAAGCCTGAAGTTCGCGAAGCGGCCCGCCAGCCCGTGGGCGAGTGGAACTCGATTGAGATCGTGACCAAAGCGGGAGCGATCACGGCTTCGATCAATGACCAAGTGGTCGCCGAAGGAAAGCCCGGTGAGCTGAGCAGCGGGCTCATCGGCCTGCAAGCCGAAGGCCACCGCCTCCGCTACCGCCGCCTCCGATTCGCCAAGTAACGGATTCCTCTCTTCTCTGGCCACCCGCCATCCGCCACATGCCAACGACCGACCTCGGTGCGATCTCCAGCTACGACTATCAGCTCCCACCGGAGCTGATCGCGTCACACCCGCTGGCCGAGCGTGACGCGTCTCGGCTGCTGGTGGTTGACCGGGCTGCGGGTACGATCACGCACTCGATGTTCCGCCACCTGCCGGACTATCTGCAGAGTGGGGACTTGCTGGTCCGGAACGAGACACGTGTCGTCCCGGCCAAACTCAAAGGCGAGCGGGCCTCGACCGGAGGGAAGTGGGAGGGGCTGTTCCTGGGACTCGAGGCCAGTGGGCTGTGGCGGTTGATCGGGCAGACACGCGGCAAGCTGCTGCCGGGAGAGTCACTGAGCCTGACGCCCGCCGATCAGCCGGGTTCATCAGAGCGGTTGCAGATTGTGTTGAAAGAGAAGCTGAGCGATGGGGAGTGGCTGGCGGAGCCAGTCATGCATCGGGAGGGCGAGGCTCCCGCCGAGCCGCAGGAAACCCTCACCCCCAGCCCCTCTTCCGGGGGGAGAGGGGAGCTAGAACCGTGGGCTGCGACGCAGTCTCTCCTCGAGCGGTTTGGGACCGTGCCGCTCCCTCCATACATTGAGCGGCTGACGGCCTCGCCCGAGGATCGTGAACGCTATCAGACCACCTATGCGCGCAATCCCGGCGCGGTCGCTGCTCCGACCGCCGGGCTGCACTTTACTCCCAAGATCTTCGCTCGCTGTCGCGAGAAAGGTGTCGAGGCAGCCTCACTCACGCTGCATGTCGGCGTCGGGACATTCCGACCGGTCTCGGTAGTGCGGCTCGACGATCATGTGATGCACTTCGAACGCGGCGAACTCCCCGCCGATACCGCAGCTGCGATCCAACAAACACGGTCCACGGGCGGGCGCGTCGTGGCGATCGGGACGACAGCGGTCCGGACGCTAGAGACGGTCGCCAGCCGCGGCCAGATCACCGCCTGGTCGGGCGAGACCAACCTGTTCATTCGCCCGCCGTACCAGTTTCAAGTCGTCGATGCCCTCGTCACGAACTTTCACTTGCCCCAGTCGACGCTACTGGTGCTGGTCTCCGCCCTGGCTGGCCGCGAATTGATTCTGGAAGCCTACCGACAGGCGATCGCCGAGCGGTATCGGTTCTTCAGCTACGGGGATGCGATGCTGATTGTGTGACAGAATGCAGTCGCGAATGCGTGCGTGAAACTCATGCTTTCTCCCTCTCCCCACGAGTGGTTTGAGAGACAGACAAGCCGGAATTTGGGGAGAGGGCCGGGGTGAGGGGACGAGCGATTCCCCCTCACCCCAACCCTCTGCCCCGCAATCGATTTCTGCTTGCAAACAAACGGCAACGCGGGGGCGAGGGAGTCAACGGAATCTCGTCACCGACGTCTTGAAGGGAATGCTCTACTTGATCGCCAGTTCCACTCCCGTCTGCTCCATGATGAACCGCCCGGTCAGCTTGGCACAGGCCAGCCAGTTCTCTTCGCGGGTCCGCTTCGATTCCTTGGGAGGCTGGAGGCTGTGGTCTCCCTCGCGAATCCATTTGACCTCGACCTTGTCGGAGAGGGCGTAGCTCGTGACCTCTGGCTTGTCACCGAAGGTGTCCCACTCCCCTTGAAGCAGCAGCGTCGGGGTCCGAATATTGTCGAGAGGAGCCAGATCGTACTGGTCCGATTTCCCGGTCGCGTGAAACGGGAATCCGAAGCAGACCAGCCCGTTCACCTGGCACTCATCCGCCACGAGTCCTGCCAACCGACCTCCGTGTGACCGACCGCCAATGAAAAGCTTGTCGGGACTTCCGAGTTGGCGAACGACTTGCCGCCAGGTGTCCAGCAGCACTGGCTCGGGATCCGCTGAGCGGCGACGGCCACCGGAACTCCGCTCCGACATATAGGGAAAATCGAAACGGGCCACCCGCAGGCCGATCTGCCCGAGCGCCTTCGCCAGGAAGTCCAGCATTTCGACCTGCAGACTCTGACCCGAGCCGGGGGCCAGAGCGATGGTCAATGCGGCCTTCTTGGGGCCATCGAGAACGAGCTGAATGTCAGGCATGGTGCGGGCACTGTCGTCGATTGTCGTCCGATCAGCAAACAGAGGGGCCAGAATACTGCCGTGCCGCTTCGTGGCAAACGGGGTGCCGGAGTCAGCATGAAGGCTACCGGCCTCCTCGCAGACGCGACATGAACTTGGCCTGATCCGCTTCGACTTCGGCCAGGTCACCAAAGGCTTTCACAAACTCAGCCACCCGCTGTTCAGGAGTATCCCAACGCAGCTGGGGCTTCGCACCGAGCAGACTCAAGTAGGCGTTGTACTGCTCCTTCCGGGTCCGAATCAGAAAGAAGTGCAGAGCCCAGGCCTCCGCATAAGCATCGATCGCCAGCTTCGGGTCCCGGAACCGGTCGTCGGTCGCAATCAGCGAGCGAATCTCAGGCGGGCGGACGCGGGCCAGTTCCCGATACCGGTTCAGTCGACCAGGATGGACCTTACCGATCGTTCGCCAGCCAGACCGGGCGTCGAGATCGGGAGCTTCGAAGTACATCGCCATCCCTTCCGAGAACCAGGCAGGGTTGTCGGCATATCGCACCTGCAGTCCCGCATTGAACGACAGCTGATGAACGGCCTCGTGGATGACGGTGCCGATCGTGGCGGGCTGGCGGAGGGCGGCCTTCTGAATTTCTTCCGCGGTACGATTGCGATTGCCGGCGTCTGGACCGGACTGATCGAACAGGACCATACGGTTTGACTTGGCATTGAAGTACCCCTGGGCCAGGGCGACCTGTCCGCTAGCATCGGTGGCCTGGTACTTCTGGTACTCAGCTCCGGTGCCGAATGCGATTGCGACCAGTGGACGCTCGGGCGGACTGAGTCCCGGAATGCGGTCTTTCCAGAAGCGATGAAACCCCGCGTGCAGCCGCTCAAACAGCGCGCCGCACCACTCGCCGTATCCACGACCGGCACTGGTACAGATCAGATAGTGCGGTGTGCGGACGATCTCGAACCCCTCGCCGAACTCCTTATGCAGCGCCGCGGTCAGCTCCTCTTCGCTGCAGAGTTGAAAGCGGGCCCCGAGATCTTCGACAGCTGGGGTCTGGCTGGCGGTAATCGGCCACAGGCCACTCTGCCGGTCCTCGATCAGCAGGCCGCCATCCCGCGCGGTGAGCACGGCGCGTCCCTCAACCTTTCTGTCAATGAGCTTGGCTGACCCATCCGCCAGCGGTTCACGATCTCGAAACCGCACACGCACGAGAGCGTCGTCGGCCAGTGCCGGGGAGACCGCAGTGAGCAGGCACCAGAGCAGGCCGAGCCAGAGCTTCACGGGATTCTCCTTGAAGTGATGTCGCACCTGGAACTCGGGCGGATGGCAAGAAACGCCAGAAGCCACGGGGATTCGATCCACGTGGCTTCTAGGTGGTTCGATTCCCGGTGTCTTACTTGTCCGGACCGGTCACGGGCTTGTACTCGTGATTGCGCTTGCGGACCACGGTCGCGGTCTTGATCTCGTCCCCTTTTTCCACGCTCAGGACGATATCCATCCCCTTGATGACGCGCCCAAAGACCGTGTGGCTTCCACTGTCTTTGCCCGGCTCCACGTTCAAGTGGGGCGTCGGCAGATGGGTCAGAAAGAACTGCGATCCCCCGGTGTCTTTACCAGCATGAGCCATGCTCAGGCTGCCCGCGAAGTGACGACGTGCGTTCGGCTCATAGCATTCGCAGGCGATCGTGTACCCCGGTCCGCCCGAACCAGCTGCATCGACGTTCTCGCGGCTGTTCGGACAACCGCCCTGAATCATGAACGCCGGGATAACGCGATGGAACTTCAAGCCATCGTAGAACTTCTTCTCGACCAGACTGATGAAGTTGGCAACGGTGTTGGGAGCTTCGTTCTCGAACATCAGGATCTCGATGTCGCCCCGGCTGGTTTCCAGCTTCACGATCGGAAGCAGGGCGTCGCCAGTGGCTGCATCTTCCTTGGCTCGAATCGCCTGCTCCTCTTCCCAGTACTTCAAATAGCTTTCCGCACTGTCCAGGTACGAACCAGCCAATTGCGGAATCAGCAGTCCTTCAGACTCAGCAGACTGCAGAATCTTGACGGCACCCTCGAAGTCATGCGTCGCGAACTTGGCGATTCCGCCGAAGTTCAGGGCCATCTGGGCCTTCGGATCTTTCTTCAGAATGGAGTCAGCAATCTTGGCCATCTCGGGGAACTGGTTCTTCGAATTGAGAACCTGCAGCATCAGCTCCGCAGCCACCGAATCATCCGGGTTCTTCTTGTAAATCGCCGGGGCGAGTTCCTGCATCCGCGGCAAGGTCTTGGTGTTCAGGGTCAGTGCCAGTGCCTGAAACTCTTTGCCGATCTTCGACTTTTCGGCCGCCGTCCCCTTGGTGAACCTGAGCTTCAGGTCTTCAGCCTTGGCCTTGAAGTCGGTCAAGTCCTGCACGAGGGTCTTCCATTCGGCCTCGACATCCGCAGGAGCCTCATCTCCGCGAGCCATTCTGGGCTGCAGCCCGCCCGACTGAACCAAACTCAGGACCAGAATGCCTGCCAACAGCCATCGCAACATGCCCCACTCCTCTCGGGATCGCTCGCGGGAACGAATCTGCAATCAGATTCGATAACGTTCGTGATTCTACGCGATTCACGAGGAGTGAGGAAAGGTCGTACCGCGCCGTCGGCTCGAGCGGTCAACGACGATCAGAATATGCCGAGATCCTCCAGTCACTCGCCAGAGGTATCGAGCGTGACCGACGCCTTCCCCTGCAGGTGCAAGATCAGAGTGCCAGTCGATGCTTCGAACCGATCTTCCTGCAGCGTTCCCGTTGCGGTGAATGTCGTCTCCACCTTGGGGCGACTCTTCAGGCCATGAACGAGCACGAAGTACGGCTCCTTGGCCCAGCCCTGGACCTCAAATCGGGCTCGAGTCGGCAGTGCATCTCCCAGCACAATCTCGGCGGGAGCGACCACTGTCCAGCCCGACTCCAGGATCTTTCGCATGTCATAACTCTTCCAGCCCAGGACCGTCTGCATCGCGGGAACCTGCAGCGTTCCCGGATTGATATCAGCCGGATTGCGAGATTGTCCTTGCACGTTGAACGAATCGGGCAGCAGCCCGCGATGCGGCCCATCCGGATACGTCTGCTGCAGACCGGAGATCACGATCCCATCGGCCAGGTGCTTCCACGGGCCAATTGCGTCGTAGCGGGCCAGCGACTGCAGGGCATCGGCATAGACCAACCCGCACCACTGCACTGGTAATCCAATCCACAGCACGCTGTCCCAGTGAGTGGCCCCCAGCACCGGGATCGTGGCGTACGGTCCGACGGCTCCTTCGAACTGCGGCTGCAGATAAAGAAACGGAACCCCGGTCCAGGCCCAGTACCGAGCCTGCTCCAGGAACTGCGGATCGCGTGTGACCTCGTACCCCTGCATGTAGGCATGCACCAGATGAGCCGACGCCAGGATGTCAGGAGTATGCAGCGGGATCTCCCACGTTTGGGCTCCCCGTGGGACGGTCCCCGCGTGCCGGTCCATCTTTCGCAGCTGGGCGATCGCCTGATCGATCAGCGCTGCGTCGCCCGAGAAGATCGCCTCTGAGAGAGCTCGATCAACAGCCAGAGCATCCAGTCCGTTGGCCTCTTTCGACCAGTGCGTCCGCGAGAAGTCCGGTCGCTCTGGATGCTTCTGATAGATGATCCGCCCCTCTGATCCCAGCTGGGCCAGCTGACCGGCCGCGACGGCGCGAGCTTGCTGGATTCCCTGCGCCGGATCACCCAGCAGCAGTGTTGCGTTGGGGGCTCGAACGTGTCCCACAGCGGCGTGATGCAGGTGATCCGCAGGCAGGTCGCCCAGCGCGGCAGCTGCGGCTTGTCGCAGACGTGCAGAGTCTGGTCCCTGTTCATTCATGGCCGCCAGCTGGCGCATCATCCAGATCGCATCGGCAGCAGGCTGAGGATGAAACGTGTTCCCCACGACCGCATGCCGGAACCGATTCCCCACCTTGAGCGGCGAATCGAGCCAACCGGCGGTCAACAACTCTGCCGTTTCCTGTTTCGAGAACTTCGCAGGGATGTCGGGCAGACCGTACAGCTCCACATATTTCTGAACGGACGGGATCACCGATCGTCCAGCTCCGCCGATCAGCTGGGCGGCCGCTGTGATTGGGGAGTTCGGCTCCAGATGCGTGGGCACCAACGGAAGCTCCTGTCCGTCCTCGCGTCGCCCATCAGCTGCCCCCGGAGCGATCAGGCCCAGGACCTGCGACTTGGTCCCCATCCGTCGATCCGGCGTATCGAAGTAAGCAGCCATTTTCTGGGGAAGCGGCTTCCAAATCAGGCCGATGTAACGATCCTCCGTCTGAACCGCCATCAGCGGGATCGTGATCTTGTAGGCCGCCGGAACACGCCGCAGAGCTCGAGCCGCATCGACATCGGCATCCGAACTGCTGGGCTCGTTCTCCAGGTATTCCACTCCTGCGAACAGGGCCTGCTGCTTCTGATCTCCGTAGCTGCGATGACCGGGAAACACCATGAGCAGCGGGGCGTAGACCAGGTCACACGCCTGCGACGCCTTGAGCTCAGCTACGCAGTCGATCACTCCATCGCCGGAGCGAGAGAACTGCTGCACCAGCGTGATTGACCCGCCGCCGGGCAAGTCGGCCTGGGCCTGGGATCGAACGGTGTTTTCCCCTCTGAGTTCGACCTCGCGGGACGCCAGCGGGAGCCACACCATCTTGCCGTCGATCGCGATCGCGATCTGAGGCACCACGCCGCTGGTGGCAGTCGGCTGCCCCGCGACAGTGACCTCGAACTGACCCGCCTGAGTTTTGGAATGCGCCAGCTCGATGGTTCCGCTGCGGAGCAGATACGACTCTTCCGGCGGGAGAGCGGGCTGCTCAGCCCAGGTCGGCCACGAATGAGTCAGCCCGGCCTGCACCTGAATCGACTCGACCACGCAGACCCCGGAAGTACCCGGCGGATCGAGCCGGAACCGCACCCTCGGACCGCATTCGGGAATCGTCAACCACAGATCCTGCCAGTCGCCCGCAGGAACGCCGAACCGGACCGAGTCTTTCTCCAGCGTGTTCTCGGTGAAGTAGAACAGCTGCCCGGCCCCGCCGGTTTCAGACTTCAGCCGGATCTTGACCACCAGCCGGTTCCCCGTTGGTACCGCGAAGCGGGGGCTCATCAGATAGGGATCGTGGCCTGTAATCGCGATTCGCAGTCCGTCGGCGGCGGGCGTCAGCTCGACATCATGCGTGGCATGCCAGTCCGCACGTTGAGAACCGCGAAAGTCAAAACCGAATTCCGCAGCCGCAGCCCGCGTCACGAGCAACAGCGCCAGCAGGCAAAAGATCGACGTTCGCAAGGGATGTCTCTCGGCTTCCATTCTCGTTTCGATGTTCTGAAGAGGAATCTTCAGGGAGCCACTCACCGGCCTCCCAGCGGACGCTGATCAGAACATCTCTGAATTCCTCTGAGAGCATTTCGCCTGTCGAACGCGATATACACAGAGGGGGAAACCGAAGTTACCCGCTGGCCGGGATTTCGCAAGTGGCGTGCGCGATGATCGCCCGTGATGGCATGCGCGTCTCCACGCATCCCACTCATCTGGACAGATGCGTGGCAATTGACCTAAAACCCCGCCCTGGAACAGGTTCGCTCGTTGTTGCTGATGGAGCGCAGCAGGAGTGAACAGGGGTGGATTTCGCAGCTGCTGGCTGCGACGAGGACGGAGTCTCGCTGTGAACATTTTTGCCTTGCTGACGCTGTGCGCGCTGCAGTTGTCTCAGCTGCCGGTCGAGCCTGATCCGGCGTACGAGTTACCTGCGAGGTCCACTGGCGCTGCGCAGGATCGGCTGGGCTCCGAACCACCCGTTCTCCCAGCCGTCGCTCCGCTGGTCGACAACAACACAACTCCACCCCCGAAGCCGGACGTGCTGCCGCAGAATGCGCATGACCAGATCAAGGCCTGGTACGATGCCATCTATCAGTTCATCACGACCCAGGGCCTGACGCTGCTGTTCAATATCATTGCAGCTGTCGCCATCTTCTTTGTCGGGCGCATGCTGGCCCGGATGGCGACACGCGTCGTTTCCGAAGTGATGGAACGTGTCGGCACTGACCCGATTCTGGTGAAGTTCGGCTCGAACCTTCTCTATTTCGCGTTGCTGGCAATGATCAGCCTGGCCTCTCTGCAGATGCTGGGGGTCAAGACGGACTCCGCGATTGCTGTCATCGCAGCTGCGGGTTTCGCCGTGGGTCTGGCACTGCAGGGCTCGCTCGCAAACTTCGCAGCGGGGATCATGCTGATTGTCTTCAAACCATTTAACGTCGGTGACGAAATCGAGGCCGGTGGCGAAACCGGCAACGTGGAAGAGGTCAACATGTTCAATACGATCCTCCGCACCAACGGGAATGTGAAGATCGTGATCCCGAACGGTCAGGTCACCTCCGGCACGATCAAGAACTTCACGGCCCAGCGGATTCGCCTGATCGAGTTGAAGGTCGGTTGCGGCTATTGCGATGACCTGAAGGCCGTGAAAGCGTTTCTCGACAAGGTCGTCCGCACCGACACACGGATCGTTAAAGACCCGGTTCCATCGGTCGCTGTGACGGAGCTGTCCGACTTCAGTGTGGTGTTCACGGTCAAGTGCTGGGTGGCAACGCGCGAGTTTGGCGACTTGCGATCCGCACTGCTGGAGCGGATCAAGATGGGGTTCGACGAGGAAGGGTTCACGTTCCCTTACCCCAGCCGCGATGTCTATGTGCATCAGGCCAACACCAGCATCGCCAAAGCCGCGTAAGGGCTATTGGACGTGCAGCGTCGTGCGGGCAAACCCCACGTTGGATTCCTGAGGCTGCACGGCAGAGACTCGGATCTCGTAGTCTCCCGATGGGACATTTACCGAGCCGGTGAACATGCTGGTGCTTGTGCAGACCAGATTCAAAGGCGGCACCAGTTGGCCCTGGTCGCCGCGCAATTCGGCCATGACAATAAACTCATTGGAGGGCCAGTAGGGTTCCGTATTCGGGGGCAACGTCTGAGACGGCTGGGGAGTAATCGGACACCCACACATCATCGTCACGTTGGCCTGGATACTGATGGTTCCCGCGTTTGCACTGGCCTTCACGGTGACATAGAGCCCGGCAATCGTCAGGACCAGGCCCGGATCAGACAACAGCTGCATTCCGGGCAGGACCCACATCGTGGCGGAGCTGATAACAGGATCGGGAGCAAAGGCCGTCGCGCGGAACTCCAGGAGTGAGGGCTCTTTGATCGGCAGGGAAACGAACAGCTCTCCCTGCCCGGCCGGCGTCTGGAGCCAGTAAGGGCCAGGCGTCGGATAGGTCGGACTGATCGCAGGCGGCTGGACGACAATGGCGTTTCTTGAGACGGAGTTGCTGAACTGTGATTCTGGAACGACCGTTCCCGAGGATTGGTTGTTGAACGGCTGATCGTGAATCAGCACTTCGCCGGTATGGACGTTCCGAACTGTCAGCCGTGGTGGTTGGACCGTCGGGGCCGGTCCCAGAATCTTTCCATCTCGGGCCTGAACACGAACTTTCACTTGAGCGGAAATCGGTGGCATCGGGAAACTCCTGTTTGGTTTGTCATCCGGTTCGCTGTCGACCGTCTCCGCACACTATCGAACTTCGAGATGAATCTCTACCACCGAACACAGCAGCCACAGCAGCCAGGGAGAGAGTCATGGGCGACGAGACTCGGAATCCCAGAGTGGCTTAAGAATCTGCGGGAATCTGTGAAATCTGCGGATCTCTTTCGCCACCGTGATCACCCGCCATCGATTGAAACCTCTTCTGACTGAAAACTGAGAACTGAGGACTGAGAACTTGCCACACTGCGGCACCCTGCCTCGATCCATTGTCAACTTCCCAAAATCGGCCCGGATCGCGATGATTCTCAGTCCAGAGCGGGCAGCCACTGCTCTTTCCTGGGATCAAGCACTCCACCGAGCGACCGATGGCCCGTCTCTCTCAAGCCCGACTTCAGGAACTCAACCATACGCTCAACGACCGCACGCCGGACGAGTTGTTGCGCTGGGCGGCGGAGATCTTCGGCAGCCGTCTGGCCTTGATTTCGGCGATGCAGATGGCGGGCAGCGTCGTGTGCCACATGGTGTCGCAATTGAAGCTCGGGACACCGGTGTTGTTCGTCGACACAGGGGTCAATTTTCAGGAGACCCTGGCGACTCGTGACCGGATCGCGTCAGAGTACGGCCTCACAGTTCACACGCTCCACCCCACGCTGACGATGGAGGAGCAGACCTCGAAAATCGGGATTCTGTACCTGACGTCCGAAGGGCAGGAGGAATGCTGCCACATGCGGAAGGTCGAGCCGTTGTTGACTCAGAAGGGCAAGTATGACTGCCTGATCGGGAGTCTACGGCGGGCCGACGGCGGCAAGCGCGGAGTCTGCCCGATTATTGCCGTCGATCCGGAAATGAACGCCGTGCGTCTGAATCCGCTGGCCAATATGACCAACGAAGTCATGGACGCCTACATCAAGCAGCATCAGGTCATCGTAAACCCGCTGCATTATCAGGGATTCTCGACGATCGGCTGCAATCGCTGCACAACGCCCGTCCTGCCCCACGAGCCCAAGCGGGCGGGGCGGTGGAGACATCTGGGAGCGGCGGCGCAGTATTGCGGGATTAACCCCAGCGACCTGGAAGAAGCGACATCAGTCGCCATCGACCTGCCGCAGGATCTCGTCGACCGCATCCTGGGCGTGAAGACCGACTTCATGATCTGATGCGGGCCGAACTCGCTTCAGTGGCGAGCTGTCGGCGACATCACCCATGGACGGCAGAATTCTGACGAATTCTGCTACTTAGCGTGGGTCGGTACGATCACGGGAGCGGTCTCAAGTCGCCCAGCGGGTTTGGCAGCAACAGGCGTTGCGTCCGAGGCGATTTCCGCCCGAACCACCCGATGCGACCGAGGTGCTTCGATGCACAGCTTCACGCGGTTGCCCTGAATCTGGGACACCTTGATTGTGATTTCCCCGTCGATCACGACGGCTTCACCGACTTTTCGTGTCAGAACCAACATGATTTTCCCTCCCTGAGAGACCAGAGCTGCTCTGCAGCTTGTTCCGGTTACCTTCCGGCGGGATCCACTCGCCGCCAGTGGTCACAGCCTGCAAGACAGACTTGACCTGTTCACATCATTTCTATAGCGGAATGCAGAAAATTCAAGAACTGGATTTGGTTCGCACACGAACTGTCTCCGTAACTCGTTTCATCCATTGGGAATAAAACTTTCGAGAATCTCACCAGGACACGTCCTCGGTGAGCCCATGACAGTCCAGAATCGTCTGGTACCATGCCTTGTCACCCTTCGGAAGACCCAGCATGTCGATCAGCTCGCTCCCCCTCAGCTATTGCACCAACGTCCATCCGGGCGTCACTGTGGCTGAGGTCATCGATGGGCTCCGGAGATATACCGCGCCGGTTCAGCAGTCGCTGGGAGCCCCCATCGCCGCAGGGCTGTGGCTGGCCCAGCCCGTGATCGCTGAACTGCAGAGCGATCCCGGCCAGTTGCGTCAGCTCCGCGAGCTGTTGCAGTCTTCGAATCTGGTGACCTACACACTCAACGCGTTCCCGTACGGAAACTTTCATTCAGAGCGGGTCAAGGAGCAGGTCTATCTGCCCGACTGGACCGACCCGGCGCGTCTCGACTACACGATCGCCTGTGCCCGCGTCCTGGCCCAGCTACTTCCCGAAGGAGTCGAGGGCAGCCTCTCGACCGTTCCGCTCGGTTTCAAGTCCCTCTGCCAGCGTCCCGACTTCCTGAAGCAGTCGATCGCCCAGCTGATCCGCTTTGCCAAGGCCATGGATGAGCTGCACGACGACACCGGGCAAGTTCTCCGTCTGGCGATTGAGCCCGAACCGCTCTGCGTTCTGGAAACGACTCCGGAAACGATCGCGTTCTTCGCCCAGCTGCGAGACGCGGCCGATGCCTCGGGAGACCGTCAGGCCGTCGATCGCCACATCGGAGTCTGCTACGACGTCTGCCATCAGTCGGTCGAATTCGAAGATGTGGCAGCGTCGATCCGGGAGCTGGGCGACCACAATATTCGTATCAACAAGGTGCATATCACGTGCGCAGTCGAGCTGCGGCAACCCACACCGGGGTCACTGGCGGAACTGGCCCGGTTCGTCGAGCCGCGTTACCTCCACCAGACCTTCGCCCGGTCCAGCTCCGGACAGGTGCTGAGCTATCTCGATCTCGACAAGGCAATCTGCGCTCAGCCACCCGCCGGATTTCGCGATGCCGAGATCTGGCGAGTTCATTTCCATGTCCCGGTCGACTCCGAATCGCTGGGGCAGCTGGGCACCACGCGGGCCGACCTGCGCAAGGCTCTGCTGCAGGTGCAACTCCTCAACTACGCCCCGCACCTGGAGGTCGAAACCTACACCTGGGATGTGCTCCCCAGCGGAGAGAAGCCGACGCTGGTCGATGGTATCACCCGCGAACTGCGAGCCACCCAGCTGTTGCTCGCGAATTTGCGGCTGACGAAGGATGGTCTGTCGGTTGTGTGAGATGCTCTTTCCGATGAGTGACGGTCGCGAGTGCTCTTCGTCATTGAGACAGGCTCTTCACTGCCCACTGCCCTTTGGCTCCTGCGGGCGAAAGCAATTCATGCACGGAATGAGTCAGCATCCGCACAATTCGCCTCGGCTATGCCATTCGTGTTCGATCCCTCGCATCAGAAGTGCATGGTCGATTGTGACCGAACCCGAGGGAAAGAGCTCCGGGTTGTCGAAAAATGACGACTCGATCTGCTCGATCTCCAGCGGCTGAACATCCCAGCGCGTGCAGCGCAGCTCCAGGCCATCCCACTGTCCCGGTCGTGTGGTCGGGGAGTAGCCGAGAGAGCCTCGTTGAAAGAACGCTGACACCTCCTCCATCGAGGTGAAGATCGAGGACACTGGTAACTGGAAGGCAGGGTGACCTGCCACATGAACCCGCGTTGTACCATCGTCACTCTGCAGAGTGACGGACAGGTTGTCGGCCGTTTCTCGGACATCAAACTTCGCGTGATGATGGACGCCCGGGAAGACAGTCCCTCCCACCCAGGTATTGATGCGTGAACTGGTATCTCGACGGGGGATGTAGACACCTTGCCGGACGGACCCGTTTTCGGTCCACTCGACAGCGATACGATGAGCTGCATTCTCCGATTCGATGCCCCACCGCCAAGGGAAAAACCACGGGCGAATCTGCTTGAGTCGAATCAGGCAGATCCCTGCCACTGCAAAGCCCTGAATGAGCTGCGGTCGAAATGGAGCCGGAACCAGTCGCGCTGCCACTGAGGCGTCAATTCTGTAGCTGGCCAGGATACGCCGGTCGATCAGACCACGGATTACGGGAAGTTTCATCGATTCGGTCCAGGAGGGTGATACGCAGAGAACCGGAATCGAGATGACAAGTTAACTGATACTCCTCAGGTCGGTTCACGGCGGGTCGTCGCCGCCGGGGTGGAAGGGGTGGCAGCAGCAGATGCGGCAGACTCCGCGCCAGGCGCCGATCACAGGGCCATACTTCCTGACAGCTCCGATGAAGTAGTGGCTGCAGGTCGGGTCAAATCGGCACTGGCGACCGAAGATCGGGCTGAGGAAGATCTGGTACAGCCGGACTCCTCCGATCAGGAACGCCGAGAGCAGGCTCTCGAACGCGGACCAGATCGAAGTGAGAAGCCGCAGCATGGGAGGAGCAGGGCAGTGGGGAATAGGCAGTGGGCAGTGTTCTGCCTGAGATGGCCAATACTCCCTCGGCCAATCTGTTCGTTGAGAGTCCCGTTGCACCGAATCACGACATGGGCGGGACGCCCATGCTACGGCTTCTCAGCGAGACGGGTCCGGGAACTCCAGAGCGCCGAAAGTCAGTTCGGCGGGAACCAGCTGGGCCGCTCCCGAAGCAGTCGTGGCTGAGTAGAGTCCGCCCCCTTCCGGCTTCAGGCGGCTGGCCTCGAAGAACCGGGCCATCTGCAGAGCAGGCAGCTCAACCGGGTCGGGGTTTCCGGCGATCCGGGCCGACAACTTGCCGTTCGATTCCACCAGCTGGTATCCCCCTTCCGGGAGCTTCACTTCGGGACTGAGCGGCAGATCACGGCTTCCCAGGTCGACGCAGATTCGGCGTTCGCTGTCCAGCACCAGCCGCCCGACGCGCGTGTACTGGATCTCGCCCGTCGTCAGCTGGACAGGCAGGAACCCCTGCTTCTGCACAGCCACATGAGCCGGATTGCCTGTCGTGCGAATTTCCACGCTGGCGAGGTCGAGCCGATAGCCCGCTGCCTCGTGATGGCCAGACTCGGATCCGAGTCCGAGTTCCTGCTGGACCGGAATCAGGTTCAGATAGCCGCACGTGTTGGCATTGGCTCGATTGTGGGCTTCGATCCGACTGGCCTCATCCGAAGCTTGCGGAGCTTCCAGGTCTTCCGGGGCGGGCGGCAGCAGGTCTTTGAGGGACTGAGCCGAGGGCAGCGGAGCCGGGTCCGGATGGCTGGAGCTGAACAGTGGCGGTGGCGAGCTGCTGGCTGTGGGGTTCGTCTGGCCGAACTTCTTCCACATGAAGATCACGCCGGTCGCATCCTCGGGAGTCATCCCGCGCAGTGCTTCCGCCCAGACTTCCCGCTGCTGTTCGGAGACTCCCTGGAGCTCCTCTTTCAGCATGTTGACGACTTCAGGGTCGAGTGGCTCAGACTCCAGCGACTGTACCTGCTGCGTCCGTTGGCCGGTCGCAGGGCTCGGTGACAGCGGCTTGGCATGATCGACCGACAGGGCCGAGGGAACCGACCCGGTGACCTCGGGAAGCTCGATCAGGGCATCCGCATGCACCGGCTCGTCCCCCAGATCGGGGTCATTCAAGACCACCGCGCCGCCGGGCGTCGGTGTCGACACGGGCAGTTCAGGCTGGGGCAGGACGGGCGGAAGATCGAATCCGTCGGAGCCCAGCAGATCGGTTGGGACGGACTGCTGGACTGTCTGTCGGGGAACACGATTCCAGAGCGACAAATGTCCGGCGGCAAATCCGACTGCCAAACCCAGGCAGGTTCCACAGGCAAACGTGAGCCGCATCCGAGAGTCCATGAACCGCCTCCAGCGGAGTCAGAACGAAGAAATTCACACATCCGTGTGCGCGAGTTTGCCTCCCAGATTTGAGAGGCGACGTAACCTATCGAAGGGACTCGGTTTCAGACAATATGAGTCGTGCCGCCTCTGACGACGACTCGCGAACGGGTGCCGTGCGAACCGCCGATAAATTCGTGAACGATTCCTCTCGCTGGAATATCGGGATATATGCTGAAATGTCATAGGGTCGCCAAGGGCCACCGCCCTCTCCAGGAGAACGCTCGTGAAAATCGTGATGATCGGCACAGGCTATGTAGGCCTCGTCACCGGAACTTGTTTTGCCGACAGCGGAAACGATGTGGTCTGTGTCGACATCGATCAAAAGAAGGTCGAGCGCCTGAAGAAGGGCGAGATTCCAATCTACGAACCCGGTCTGTCCGAGATGGTCACCCGCAACGTGGCTGCCGGTCGCCTGAAGTTCACGACCCAGGTTTCGGAGTGTGTGCCGACTGCCAATTGCGTCTTTCTGGCTGTGGGAACTCCGCAAGGCGAGGACGGCTCCGCGGATCTGAAATATCTGTTCGCAGCTGTCGACTCGATTGCTCCCCATCTGTCCAAGACCGTCGTGGTCGTGGTCAAGAGCACCGTCCCCGTCGGGACGAATCGCAAGGTCGCGAACCGCCTGAAGGAGCTGCTGGGCCGCGATGTCGATGTCGCCTCGAACCCCGAGTTCCTGAAGGAAGGCTGCGCGATCGACGACTTCACGAAGCCGGACCGCGTCGTCGTCGGCTCCGATCGTACGGAACCCGCCGAGACGCTGGCCGAGCTGTACAAGCCATTCCTCCGCACCGAGAAGCCGTTCCTGGCGATGGGTCTCGAAAGTGCCGAGATGACCAAGTATGTCGCGAACTGCCTGCTCGCGACCAAAATCAGCTTCATCAACGAGATGGCCAACCTGTGCGAGCGGGTCGGAGCTGACATCAACGATGTCCGACGCGGCATCGGCCACGACCAGCGGATCGGGTTTGCGTTCCTGTTCCCCGGCGTCGGCTACGGCGGCTCGTGCTTCCCGAAGGACGTTCGCGCCCTGTTCAGCGTGGCCCGCGAAAAGGATATGAAGCTGCACATGCTGGAGGCGGTCGACAACGTCAACAACCGCCAGAAGAACGTGCTGTTCAGCAAGATCAGCGAACACTTCCAGCACAAGCTGAAGGGCAAGAAGATCGCCATCTGGGGCTTGGCCTTCAAGCCGAAGACCGACGATATCCGCGAGGCTCCGTCACTGGTGCTGATCGATCAGCTGCTGAAAGCCGGGGCTGAAGTTCACGTGAACGATCCGGTGGCGATCGAGAACGTGCAGCACATTTTCGGTGACAAGCTGACCTATCACGTCCATCACTACGATGCCGTGATGGGGGCCGATTGTCTCGCGATCGTGACCGAGTGGAACGAGTACCGCACGCCGGACTTCGACTACATGAAGCTCAAGATGAAGTCGCCGGTGATCTTCGACGGCCGGAACCTGTACAACCCCGCCAAGATGTCCAAGGCTGGGTTCCAGTACTCCGGGATCGGACTGTTCGTGCCGAAGTCCTGAACCTCGGTTGTTCATTTCCCCGAGAGCGGCACGGCGTGAGCCTGCCGAGTCGGTGACCGGTCTGTGATGCATAGCACGGGAAGACGAGCCGTCGTCTTCCCGTGTTCTTTAACGCACGACGGTGCCAATCGGCTCGCCCATGACGGCCCGCTGGATGTTCCCTTCCTTGCGGTAGTTGAACACCAGGATCGGGATCTTGCCTTCCATGCAGTGCAGGATGGCTGTCGAGTCGAGGACCTGCAGCCGCTGGCTCAGGAAGTCCTGGTAGCTGATCTCGGAGTACCGGACCGCGTGCGGGTTCTTCTCCGGGTCTTCCGAGTAGATGCCATCGACCTTGGTGGCCTTCAGCAGCACATCGGCCTCGATCTCGCGAGCTCGCAGCGCCGCAGCTGTGTCGGTGGTCACGAACGGGCTGCCGGTGCCCCCGGCCAGGATCACCACGCGGCCCTTTTCCAGGTGCCGCACGCAGCGGCGGCGAATGAACGGCTCAGCCACGACTTCCATGCGGATCGCAGTCTGCAGGCGGGTGGGAACCCCTTCGAACTCGAGGGCATCCTGCAGGGCAAGTCCGTTGATACAGGTCGCCAGCATTCCCATATAGTGGGCGGTCGACTGCTGAATCTGGCCGCTGACGGCAGAGAACTGCTTCCCCCGCAAAATGTTCCCGCCGCCGCAGACGACAGCCACCTGCACCCCCACATCGACCAAGCCCTTGATCTGCTTCGAGATCGCGGTCACTTCGGGCATGGAGATCCCGCCCTCGCGATTGCGGCAGAAACTCTCGCCGCTGATCTTCAGAATCACACGCTTAAAGGCTGGTTGAGTCGACATCGGCTCCGTCCTTGCTGACAGGGGTTCTCTCACGAGCGGGGAGAATAGCAGGTCGATCACGGTACGAAAATCGGCAAGGTCGCTCGGTTGTGGGGCAGTGAACAGTTCTCACCGGTCCGAGTCGAACGGGAGTCAGGTTGAGGCCTCTCTCTGGCAACCTCTTTGTCGCCTTTCGCGGGGCGAAAGGCGGCAATCCACTAATTCCGAACGATCTCGAATCCCTTGCGATAGTCGCGAGCGGTCAGTTTCTGAGCTTGTGGGTCGTTGAGGACGACTTCGTTCGCGGGGTCCCACTCAATCTTGCGATTGAGGCGGGCTGCGATTCCGGCCAGGTGGCACGTCGAGAGTGCTCGATGGTGGCTGAAGACATCGGAGATCGGTTCGACACGATCTCGGGCACCCTCGAAGAAGTTTCGGAAATGATCGACGAGCGGTCGATTCTTGTAGACCGATTCCAGGGCTCCTTCGGGCAGCGGGTTGGTTTTGAGATCGTCGACCGGTTTTCCGGTCAGCTTGCCGCGATTCACGAAGATTCGACCGTCGGTCCCTTCAAACAAGATGCCATTGTCTCCGTCATGGCGGATCTCGATCTCGACTCCATCCGCGAAGGTCGCCTGAATCAGGAACTCGGTGGCTGTATTGTAACGAGACGGATCGACCGGGTATCCGTCTTGGAACTCGACGGGATGACGGACCAGCACGGGATTCACGGAAACTGGCCCGGTGTCGGTCTTCCCCAGGCCCCATGTCGCAATGTCCACATGATGGGCTCCCCAGTCGGTCAGCTTGCCACCGGAATATTCGTACCACCAGCGAAACTCGTAGTGGCAGCGAGACCAGCTCCTGGTCTCTCCGTTGTCACCCGCCAGATAGCGAAACTCAGCTTCAGGCACCGGACCTTGCCACAGGTTCCAGTCCAGATGTGGCGGAGGGGCAGCGACAGCGATCTGAGGACTCGTGGGAGCCCCACCGATGCGGCAAGTGGCTTTCTTCACGGTCCCCAGCCGTCCGGCTCGGATCAGGGCGATCGCCTGAATGAATTGCTGCTCGCTGCGCTGCTGGGTTCCAATCTGAACGATCCGCCCAGTCTTCCGACAGACCTCGCAGATCTCACGCCCTTCGGCGATCGTCAGGGTCATCGGCTTTTCGCAGTAGACATCCTTGCCAGCCAGCATCGCCTCAATGGCGATCTTCGCATGCCAGTGATCGGGCGTGGAGATATGGACAATGTCAATCCGCTTGTCATCGAGGATCGCTCGATAGTCCGCATGACGGGCCGGCTCCATACCGGTCCATTCCCGGACAATTCCCGCAGCCAGATCCCGCCGTGTCGAGTCCGCATCGCAGACCGCGATGTAGTCACCGTACTTGCGAAAGTCAGGAGCGGAACCCCACGGACCGTTGATGCCCGTGGCCTTCTGGCACCAGCGACTTCCGGTTCCGATCGCCCCGACGCGGGGGCGTTCGTTCGCCGAGACGAACCCGCTGGCTCGTTCCGCACGATGGAACCAAAGCGCCGCGACACCGAGCGGAAGGGCGGACTTGAGAAGGTGGCGACGTGAGATACGAGGAGCAGTCATGCAGGCACCATTCCGCGAAACAGATTAACGTGACACCCGCGTAGCAGCTGAGGACCTACTCCTCAATCACGCGAATCCGGCGGTATTCCATCTGCCCGTTGTCCCCTTCCAGGCCGATCGGACCAGACTCTGGCAGCTTGAGGGCCTCTTCCAGCACTTCGCCATTGCACGTGCAGTGGGCCACGTTGTCTTTCACAACCACGACCATCTCGTTCCAGTCCTGGGCCTTGTAGTTCTTCAGCATCTTGTACGGACCAGCAATCGGATAGTCGCGACACTGCAGCTGGGGTCGGCGAATAAAGACACCACTGTCAGCGTTGGGAGTGGCACGGAACTCAAGCTTCAGCGTGAAGTTCTTACCGAACTCATGAGTCGTCCAGAGCTGTTGCACGCGGCGGCCTTCGGGCGGAGTCGTGACGACGATCCGGTCGTGCAGGGCCACATAGCGGCCATCGGGACTGGCCTTCTGGCCGTCGAAGGTGGCCTGCTTTTCCTGACTCTTCTGATCGCGGAACCCCCAGCCGGTCAGGTCCTTGCCGTTGTAGAGGCGGATCGCGCCCGGCTCATAGGCGAACGTGTCATCTTCTGTTTCCAGGAAGCCGAGCGTCGCAAAGATCGGACGCAGAGCTGCGGTCCACTTGGCATAACCGGCCTCGTTCGGATGCAGCAGGTCCGGGAACTCTGCAGCCTTCGCATCGCCCTTCTCGTCCGCGAACAGCTTCCAGGTCTCGATCACGGTGACCTGAGGATCGCCCTTCACGGCCGCAAAGTACAGCTCGTTGATCTTCTTGATCTTGTCCGCCGGGCGGCGCTTCGATTCGGAGCTGGGGAAGACCTGACAGACGACGATCGGCAGCTTGGGATTGTGCTTCTTCAGAGCTTCGAGGATCAGCTTGAAGTTCCCCGCGATCACTTCGGGCTCGGCCTGTTCTTCCAGATCGTTGGTGCCCATCAGCACCACGACGGCCGAGGGATTCAGCGCCAGCACATCGGGCTGGAGCCGGATCAGCATGCCGCGCGTGGTGTCGCCGCTGATGCCGCGGTTCGCGATCTTCATTCCCGGAAAACGCTTCGAGAAATCGTCGCCCCAGCCCTGAGTAATCGAGTCGCCAAGAAACACGACTGCCTTCTGATCGGCTTCAACACGCCCGGCCCAATCGGTCCGGCGAGCCTTCCAGAGTCCCTTGAACCAGTCGGCCCGGCGAATGGGGCCAGCTCCCGGCAAGCCATCGTCGCTCGCCGGGATCTCAATCCCGATCGAGGGGGCTTCTTCCGCCCTCAGGGAACAGGCAACCTGTCCCCAGCCCAGAAACAGAAACGCCGCAAGCGGCACAGCGAAGCGCGTGAGAGAGTTCATAGAAATGATCGTCGCCAATCGGAGGGCACTTTTCAACTTGGGGAACGCGAATGGCACGGGGCCGCGCTGATTCACTGTGGGGAAGTTTTCAGTCGTCAGGAGGTTCTCCACTCACTCATACCTCCCACTTCCCATTGGGTGCATATGCCCATTGGTGGTCCCCCGAAAGGCGATTGTGCAGAGCCCCGAGTCGGCCACTGTGGACATCTCCAACACCAACACTGAGTCGCACCAGACTCTCTTCCGCCCCGAAGGGGCATCACAAGCCAGCCCAGGGCAGAGCGCAGCGGCGACAGCCGCGTAGCGCCGCCCTGGGTTTGAATTGCTGGAATGGCACAAGCCCTGTAAGGGCGAAACAAGGAGTCACTCCAGCCTTTGTTTCGCCCTTACAGGGCTTGGCAGGCTGGAACTCGGCGACCTGGGGCGGCGCTCCCGATGGTCGCTCTGCCCCAGGCTGGTTTGTCGTGCCCTTTCAGGGCGGTGGGCTCGATGCCATCATCGAGTCGTGGCCTCGATGCGTGGCCGATCCGGGCAGTATGGAACTCTGCCGAACCCAGCGGGGACCACCAGTGAGCGAATGCACCCCCAACCCATTCCCCACTGTCCTGCGCCTCTTGAGTTGCATCCCCTTCTCGGTCCGGGCAGAATCGAATTCCGAGAGGGACGGTAACGCCGGAACTCTATTGCGGAGCGTGATCGGACACTGACACAGAAGGACAACGCGATGAAGCGCATGCTGCTGGGACTGGCCGGGGCCTTGGCTCTGGGCCTGGGTGTGATGAGCGCGGGAGCTGCGGAAGACGGCTTCCAGGTGATTTTCGATGGCAAGTCGCTCGATGGCTGGAAGTCGAGCACCGAGAACCCGAACTCGTGGAAGCTGGTCGACGGGACCTTGGTCGCCAATGGCGAACGCAGCCACATGTTCTATGTCGGCTCCGACAAGCCGTTCAAGAATTTTGAGCTGAAGGTCGACTGCAAGTGCGCCCCGAATAGCAACGGCGGGATCTACATCCGTACCAAGTACCAGGAAACCGGCTGGCCCAAGTACGGGCACGAGTCTCAGGTCAACAACAGCTACGTCAAAGATCCGAAGAAGAGCGGCAGCCTGTACGGGATCGTCGACGTCACTGAGCAGCACATTCCCGATGACACCTGGTGGACCGAGACGGTCACCGTCGTCGGCAACCACATCACGATCAAGCTGAATGACAAGGTCGTCGTGGACTACGAAGAGCCTGCAGACAAGAAGCCGTTCAGCAACGACTTTGAACGTCGCCTCGGCGAAGGCGGCACGTTTGCACTGCAGGCCCACGACCCGCACAGCACCGTGTACTACAAGAACATCCGCGTGAAGCGGCTGCCGGACTAGAACCTGTTCGCCGTCGGGCTGGCCCGACGTGCTTTCTGTCGCAATTCGCAAACGGCCTGTGGAACCCCACAGGCCGTTTCTCTTGGACTGGGCGAAGTCCCGAGCCGGACTACGATCTGGCTGTGCCCGTGGTACTCCAGGACTCCAATCCGATGACCATCACTCCCTGCTCTTCGGGAGGCTATCAGCTGCTGACCGAGTTCTGGACCCCGCGTCCGCTCGATGAGGTCTTTCCGTTCTTTGCGGACCCGTTCAACCTGCAGATTCTGACGCCCGAGTTCCTGAACTTCCGCGTGGTCACTCCCGCACCGATTGAGATGCATGTCGGGACTACGATCGATTATCAAATCCGGCTGCATGGGATTCCGATCGGGTGGAAGTCGCTGATCTCGGCCTGGGAGCCGCCGTTTCGATTTGTCGATGAACAGGTCCGCGGCCCCTACAAGTTCTGGCATCACGAACATACGTTTGAAGTCCGCGACGGCGGCACGCTGATCCGCGACGACGTCCACTACGGAGTGCCCGGCGGGTGGCTCGCCCATACACTGCTCGTCCGTCGGGATCTGGCAGCGATCTTCAAGTACCGATCAGAAAAAATGCAGGCCCAGTTTGGTGGCAGCGAAGTCGGGTCGGCAGCTGTGTGCCTCGCTCGCTAATGAGCGATGGCGCGATCGGAATTCGAGGCTCCCTGTGTCTCGATCAAGCCTCGGCTTCGCGACGGTCTGATCCGTTGTACCGGAATTAACTGCCAGGCTCGGTCCCAAGCCCGAATTGTCCCCAAATCTGCCACAGTCCGGTCCCTCACTGCGCTGATGAAAGAGGGGTGGGGCGAGCAATTGCCCAGCGCTTGGATTGCGCTGATTCTTCCGTCAGGGACGATGAAACGGACAGTAACGAAAAGGTGAGGGGTCAGAGGTCAGAGGTCAGAGGTGAGAGAAAGCAAAGACCTGCTGGCTCTCACCTCTCACCCCTAACCTCTCACCTCTCGTCCCCGGATGATCGACTTTCAGCGCCTCAGAAACGACCTGCTTGCGCTCGGGTGCCTGGCCCTCGCGGTTTTTTTGGCACTCAGCCTGGGCAGCTACGACCCGGCCGACCCGCCGGGGGCGCTCGTGTTTCCGGCGCACAGCACCATTCACAATTTCGGCGGACAGCCTGGGGCTCTGGCTGCGAATAGCCTGTTCTCGATTTTTGGCGAGACGTCGTGGCTGCTCTTGGCCCTGTTGATCCTGGCCGATTTGCGGCTGTTCCGCAGAGTGCCGACTCCCGACCCCGGAATGCGACTGGTCGGCGGCCTGCTGATCCTGGGCGCAGCTGCGATGACGCTGCAGATCCTGATCCCGCAGTGGGGACGCGGCCCCGTCATCGGCAGCGGAGGCTGGGTCGGGGCCTGGGCCGGGGCGATTGTCGAGAAGCACTTTGAGCGGGCCGGTTCCTTGATCGTCGCGGGCACCGTGGCACTCGCGGGGCTGCTGCTGGTTCTCGATAACACGATCTCGCAGTGGCTTCTGGCCGGAGTTCTGCTGCCCTTCAAGATCGTGCTGTGGCCGTTTCGCATCTGGCTGAAAAGGCCCGAGCCGATCTCGATGGAGCCGAACTGGTATCAGGGAGAAGAACCGAAACCAGCTCCCGCGACACGCGAGATTCCGATCCACGCGCCGCCTGTTCCTGCCCCACGCGCAGCTCGTGCCCCAGCTCCTCCGGTCCCCGCACCTGCGCCTCCAGCTCCGTCGGCCCCCTCGAGCTTCAAGGTCAATCTCCCGATCGGAGCCAAGACCAAACCACGCGTCATCGACCCGGTCGTCACGCCCGCGATCCCGCACCGACTGCCGGATACTGCGCTGCTGGAGAACGGTCAGGAGTTCCCGTTTGAGAAGCTGGCTGCCAAGGCCCAGCAGAACGCCGCTCTGCTGGAGAAGACGTTCGAGCAGTTCGGCCTGAAGGTCAAAGTCACCGAGATCGACACCGGTCCGGTTGTCACTCTCTTTGAGATCGATCTCGAGCCCGGTCTCAAAGTCGCCAAGGTCGTCAGCCTGCAGGATGACTTGGCCATTGCACTGCGTGTCCCCGCCGTGCGCGTGGTCTCTCCGATCCCCGGCAAGAATACGGTCGGGGTCGAGGTGCCCAACGAGACGCGCGTGATGGTCCGCATGAAGGAGCTGATCGAAGCTGCGGGTCCGGAACTCGACAAGCTGCGGATCCCGATGTTCCTGGGCAAGGACGTCAGCGGGCAGTCGCTGGTCGTCGACATGGCCAAGATGCCGCACCTGCTGATCGCGGGCCGGACGGGAACCGGTAAGAGCGTGTGCCTGAACACGCTGATCGTCTCGATGTTGATGACACGCACTCCGGATGAGGTGCGGATGCTGATGATCGACCCCAAGATGGTCGAGCTCAGCCCGTTCACGAAGCTGCCGCACCTGATGCATCCGGTGATCACGGATATGAAGAAGGCCGAGGCGGTGCTGGCCTGGGCCGTCGACAAAATGGAGGAGCGGTATGACCTGCTCGCCCGTGTCGGCGTGCGACATCTCGACAGCTACAACAAGCTCGGCAAGGAAGCGGTCCTCGACCGGCTCGACATCGATCCCGACAGCTACGAGGCCGAAGCGATTCCGGACAAGATGCCGTACATCGTGATCATCGCCGACGAAATGGCTGACATGATCATGACCAGCGGCAAGGATGTGGAAGCCCACATCATCCGTCTCGCTCAGAAGTCCCGCGCGGTGGGGATTCACCTCGTGCTGGCGACTCAGAAGCCGACGGTGGACGTCATCACCGGCCTGATCAAGTCGAACCTCCCCGCACGAATCGCCTTCCAAGTCGCCAGCAAGAACGACAGCCGCGTGGTCCTCGACGAGAACGGCGCCGAGAAGCTGCTCGGGTACGGGGACATGCTGTTCCTGGCTCCCGGCACCAGCAACCTCCGGCGCGCTCAGGGAACCTACATCAGCGATGAAGAGGTCAACGCCGTCATCGATTTCTTCCGCGACCAGCCGACGCAGTACTCCGCCGAGATCGCCGAAGCCACGGCAGCTGCGCTCAAGAAGGATCAGAAGGAAGCTGGGGGAGAAGATGCACCCCGCCAGCGCGACGACATGTACAACCGCGCGGTCGAGGTCGTGATCCAGGAAGGTCGCGGCAGCGTGTCACTGCTGCAGCGCGCCTTGGGAATCGGCTACGGACGCGCAGCCCGCATGGTCGACTGGATGGCTGAGGATGGAATCGTTGGCGACTACAACGGAGCCAAGAGCCGCGAGGTCATCATGACGATGGACCAGTGGTACGAACGGCAGAATGGCGTGAGCGCTGAGGACGACGAGGATTTCGACTGACCTTGTCGCAGAATTCGGGTTCATCCCACTATTTGGGGGAATCGCGGATTCTGCCTTCGACTCGCGTTTGCCTCGGACGGAAGCTGTCATCATGATGGAGCGATTCTTCTGGGGCGGAGTTCCGCCTGTCGTTGCTTCCCGGTCCTCACCACTTGATCCTCCATGTCATCTCCCGCTCCCCGTCGTTCGTCGATGACTCCCCGCATGCTTGGGTGGGTTGTTGGCATGGCTGCGGCCTTTGCCGTGATCTATTACTCGCTGCCGAAGAAGGCCGCTCCGAACAAGGTTGACCCGAGCACCGTGACCAGCACGGTCAATCGCAGCCAGTGCGAATCGCGGCTGGCAAAATGGATTCAAAGTGTCGATCCCGTCCGACACCAGTTTGATACCGACCTGGAAGGCCGCGCAGCAGAACTGAACCGGTACTGGGAGACCTGCGGCCCGAAGGGGAACGAACCGATCGTCTCCGACCTGAAGCCAATCGAGGCGGCCCTTTCCCGCGAGGCGAAAGAGCTGGCTCTCGCCAAGCGGTTTTCGCGCCGGGACGTGCAGCACATTCGGCAGTCGATCCTGCTCGCCCGGATGGCCCTGCGGATTGCCGCGGGTCGCGAGACCGATCGCCAACGGGCTCAGGCAGCCATGACACTGATCTCGCAGCAGGTTGATCCGCTTCCCCAATCATCCGCTGCCGATCGCCCGTTGACGCCGTTCGAAGCGCTGCTCATTGGCCGGGGAACCGCTTCCGACCGGGCCTGGATCTTTGCCGAGATCCTGCGGCAGATTCGCGTCGATGTTGTCGTCTTTCTGCATGCCGATCCCAAGGTCTCACCGCTTCTGGGAGTATTGGGAAACACGGAGATCCTGCTGTTTGATCCGCTCACCGGATTCCCCGTCCCGGCAGCGGGCGAGAAGGACCGCCCCGGTCTCTTCCAGGAGCCCGCTCGTCTGGCGGATGCGATCGCGGATGACAGCATCCTGCGGCAGCTGGACATTGAGGGCAGTCCCTTTCCGTGGACTGCTGACAGCCTGAAGGCGGCTACCGTTGGCGTGGTTGGGACGTCCTGTACCTGGTCGCCCCGCATGGCGGAACTGCAGTTCCAATGGCCATCGGGAGAAAGCTGTGTGCTGTTTGACGGGCTGGGCCCCAATGTCGGACTGGAGCGCGGGCTGCTGCTGCGCGCTCAGGAAGCGGTCAGCTCACTGGGCTATGCCGCAGATCGCGTGCAGGTCTGGAGCTACCCGGAGGAGCGGGCTGCTCAGTACCAGTCGCTCGGAGCTGAGAACTCGGTCCATATGCAAAGCTATGTCGAGATCATGTCGGGCCCGATGGTCGTGGATAATGCTGAAGTGAATGGAGAACGAGCCATCACCACCTTCCGATCCAAACGCCCGTTGCAGCTCGTCCGCGTTCAACAGCTGATCGGAGAGGTTTCGGCGATCGAGGGGTACTTGCCGCTGACTCGCGCCCACATTCCCCCTCGCAACATCTCCATCTCGGCGGAGATTCAACAGGTGCTGGACAAGAACCGGGTCGTGGCGGACTGGGCGACCTACTGGAAGGCCTCAACTCAGTTTGAGAACAAAGATATCACCGCCTGCGCGGGGACGATTCGCCTGTATCGTCGTGACTTTGCGCTGGGCGAGATGACGGAAGCGGCGCTCATGCGCCTGGCAGCGTGCCTGGTCGCTGTTCAGGACAATCAGAATGCCCTGGATGTCTTGAAGGCCATCGGACCCGGGCCCAATCAGTGGCGACGAGGTCTCCTGATCCGGCGGATCGAGCAGATTCTGGCTCAGAGCCCAGCTGCGGTTCCGCCTGCTGCGGCACCAGCCACAGAGCCACCCAAAGCCGAATCGCCCTCGGTGCCGCCTGCTCCGCAAGAGGCGACTCCGCTTCCCGAAAAATAGTGTTCCGACGCTGTAAGGTTTCGTAGCTGCTCCGCGTATCTGCGGTGGAACGACTCGATTTGACCGAGCGTTCCGCCTCGCCGCGCAACTTCACCGACTCACGTTGAGTCGACGTGATCGGCCCCCAGCTGTGTCTGTTGGGCCGTGCGCTGTGATCTACGAACCGGAGAGAAATCATGTCTGTCGCGCGTCGCAATGGGACCAAGGTCGTTCTGCCCCGCACAGGTGCCGATGAGTTCTGGCAGCTCGTCCATGACCACTTTGCCCAAGCCGATGAACGGAAGTGGCGTTACCTGGCGATGCTGGCTTTGCGAGAGAACGCAGGCTGGCCGCTCGACCGGATTGGCAATGTCTTCGGCCATCCGAAAGGCCACGTGACCCGCTGCCTGGCCCGGATCAAGCAGGAGATGCGCGTGACCTTTCACGCCGAGCCGGCGTTCCTCGATCTGCCGGATGATGAATTGGAAGAGGCGGCTTAAGGAAGGTCATTGGTCCTTAGTCCCTGGTCCCTGGTCCCTAGTTCTTGGTTCTTGGTTCTTGGTTCTTGGCAGGCAGATGGCCAGAGTCAACTGCTGGCTCCCCTCTCCCCGCAATAAAAGAAGGCGGCGGAGAGGGGCTGGGGGTGAGGGTGCTTGCAGTGACTGACAAATCTCGCGAATTAGCCCTCCGCGACTCCTCTTCCGCGAGTCCTTAGTCCCTAGTCATTTTTCATTGGTCTTTGCACCCAGAACCAAGAACGAAGAACATCTACCCCCACTTTTTCATCTCATGCTCCTCCAAACCATCCCCCTCTCCGATCTCCACCCCGCTCCTTACAACCCGCGACTGACGCTAAGGCCGGGGGACAAGCGGTGGAAGAAGCTGGAACGCTCGATTGCCGAGTTTGAACTCGTGCAGCCGATCATCTGGAATCGCCGCACGGGTCACATCGTGTGCGGCCATCAGCGGTGCGAGATCCTGAAGCATCAGGGTCGGACCGAGGTCGAGTGCGTGGTCGTCGATCTTCCACTGTCTCGCGAGAAGGCTCTGAATGTGGCCCTCAACAACTCCGAAGTGGGAGGCGACTGGGAAGCCACCAAGCTGATGGCCCTGATCCAGGACCTGGCCGAGGCTCCTGATGTCGACCCCACGCTGACCGGCTTCGACGAGCATCAGCTGCAGGGATTGAGGTTCGAACCCGCCGTAATCGACAACGAGGACGAACCGCAGCCAGCCACGGACAAAGTGATTGCCACCCTGGAGATCCCCTACGCCCGCTGGGCCGCGGTCAGAACCTGGATCGACGATCTGCTCGGCGAAGAGTCAACGATCCGCCTGCATGTGAAACTACCGGGCGAGTCATAGTGCCTGCTTTCTCACTTCCCACTTCTGACTACCTCACATGCTCCTCAACATCTCCTACCCCACGCTGCCCCATCGCAATTCGGTCCGCGCCTCTCAAGTGATGGACTACTTCGGCATCAGCCAGGAAGCGCAGGAGCGGGTTCTCGCCAAGGATCTCGAGATCCCACTGCAGCCGGGCGATGTCGTCCTGTTCACCGGTGCCAGCGGGTCTGGTAAGTCTTCGTTGCTGAATGCCTTGGTCAGGCGGCTTGAAGAAGATTCACCACGGAGACACGGAGGCACGGAGGGAGAAGGAGAAGACCGTCGAGTCATCGGGCATTCCGCTTCCGATCCCCCTGTTTCCCCTCGGCAAGATGATTGCGCCTCTCCAGCTTCCTCCGTGCCTCCGTGTCTCCGTGGTGAACCCTCCCTGCTTCGTTTGAACACCCTTGATCTCGGAACCCGATTAATCGTCGACGCCATCGATCTCCCGTTCGAGGAGGCGCTCCAGCTATTGGCGCTGTGCGGCCTGGCCGAGGCTCCGCTCCTGCTCCGCACGCCGCAGGAACTGTCCGAAGGCCAGCGGTACCGCTTCGCTCTGGCACTGGCAGCTTCCTTGAAACCGCAATGGATCGTCGCCGACGAATTCACAGCTGTCCTCGACCGGATCACGGCCAAGGTCATTGCTCACAACGTCAGGCGGATCGCTGATCGATACGGAATCGGCTTTCTGCTGGCGACAGCTCTGAACGACGTGGCTGACGATCTGGAACCGGACCTGCTGGTCACGTGCGATCTCGACGGGAGAGTCGGGGTGGAGAGACGAGAGGTGAGAGAGCCAGAGGAGTCGCCGAGGGCTGAGGGCTTAGGGCTGAGCACAAATCCGGGAGATTTATCAGACACTGCAAGCACCCTCACCCCCAACCCCTCTCCCGGGGGGAGAGGGGAGCCGGATGGGCCTGCTTTCGCTCAACCCTCAACCCTCAACCTTTGAGTAAAAAAAAAGAGCCCCGATCTCCTTCCATCGCGAACTGTGGCTCAGTCTCGCCTCCAAGTCCGACTGGCCGTACTTCGCTCGGTGGCATTATCGCAGCCACCAGATCGGCCTGATGAAGTTCGGGGTGCTGTTGTGGCACAACGCTCAGCCAATTGGGATCTGCCTGTTCGTCGCCCCGCCCCGCTCGCTCCGTCTGCGCAACCAGTTCTTCGGACATCGAGGGGGCTGGAACCGCGCCGCGCTGCTGGCACTCAACCAGCAGCTGGTGACCCTGCAGCGGGTCGTCATTCATCCGGCCTACCGCGGAGCAGGTCTGGCCTCGGCCTTTGTGCGGCGAGCCTGTGAGCTGTGCCCGTTTCCGTGGATCGAAACGATGAGCCAGATGGGGCAGATCCATCCGTTCTTTGAGAGTGCCGGATTCCAGCGGGCGGGTGTGATCCGCGTAGAGTCGGAGTCTCGTGAAACCCATTCCCGCATCTTCGGAGGTCGCCGTCGTGGAGCCCAACGACTCGTCACGCAAGAAACGTTCCTCAAAAGCCGCTACGCCGCGCCCGTCTACTACATCTTCGACAACCGAAGAAGTTGCGAAGCCCGCTCGCAAGCCCGCAGCCCGGAAGCCGAAGTCCGCGGCGAAGACTCCGCCGGATCACGAAGCCCAGGAAGTTCCGCCGCCGTGCCTGCTACCGACCTCGGACGAAGTCACCACGCTGACCCGGCGTCAGCAGGATGAGTATCTCTCGCTGCTGACCAAAGGTGCCTCCCCTGCGGCGGCCTGTCAGAAGCTGGGTGTCTCGATCACAGCCATCCTCGTCACGATGGAGCAATTGCCCAAGTTTCAGAAGCGGGCCACAGCTGTCTCCGATCCTCTCAGCCAAAACGTGGCTGCGCAGCTCTATCAGACCGCCATGAAAGGCAGCGTCACGGCCCAAACATTCTTCCTGAAGAATCAGCCCCCGCCCGAATGGCCGTCCGAGGATGCCGAAAAGGGTGCTGCGAACTCGCAAACACCGCAGCTGGAGATCAGCGATGAAAGACTGATCAACCTGGTCGACCAAGCCCGCAAACGCGAGAAGAATTCGGTCAGTTCCTCGTGAGAAACTCATCCGTGTTGAACAAGAGCCGGGCCAGTGACACCCAAGCGGCTCCCTCGGCGGCGGGGACGTCCTTCAGGTCGGCTGGAGCGAGCTTCTGGGCCGCTTCCGTCTCACTGACATACCGGGCCATCTGCCGCTGCCAGTAGTCGAGCAGTGTCGCCTGCTCGTCCGCCGACGGTTCCCGGATCAGGCAGAGCCGAAAGATCCGACGCACTCGGGCGGCTGGGTCGCCTTCTTTCGCCTCAGTGAGCGCCCGCACGGCCAGCTTCTGCGCCAGCTCAATAAACATCGGATCGTTCGCGACGGCCAGGGCCTGCAGCGGGGTATTCGACCGCAGCCGCCGCGTGCAGACGGTGCTGAACTCCGGCGAGTCGAATGTGGTCAGCAGCGGATATGGGGCACTGCGATAGAACATCGTGTACATCGTCCGGCGATATCGGTCGGGCCCTTTCGCTTCGGGCCATTCCTTTTTGTTCTGAGTGAAGCTGTAGACCCCGTCCGGCTGGGGCGGATGAACGCTGGGTCCGCCGACTTTATCGGTCAGCGATCCGGCACTGGAGAGAATCAGATCCCGCACGATCTCCGCATCGACACGCACGCGGGACTGCCGGGCCAGCAGCAAATTGCGAGGGTCCGCCGCGACGGCTTCCGGCGGCTCTTCGCTCGACTGGCGGTAGGTCTTCGAGGTCACAATCAACCGGTGCAGCTTCTTGAGCGACCAGGGAGATGGTTGAGGGTTGAGGGTTGAGGGTTGAGGGGCGGGCGAGACGTTCTTGGTTCTTGGTTCTTGGTTCTTCAGCGTTGAGGCTTCCGGCTCCTCTGCTGGCCGTCGGCCCTCAGCCCTCGGCCCTTGGCCTCCTTCCATGAACTCCGCAGCCAGCCAGTCCAACAGTTCCGGATGGGTCGGCGGGGTCCCCTGGGCTCCGAAGTCATTCTCAGTCTCGACCAGACCATGCCCGAAGTACCGCATCCAGACGCGGTTGACCATCACGCGAGCGGTCAGCGGGTTGTCTCGGCTGACCAGCCACTTCGCGAGATCGAGCCGCGTCTTAAACTCTGGCACAGGTCCCGTGACGAGCGCAGCGGGCACCGTCATCGGCAGTGCTCCACCTTCCTTATCCGGCGTGAGAAAGTCGCCGCGATCCAGACGATAGGTCTCCTGCCGAGCCTCTCCGTCCTTCATGACCATCTGCTTAACGGTCTGGCCGCGACCCGGCAACTGGGACTCGATCTGGCCGATCTGTTTCTTGACCTCATCGATACGGGCCTGAATCTCGGCGGTATCGTTCTTGGGCGGCTCAACATCCGAGACATCGATCGCGAACCGCCCGATCAGGTATCCCTTGTTGACATCGTGCCGCAGATAAAGCGGGACCTCGCCCTTGTTGTCCGACTTGGGGAGCGCCCCGGGCAGCACGAACACTGCTTCATGCGGGGAGTTCATTTTCAGATCGGGTTTGTCCTTCTTCTGCTGCGGCCCGACATTGATCGCCCAGCCTGTGTCGGACTTGGAATCGATCGCTTTCAGCACGTCGAACTCCGGCTGCGAGTGATCGGCCGCTGCCGTCGCGAACCGCGTGATCTTGTCCCCGATCTTGATCTCGGCATCGGTCAGGACAAAGTTCCCGTTCCCAGCCAGCCCCGGTCCCTGATCGGGCAGCGACTCATGGGTCAGGACGCGCAAGCGGATCGCCCAGATCTTCTCGCCCGGACTGCGAATCGTCAGCAGATAGGTATCGTTGGGCTGGGCCTTGCGATCGCTCAGCAGCGACCCATCGGGCTGCTTGAGGAACGACCCCATCCCCAGCGTGCGGTAGTCGACCATCTCGGCCGGCTGCCATTTCCAGTCGTGAGCCAGCAAGTTGCTCCCCTTGGCAGCGGCCAGCTGTTGGTCGAGTTCCGTCTGCTTCGCTCGCAGGACCTTGACCTCTTCGAGTTTCGCGAGCTGCTCGGCGCTCCAACCGAAGACCTCGTGCTCGAGGACTGGGACCGTGGTCGCCTCGTTGTTGGCATCGACGCACTGATTGAAGAACGCATACAGCTGGTAGTAATCGCGATGGCTCAGCGGATCGTACTTGTGGGTATGGCACTGGGCACAACCGAGCGTCAGGCCCAGCCACACTGCGCCGGTCGTATTGACGCGGTCGATGATCGCCTCATGGCGAAACTGGTCGGCCTTCACGCCCCCTTCCTGATTGATCAGCGTGTTGCGGTGGAACGCGGTCGCTACCAGCTGGGATTTGGTCGGCTCGGGCAGCAGGTCCCCCGCGAGCTGTTCGATCGTGAACTGATCAAACGGCAGGTCGCGGTTGACGGCATCGATCACCCAGTCGCGGTAAGGCCACATGATGCGCGGGCCATCGATCGTGTACCCGTTGGAGTCCGCGTACCGGGCATGATCGAGCCAGTGCCGGCCCCAGCGCTCGCCGTAATGCGGGTTCTGCAGCAGCCTGTCGACGAGATTTTCGTAGGCATCTGGCGACGGATCAGCGGCGAACGCATCGGCCTCTTCCGGAGTTGGCTGCAGCCCGAGCAGGTCCTGGTACAGCCGCCGGATCAGCGTATGACGATCGGCTTCGGGAGATTGCTTGAGCCCGCTTGCCTGCAGTCGCGCGGTGATGAAGGCGTCGATCGCATGGGCCTCTCCTGCGGGAACAGCGGGCCGCTCAACGCGGGCAAACGCCCAGTGCGGAGCGTACGGAGCCCCCTCTTCGATCCAGCGCTGGATCAGGGACTTCTGCTCCGCTGTCAGCTTCTTCCCCGTCGTGGGAGGCGGCATCTGCTCGTCGGGATCGTCGGAGAGGATACGCCGCCACGCCTCGCTACGGTCGGGCTCTCCGGGAACGAGAGCTGCGTGACCATCCTGAACGGCGATGGCAGCTTCGCGGTCATCCAACCGCACATCGGCTTTGCGAGAGCCCTCGTCAAATCCGTGACAAGCAAAGCAGTTGTCGGACAGGATTGGGCGGATCTGCCGGGCAAAGTCGACTGGCGGTTCGGCAGCCTGCAGTCGCAGCTCACTGAAGAAGCCCACGCAGAGGCTCAGAATCATCGAGACTCGAAGAATCACTCGGGGGCCTCACGTCAGGCTGGGGAACCTCAATCGGAACACCACAGGATATCCTGACTCTCGACCCGGCAACAACAAAGCCGTGGGAATTCGCCGAACTCGCGTGTGCGTCAAGAAAGTCGGCACGTCGGGTCGGCAATCTTGCCTGCCCCACGATGAGAGAGATCATAAAATCACTGAAGGTGTGGGACAGACAAGATTGTCTGTCCTACTGAAACTTCTGACGCACACTGTTGAGCTGGGTCTATTAATACCGAGCCGGACGTCGACGCACAAACAGCATCCCAAACGCACCCGCAGCGGCTGCCAGCAGCAGCCACACCCTCGAGTCCGATGCAGGCCGAGGCACCGAGTCGGTTTCTACAGCGAGCGTGTCATCGGTCGTTTCGACCAGCGAAGCCACAGCAGGCTCCTGGGGCGGCAGCGGTGCCACCAGCAGCGGCATCCGTCCCGTCCCAGCGGTGTCGAGGTTCTCGTTCCGCCAGCTTTGACTGACAGCCAGCTCCGATGAGACTTCCACAGGCGGAACCGGAGCTTTCACTGTGTTCTCGATTTCTTGCTCTGGGAATGGTCGCGGTGTTTTCAGACCAGGTGAACGAGTCAACGAATCGTCGGGAAGAGTTGCCGGCACAATCTCGGAAGATACGTTCTCGGCCGTCGAAGCACTGCTCTGCTCGACTGTGCTCTGGTCTGCTGCATTGTCACTCGACGACTTCCAATCGGAACGCCCTGGGAATGCTTTGGAATCACTGCGACGACGCTGGCTCGGCTGAATTCGCATACCAGTCACACCGTCGGGCTTCGCGGCGACAGCCTCACGAGCGGATTTGGTCGCGACTGGCTTGTCACCACCTTGCCACTCGGCAAAGGTCCAATCGTCTGGCAATTTCGAGACGGTGGTCTTCTGCAGAGTTGCGGTGACGTCGGACTCGACTTCTTTCGCTGCGGGCTTCAACGAGCGGGCTTCGCTCTTCGGAACTGCTGCGACGCGGGTTTCTTCCGCACGAATCTTGTTCAATACAGCTCGGACCACTTCCGCTGGCTGCTCTTCTCCGGCTGCGAAGAACAGATTGCTGCTTTCTGCCATCCGCTGGGCCACCTGAGCGGCTCGATAGGCTGAACGATATTCCCCTTTCCTCAACAGGGATTTGGCCTGTTCGACCAGCACTCGAACGCGAGCTTTCGCTTCCAGCTGTGCGTCGGTTTCTTCCATACGAGACTCGACCATTTCCGGTCGACTGCTGGTACGAGCGGACTCAGCTGGATTTTCCTGTCCAGAACGCTGGGCCACCGGAGCTTTGCGAGACCAAGGATGTTCCTGAGTCCCGCGATAGCTCGCCTGACCCGATCGGGCTGTCGATTGTGTGTACGCGGATCGCGATTGATCGCCCGGCGGAGACGGTGTGCGTTGTCTCTGGATTCGAACTGAACCTTCCTCGTCGTCCGCTGTCGCAGAGGGCATTTCAGCTGCGGACTTTGCTTCTTCCGAATCGTTGACGGGCTCTTCCGGTTCGGAAGGCTCAGTAAACAGCTCCTCCGAAGTTTCGGGATCGGAATTCGACAACAGGTCCTCGGCAGTCTCACTGCCCGAGACCGTCTGAATTCGATTCTCGCGGTCGCCAAACTGGCTGTCCGATTGCTCGTCGGACCATGACCTCTCCCGGTCTTCCGCGTCGCTCCAGGGATCATCGACGGGTCGACTGGCGACCGGCTTCTTCACGGGTCGGCGGACAGAAGCCGTCTTCTCTTCAAAGTCCCGCTCTTTCAGGATCCTGGAAGACGAGGAATCCTGGCGCTTTCGCTCGGCGATGCTTCGCTCAGCTTCAATCGCCTCTTGTTCCGCGTTCTTCTGGAGATTGGATGACAAGTCACGGGTGCCCCGGGCGCAGCCGCACAAGGCAAACCCGGACAGGCAAGTGATGGCAACAGCGTGAAACCAACGCCGTTTTTGACGCAATGTTTTGCGCATGAACACGTCCCCCCAGACGTATAGACTCTCAGTCTTCTCGGCTTATCGACGGTGTGGCGAAATCCGCCTGAATCGATATTTCGGGCGATGCGGGTTTTCGGGGTGATTCACTCCACACCGGTCCTACGGTTTACCAAAGTTCCGCCGACTCCCAAAAACCGATCCATATCGGAAATTCCTGATGTCAAAAATCTGTTGATCTGCTGATGACAGAAAACGGTGATTCGATTCTGGATTCCCCGATCGATTCACCTTCCTATGCTCCATCAACAGCCTTCAGCAACTTCTGCCGTTCCATACAACTGTCCATCACCGAGTTACTGGCACACTTTGACTCGTATCGTTTGTGGCAAACCCTGTACTCGGCTAAAGTTACAACTGGATCATCACTCGGAACGCTGGATTTCCTCTCGCCTATACCGATACTGGTGATTCAATCAATCTTCTTCCAGGAAGACACCTCCGATGAATCTGGTCTGCTCTCGTCAACTTCTTGCCACTGCTCTCGCCACCGTGAGTGGTGTCGTTCCGACACGGACCGCCAAAGAGATTCTGAAGAATGTCAAACTCTCTGTCATCGACGGAGTGGCCACTCTGATCGGTACCGACCAGGAAGTCGGCATCCGCTATCAGCTTCCAGAGATTCAATCCAACTCGGCGGGCGAAGTTCTGTTGCCTCAGCGAGTGATGTCGATCCTGCGAGAGCTGCAGGACAGCGAAGTCACGATTGAAGTCGAAGACCGCCAGCTGCGAATCCGGTCCGGCCAGAGCGAGTTCAAGCTCTCGGTCGAAGACCCAGCTGAGTTTCCCGACGTCGCCGCGTTCCGGGAAAAGGACTACCACATCGTGACCGGTCCGGTGCTCAAGCAGGGACTGCAGCGGACGATCTTTGCGACCGACACCGAGAGCACCCGTTACGCCCTCGGCGGTGTGCTGATGGAACTGCGGAAGGACTCTTTGACTCTGGCAGCCACCGACAGCCGTCGCCTGGCTGTGTTCTCAGGATCAGCCTCGGCCTTGGGAAGTGTCTCTGAAGAGATCGTCTCGCCTGTTGTGCCTGCCAAGGCGATGCAGCTGATCGAACGCAGCATCCCCGGTGGTGACAGTGAGGTGCATATCGCTCTGCACGCGAACGACATTCTGGTTCGCTGCGGAAACTCGACGATCTATGCCCGACTGGTGGAAGGTCGGTTTCCCCGCTATCAGGACGTGATCCCGACCGACTACATGCGAACGATCTCGTTCGTCGTCGGCCCGTTCCTGTCCGCTGTGCGGCAGGCGATGATCGTCACCAACGAAGAGAGCAAGGGGGTCGACTTTGTATTCGATGACGGAACGTTGACTCTCAAGAGTACAGCCAGCGATATCGGCACCTCGCAGGTCCAGCTGCCTATCAGCATGGATGGCGAGGCAGTCACGATTACCTTCGATCCAAAATTCGTGGCCGACTTCCTGAAAGTCCTCGACTCAGCCAGCCAGGTGACGCTGAAGGTCGTCGACGGTGACAGTGCCGCGGTGTTCAAGGCGGACGAGGGGTACACCTACGTCGTGATGCCGCTGGCTCGGGATTAGAGCCAAAGTCGACGGTCCCGAGGTTCACCGGCTTCGCAGCGACTCCTGAAAGAACTTGTAAGCCCTCTCCCGCGTCGCTGGCGGGAAGTCGTGAGCACAGTCCGGGTAAGTGGCCTGCAGGGCTGGCGTGGCTCCCAGTAGCTTGTAGATCGGTTGAGCGGCCTGGATGGTGTCGCGGACGCCTGAGATCTCGAAGTTGCTGTCCCCGACCGGCGAGCAGGCCAGGAACGGGCGGGGAGCGAACGCAGCTACAATCTCTGGAAAATCGAACGGCACCTCGTCCGGGTTGTTATGGTGGAAGCTGGCGATCCGGGGCATGTAGCGGGGACTGGTCCAGCCAGCGAGCTTGCCCTCGTAATACTTGTGAAACCGTGTGAATCCACAGCTCGACACCATGGCCTGGATCCGAGTGTCGAACACAGCTGTGAACATCGTGTTGTGCCCACCCAGAGAGTGCCCGATGCAACCGATCCGCTCCGGGTCAACGGTGTCCATGGCCTGCAGCACATCGATGGCCCGCATGTTGTCGGAGATCGCCTTCATCGATCCGCTGATGTACCCATGCTCAAGCGGAAAGGTGTAGGGGTATTCGCCAAAGCTCGGGTAATCGGGAGCCAGCGTCACGAACCCGTGCTGAGCCAATTCGATCGCGTAGTGCAGATTGGCACTGCCTCCGAGCCCCGCTGGTTCGTCTTTGCCGATTCCAATCGTCTGGTGCAGGCAGAGAATCGCTGCCCGGCGCTCGGGCACTTTCGCCGTCTCTGCTGGCAGAAAGACCCAGGCCTTCACCGGTCGGTCGGCGGAGTCCGTCACGAACTGAATCTTCTGTCGTACTAAGCCGCCTTCGAGTTCCTTCCGCTCAAGGACACGCACCTGAGCCTCGGGCCACTTGGTGCGATCAGGAAGCGGCCCCATGACCTCCTGCATGCGGGTCAGTATCTCCTGACGCCGCAGTGCCCAATGCTCGGGAGCGGTAACGGCCTGCTTCTCGCCATTCGCGGTGCGATACCAATTGGGGTTCGTGTGGTCATCCTCGGGTGGAGCGGCGAGAACCATCGAACCAAAAGCGATAATGCTCAGCCACTGAATCAAACACCACAGGTAACTTCTCCCTCTCCCCAGGGACGACTTGCAACTCGGGGAGAATCGAGATTTGGGGAGAGGGCCGGGGTGAGGGGACAATCCCGACTCCTGGAGGCCTAACTTCGGAACGCAAGTGGCCCCCTCACCCCAACCCTCTCCCCCGCAAGGTCGTCTTCGCCCACGAACAAGCTCTTGTTGCGGGGGCGAGGGAGCCAGAGTGTTTGAGTTGCTTGGCATGTTGGTCCTTCCACCAGTTTAGTTGACCTGCGGCTGCAGTTCGTGTGCCGCTTCCCTCAGCAGTTTCAGTGCCGTCTCCACGATCATCTCCCCGGAACCTGGCATCGTCGAGGAGTTCGTGACCTCATAGCTGCCACCCGCGTAAGCGGCCCGCGTCGGGACGTAGATCGTCTCCACGCAGTTCGACAGCTCGATCACTAGGGTCGTCTTGAATGGCGAGTTCCGTTTGATCGCCAGCCCCAGGTCGACGAACACCTCACCCGGCAAGGCGATGATCGCGACGTCCGGCCCCAGCGCAAAGACCGTCATGTCGACCGGGATCGTCTCGCCGATCCCCGCCAGTGACCGGCTCAAGCCCCAGGTGATCTGCTCGCGTGTGTTCGCGTGCGGCGTCTTGTGTCGCAGCCCGTCGATCATCACCTTCTTGTAGGCGGTGACATGATCGAGGAAATCGACCGGCTCCTTCTTGCGGGCCTTCTCCAGGATCACCAGGGCCTTGTCGATCTCCTCCTTGTCGGCACTCTGCAGGGCCAGCTGGATCGTGGTCGACTTTACGACGAGGTCGCTGCGGCTGAGCGGCGCGAGCCCCGCCGGGTTCTTCAGCTGGCGGTCGATCGTATTCCCCAGCGAGGTTCCGATCACGTCCGCTGTGTTGCGGACCTTGCTCTTGGGGTTCACGTGATTGATGTCCCCGCAACAGCCGTTCCCGAAGATTGAGATCAGCGAGCTGCCCGTCGACTGCCGCAGGACGCGTTCGATGAAGAACGGGTAGTCGGCACTCCACTTGGCCCCGCCGACCGTATCGAGGTGCAGAGCAAAGTTACTCAGCACACCCCGCGGTGTCCCGTCCAGGTTCCGCACTGTGACCAGAGCAATCTCCGGATCGATCGGCCCAGCTGCCCGGACGACGCGCGGGTCGTCGTGACCGATCCAGGTCCGCGTTGTGCCGTCGGTCATGATCGACCGGCGATTGAACGAGACCGGGAACTCCTGAATCGTGGAACCACTTTCAATCAGCGAGGGCTCCGCTGACTTGTGGGCCTCGACGATCGCGTCGACGATGCCGCCGGTCAGCTTGTCGATGTAGTCGGCTCGCAGCTTCTCCTGCGGTTCGTTCCCCAGTCGCAGGTACAGCTCCTTCATATAGTCCGGGGCTGTGTGCGAATGCGTGGCTGAGATGCCGATGTTCTCGGGCGGGATGCCGGTCTTCTCCGAGGCTCGCTTACGGACTTCGTTCTTGAGGTCGGTCGCGATCCCGATCAGGTCGCAGACGACCAGGGCCCCAGAGGTCTTGGGCCCCACGAAGGCAATCGCCTTGGCTTTCAGCGGATCGATCTCCCCCTCGGCCAGCCGCTCGTGGTAGTACCCCGCCATCGGGAATCCGATCGGCGGCGTGATGTCGGCCTCAGCCACGCCGACCTTCAGCGAGTCAACCGGGGCCGAGGTGAAGAACGCCGCTTTGATCGCAGCCAGCCACATCTCAGCCGCCCGCTTCTGACCGACGCCGGTGAAGTGGCGGCGGGATTTGATGTCGCCACGGTTCTCTCCCTGCAAGGTGTCGGTATCGGGCCCCGGACGAAAACCCGGCAGCTTGGTGAGGGCATCGATCGCACTGCGAATGCGGCCTTCTCCCTCGGGATCGTTGTAGACCGTCGGGTGATGAGTCGACTTCGCCAGCAGCCACGGGACCGAGTAGCCCCACTTGGCGAATGCGGCATCACGGATCGTCCGCACGTTCTCGACGTAGGTCTCGGTCGACGTCTTCTCGATCACGTCCGACTCGCCCTGCTGCCACAACACCGCCCGGCAGTTGCCGAGCTGTTGCCCGACCGCAGCCAATCGCGGGTGTAGCGTGCCATCCGGGAGCCACTGCTTCGAAGAGGTTCCGCCCCAAGCGACGTTCGCGAATCCGACAGGAACTTGCAGTTCCTTAGAGAGGGCATCCCCCAGCGGAGGCCA
>JBIIOI010000006.1:0-184041 GCA_044337025.1 Planctomycetaceae bacterium
CGACTGCTTGCGAGGGGTGTGTGAACCGGACCTCTTTTCCGCTCAGCAGGATCGTTCCCTGCGGTGAGATCGAAGAGGCTCCGAACAGGCACTCGAGCAGTTCCGTCCGCCCCGCTCCCATCAGGCCAGCAATCCCCAGGACCTCGCCGCGTTTGAGTTCCAGAGAGATGTTCTCCAGCCGCCATTTGCGGGCGTGACCATAGCGAGGCAACGACAGCGAGCGGACCTCCAGAATCGTCTCGCCGAACTTGCGCCCGGCCGACAGATCGGTGTTCTCGATCTCGCGACCCACCATCAGGTGCGTGATCTCGCGCGGGCTGGTCATCGTGCGGTCGAGAGTCTTCACGACCTGCCCGTCTCGCATCACTGTGATCCGGTCCGAAAGCCGGAACACCTCCTCCATCTTGTGCGAGATATACAGAATCGTGACCCCATTGGCTCGCAGCTTCTGGATCACGCGGAACAGGCGCTCAACTTCGGTTTCGGTTAGCGCGCTAGTCGGCTCGTCCATGATCAGGATTTCGGCCTTCCGCGAGAGGGCCTTGGCGATCTCGACGAGCTGTTGATCGCCGACACGCAGCTCGCGGACGAGTTGGCGCGGCGAGATTTTGGAATCGAGCTGGGCGAACAGCCCGTCGGCCTCGACCTCCATCTGGCGATCATTCAGCAGCCCCCAGCTGCTGGTCATTTCCCGGCCGAGGAAGATGTTGGCAGCGACGGTCAGCTCTTCAACCAGGTTCAGTTCCTGGTGAATGATGCTGACCCCTTTTTCCTCGGCGTCACGGGTCCCCTGAAACTGGACGACCTTTCCGTTGACGAAGATGTCGCCTTCGTAGTCCGCGTAGACCCCGGAGAGGATCTTCATCAGCGTGCTTTTGCCCGCTCCGTTTTCGCCGCAGATCGAGTGAAACTCGCCGCGGCGGACATCGAACGAGACGTCTTTCAGAGCCACCACGCCGGGAAAACGCTTGGTGACCTGACGGATTTCGATCAGTGGGGCATCAGACATGGGAGACTCTTCATGATGGGGGAAGAGCAGTTTACGGTGCCTGATGAGCTGTTGCACTCGGACGGCGGCGAAAAGGCCCACTCAAGTCCAGTCGTTCCCAATCGACGTTGCGATGAGTTGAGGAAGGTCGGCGATGGTTGTGTTACAATCGCGTCTGCCTCGTGTGAAAGGACTCTCATGCCGCTCCCCCGCATTGCTCAGTTGCTTCTCGAAGGCCAGCCTGGAACGGGATTGACCGTCGCCGGCTGGGTCCGCACCCGTCGCGACAATCCGGCGTTTTCGTTTATCGAGCTCAACGACGGCTCGTGCATGTCGAACCTGCAGATCGTGGTCGATGCCTCGGTGCCGGGGTATGCCGAGACGATCAAGCTGGCGACGACCGGGGCCAGTGTGCGGGTCGAGGGGGAACTTCGGGCCTGTCCCGAAGGAGCCAAGCAGCGGGTCGAGCTGCATGCCCGATCGCTGCAGGTTCTGGGGATTGCTGACCCGAAGACCTATCCGCTGCAGAAGAAGGGGCACAGCTGGGAGTTTCTGCGGGGGATCGCGCACTTGCGACCGCGGACGAATACGTTCGGGGCGATGGCGCGGGTGCGGAACACGGTCTGTTACTCGATCCACCGGTTCTTTCAGGAACGCGGGTTCGTCTACGTTCACACGCCGATCATCACGACCAGCGACTGCGAAGGCGCGGGGGAGATGTTCCAGGTGACGACGCTGGACCTGGACAAGCTACCAAGGCCCTCTCCCGTGAGCGGCACGGCCGCTGGTGCCATCGACTACACGCAGGACTTCTTCGGCAAGAAGGCCTCGCTGACCGTCAGCGGCCAGCTCGAAGGGGAGACCTATGCGACGGCAGTTGGACCGATCTATACGTTCGGTCCCACGTTCCGGGCGGAGAACTCGAACACCACGCGCCACCTGGCTGAGTTCTGGATGATCGAGCCCGAGATGCCGTTCTACGAGCTCGAAGACAACATGCAGCTCGCCGAAGACTTCATCAAGACGATCATCCGCGACGTCCTGGCCGACCGGGCCGAGGATATGGCGTTCTTCAATGACCGGATCGAGAAGACGATCCTCGCGACGCTCAACAACATCCTCGCCCACGACTTCAAGCGGGTGAGCTATACCGAGGCGGTCGAGATCCTGACGACCTGCGGCCAGAAGTTCGAATACCCGGTCGAATGGGGCGTCAACCTGCAGGCGGAGCACGAGCGGTACCTGACCGAGAAGCACTTCGGCCAGCCGATCATTGTCTACAACTACCCGCGGACACTGAAGCCGTTCTACATGAAGTGCAACGACGATGGGAAAACCGTACGGGCCATGGATGTGCTGGTCCCCGGCGTCGGCGAGATCATCGGCGGCAGTCAGCGCGAGGATGATCTGGAGAAACTGCTCGGACGCATGAAAGAGTGTCACCTGAATCCGGACGATTACTGGTGGTATGTCGACCTGCGGCGATATGGCTCGGTGCCCCATGCCGGATTCGGGCTGGGGCTTGAGCGGATGATTCTGCTCCTGACCGGAATGCAAAACATCCGGGACGTGATTCCGTACCCACGGTTTCCGGGAAGCGCGGAGTTTTAGGTGGCCTGCACGCTCACGCCACGTCGGAAGCGGACGGGCCCTTCGCTTCGGCGAACCCACCGGACTTGTACTTCTGCCAATAAGTGGTCAGGTCGCCGCGGACCTCGCCCAGCAGGAAGTACAGCCCCAGCACGTTCGGGAAGGCCATCCCCAGGATCATCATGTCCGAGAAGTCCAGCACCGATCCCAGGTTGCTGACGGCGCCGACGAACACAGCTCCAACGCACAGGATCTTGTAGACCGGAGTCAGCTTCCGACCGAACAGAGTCTCCCAGCAGCGTTCGCCGTAGTAAGCCCACGAGATGATCGTGGAGTAGGCAAACAGCACGACCGACACCGCCAGCACATACGGGAACCACGAGACCTCGGATTTGAAGGCCCGCGAGGTCAAGGCGGCACCCTTCAGCCCCTGGTCAACGATCCATTCGGAGTTGTTCCACGCTCCGCACATCAGCATGGCCAGAGCTGTCATCGAGCAGACGACCAGCGTATCGATGAACGGTTCGAGCAAGGCGACGATCCCCTCGCGGATCGGTTCTTCGGTCTTGGCGGCGCTATGAGCGATGGGGGCACTGCCGGCTCCGGCCTCATTGCTGAAGCAGGCCCGCGTGACGCCGATAACCAGCACGCCCAGGAAGCCACCCTCGATCGCCTGTGGATTGAAGGCCTCCGAGAAGACGAGACTCACCATCGCGGGCACCTCGCTCAAATGCCGCAGCACGATATAGCCACACGCCACGATGTAGATTGCACACATTCCCGGAACCATGATCTCAGCGGCTTTGCCGATCCGCTTGATCCCGCCGAGGATCACTACAGCCACCATCGCCGCCATCACAGCTCCGTACAGCGGGTAGAACGTCGACTTCATATTGTCGAGGTCGCGATTGACGACCTGCAGCTTGTCGAGGGCTGAATTGAGCGCAGCTTCATCTTCGCGCTGGGCGGCCTCGCGGGCCTGCTTGTTCAGCTCGCCTCTCAGCTCCAGATCATCCTGCTGCAGCATCTGCAACATGGCGGCGCCGGACTGATTGACCTGCAGCATATTGCCGCCGCCAAAGCTGCCCATGATGCACAGCACGGTAAAGATCACAGCCAGAGCCGACCCCAGGCCGCCGAACCCCTTCTTGGCCAGACCGAGCTTCAGGTACCGCATCGGACCGCCGAGGACGGAGCCATCGGGATGGACCATCCGGTACTTGACCCCCAGCGCACATTCGACGCACTTGAGCGTCATCCCGAAGAAGGCACTGAGCATCATCCAGAAAAAGGCCCCCGGCCCTCCGTTCGACATCGCCAGAGTCACCCCGGCGATGTTGCCCAGGCCCACGGTCCCCGACAGAGCGGAGGCCAGTGCCTGGAAGTGATTGACCTCGCCCGGCTCGGCCGGATTGTCGAACTTGCCGCCGACGCACTCGATCGAGTGATAGAACCCCCAGAAGTTCACGAACCGCAAGTACACCGTCGCGACGACTCCACCAACCGCCAGCCACAACACCACAATCGGGATCCCTCCGGTCGGTTCGCTTTGGATCTTTCCGCCATCGATGACACCCTGCTGCTGGAGCGTTTCGACCTGTGTAGCTGTCAGGTAAGTATCCTGCTCCAGCAGTCCGCGCATGGGGCCGACCTTGGCAAAGACTTCTTTGCCGTCCCGCAGTGTGCGGACGAACTTGTCTCCATCACCGAGCTTGGTCGCTCCCTTGCCGGTCTCAAGGGGCTCAGAGGGAACCTTAACCTTGATGACCTCCACATCTTGGCCATCCAGCTTTCCCCAGCTGTAGGGACGTGGTTCGCCAGCGATCGTCTGACCGGGAGTCAGTTCACCGCGCGCGGCGAAGATGCGGATCTCGCGATCCGTCAGTTGGAGCGCTCCCGTTCCCTCACCCAAGCGTTGGAAGGGGCCGTCCGTCCCACGCGGCCGGGTGTAGACGACCTGATGGCGGTAGACGACGTAATCCTGATTCGTTTGAAACAGGCGGTGGAACATCAGGGACTCGACTACCGAGACCGCCTTGGCAAACACGCCGTCAATCTTCTCGGGCAGCGTTTTCGGCGGAGCGTCGGCCTCGAGCTTCGGGCTCGCCGCAGCTGGGGTGCCTGCGGGGGCGGGGTCCTGAGCGAACAGCCAGGTTCCGGTGACTCCCAGAACCAGAATGGCGACCCACGTCAGGCGAGAACGAGCGATCAACGACTTCATGCCGTAATTTCCTGCCAGCGAATTGGTGGTCCGAGCGACGCTCCGATCCTATCGAAGTTCCCGCACAGCATCCACTTGCCAGGCGGTGCAATCCCCTCGGACCCGGCTATTCGGACCGCAGTGCCATCAGCATCGGCAGCCGGGAAACCTCCCGGACAGCCGCCAGCGACGAGAGCATCCCCGCTGCGAAGACCGACAGAATCGTGAGCCCCAGACCGGGAAGCGAGACATCGGCACCGATACTGAGCAGGTGCGGAGCCATGGCGACCGCAGCTGCGAATGTGCCCGCGATCAGACCGAAGCTGAGCAGAAAGGCGTTCTCCAGCAGAACGACCCGCCGGAGCATGGTGGACGTGTATCCCACAGCTCGCAGCAGGGCCAGCTCGCTGCGGCGCTCCCAGACATTGCGCATCATGACGACGCCCAGACCGACCGTCCCGAGGAGCAGCCCCAGCCCGCCCAGCGTCTGAAAGGTCGAAAGGTACGTGTTCTGGACCGAGAGGAAATTGGCCAGCCGGTCAGCGACCCGCTCAGCATCGAAGCCGACATCACCCAGGTCGGTCTCCAGCAGCGTTGTGACCTGCGGAGCTGTGGCAGGGGCGACTTCAATCAGGAAGTATCGGAACCCGGGCGTATCGGGAAAGAGCCGCAGCAGGTTCGCTTCGGACATCAGCAGCACACCCTGGAACACGCTGCCATCCAGCATGCCTCGGACAACCAGCGATTGCTTCCGGCGACTCTCGTCTTCGATCTCGATCGTCGAGCCGATCCCCTTGTGCAGCGAGTACTGCAGGGTGTTCATGTCGCCGAGGACGGGGATTGCGGTCGAGGAGGGCAGTGGGGAGTGGGCAGTGGGGAGGGGGGGAGGGTTCTTGGTTCCTGGTTCTTGGTTCTTGGTTGATGAGTGGAGAGATACTTCCGGCTCCCCTCTCCCGCCGGGAGAGGGGTTGGGGGTGAGGGTTGCCGCAGTGTCTAACGGATTCCCTTGTTCACGCCCCCCCACTTCCCCTCTGGCCCCAGGCCCTAGGCCCTCAGCCCTGGGCCCCTCCAGCAGCTTCCACGGCTGACTGACACGCGTATCGGCGAACATGAACCGTCCCTCACGCGTGAACTCGTCGATCACGGATTGTGGCACGCCGAGAATCGTGGGCAGCTGGGTCTGATACAGATTCAGGCAGCTGGCGTTCTCGCCGGGGCGCATTCGCAGTGCGGTGATTTTGACCTGTTGGAGCAGAGCTGTCTGCTCGGGATTGGAACGCAGATTGACCCCGGCCTTGGTGCGGCCCGATGGTGTGTTGAGGTCATACAGAACCGGCTGATTGGTCTCAGCCACCAGGGTGAAGCCCCCATTGCCCGAGTCGCGGCGCGGGGCCTCGACAGCGGGGTTTCTGCGTCCCGAAGCCACTGCGACCACCAGAAACGTGGCTGAGGCAATCAGGCTGGCAGTCAGCAGCGAACGCGACCGATTGCGAGCGGCATTCCGCAGGGCCAGGCGGGCGAGTGCAGCCCAGCCAGCGCCGCGTACTGCGACTGTGCTGTCCGCAGCTAGCCAGCGTGCCAGAGCGGACAGGCTGGCCACCAATGCCGACAGCCCGCCGACGAAGAAGGCTACGGTACGAATCGAGAACCCAGCGAATGCCTCACTGGAGGGAACGAGGCCGAAGATGCCCGCGACGAGCAGGAGGGAGCTGATCGCGGTGGAGGTCCAGAGGAGTTTGGCCTGGCGCAAACGCGATGGGCTTCGCTGGGGAACCCTCACCCCCGGCCCCTCTCCCGGAGGGAGAGGGGAGGAAGCAGAAGAGTCGTCGGCCAAGCCACCGCCGAGCAGCAGTGTGCGTGGTGACAGCTTTCGCAACTGCCGGGAGGTGCGGGCGATCAAGAGTGCCGAGATCACGACGGCGATCAGCCAGCCGACGAGCAGGCTCATCGGGCTGACATGCAGGAACAGCGAGCGGGTCCCGACAGCTCCGGACCACCATGTCGTCAGCCCGTAAATCATCGCTCCGGCATAGAGAATTCCGCCGATCGTACCGAGCACTCCGCCGATGGCTGCCAGCGTCAGTCCCTGCGTCAGCACTTGCCGCCCGACGACCGGCGAGGTCCAGCCGACTCCCATCAGCAGTCCGAACTCGCGGCTGCGGCTCTCCAGCCCCAGTCGAAACAAGAGCGACACCAGCAGCAGCGCGGAGGCAATCAGGAACAGACTGAACCCGAAGAACAGCCCCGTGAAGTCGGTTGTCCCTTGAGCCGCCATCAGGCCGATGTATTTGACGGGCTCCACTCCGAGGCCTGTGACTTGGGGCTCCAGGCGGGTGAGCCATTCTTTCTCGAACATCTCCCGGAAGGCATTCAGTTCGACCCCCGCTGGCGGGGCAATGCGGAGTGAGGTCCGCTTTCCGTAACGGCTTTGAAACAGCTCCTCAGCAGCTGTCAGACCCCAGAAGACCTTGGGCGTCGTGCGGTACGGTTTCCAATAGTCGCGGTCGCGCTGCGTGATCCGGTCCTTCTTGAGAGGAAACGGCTCGCGCCACTTGGTCGGGTCCTCGGCATCGGTGATCCCTGGGACATACGGAACGAGCCCCGGGTCTCCGGACCCCTTCGAGAGTTTGACGATCCCGCTGATCGTGGCTGTGCGCGTCAGCTCAGGCAGTTCACCGGTATCGCCAACGACCTTGTACCGCAGCGTCACCGTCTCACCGACCTTGACCGCAAGGTCGGTGGCGAGCCAGTCGTTGATGGCGATTTCATCGAGACCCTGCGGGGCGCGGCCCTCGGCGAAGTCGAGGGGTTCGAATGAGGGCGAATGGCTGATGGCGGATGGCGGATGGCCAGAGGCTTGGCTCTCGTCTCTCGTCTCTCGTCTCTCGTCCAAATTACTCCCTGAGTCCTCAGCCCTCAGCCCTCCTCCTGCTGGCCCCACTCCCGCCGAGATCGGGTACATCGAGAACTTGCTGGTGTCGCGCGGGTTCTCGATCTCGGTAAGCAGTGAAATCAGCACCGGCGAACTGGCCCAGCCGTTGTCCCTGGCCACCTTCTCTGCAGCTGCGATCGTTCCGTCATCGAGCAGCATCCGCTCGCTTTCGAGGGACAGGTATCCGTGATCCGTGTTGGGCAGCAACCGGAGCGACAGATCCTGCAGCGTCAGTTGGCGATGGAGATGTTGCGACATCTCTTCGGCGAACTTGGGAGACAGGCGATCTGTCTCGTCAGGGGCCGTCTGCAGAAACAGCGCATTGATCCGCGCGGGCTTCTCGGGCTCTTTCTTCCGCTTCGATTCAGGAACGTACTGCAGGTTGAGCTGGGTCTGCAGCTCCTCCAGATCGACGAAGGCGTTGAGCGGCAGCTGTTGGCTGGGGTTGAGGCCGAACCGTCCGGGCATCTCGGTGTCAGTGAAAATCCGCGAAATCTGTGTCGGAAGCTCAACGACGGTCTCCTCACGCTCGCCCAGCAGAGCATCGCGGGGAATCGTGGCGGGGATCTCCACAACCAGCGAGACCTTGTCCTCGACCTTCAGCTGGAGCTGTTCCGCCAGGCGGCGGCTGATCGCCATCCCTGCGGGTGGAGCCTCGACTTCGGCCAGCTTCCAGAACGACGCATCGACGCCGTAGACCTCGACATGGCCCGCCCGCCGGGAGTTCTGGGACTTCGCATGGCCAGTCTGCACACTGCCGGTGACGATGATCGCGGGGGCAACAGTCTTGAGATCGGGACCGGCGAGCTGAGCCGCCAGGTCCTGGCGAAAAAACCGTGGCCCGCGCACGACATGATCGACTTGACCCAGCCGCTGCAGAGACAGAGTCCGCAAGCTGGCCCGGACCGAATCTCCCACGATCAGGGCCCCGCTGATGACCGCAGTCGCCAGCGCCACTCCCACCATGACCGCCAGATTCGAGCGGGCAAAGTGCCGGAGGGTGGACCACCAGAAGGAGCGAATGGTGAACATGCGGGAATGATATCGGAATCGGGTGGACGGTGTTACGACGAGGGGACTACAGGGGCAGTGGCCGAAGTGGCATCTCGTCTCCTTCAAGCGTTCACTGCCCACTGCCCATTCCCCACTGCCCATCTTCCAACTCCTCTTCTCGAAACTCATCAATATCTCGATACTGCCGGTTCAGCGTCTCAAGGATGAGTTCGATGCGGCCAGGATGGCCTCCGACGAATGCACTCGGCGACGGTCTGGCGGTCTCCTCACAGGGATTGCCCGTCCGGCGGGTCCATTGCGTCGGGATGGCTGGAAGTGGAATGCAGGCGATTGCTGAATGGCTGGTCGCCGCAGGTTGGCAAGTCTCCGGAAGTGATCGCACGACGACACCGGCGATGATCGAGCATTTTCGCGCGATGGGAGTTCGACTCGACCTCCAGAACGAAACCGCTCAGCTTCCCCCCCAGCTGGATCTCTTGATCTACAGCCCCGCAGTCCCGGACTCGAACGCCGAGCGAGTCGCTGCGCGAGCGCGGGGAATCGCGCAGCTGTCTTACCCGCAGGCACTGGGCGAGCTGATGCGCAGCCGGCGTGGAATCTCGATCGCCGGGACGCATGGCAAGAGCACGACAACAGCTCTCGTGGGTCACCTGTTGCGGCAGGCCGGTCACGACCCGTCGATCATATGCGGAGCCCGGATGCTGAACACGGGGCTCAGCGGGATCTGCGGGCGGAGTGACTGGCTGGTGGCTGAGAGCTGTGAATATCGCGGCCACTTCCTGGAGCTTTCGCCGCGTTACGTGGGCATGCTGGGGATCGAGCCGGACCACTTCGACTGCTTCCCGACGCTGGATCGAGCCGTCGCCACCTATCGAGAGTTTCTCACTCGGGTGCCGAATGACGGGCTCGTCGTGGCGAATCTCGACTGCGAAACGACTGCCGAAATTGTGAGAGACATCGCCGCGCGCAAGCGGTTCGTCTCAACCACGAACGAGCAGGCTGACTATCTGGTCACGCGCGTCACCACAACGAGCCGTGGGCTCTCGCTCTCGCTGCGGTTGCCGGATCAGCAGATTGTGAATCTCACTTGCCCTCAGACGGGCAATCATCACGCGATCAACATCGCGACAGCTGTGGCTCTCGCCCTGGAATCGGGGGCCAGTCTCGACGCCTGCCGAGCCGGACTGGCCAGCTTTGCCGGGATCAGTCGGCGGTTTGAGATCCGTTTTGAGGCACAGGGTGTGACCTGGGTTGATGACTATGCCCATCACCCGACGGCCGTGCGAGCTGTGCTGGACGCAGCGCGGGACCGGTTCCTGAATCGGCGGATCTGGTGTCTGTTTCAGCCTCACCAGATTTCCCGAACTCGTGAGCTGGCAGGGGATTTCGCCAAGGCGCTAAGCCGCGCGGACGGCGTGCTGATCCAGCCAGTCTTCGGGGCGCGCGAGTCGGGAGCAGAAGAGAGAATTGAGCTCTCACGTCAACTCGTCCGAGATGTGGCGGCGTCTGGGACGCCGTCTCATTTCGTCGGCGACCTTGACCATACATGGACCACATTGGAGACTCACCTACGGCCCGGTGACGTCGTGTTGACCGTTGGGGCCGGGGACATCGACCGCATCTACCATGAGTTCACTGGACGACTTCGCCGCCATCACGCTTCGTGACGAGCCACTGGCCCCGCTGACCTGGATGAAGGTCGGCGGCCCGGCCCAGCGTCTCATCCAGCCTCGATCAGTCGATGAACTGGTCGCGGTCGTGAAGACGTGTCACGATCACAACACCCCCGTCCGCATGCTCGGCGGCGGATCGAACCTGCTGGTGCGCGATGAAGGCGTCAGCGGAGTCGTGATCCGGCTGTCCCATGCCGTGTTCTCGCAGGTGTCCGTCTCCGGCAATCGGGTCAAGGCGGGCGGCGGAGCGCTGCTGTCGCACGTGATCTCGGAGTCGGTGAAGGCCGGCCTTGCGGGGCTCGACACTCTGGTCGGGATTCCCGGCACGATCGCAGGTGCCTTGAAGGGGAACTCCGGCGGTCGCAACGGCGAGATCGGCGAGCATGTTCACTCGGTGACAGTCATTACCGCTCAGGGCGAAAAGTTCGTCCGGCAGGGGGACGAACTCGTGTTCGAGTACCGTCGCAGCAGCATCAACGAACTGTGCGTCGTCGAGGCTGAGTTCGAGCTGACTCCCGGCAATGCAGATGAGATCGCCGAACGGATGCACAAGCTGTGGGTCATGAAGAAGTCGACCCAGCCGCTCTCGCATCAATCGGCCGGATGTGTCTTCAAGAATCCGCGCGGCCTGAGTGCGGGGGCCTTGATCGAGCAGGCGGGCCTGAAGGGGATGAAGATCGGCCTGTGCGAGGTCAGCGACCGCCACGGGAATTTCATCGTGACCGAGCCGGGAGCCAAGTCTTCCGACGTTCTGAAGCTGATCGATGTCATGCGGACCAAGGTCTCCGAGGCGCACGGCGTCGACCTGGAGCTGGAGCTGCAGGTCTGGTGATTGTGCCCCGGGTTCGCGGGTCATTCGCGACTGATCCAGGAACCTGACACAATCTCCGTATGGATCGACGGGAACGAGTCTTGATCGTGACGGGGCGGCTCGCCGAGGCGGTGGTCAGACAGACCGCAGCTCAGGTGCAGGCTCGCGCGCTGGTCGACTTTGAAGTCCACGTATTGCCGATCACGGTCGCGGCCCTGATGCATACGACCTGGGTCGAGCGCAAGCTGGAGTGGTCGCCCGTCTGGCAGTTTGACCGCGTCCTGCTGCCGGGGTATTGCCAGGGAGAGACAGCTGCGCTCAGCCAGCGATACGGCGTCCCGTTCGAACGCGGCCCAAAAGATATTCTGGACCTGCCGGAGTTCTTCGGACTCGGAAAGCGAAAGCCCGCAGACCTGACGCGTTACGACATTGAGATTCTGGCCGAGATCAATCACGCGCCGCGCCTGACACTCAAGCAGATTCTGAACCTGGCGGAGCATTATCGACGATCAGGAGCTGATCTGATCGATGTCGGCTGCATCCCCGGAGAGCGGTGGGAGGGAGTCGGCGCGGCGGTGAGAGCCCTGCGGGACGCTGGCTTCCGGGTCTCGATCGATAGCTTCGATCCCCTGGAAGTTCGCGACGCCGTCGAAGCCGGCGCGGAGCTGGTCCTGAGTGCCAATCTCACAAACATCGACTGGGCGGTCGAGCTTCCGGTCGAGTGGGTGCTGATCCCCGATGAGACGCGCTCGCTCGACTCATTGCAGCCAACGATCGATGCGATGCGCTCCGCAGGCCGGAAGTTCCGCATCGATCCGATCCTTGACCCGGTCGGTGTTGGATTCGCAGCTGCCATTGAACGCTATGCCGAGGCCCGGCGGCGCTGGCCCGAGATTCCCGTCATGATGGGGATCGGCAATGTGACCGAGCTGGCCGAGGCCGATACCGCCGGGATGAACCTTTTGCTGGCCGGGCTGTGTGGAGAGCTGGGGATTGCCTCGGTGCTCACGACCGAGGTCGCCAACTGGTGTCGCACTGCGGTGCAGGAGTTTGACATCGCGCGGCGGATCATCCGCTCGGCCCTGGAGCAGAAGACGATCGCCAAACACCTCGACTCGTCACTGGTGATGCTGCGTGACCCGAAGCTGCGCGTGTATGGGCAAGTGCCGCTCGACTCGCTGGCAACCCAGCTCAAAGACCCGAACTACCGGATCTTCGCGGAGCGGGGTGAACTGCATGTGATGAACCGCGACGGCTACTGGCGCGGGACCGATCCGTTTGAACTGTTCGACCAGATGGCTGCGGCGGGGCAGGAACTGTCCGCTTCGCACGCGTTCTATCTGGGTTATGAAATGTCGAAGGCGCTGACGGCGATCACGCTGGGGAAACAGTATCAGCAGGATGAAGCCTTGCGGTGGGGGCTGGCAACGCGTCAGGAGGCGAGTGCCCTAGAACGTCGACATCAGACCCAGAAATCGCAGCGGAGACTGGAGACCAGTCCGGAGGAGTCTCCGTGAACCTGGGTATGGAATTGAACCCCTTCCCGACTCTCGACGACCTGCTGCCCGTGTTTTCCCACTGGCCAGGGTTGGTGGTCTTTGACAGTGCGAAACAATCGCATCCCCTCGGACGATACAGCTACCTGAGTGCTGATCCGATCCGGACTTTTGAGATCGCGAATGCGGAGTACGGTCTCGATCCATTTACTGAGATTCGCGAAGCTCTAACGGGGTTCTCTTCCGGGGCGATTCCGGAACTCCCGCCTTTTCAAGGGGGAGCTGCGGGGATCCTGTCGTATGAGCTGGGCAGGTGCTTTGAACAGCTCCCGGATGTTCCGCATGATGAGTTGAAGATTCCTCATCTGGCAGTCGGGGTCTACGATTGGGTGATCGCCTGGGACCACCAACAGAACCGGTGCTGGATCGTCTCGACAGGTTATCCAGAGACCGACCCACGCTCTCAACGAGTACTGGCTCGCGAACGTGCGTTTCGAGTCCTTCGAGCTATAGCCGACAAGCCCGCAGCCCCGCCGTTTCAGCGATCTCCACGCTGCGCTCTCACTTCAAAGTCGTTCCCCGCGGGCGAGCTGCCTCAGCTGGGCAGCAATTTCTCGCACGAGACCTACCTGGCTGCGGTTGAGCGCGTGATTGAGTACATCCGGGCCGGAGATATCTTTCAGGCCAATCTCGCGCAGCGGCTCGTCTATCCGAGCGATGAGGCTCCACTGGAGCTGTATCGGCGGCTGCGGCGGTGTAACCCAGCTCCGTTCGCAGGGTATTTCTCGCGCGATGATTGGGCCATCGCCAGCGCCTCGCCGGAGCGGTTTCTGCAGCTCGTCGAAGGCGTCGCAGAGACCCGGCCGATCAAGGGCACGCGGAGACGACACTCGAACCCACAGACCGATCTGCTGGTCGCGCAGGAACTGCATGAAAGCGAAAAGGATCTGGCTGAGAACCGGATGATCGTTGATCTGCTGCGAAACGATCTGTCGCGGGTCTGCCGGGCGGGCACTATCCGCGTGCCTCAGCTATGTGAAGTCGAAACATACGAGACGGTGCAGCACCTGGTGTCGGTCGTGCAGGGGCAGCTGCGAGAGGGCCTGGATGCCTGGGATCTGCTCAAAGCGACATTCCCCGGCGGCTCGATCACGGGGGCTCCGAAGGTGCGGGCCATGGAGATCATCGCCGAGTTAGAGCAGGTCGCGCGCGGGCCGTACTGCGGGTCGCTGTTCTATGTCGGCTTTGACGGGCGGTGCGACAGCAGCATTCTGATCCGGACGTTTGTCGTGCGGCGCGGCTGGGTCCAGTGTTCCGTCGGCGGGGGAGTCACGGTTCAGTCGAAGCCGGAAGAGGAGTATCGCGAGACCTTGCACAAGGCGGCCGGCATGCTGCGTGTCTGGTGGCAGGAATCGAGCCGGGAGGCGGCGCGATGATCCTGCTAATCGACAACTACGACAGCTTCGTCCACAACCTGGCCCGCTATCTGGTAGAGCTGGGCGCGGAAGCCCGGGTCGTGCGGAACGATGCGATCACAGTGGCCGAGGTCCGGGAGCTGCAGCCGCAGGCGCTGATCTTGTCACCGGGCCCGTGTCGGCCCGATGATGCGGGGATCACACTGGATGTCATCCGTGAGCTGGCGGGGGAGATTCCGATGCTGGGTGTCTGTCTGGGGCACCAGGCGATTGGCCAGACGTTCGGGGCTGTGGTCACTCGGGCTCGAGTGCCGATGCACGGAAGGACCTCGCCGATCGTGCATACCGGCTGCGGGTTGTTCGAAGGCTTGCCCCAGCCCCTGATCGCCATGCGGTACCACTCCCTGATTGTCGAGCAGGTCCCGCTTCCGCTGCGCGTGACAGCTCAGACCGCCGATGGTCTTGTAATGGCGATGGAGCACGAACACCTGCCGATCTGGGGTGTCCAGTTTCACCCGGAGTCGATCCTGACTCAGAGCGGGCATTCGCTGCTGGCGAACTTCCTGCGTCTGGCGGGGGCTCCTTGCCGGGACTACCAATCACGCGAGTATCAGCCTCCGCGCGACGATCCCGACGACTTCTTTCGCCGCCAGATCGAGGACGATGCCAACCCGCTGCGGTAGTCGCTGAATTTTTGAGTCGATCAACCAGGCAGCTGGAGCTGAATGACTCTGCTTTTGCGTTTTCTCAGCTTGGGATGAGAGACACTCACGTCAAAGAGACGCGGACCGCGCAGGCTTTGTAGGCGGGCTGTTTCGAGGAGGGATCAAAAACCGCATCTGTCAGGCGATTCGTGGCCTCATAGTGCATCGGGAGAAAGATCTGCCCCACGGGAACGGTAGCGGTGAGGATGGCGACTGCGGTTATGCTGCCTCGTCGTGACGAGATATTCACTGTCTGATGAGGCAGGATCCCGAGCCCCCGGGCCAGCAGATCCAGCAAGACCGCTTGGAGTTCCATCCGCGTCAGCGAATCGAACATGCAGAACGGCTCATCAAGCAGAAGCATCTTGGGAGCTGTGGCAAAAGCGCGGGCGATGCCGACTCGCTGCTGCATTCCTTGAGAGAGCTGTTTGACGCTGCGGTCGAGCGCATCTCCCAGCCCGACCAGTTCGAGGTAATGAGCGGCAATGTCGTACCGTTCGGAGTGGGTGGCATCGGAAAAGACACGAACGACAGTTCTGCCAGCAGCATCTCCAATCACCTCGTGCCTTATTGAATCGCAAACGTGCTGTGCAATCGCGCAAGAGAGATCGAGGGTGATTGGATAGTGCCCTGCTCGCGCAGCTCGATCAGTTCGTCCCACATAACAGCGAAATCTGCCGCAGGGAGGTTTGGTTCGATAGAAGATTTGACGATTGTACCACAAGCCCCCTGAGGCTGTATTGCAGCTTCGCAATTCGCAGGACTCGCCCTCACGAAAGTCCTGCTCTCCATTCCGATAGCTCCCTCAACGCTCAAATCCCAAGCCTGTACCGAGATCTCAAAATCTCAGGCACGTCGTGACACGGAAGTCACACCCCTGGAGCGAGCAGAATGGCCCCTCGAGTGTCGGCACGCTCGTGGTGCGTAATCCTCGTGACCCTTTCGGCCATCGCCGGAAGTGCCATCGCCCAGACGGCAGATCTTGAGATCGCTTTGGACGATCCCGCGGCTGCATCTGCAGCTGAGCCGGTTCCCGCCGCCGCCGAGCCGACAGCTGTGGCTGAGCCAACTCCGGCACCGATACCTGCTCCGAAACCCGCCCCTAAGAAGGCTCCACCCGCTTTTCCGGGCCCCAAGAATCTGCCGCCGACCGGGCCGTGGAAGCCTGTCTACTTCGACAACGACTTCTCCGGTCAAGGAAAGCCAGGAGTTGATTCGGTTCTGGGCAAAGACCTGAAGCTGATCAAGTTTGATTTCCTCGACACCAAAATGATCTTCTCGACCGGGGGCGAACTGCGACACCGGTTCATGAACCAGGATAACCGCCTGCAGCCCGGAGGACCGGGGCAGGACACGTACAATCTATGGCGCTGGCGGCACTATGCGGACCTGAAGATGGGCGACAGCGTGCGGTTCTATGTCGAGGGGATTCACGCCGACAGCTTCGGCGAGGACCTGCCGGTCCAGGCCATCGACGAGAATCGCTGGGACATCCAGAACGCCTTCTTCGATGTCGAGATCTTTGAAACCGACATGGGCGGAACTCATACTTTGCGGACCGGGCGGCAGGAACTCCTGTTCGGGCGGCAGCGACTGGTTTCGCCGCTGGACTGGAGTAACACCCGCCGCAACTTCGAGGGCTTCCGGTACATCGTCAAGGAGAAGGAGTACAAGCTCGACCTGTTCGTGACGAATCCGGTGAACAGCGCGACCGGCTTCAATACTGTGGCCGAGTTCAACAACAAGTTCGACGAAGCCAACCGCGATGTGTTCTTCAGCGGAGCGTACTACTCCTACACAGCCATCGAGAACACGAACATCGATCTCTACTACTTGTGGCTGGAGGATCAAATCCAGGTTCCCGCCCGGGCTGACGGTCGCCGTCACACGGTGGGATCACGGTTCACGAAGTTGACTCCCCAGGACGGCGGACGTGTGTGGGATGTCGATGCGGAAGGTGGTTTCCAGTTTGGTGAGGACGACGATCAGGACGTGCGGGCCGGGTTCGCCACAGGCGTGCTGGGACACACCTGGAAGAATGCCCCCTGGTCACCTCGTATCAGCGGATTGCTGTTCTACGGTTCCGGCGACAACAGCCCGACCGACGGACAGAACAACACGTTCTACACGATGTTCCCGCTGGGCCATGCCTATTGGGCGATCAGCGACAACCTGAGCGGTCAGAACCTGCTCAACTACGGACTCCAGGCTGACGTGAAGCCGACCGCCAAGACCGGGATCACGACCGCTTACCACTTCTTCAACCTCGCTTCGGACGGCGACCGGGCGTACAACGTGGCTGGGGCTCCGGTGGGTGCTCCGGGTAACGGAACGAACCTGGGTCAGGCCTGGGACCTGTACGGGTACTACGCCTTCAACCCGAACTTCGACGTGCAGGCGGGTTACTCGCGGTTCTGGTACGGTGAGTTCATCGATAACACCACGCCCCGTGATGACGCCAGCCAGTTCTACATTCAGACCAGCATTCGGTACTGATCCAGAGAACTCACAACAAATGCCGGAAGCTGGGCTTCCGGCATTTGTTCATTTCGATCGACCGGGCCAAGTCCACTCAGCCCTCTTCGTCGCCGCATTCTCCGAGCAGGTTCTCGCGCAGATAGACCCACTCCGGATCGTCATCGGTCAGCAGTTCAATGGGATACCGCTCGCGCTGCTGCGGCATCAGGTTGATCCGCTCGCCCGCCTCGTCGACGTTACTGGAGTAGACCGCCCACTGACGTTGACCATCGTTCGTAATCACTGCGGCCAGCACGCTGTGGCAATCATGCTCCAGAGCTGCCAGGAGCAGGTCTTCGAAATTATCAACCGCTTCCAGAGCTGCGTCGGTCGGCATTCCCTGGTTATCGGCTTCGTAGTCCCAGTTGATCAGGAGCAGGGACGGATACCCGCTGATGTCCTTGGCCTTTCGCAGTTCCTGGCGGAAGCGAATGGCGATCGGCTTATCGTTGTGTTCACCTTCAGCCACCATCCACAGATCGCGCTGAACTGCATCTCGAACTTCGGGGGACAGCATGGCGATCTCCTGACTGTTTGGGGGTGGGCGGCTTGAGGCGCTGGACTTTTCCGGGCGGGAGCATGACAGTCAAACGTGACGATTGCAACCGGGTTCCCGCTGTCTGGGAGACAAACGCCTACCGGACAAACGCCATGTAGTAGAACCCGAGCCCCGTCAGCGAGGTCAGCACCAGATCGAGCGTCGACAGCCAGCCCAGTTTCTTGTGCCCGTGGCTATGTTCACCCGGCAGAGGCGGATTGGAAAATCGCTTCCAGGCCAATACCAGCGTGGTCACCCACAAGACCGGGGTCGAGACCGCGAATACCAGATGAATCCAGAGCATCGTGCGAACCTGCTCAAGGGCTTCGCCCGTCAGGCGTGGAGCTGCTGGGTTCTTATTGATGATCTGTTCCCAGCCCCCATGCATCCGCATATCGATTTCGAAGGCAGCCACGACGAGAAGCAGGACCACCGAGAGAGCGGTCTGCACGAAAGCGTGCCGGGCGTAGTTCCTCTGCACCTTGACGAGGTACAGACTGTAAATGACCACCGGCACGACGAGGACGAGGGCGCACACGACCACATCCAGCATCAGCGACGAATCGAAGCCGAGAAATCCTGCGTTCATAGACCGCAGTATAGAGACTGCTCCTGACACAACCATTCTGCGGCGGAGTCGATTCCCGCGAACGAAACGTCACCGCTTTTCCCTGGGGGCATTACCGACCGCGGGGTTTCCGCTTGGGTTGTCCGGGGCTCAGGCGGCCGAAGCTTTTCTTGGGCTGGCCATCGCTGGGGGGGCGTTTTCCGGTGGCTTTACCAAACGGTTTGCCAGCTGGCTTTCCGGCGGCTTTGAAGCCGGTGCCCTTGAAGCTGGCGGACTTGGCGGGGCGTTTGGGTCCGCGTTCTCCGTCGGCGGGGCGGGGACCTTTGGGGCGGGGGCCATCGCCGCGAGAAGCGGGGCGTTCGCTGCCGGAGGCGAACTTCTTGGCAGGGGGGCCGTCTCGGCGAGGTTCGTCGCGCCGCGCATCGTCCCGGCGCGGGGGACGGCCCGCATCGTCTCTGCGGGGCGGTCGGCCAGCCTCGTTACGAGGCGGACGCTGGGGCCGTTCGCGGCGTACGGGTCGTTCGACCAGACCCATCATCTCTTCATCGGAAACTTCACGCAGACCGAAGCCGCGGTCTTCGGACTTCGGAGGCTCGGTCAGCATCGCCTGCTTGGTCGCTTTGGCGTCGGCACGCGGCTTCGCAGGGGCGGAGCGAGTCGGGCGCGGGCGGCGTTCGGTCTTCTCGGCTTCGTTGCGCTCCAGCATTCCGAACAGGCGTTCCATCTCGTCGCGGCGGATCTCGCGGACTTCACCGCGGATCATCCGGCCCAGGAAGATCGGGCCGAATGCCACACGCTGCAGCTTCATCACCTTGTGCCCCATGCGGGCGAACATGCGGCGGACTTCGCGGTTGTGACCTTCGGCCAGGACCACCTCGACCCAGGTGCTCTGCCCCTTGCGCTTGATCGAGCGGGCTCCTTCGACCTTGAAGCGGCCTTCGGTGAAGTAGACCCCCTTCTTCAGCTCGGCGAGCGTCTCACTGGTCGGAATTCCGGCCACCAGCACGTGGTAGGTGCGGAAGATCCGGAAGCTCGGATGAGCCAGTTTTTGAGCCAGGTCGCCGTCGTTGGTGACGATCAGCAGACCCTCGCTGTCCTCATCGAGCCGACCAACCGTGAACAGCCGCGGGCCGTCCTTGTCGAAGTAATCGATCACGCGCGGGCGACCGTTGGGATCGCGGTTGGTACACAGCACTCCCGGAGGCTTGTTGAAGACAAAGTACTTCTTGCGCTCCATCTTCAGCTTTTCGCCGTCGAGCGCGACACGCTGGGTCTGCGGGTCGATCTGCGTGCCCAGCTCGGTGACTGTCTTTCCGTCGACCATCACGCGGCCCATCGTGATGAACTCTTCGCAGGCCCGCCGCGAGCCGAGTCCACAGCTGGCCAGATAGCGCTGCAGCCGGACGAGCTTGGGCGAATTCGGAGAAGGTTCAGACATGATCGATCACACATGGAAGAAAGCCCAGAGGTTGCAACCCCTGGGCTTTGGGACTGGTCGCGAACAGGGAGCGAGCGATTGCTCACTCGGCATGGAACGCGTAGATGCAGGTCTGAGTGTACTTCTCGCCTGGCTTGAGAATCGTGGTGGGGAACTCGGGCCGGTTGACGGAGTCGGGGTAGTGCTGGGTCTCGAGGCACATTGCACTGCGGTGGGCGTATTCCTTGGCTCCCTTGCCCTTGGCCGACTTCAGGAAGTTGCCGCTGTAGAACTGCACACCGGGCTCGGTCGTGTGTACCGTCATCACGCGGCCCGAAACGGGGTCCTTGACCTTGGCGATTTCCCGGAGTTCCCCCGCCTTGCCATTGAGGACGTAGTTGTGGTCGTAACCTTGGAACGGCGTGTTGTCGAGCTGGGCAATCCGGTCACCGATGCGGGTCGACTTGCGGAAGTCGAGCGGGGTGCCTTCGACGGGAGCCATCTGGCCGGTCGGGATCAGTCCTTCATCAGCCAGCGTGTAGCTGTCGGCGTTGATCTGCAGCTCGTGGTCGAGGATCGTCTGGCTGCCCTCACCGCCCAGGTTGAAGTAGCTGTGATTGGTGAGATTCACGGGAGTCGCCTTGTCGGTCGTGGCGACGTAATCGATGCGAACTTCGTTCTCGTGGGTCAGCTGATAGGTCACCGTGACATCGAGCTTTCCGGGGTAGCCTTCTTCGCCATCGGGGCTGGTGTAGCGGAAGATCACGCCGGGGCCCTTTTCGTTCTCAAAAGGTTCAGCCGCCCAGACGACCTGACCGAGGTTCCGGGTCGTGCCCCCATGCAGATGGTTCGGCCCATTGTTGACCGCCAGCTGGTACTCCTTGCCATCGAGGGTGAACTTTCCCTTGGCGATACGGTTGGCGACGCGGCCGGTGGTGCAGCCGAAATGCTGGTTGCCATCCCCCTCGTATCCGGAGACCTCGTCGAAGCCGAGAACGACATCGACCAGCTGGCCCTTCTTGTCCGGCACCTGCAACTCGGTGAGGGTGGCCCCGCGAGTCATCAGGCGGGCGACCATCCCCGCCTTATTGCGGAGGGTGTAGCGGAACACCGCCTCACCACTGCTGGTTTTGCCGAAGGCTTCCTTTTCAGGAGTTGCGGAGTAAGTTGCAGTTGTCATCAGAACCAGAACCAGCAGAGACAGACAGACCGGGCGCATGAGATTCCTTCGACAGAGAGAGTCGAAACCGAAACTATATTATCACGGGAAAGGGCTGTGTTTCTCAAGCGTGAGAGTCAGGGCGGATTTTGGTGGCAGGTAAACCAGGGTATTCTGCCCGGAAAGCTGGGGTTCGCGGGGTTCGCGACCATTTCTGCTGGCTCCGGCGGGACTTGTGTTCTCGAGATTCGCTGGGACTGGGCCTGATCCGAGTGAAGAATCGATCAAGATTCGGGAACCGCTCCCCGAATCGGTATGGTCGCCTCCAGCACCGCGATAGACTCGAATCTCCTCAGAAATCCGGTCGCAGCCATGACAACATCCAAGCTCCTGAATCCCCAACTTCTGGCCTACTGTGAACAGCTTCGCTCCGATCCGCTGGCGGGGCTGACCGCGCTGCAGATCGCCGCGGCCGAGACGATTCGAGAGTGGATTCAGCAGCGGCGGCGTCTGGGGCAGCCTGCTGCGGTGATCATCGTCTGCACGGGAAACTCGCGGCGGAGCATCCTCGGGTCGACGCTGGGCAACATCGCAGCTGCGTGGTCGGGAGACCCGGAGATTCGGTTCTTCAGCGGGGGGACGGAGCCATCGGCGTTCAATCCACGAACGATCCGGGCTCTGCAGGCTGCAGGGGTCGAGATTACTTCCATAGGAGAGATGGCAACTCCGGGGGCGTCCGGAGAAGCGAACCCGAAGTATCGAATTCAGTGGGGGGCCGATCCCCGATCGGAAACGATGGAGTTCTCGAAGCACTACTCTGACCCGGCGAATCCGCAGTCCGGCTTCTGTGCGGTCATGGTCTGCTCCGACGCTGCGGACAATTGCCCGGTGGTACTCGGAGCCAGCCAGCGTGTCGCCCTCTCATTTGAAGACCCCAAAGAGTACGATGGGACCGCGCAGGAGGCTGCGATGTATGCACAGCGGCGGGACCAGATCGGTCGAGCGATGTTGCTGGCGCTGTGCCCGGCCCCATGACTCGAAGGGCGTAACGTGCATTCGTTTTCGTTGACCGGTGCCACGGCTCTGATTACCGGCGCCTCGGCGGGATTGGGAGTGGAGTTCGCCCGGCAGCTGGCGACCCGGGCGAAGTGCCTGATCTTGATGGCACGCCGGGAAGAGGCCCTCCTGGCTGTGCGGGACCAGCTGGTGAACGAGTGGCCTCAGCTGCAGGTAGTGACGTGTCCGACCGATGTCTCCACGGTGGCTGGGCGAGAGGCGATTGCCTCGCTGATCCGGGAACAGCAACTGCCGGTGAATCTGCTGATCAACAATGCGGGGCTGGGCGATTACGGAACGTTCGACTCCGCGGAACCGGCCCGGATTCAGGAGCAGATCGACGTCAACGTGACCGCTCTGGTGCAGCTGACGCATGCACTGCTGCCGGATTTGAAACGCCGCGGGCCGAGTGCGATTCTCAATGTGAGTTCACTGGCCGGAACGCTGCCGCTGCCCGAGATGGCGATCTATGCAGCGACGAAAGCATTCGTAACCAGCTTCACTGAGGCGCTGCGGATTGAACTGGCCTCACAGGGAGTCACCGTCGCGGCGGTTTGTCCAGGGCCGACGCCGACGAACTTCAGCCAGACCGCGAAGCGTGCGGGGGGCAACGACACCAATCGAGACGGGCAGGGTTTCCTGCGGCAGCCAAATGACGCCGTTGTGCGTCAGGGGCTGCAGGCTCTGGAACGCGGGGCTGCGACGGTCTACCCCGGTTGGGGAGTCACACTGGCTGCGCTGCTGTTCCGACTACTTCCGCGGTGGCTGCTCCGTCGACAGCTCACTCGGCGGTTTCAAAAATCGAAGACGGAGAGTTCCGCGAGGTAACTTACCAGACGACTTTCAGTCCGGCGTTTAGACCGTGGAAGAGAATCGAATCGCTGTTGCGAAGGCTGTAGCGGCGGGCCCCGAGTGGAGTGGTGGCGACTCCGTCGTACTGGCTGGGGGCGAGGGCCACATTGCCGACATAGTTCACCTCGTAACCCAAGCTGAGCGAGATGTAGTCGGTGACGGGGACGGAAGCCTGGGCTCCCAGCGATGTGGAGTAAGCCACGCCATGGCGGCTGTCGGAGAACGTCCGCTGGTAAACAGAATCGTCGTTTCCGCTGCCGATCAGGGCTTCGCTGAAGCGGCCTTTGGCGTAGTTGTGGAACAGGCCCACGCGTCCGATCAGATCGACCGAGACCAGGTTCTCAGGGAAGAGCGAGTATCCTCCGCTGAGCTGGACTCCGTTCAGGATGTTGCTGGTTCCCGAGTCGTTGTAGAGCATCAGCGTGTCGGGAGCGTCCGGCGCTCCCACTGCCACTGCGTCATACCCATCTCCGGCTCCCGAGACGAGTCCGAAACCCGCCCCGGTGATTGATCCGTCCGCGAGTGCATTGTTGGGGTCGTCTCCCAGATCACCCGCCTGAGCGGCGTCGTCCGTGTCGAGGGCGTCGAACGTCCCGCGGATTCCCACGGCACTGTCTTCGTTCAACCGCATGTGTCGCCAGCCGACCTGGAACCGCCACAGGTACTTGTTCGGGTTCGATCCGAAGTTGATCTGGTAATCCTGGAGCCGGGAGGATGCTTCCGAGAAGTACGTGGCTCCGGCCTGCAGTCGTTCACTCTCGGTCAACTCGTCGACCGAAGTGGCTGCGTCGAAGAGCGAATTGACATAGGCCAGCGTGTTGGCCGGAGGGACCGCGACGACAACGGGGTTGTTGGCGGTTTCGTCAAAGACGAGCGGATTGGCGAGGGTGCCCGTCTCGCGCAGGTTCCAGTCATCGAACTGCGAAGCGATGAACTCGACATCGTAGTTGTCGAACGAGCCTCCGAGTGTGAAGCGAAACCCGGCTTGAGGGTCATAGCTTCCGCCGCTGGAGAAGGCATCGGGACCAGCGACAACTGGCGCACTGCCGTCGTTGTCGCGATCCATGAACAGAGCTTCCGCGCTGAACCGAAACTGGGCCTGCGAAGGCACAGCCAGACCAACAACTCCGAAGCACAGAGCCATCCACTGCAAGGTTCGCCGCAGCATGTTCACCCCCCAACATGTTCTCCGAGCCCGGAGAACAGCTATTCCTGCCGATCGCCGAGCGTTCGGCACCTGGAAGAATCGGTGCAACCCCACTCTTCCCCCGTTGGAATCGACATCTCTGCGGGAGATTTCGAGCGAATGCGTTGTGACGTAGGAACTGGTCACAACTTTTCCAACGGTTCTACCGGTCCGGAAGAGTGGCGAAGCTGGCAAGAATGAGGGGAGTTTTCCGGCGTGCAGTTACCAAGAAAAAAGCCCAGGGGTTGCAATCCCTGGGCTTTGGAGTGGTTTGAGTTATTCGGCGTCGTTGAGTTCGCTGTTGCTCTCGTGCTTGTTCAGTTTGTAGATCCCGACGCCCAGGGCGGTCGCCATCGAGGCGGGCATCGCCAGCATGAACAGGATGCTATACATGTAGGCCCGCGGACGCATGTTGACGGGCTCGTCTTCCGACTGCTTGGCCTCGTTCCCGAACTTGCACAGCGGGCAGGCGGTCGCCACAGCTGCGGAGGAACCGAGCAACAGGACCGTGAGGGCAGCGATGGACAGGCGACGCATGGTGGGACTCGAGTGAGGGGCCTCGGGCGAGGGAGATCCATTTAAGCAACTGGACCGCTCAAATGGTAGAGCATCCAGTAGATCACCACTCCGGTGACAGACACGTACAGCCAGATCGGGAATGTCACCTTGGCCCACTTGCGGTGGCTGTCCCATTGTGACTTCAGGCCTCTCCAGATCGTCATCGACGTCAGCACGGGCACAGCTGCCGCCAAAATCACGTGAGAGATCAGGATCGCATAGTAAACCTTGGTGATGCCGGGAGTTCCGACAAACTTCTTCCCATGCTCGCCGGTGTACTGATGCAGGGCAAAGTGGTAGGTCAGGTAACACGCCAGGAACAGCACCGAGACGGCAAAGGCAAACAGCATCATCCGCTTATGCAGCCCGACCTGCTTGGCTTTGATCGCCGCAAACCCGACCAGCAGCAGAATCGTTGAAAGCCCGTTGAGAGCTGCGTTCGTCGCGGGCAGGCGTTTCGCCCACGGAGGCAACTTGGCAAGCGGGTTAGGCGGGACGGGTTGAGGGTTGAGGGTTGAGAGTTGAGGGCCAACATCAGCCTCTGGCTCCCGACTCCCGTCTCCCGATTCCCGACTGAGGGTCTTAGCCACCCTCGGATCAATCGGCGTCCCCACCAGTGCCGGTTTGTGCCGTTTCGGCGTCTCAATCTCTCCTTGCAACACACGCTGCAACGTGTGCAGATCGAGGTCATCCTGGCTCTCATAGCGGCCCAGGATCTTGCTGTTCTCGTCCACATGGATCAAGTGCATGCTGTGGGCGAACTCCATCCCTGGCAGACGCGAAGTGCCGAAGTTCTCCCAGGCTGAGACCTTGAAACCGTGACGCACGAGTTCGTTGATCGTCTCCTCGCTGCCGGTCAGAAACAGCCACTGATTCGGATCAGCTCCAAAGATGTTGGCGAACTCCTGGATCTTCTCCAGCGAATCATGGCGCGGGTCGATCGTGATCGAGACGAACCGGACTGGGTTCGGTTGATCCTTGTTGATCTCCTTCAGCATGTTTCGAATCTTCGAACACATCGCCGGACACTGCGTGATGCAGCGGGTGAAGACGAAGCTGGCGACCCAGGGACGCCCCTTCAGATCGGCCAGCGTCACCGTCTTGCCGGTCTGGTCGGTGAGCGAAAAGTCGTCGACATGCTCTGGGTCCCAGACCTTGCGCTCGGACTCGCTCGCCAAGTAGGTCGGAGTGATATCCGGGACGGTGACACCTGCGGGCGCGGCGATATCTGCCGATTTGTCATCGGTTTGCGAAAAACTCGCCCCGGCAATCCCCAGGATCACGAGACATCCGACGATGCAGACCACCCAGCGCATTATCCGCTCTCTTCCCAGACGCCCCGGCTTCGATGGGGCTGCACGGTGTATTCTGTGCGGGATGTGCCCGTTGGAAATCGAGAATCCCCGAACTTCCTGCGACCGGGAACTCGCTTCTCGGCTGCGGATGTAGCGACCTTGGGCGAGAATCCACGCTTTTCTGCGACTCGGAGCTTTTGGGGGACCGCGAAGACCGGGGGGAGAGCGAGGGAAGACCCCTATTGACCGGTCCCGCAAGCTGGATACAATCGGTACGACCGGAAAATTCGGCAAGATCGACACACTGAGGGGCTCGCTGAGGCGACCTCACAGCAGTCATCTCCGATCTGTCGCGGCATGAGGCCGTGGCCTGTCCCTGTTTCACGGATCGATAGGGACAGAGTGTAACAGTGTTGAGCTGTTCATGGTCCGAGGGTGACCACAGAGGTCGCACACTCACTCCAACGGATGGAAGAGACCCATGAAGACGGTGTTCACAACGGGTGAAGCAGCCAAAATCTGCAAGGTCAGTCAACAGACCATCATCCGCTGTTTCGACTCGGGGCAGCTCAAAGGATTTCGGGTTCCTGGATCGAAGTTTCGCCGCATCCCGCGCGACATCCTCTATAAGTTCATGAAGGACAACGGGATCCCGACCGATGCGCTCGAAAGCGGTCGGCGCAAGGCCCTGGTCGTGGACGACGATGTCGAGCTGGTCGAACTGATCCGGGATGTCCTCGAAGCCGATGGCCGCTTCGAAGTCCGCGTGGCCAACAACGGCTTCGACGCCGGCATGATGGTCCGCGAGTACCGCCCAGACATTCTGGTCTTGGACATCATGCTGCCGGACATCAACGGCAAGGAAGTTTGCCAGCGCGTTCGTAGCGACAACACGCTCGACGAAGTCAAAATCATCTGCATCAGCGGTCTGGTCGAGCAGGACAAGATTCAGGATCTGCTCAGCTCCGGGGCCAACGACTTCCTGCAGAAGCCGTTCGAAGTCGAACAGCTGCTGGGACGGATGTGCGGACTGCTCGAGATGGACGCCACGCCGTCCCGCAATGGAAGAGGCTAGGACGCCAAGGCTCTGTAGCAGAATTCGTAAGAATTCTGACTTCCAGTCCAAGTGGCTGAGGTTGATGAAATACTGAATCAGCCATGCACAGCCACTCCCCGACTGCGTTGCCATCCACCCCCTCGCCAGGACTTTCGGGTCCCGATGAGGGGGTTTCGCATTGGCTGCGTCGCCTGCTGCAGTCGTCCACCCTGGAGCAGGGTCTGGCCCTGCTGCTGAGCTGGGTTGAGGAGCCGATCACTCACGGATCTCTCGCACTATGGGTCTGGCCCGAGCCGCGCATCGAGGCTCTGGGCCTGATCGGCCTGAGTCGATACTACGAGTCCCGGCGAGAGATCCTGGGAGATCGCGACCCGACCGATGAGCAGCTGGCCTGTTGGTCTGGCCGGGAGGGCGAAGCTCCTGCTGAGCCGCAACCCAAGGACGACTTTCCTCCCGCGTATGCGGCTCGGCAGGAGCCTCGCCCTCCCCGAGGAACTCGCTTCGAAGTCAACCGCTTCCGGGACGCGGCCATCCTCTGGGAATGCGATTCCCGTCCGCGGATGTCTCCGGACGAACACGCCTGGATCAGCACGCTCATCGAGTGGCTGATCCATCGCGAAACAGCTCATCGCGACGCCAAGCTCGCCTCGCTGGCAGAGTTCGCAGCTGGGGCCGGACACGAGATCAACAACCCGCTCGGAACGATCCTGGGCCGCTCGCAGCTGCTGCTCCGCAAAGAGACCGACCCCGAACGGCGTCGCAGCCTCTCCTCAATCGGTGGTCAGGCTCTACGCATTCGAGACATGATCTCGGACACCATGGTCTTCGCTCGCCCTCCGGCTCCGCGCAAGCAACTGGTCGAGATCGAACCCCTGCTGCGACGCGTCATTGACCGCTTTACCGACGAACTTACCGCTTCAAGCATCCGACTGGACGAGAAGCACGAACCCGCACTTCATGTTCTGCTCGACCCGGAGCAGTTCCAAGTCGTCGCGATCGAACTTCTCCGAAATGCCATCAACGCTGCCCGAACGAGCGGGCGGATCGGCCTGCGAACCCGCAGCCGTTCCTGGCACGGGCAGTCATGGCTGGAGCTGGACCTGTACAACAACGGTCCGGAGCTGACTCAGTCCGAACAGCTGCATGCCTTCGATCCGTTTTACTCGGGTCGAGACGCCGGGCGCGGGCTGGGATTCGGACTGACCAAGTGCTGGCGAATCCTCACCAGCCACGGCGGCCGCATCGGAGTTCACTCCACCCCATTGCAGACCGTCTTCCGCTGCCTGTGGCCCCTGGCAGATGCGCCCTCTACGTAGCAGAATTCGTAAGAATTCTGCCGTCCACCGGTGGCTATCGGGTGGCCGGGTCTGAGGCTCGGCGAAGGCCCGGACCCGTCGCAGATCGTCCGTACCTCACCGGCACTGGTAGGTCTTGACCTCGCCTTCGGCTCCGACTTGCACCGTAAACGACTCCCCGTCTGGTGACACACTGGCCTTGATCCAGTGGCCCGAGCAGTTCACGGTCGGCTCCGTGTTGGCGATGAACTCCTTGGGAGTCTGCTCTTCGTCTTTCAGATTTACGTTGCGGTGCAGCTGATACATCGCTTTAAGTGACGGGCAGGCCTTGAGGGTTTCGATCGTTTCCTTGGCTCCGCCCTTCGTCGGACCGTTGCAGCAGACCGAGACCAGCGGATCGATCGCCTTCACCAGCACCGGGTTGTTGCTGACGTTCAAGCCGTGGTGCGTCACCATATAGAGGTCGACCTGGCCAAGAGGATTGTTCGGGGTCATCAGCTTGGCTTCGGTGTTCCAAGTCAGGTCGCCGCAGCACAGGAACTCAAACTTCCCGAACCGCAGGATGGAACTCAGGCTGGCCGAGTTGTCCGACGGATCGTCCGCCTGCGGCTTGTGCTCGGCGGCGAACGGATTCGGTTCGCCGGTATTGGCGATCACGTCCCGGCTCCCAGTCACGATCAGCATCGACAGCGGGGTCTTCGGCGAGTCGAAGTCGAACTTGTCGCCGACCTTCAAGGCCTTCGACTGGTTGTTGCAAGCGGCCTTGTACTTGGCAATCCGCTCTGCGAAGTCCTTGTCCTCCGCCAGCATGTCCGGGATCCCTCGATCCCAGAAAGTCCCGATCGGAATGTTCCCGGCCAGAGACGCATGGTTGCCATAGTGGTCCAGATGCCAGTGCGAAACAGCCACATGGTCGAGCTTCGTCAGCCCCGCTTCCTCTTTGACCACATCCAGAATCCGGTTGAGGTCCCGACCGCCGTTGTCCGGGTAACCACTGTCGATCAGCAGTGACTCACCGACTGGAGAGACGATCAGCGTCGCAGCTCCGCCTTCGACATCAATGAAGTAGATGTCCAGTCGCCCATCGGCTTCACCCGCCCTGCAGACCGCTGACAGCGACAACAGGCACACCCAGCTCAGACAGAACATCCAGCGCATCATCAGATCTCCAGAACCCGAGGCTATGCCTCCCAGTCGATCAGAGTATGTTGATCTGAACCGTTCGACTTTGCGAGCGAGTTGGAACGCAGAATCGGCATAACCGGACCTGTGGCGGTCGGGCAGGAGCTGGCCTCGGGCTTGTGCAGTCCTCGCAGCCCGATTGGAACCTAGATTTAGAAAGCCTTCCCGACGGGTTTCACGAGATCGATCATGCCACAAGGTTGGAATCGGAATCTGGTTCTGCTGCTCACTCTGCTGGGAGTGGGAGTTGCCTCTGCACAGGCTGAGGAGAGTGCCGCTGCGCGATCGGCTCGCATGAAGCGTGAGTTCGACCAGCAGTCCCAGCAGATGAAGAAAGATTTCGAGAAGCTCAAGAAGCAGAACGCGGCTGCGGCCAAGAAGACCGACACCCCGCGAACCCCATCCCCAGCTCCGTCGGCGAGCCAGTTCGATCCCCAGGCTGCGCCGCGGCCCGAAGTCAGTTTCGACGCCTTCCTGAGAGCGGCCCGCAGTGCCAAGTCGTTTGAAGAGATTCTGCCGTACCTCCCTGCCGACAAGCGCGAGTACTACGAACGCGAGCAAAGGCAGTACAACCCGGAGCAGGCTCGTGAGCGCCGACTGAGGTACGAGAAAGAGGGGAAGCTCGATGCCGCAGCCATTCAGCATCTGACGCAGCCTCCCTACGTCTCCGGACTGAAGGGGTATCGCGGGATGGCTCTGAAGGTCAACGAGTTCGTCTCAGCCACAACGAAGGGCGATCGAGCCACCTTGAACGTCACGATTCATATCGATGAAACGATCAACGGAGTGCGCTACACCAAGTCGACAGCCACGATTGGAATGATCGGCGAAGGAAACACCTGGAAGTTTGAATCGTTCAAGGAAGGGATTGAGGCCAGGAGATAGGCAGCGCCAGGCAGTGGGGAGGAGTTCCTGGTTCTTCGTTGTTGGTTAGTGGGTGAATCGAGAGACAGTCATTCCGTTCGGTCCGGGACTCACGTACAATTCCGGCTCACCCCAACTGACGGAGGACCGATCGGCATGAGAGTTCGACATCTCCTGGCGGCTGAGCTGGCCCGGCTGCGGGGATATTCGTCCGCTTCGCCGGTGACGGTCTCCGTGTCCGATCCGTCCGGGATCTCGATCGATATTGAGCTGACACAGGTCGACAGCCTGGCTTGCGCCTTTCGGCAGATCACGGTCCATGTGCCGTCGATGAATCAGGTCGCATTCGCTCAGCTGCAGAAATGGGCCGAGGCACTCAGCCAGCGGATTACCTACCTGCTGGAGCAACTCAGCCCGCTGGAGTGTGATCCGCAGGGGGGCCAAGTCTTGATCCGCTCGACTCGGCCCGATCAGTTACCGGACGGGACTCAGTATTACGAGATCATTGTCTCCTCGCAGGGGACGGGCACTTTTACCTTGCAGCGGTTCCGCTCGATCAAAGGGACTCCGGGCCGGACGCCGATCGACCTGCAGGTCACTCATGAATTGCTGTATAAGCTGTGCGATGATCTGATCGACACGGCCCTGAACACCCCCTGAAGCGACACTCACCCGATTTGCCATGCCGATCAAGTTCCGCTGTTCGCACTGCCAGCAGTTCCTGGGAATCTCCCGCTCCAAGGCCGGTGCGCTGACGGACTGTCCGATGTGCGGTCGGACAGTGCGAGTCCCCGACCTGGATGGCAAGGTGGCCCCGCTGCCGTCTCCCGAACTGAATCACGGAGACCGAGGCCTGGCCCAGGCGCTGGACGCTCTGGCGGCGCTGGAGTCGGGACCCGTGGTCTTGGCCGAGCAGGAGCGCGCCCCCCAGAAGGTCAAACTGGTGCCGGTGTCCGCAGCTCCGGCGATCGAGGCTGTGCCGATTCCGACTCCGGACGTTCAGGACGTCACCGCCCCGCTGATGGCCCCCGGGTCGGTCGATCCCCTCCGCGATCTGGCAGCGATTCGACCCGGACGCGAGTCCGAGGTGACGCCTCGCGCCAAGCCCCCATGGAACAAACGAGAAGTGGCCTTTGGTGTGGGCGGTCTCGTCCTGGGTCTCCTGGTCGGACGGATCTCAGCTCCTGCTGCGGCTCCGGTCGGTCACGAGCCGCAACCCCCAGCTGTAGTGGCCGGTCCCAAGCCGGTCGATGGCGCCCCGCTCGCGCCGGCTCCGGCGAACTCCCATCGCGCCATCGAAGGCCGGGTCACCTACATCACAGCCACCGATGAAACCCGCGCCGACGCTGGTGCCCGTGTGCTGGCCCTGCCGATCAAACACCCAGCCGCTTCGCGGATCGCAGCTCGCAGCTTCCAGGCGGGCGCACTCGCCGAAGACTTGAAGCTGGCTCAGGCAGCGATCCGAGCCTTGGGTGGCGATTTCGTCTCGACCGATGCAGAAGGCCGCTACGAGATTCACCTTCAGACGCCGGGCAAGTACCGTCTGCTGATCATTTCCAGGTACCAGTCCCGGTCCGATTCCGATCTGAATCCGGATCTCGAAGCGGTGTTGAAGGTCTGGTTCGACCAACCGCAGTCGCTGGTCGGGCAGATGCAGTCATTCGACTCCGAGTTCCAGTTCGACGGGGAGAAATGCGGCTTGCGGGACCATCTCTTCCCCAAGACCGACTCGCTTTGATGAGACGCCCCGAGACTCATGAATTCCCGCCCAGCCAGTGAACCGCTGTAGACAACTCTTCATCGTCAGCTAACATTATGGACGCATCCCACACGGGTCGCAGCTGCCTGCGTCCCGTGTGCGTTTTTTTGCCGCATGGGAACCGAGCCAGCGACCACCCGTTGCCGACTCTGACAGGACAGTGACATGGAACGCCAGCCGATCACTCGCGAAAAGTTCGATGAGCTCCGCGAAAAGATCCGTCATCTGGAAGAAGTCGATATGCCCGCCATCGCCGAGCGGATCGCGGAGGCGCGCGCCGAGGGTGACTTGCGCGAGAACGCGGAGTATCACGGTCAACGGGAAGAGCAGGGCCGACTGGCAGCGCGCATCGCCGAAATGAAGTCCAAGCTGGCGGGTTGTTACATCGTCGACAAGTCGGAAATGCCCAAAGGGGTCGTCACGTTCGGCTCTGTCGTGACCGTCAAAGACCTCGACATGGACGAAGAAGAGAAGTACGAGTTCGTCGGCCCCGGCGAAGAGGACTACGACGGGCCGATCATGAAGATCCTGACCACCAGCCCGATCGCCAAGGCCCTGATGGGGAAAAAGGTCGGCGAGAAGGTCAAGGTCGCCCTGCCCCGCGGCTCCATGCAGCTGGAAGTGATCGAAATCGCCGATCACGAGTAGTTCAGCGTCACCGTCGGGGCGTAGCAGAATTCTGCTGTCCTGACCTCAACACCCGGCCCTACTCCACCGGGATCTGCATCAGCGTGTAATACGCCTCTTTGTGCAGCAGCGGCAGGCCAGATGCGGATTTCACGCCATCAGCGTGCAGCTCGTGAACGTGGCCTTTCTGCAGGCCGTTCACCTTCAGCCTCACGGACTTTCCGTCCGCAGCGACAGTGGCCGATTCGATGGTCGGATCGGTGTGGTCGACTTCGGGGCTGCCGTAGTTGCTCTGGAAGATATAGGTGTAGGTGCCGAGCTTGTAGCTCTTCACATCACCCGCAGCTGCGGCGTCGACGGGTTCGGTGAAGGTCAGCTCAAACCCATCGGGGCGGGACTTCATCTCATAGATTTCGAAGGGAACCTTGCCGGTCCAGTCCATCCGCTCGACCGCGAATGGCTTCTGCCCGCGTGAGCCCCAGCCGCGATTGGTTCCGCCCACGAACATCGATCCCTGGGGAGTCAGCTCGATCGGCACATTTCCGGAGCCGAATCCCGCGCGGAAGTTGTAGCAGGCTCCCTGATACCGACCGTTGATCTTTTCCAGCGTGACGCGCATCACCGTGCTGAATGACTGGTCCGCGACGAACATCTGACCTGCGAACGCGCCGAACTTGCCGTCGGTATTGTCATAAGTGACTCCACTGGACGAGTTCCCCATCTTGGCATAGGGGAACATCACGACCGGCGGCAGGTACTCGGGAATCTTGTCGACTTCGACATGGAACCGGCTGCCCGATTCGGGTTCTTTGGGCTTGGGGCCCATGGCGGCTTTGACCTTCTCTTCGTCGTACCACTTGAACCCGCCGGGGTGACCCACGAACTTGCCGGGGACGAGCTGTTTCAGCTCGCAGGTCCCGTTCCAGGGGCCCTGATTGTCGGTATAGAACACATCGCCGTCAGGACCGAAGCCAATTCCGCCGGGCGAGCGAATCCCACTGGTGGTCGGCACCATCTTGCCATCGGCACTGACTCGGACGCACCAGCCGCGGTACTTGGTCTCGCTGCTGAACGACCCGGTCAGACAGTGAACCAGCCACAGGTCGCCGTTCTTGTCGAACTTCGATCCAAAGGCGTATTCGTGGTAATCGCCGGTGATTTCGACTTCGTCGTTGACGATCTCGAACAGATCGGACACTCCGTCGCCGTCAGTGTCCTTGATCCGCGAAACATCGCACCGCTGCACGACATAGAGCCAGCCATCCCGCTCCGCGAGGCCCAGCACTTCGTGCAGTCCATGAGCAAACCGCTTGAACTGAGTGGCTTTCACTTCCTTGGCGAACGGGTCGGTGATCATCCAGACCTCGCCGCGGCGCGAGGCCACAGCCAGCTTGCCATCGGGCATCAGGCAAAAGGCCCCGGCCTCCAGCACCACATCCTTCGGGATCTCGAAACGCGAGATCGGGTAATAGTCGTCCTCGGTCGGGTCAGCGGCCCGAGCGATTCCTGCGCCGAGAAGGCAGAAGGCAACACCAAGAGCGAGAATTCGCGACATGAGGGAAGTTCTTTCCGAGTCTCGGAATGAGTCCTGTCCTAGGATTCCGTCGCGGACCGATCCCGGTTCCGCAGGCAGAATGCTTGGTTTATCCGAGAGACGCTCGCTCGGCAAGCGGATTGCGGCTTACGGCAGTCTGGTGTAGCCTTCCCCCTTCGATTTCTCACTGTCTTCAGGTCGGATCGATCGCATGAGTGACTCCTCGGAGCCCCAGGACAACGACAGCCGCGATGGGCGGAAGGGCGAGCCCCCGCGCGGGGGACTCCTGATGCTGTTGATGTTTCTGGGGGTGACCATCGTCGTGATGATCATCTGGCAGCAGTTCGCAAGCCATTGGAGCGGCGCGAAAGTCGCCTACTCCATCTTCCTGGAACAGGTCGAAGCCAAGAACGTCAAGTGGGTCCAGAATGACGGTCTGACGATTCGCGGTGCCTGGATCAATAAGCCTGCGAATCGGAAGCGGGCCGACGGCAATGGGGATTGGACCTTCCAGGAGGAGTTCGAGACGTCGATCCCGATTATCGAGGATCGCACCGTTCTGAATGAGCTGCTGGCCAAGAATACTGAGGTCATCACCAATCACACGACCAAGACGAGTCTGATCGACCTGCTCGGCACGTTGATCATGATCGCCGTTTCGGTGGTCATCCTGTTTGTCATCCTGCGCCGATCGCAAGACCCGTTCGGCGGCGGAGGGATGTTCGGGAACTTTATTCGCAGCCAGGCGAAACGCTTCCGGCCCAGCGACCTGAAGACGACCTTCGATGATGTGGCTGGCATGGAGCACGCGAAACGCGAGCTGCAGGAGATCGTTGAGTTCCTCAAGGAACCGGCCAAGTTTCACCGGCTGGGTGCTCAGATCCCCAAGGGAGTCCTGATGATGGGCTCGCCGGGAACGGGTAAGACACTGATGGCGAGGGCTGTCGCGGGAGAAGCTGGCGTGCCGTTTTACGCCATCAACGGTTCCGAGTTCATCCAGATGTTTGTCGGCGTCGGCGCCAGCCGCGTCCGCGATCTGTTCCGCACTGCGAAAGAAACCGCCCCGGCAATTCTGTTTATCGACGAAATCGATGCTGTCGGTCGTGTCCGTGGAGCTGGCTTCGGCGGCGGCCATGACGAGCGCGAGCAGACCCTCAATCAGATCCTCAGCGAAATGGACGGCTTCGCGCCGTCGGAAGCTGTGATCGTCATTGCAGCCACGAACCGACCGGACGTGCTGGACCCGGCGCTCCTGCGACCGGGGCGGTTCGATCGGCACGTGACGGTGGATCGACCGACTCGCAAGGGCCGCGCAGGAGTCCTCAAGGTTCACAGCCGCAAGGTGCCTCTGGCGGATGATGTCAATCTGGATGAGATCGCCGGAGGGACCATTGGCTTCTCGGGGGCGGATCTGAAGAACCTCGTCAACGAAGCGGCTCTGCATGCTGCTCGCGAGAACAAGACCGTCGTCAATCGCAGCGACTTCGAGTCGGCGAAAGACAAGATCGTGATGGGGACCAAGCGCGAAGAGATCCTGACCGAGTACGAGAAGCGGATGACCGCTTATCACGAAGCCGGTCACGCGCTGATCGGCTGGATTCTGCCCGATGTCGATCCCGTCTATAAGGTCACGATCGTTCCTCGGGGACGGGCACTGGGAGTGACCTACTTCCAGCCGAATGAAGAGCGGCTCAGCATGGGTGAGCGCCAGATGCATGCCCAGCTGGCGATGTCGATGGGCGGTCGCGTGGCGGAGATGATGGTCTTCAACGAGTACACCGCCGGAGCCCAGGGTGATCTGAAGAGCGCCACGTCGTTGACTCGCAAGATGGTCGGCCAATGGGGCATGAGCGAGAAGATCGGCCCCGTCGCCTTCCGCGATGGCGAAGAGAACCCGTTTCTGGGCAAGGAGCTGCATGAGCAGCGTCAGTACAGCGAGCAGACAGCTGCGATGATCGACGGTGAGGTCCAGAAGTTCCTGAACGCCGCGCAAGATCGCGCGAAGCAGATTCTGACCGACCACCGCGACAAGCTCGACAAGATTGCGCAGGCCCTGCTGGATCAGGAACTGGTCGAGTACGATGATCTCGTGCGGCTGATCGGCCCCGCAACACCGCGGACGCATGAGTCGATCGCCGCCAAGAAGGATGCGGAATAGCGCTGCAGGTAGCAGAATTCGTGAGAATTCTGCCGTCTCCGGTTCGCCCGCCCAGCGCCCCAGAGCTTCAGCAGAGACGCGCGGGAGGATGCATTGAGTCGCCTCTCTTCCATCCTGACGATTGATCAACTGCTCGAGCTGCCTCACTGGGAGGTCGTTGTCGCGGGGTTCCGGAACTCACGACGCGTTCTGGAAACGACGGCCAATCCGCTGCCCGATCGGGCTCTCTTCGAAGATGCGCTGGCCTGTGCCGAGCAGGTTGTTCGCGGTCAGTCCTCCGCAGAGACACTGGAACCGTTCTGCAACCGCATCTATCAGGTCGCTGCCCGGATTGCGGCCCGGAACCGCAGCGAACTTGGCGCACTGGCCGAACCGGCGGTTGTGGCGCAGTCGATGCACATGACGATCGATTCGGTCGCGGACTTTGACCTCGACTCCTACGAGTCGGTGTGTGCGTCCTATTTGTCGCTCAAAGCCGCTTCCAAACTGACCCCGCGGGCACTGATTCAGCAGGTCGGCTTCGACCTGGATCAGGTAATCATTCTGAGCGAGCAGTACCTGCCAGGCCAGATCCTGGACGCCTTTGGCCCGCTCTGGAGACCGGTCGGCAGCACGGAAGAATCACAGCGGTGAGAGCCCCAGCGCGACGCGTTTCTCGGAGATCGTCCGGCAGTGATGGGGGATATGCCCCGTAATGCGCTTCAGCAGCGTCTCGATCGTCAGCAGTCCATCGTGCGAATGCTTGCCCACGCGCTGAAACGTCTCGGCGGGGACAGACCGCAGAATCCCGGCCAGATGACGGCGAACGACTTCGATCAATTGCAACTCGGTTTCCAGATCGCGTTCGGCGTAAGCCAGGCTGGCTGCGAACAGGTCGGGGTCACCACTCATCAGCAGCGGTTCGTTCTCGGCGATGACCCGCTTGATCCGGTCGACGTAGACAGGCTCAAAGTCGGCGATGTGGCAGATCACCTGCCGCGTCGACCACTTGCCCGGAATCGGAGCGGCGTCGATCTGCGCCGGAGTCATCCCGGCGATCGCTATCCGCAGCAGAGCAGGACCTGCGAGGTAATCATCGATCCACTGTGCAGTCGACATCGGGTTGCCTTCCTGGGAGTTCTCCAGTCACTTGAGCGAGTCGACCGGAACCATTTTGAGTCCCTTGCTCTCGGCGTACGGGATCGTGGTGATTAGCGCCTCCATCTTGGCATCATCCACGACCAGACACATCTTCTCTTGCATCGGCACCGTGAAGATCGCGTGGACACCTTTGGCCCCGGGGACCTTTCCAAGCGAAATCGTCTGAGCCATGTTCTTCGTGTAACCGACCATCTTGAGCGCATCGCCGTCGACGACGAAGTTCACTTTCGTCTCTTCCCCGATGTACGTGAACGCCTCGGCCAGTGGCTTGCGGCTGAACTCGATATCAATCGGTGTCTTGAGTCGCTCCATGACCGTCTTGGGCAGATTGGATGTTGTTGCGACGGGCATCGCCTCTTCGGCGCTGAAGTTCGTGCGTGTCGACTCATCCCAGGTCAGGACGGTCCCCAGGGCCAGATTGGGCCCAGCCTTCGTCGGCAAGACCGTTGTCATCGTCAGGAACGTCGGGCTGTTCTGCAGGATCGTGGCCTGGCGGAAGGCCTCGACCATGGCCGGAAAGCGACCGATGATCTGCCGGAACCCCATGCGGCTGGGCTGCATCTTCTTCACCGCCCCCATCAGGTCTTTCTCGACGACCTCGGGGAACGTCCGCGTGTACTCACGACGCAGGTTGTCGAGCGAACGTCCCGGCTTGGGGCGCACGCGAACCTCGGAATGAAAGGTCTTCGCGAAGTTCAGGCTCCAGCTGGCGGTTCCCGCATCTGGTCCAAACCACTCAAGCAGCCGCACCATCGCGGGTCGAACCGATGGCTCGAACAGCTGATCGGCATAAGTGATCGCGTCCGGCACATCGACAAAGACGCTGACCGATCGCTCGCGGTCCGAAGACTTCAGCAGGTCGGCGATCCCGTCGGTCACGCTGTCGGGGACGGTCTCGACCGCTTCGCACAGCTCAGGGGCCAGGCTTTCCGAGCAGATGGCGATCGTGCGGTCATCTTTGACGTGGAAGGCGCAGCCCCCCTTGGTGGTCACGAGCGGCTTCTGATCCGCGGAGACGATCTCAGCTCCCCGGCTGAATTCATCGATCAGCGTCGACATCTTCTCCGCGGCCTTTAGGCGAATCACCGCGCTCACCTGCGGCGGCTCGACCTTGGAGACCACGCTGATCCCGATCAGCATCTCTTCGATCTGATCGGGGGTGCGGTGAGTGGCTGTCTTGATGGTCGTTTCGAGCCATTGCACGACATCTTCGGTCAGACTGGCTCGCAGCTCCTTGGCCTGCCGATCAACACCCCAGATCTTTTCGGGGCGCATATGGATCAGGATATTGTTCGTGCCCGGCAGCATGTTGAGTGTGATTGGTTCGCCCTGTGTCGGCTTGAACTCAGCCACGACGCGCGGGTCGGCGGTCAGTGTCTCGCGGGAGTAGGCCCCCGGTGGCGACTGCGGCTCCACGGGTCCAGCGGCCACGGTCTCGGGGCCCGCAGTCTGAGCGGGCCCTTGTGCCACGGGGGCCTTCTTCTGCGACATCCAGTAAACGCCACCGCCAATCACCAGCGTTGCCACAACCAGACCGACCCACACCCCGGCATTCCCCGAGCGCCGGGTGGGTCGGCGAGTAGGAATCTTCCGGGTCGGGCTCGCGGGGCTCGGCGAATCGACGTTGAGATTGAACTCCGGGAAAGCAGGAGCAGGTGGAGGAACATCGACGACGGGAGCCGGGGCTGTCGGATAGGTCGGCAGTGGCCCCGACATCACCGGGGCCAGCACGATTCCCTGCGGCGTCTGGACCTGCACATAGACGGGCCCCGGTGCGGGAGGTGCGGCGGGCGGAGCATCCGGCACCCATTGCGGACTGGTCCCGACGAGCGGCTCCTCGTCGGCCAGTTGCAGCGAAACGACCTCTTCCTCGGCAACCTGCTCGACCAGAAGAAATGACTGGGAACAGCCTGGGCACTTCCCCTTCTTGCCGAGCAGCGATCGATCCCGCAACTTGATCGACTTGCCGCAGTGCGGACAGACAACCTGAGCACTCATTCCGCGATCTCACCGGGGGCACCGTGGAAGCAACGGGATTCCACGTCCATGAATAATAGAACCTGCAGCGGCGGACTGCTACGACTCTTCCTAAGAGTCGGCCAGAACCCGCTCCAGGATCGATACGAGCTGGCCGGCAGCCTGACCTCGGGTAATCACAGCTGCGAAGCCGGCGGCGTGAGCGGCTTGCATCCGCTCGGTGGCCACATGCGGCGCGTAGGCGACGATGAGTGGCCGACCGGACTTCTGCGTGAGAGCGCCGAGTCCCGGCAGGTCGAGATCGGCCGCCTCCAGATCCAGGACGAGGAGATCTACGGGCTCAGCCTCCAGCTTCTCAATCAGCCCGCGCCCGGACAGGCCGCGTGTGACCTGGCCGCAGACGGAGCTCAAGGCCCCGATGACGGCGGTTCCCAGCATCAGGTCGCCACTGACAAACATGCCACGGCGAGAAGGAGTGTCGGACATCAGGATTTCCAGTGGGGAATGGGCAGTGGGCAGTATGGGGCTGGTTGAAGAACTACAGCTCGTCTTCGTTTTCCGGGTAGTGAACTTCCACGAGGTACAGCCCCTCGGCGGGGCAGGTGTCCCCGGCTCGCATCCGGTTCTGGGCCTTCAGAATCTGCTCGACATCATCGGGAGTCCACGTCCCGCGACCGACATTGACCAGCGTGCCGGTGATTGTCCGCACCATGTTGTACAGGAAGCCGTCGGCCTCGATCTCGATGACGATGAATTCTGATTGGGAGTCCTTGGTTCTTGGTTCTTGGTTCTTGGTTGGCGGATGGCTTATGGCGGATGGCGGATGGCCAGAGCCAACTGCTGGCTCCCCTCTCCCCCCGGGAGAGGGGCTGGGGGTGAGGGTAGCTGCAGTCTCTGACCGACTTACAGTCCACTCTTCATCGCTGGCCCTCGGCCCAGCTTCTGGCTCTCGTCTCTCGTCTCTCGCCTCTCGTCTCTCCCTCAACATGCTCCGTCCCTGGAAGAACGACCCCGGCTCGGTGCGGACCACTTGCAGGTCCATCACCGTCCGCACGCTGGTGGCCTTGTTCGGCCAGTTTGTTTCGAAGCTGCGAAAGTCGTGCGTGCCCAGCAGTCGATTCGCAGCTTCCTGCATCGCGTCCACATCCAGCGGCCACGGCACGCGCCAGCAGTGGCGGCGGAGCATGACATCATCGACGCGGCTGTTGTGGATCAGATAGCGATACCGTTTCGACTTGGCCGAGTAGGTGGCATGGAACCGGGCGGGGACCTCGGTCACTTCCCGCACGACCAGATCGCGTGGCAGCCGGACCTGCAGCGCAGGGCGCCACTTCTCGGGAGGAATTCGCGAACGGGTTTCGACACTGGCCACTTGCCCCAGCGCATGAACTCCCGCATCGGTCCGACCGGCGCACAGCAGCATCGGCTGGTCGCCGGTCAGATCGTGAATCGCAGCCTCGAGGACTCCCTGGACCGTCCGCTGATTCGGCTGGGTCTGCCAACCCGCGAAGTCAGTGCCGTCATAGGCCAAAAGGAGCTTGAGGTTCACAGCTGCCGATCACGGGAGGGCGAGGCTCCTGCCGAGCCGCAAACGTCGGAGAAAGAGTTCACGGAGGCGGAGAAGCCAGCGCTCAATGAGACGGCAGAATTCTTACGAATTCTGCTACGGGTTACCGCTCGTCGGAGGCGGTGCCCCAGTCTTCGAGTACCGGCGCCCAGTCGTGCAGCTCTTCCGGCTTGAAGTAGATCGCCAGCTCGCGCTGAGCGGCTTCCGGGCTGTCGCTGCCGTGGATCAGGTTCATCTGCCGCGAGCTGCCGTAATCGCCGCGGATCGTGCCGGGGGCGGAGTCGCGACCGTTCGTCGAACCCATCATCGTCCGCATGACCTTGACCGCCTCTGGGCCTTCGACAGCGACCGCCACGATCGGTCCGCTGGTGATGAACGACTCCAGCAGCGGGTAGAACTTCTTGGTGACATGCTCGGCGTAGTGCTGCTTCGACAGCTCGGGCGTCACGCGCAACATCTTGAGGCCAATCAACTTCAGGCCCTTGCGCTCGATGCGGGCGAGGAGCTCTCCGCACAGTTTTCGCTGCACGGTATCGGGCTTGAAGAGGATCAGGCTGCGTTCCATCGACATGTTCGAGGTTCCGAAATTGAGGGATGATGAGTCGGGCAAAGAGTTTACAGGAATTCATGGTGAGAAATCGAGACCGAACGGATCGCAATTGGTGGATCGGTTGCCCAGAGCGGACATGGGTCGCGCTTGCAAAAGGCGGGATAACTGAGTCTGATGTCGGTTGGTCAGGTGCTTCCGCAGCCCATTTTCCTTCCGGAGACTGGGGTGGGGGAGACTTTGAAACCCACTGAGGTCGCTTGAGTCCCATGAGTTCTTCCACGACTCCCACGTATGGCGTGGTCACCGGTCTGGGGACAGTCAGCCCCATCGGAATCGGCAAAACCCCGTTTCACGAGAGCCTGCGGGCTGGTCGGTCCGGGATCGCTCCTGTCACTGCCTTTGCCGGAATCGCGTCCCCGGGCGGACTGGGCGGCGAGGTCAAGGACTTCACGGAAGAGTCCGCGAAGAAGGTCTGGTTGAAGGACCAGCGAAAGTGGATCAAGGTGATGTGCCGCGAGATCGCCATGGGTTCTGCCTCGGCGACCTTGGCACTGACGGATAGCGGACTGAATCTGGAGACCATCGAGCGGACCCGGCTGGGTGTCGAGTTCGGGGCGAACCTGATGTTCTTCATGCCCGATTCGATGGCGGATTCGTGCAAATCGTGTCAGGACGCAAGCGGCGAGTTCCATTTCACCGAGTGGGGAACCACCGGCCTGCGGAATATGGAGCCGCTGTGGCTCCTCAAGTATCTGCCGAATATGCCAGCCTGTCACATTGCGATCAACGCTGATGCCCGCGGGCCCAGTAACTCGCTGACGATGGACGAAGCGTCCGGCAACGCCGCGATGAGCGAGGCCCTGAGCGTGCTGCGGCGGGGTGCCGCTGATGTGATGATCGTCGGGACGACGGGGACACGGATCCACCCCACGAAGGCGATCCATGCGACTCAGTGGGATCAGGTTGGATACGACGCGGAAAACCCGGCCAAGAGCTGTAAGCCGTTCGACTCACGTCGCAACGGGCAGGTGATTGGCGAAGGGGCCGCTACGCTGATTCTGGAGACTCCCGAATACGCAGCTGCCCGCGGCGCCAAGATCTACGGTCGAGTCCTCGGGGGTTCGTCCTCGTGCGTCACCGACCGCCAGGGAACTCCGATGCCTCATCAGGCCCTGGTGAATGCGATGCGGGCCGCCCTGCGTCAGGCAGGTCTCACCGCAGCCGACATCGGCCACATCAACGCCCACGGGCTGGGCTGCACCGAGCAGGATCAGGCCGAGGCGAACGCGATTCGCGAGGTCTTCGGTGACCGCGCCTCGCAGGTCCCGGTAACAGCCTTCAAGGGTTACTACGGTAACGCCGGGGCCAGCAGCGGGTCGCTCGATCTGGCTGCGACGTTCATGGGTCTCGATGAAGGGGTCCTGTACCCCGTACTGGGCTGCGACAGCCCCGACCCGAAGTGCGGCCTGAACATCGTCTGCGGCGAAGCCCAACCGGTCACGAACAAGTCGTTCCTCAAGCTCAGCTACACGCGACGCGGCCAAGCCTCGGTGGTGGTTGGGACTGGGGCCTGATTCAACTGCTTTGGATTCTCTCGCTGAGAAAGGCTTTCGATGCATCCCTCCCTGAATCGGAATCGTTTCTTCATTAAGGAACAGGTCGGCTGGTTCAAGACTTCGAACAGCTACGACATCTATGATCCCGAATCGGGCGAGTGCCTGATGCAGTGCCGCGAGCCGCGGCTGGGCTTCTTCACCAAGATGCTCCGCCTCACCAAATGGAAGACGGTCACACCGTTCCATGTTGAGGTGAATACTCCCTCGGGCGATGCGGTACTGGCTGTGAAGCGTGGGACATCGTTCTTCGTCTCGAAGGTCGATGTTCTCGACGAGGATGATGAACGCGTGGGCGGCTTCAAGCAGAAGCTGTTCTCCTGGACCTCGACGTTTTTTGTTCTAGGCGAAGACGACCAGCAGCTTTGCACGCTGAAAGGGAAGTGGACCTCCTGGGAGTTCAACTTCGAGCACAACGGAGTCAGTCTGGCGAAGGTCTCCAAGAAGTGGGACGGGTTTGCCCGCCAGCTGTTCACCGATGCCGACACCTACATGCTGGAGATCTCGGACGATGTGCCCGAGGACAATCCGCTGCGGATTTTGATTCTGGCGTCGGTGCTGTGCATCGACATGGTGCTGTCGGAGCGAGGCTGATCCGGCGATGCCTTCGACCCATGCGGTGTGCCTGTTCGATATTGATGGAACCCTGCTGAATGCCGGCGGGGCGGGGCAGCGGGCCATGGAGCGGGCGCTGACCGACCTGTTCGGAGTGCCCGATCCGAATGAGGATATCCCGGCGGCCGGACGCACGGATCGAGCGATTACATCCGACCTGTTCAGCCATCACGGTCTGTCTCCCACGATCGATGAGTGGCAGCAGTTCCAGCGCGTCTACTTTGGGCATCTGCAACGGACGCTGACGGAACTCAACGGCGTGCTGCTGCCCGGTGTGGTTCCGCTGCTCGACCTTCTGGCCCAGCGTGACGATGTGACTCTGGGACTACTGACCGGGAACTTTCGCGAGGCGGCGCGGCTCAAGCTGGCGCATCATGCGATCGACGAGCACTTCGAGTTCGGCGGGTATGGCGATCATCATCACGATCGCGACGACGTGGCTCGCGTGGCCTATGACGAGGCGTGCCGCCATCTGGGGCGCGATGTCCCCCGTGAGTCGGTCATCGTGATCGGCGATACTCCGTCTGATGTGAAGTGCGCGCGAGCCATCGGAGCGCGGGTCGTCGCGGTCGCTACCGGGATGTTCGATTTCGAGACTCTGGCTCGAACTGAGCCGGATGCGTTGTATCAGGACCTGTCCGATCCCTCTCCTTTTCTGGCACTGCTGAACCGATGAGCGATCTGGCTGCGTATCTGGTGTCGGCAGGGGTTTCATACCTGTGCGGATCGATTCCCTGCTCGCTGCTGCTGGCTCGCTGGGGCGGCGGGATCGACCTGCGGCAACACGGCAGCAAGAACGTCGGAGCCACCAACGTCGCCCGCACAATGGGCTGGAAGTGGGGGAGCGCTGCGCTGCTGCTCGATGCCCTCAAAGGCCTCGTCCCGACGCTGGCCGTCCCGCATCTGGTCTCGATGCCCGCCGAGTCGCTGCCGCACCAGACTGTCCTCTGCGGACTGACAGCTGTGCTGGGACACACCGCTCCGATCTGGCTGAAGTTCAAAGGCGGCAAGGGCGTGGCAACCGGTCTGGGAGTGGCTGCGGTCCTCTCGCCCTGGGCCAGCCTGATCGCGTTCGTGGTGTTTGCGCTGACGTTTGCAGCCCGGCGAATCGTGTCACTGGCCTCGATCCTGGCCTCGATCACGTTCGCGGTGGCTGTGCTGGCGATGAGCTGGCCGACACCGTTCTCGGCCCAGAGCTGGAGCTTGAGTGCCTTTGCGATCGCAGTGCCCTCGCTGATTGTCATTCGGCACACCGGCAACATCGGTCGCTTGCTGCGCGGTGAGGAGCAGCCGCTGCAGGTCAATAAGCCTGCGGGTGAGAGTCAGAAACCGGCCTAAGGCCGGGCGAGATAATGCGAACGCGACGAGCCTCCACGAAGTCGGAATCCGGATCCGTGTAGTCAACGCGAAAGTCGTTCTCTATATTCTTCCTCCAGAGGCGTCAGCGGACTCGGCGCCTGAGCAGCACAGGGAGTGAAACTCACAATGGTGCGAAACCTGCTTGTCGGTCGGCTCGGTGTTTTTCTGAGCGTGTGCGTTCTGGTGATGAGTGGCGGATTCGGTTGGACTGCTGAGCCAGCCAAGGCTTTTTCACCTCCATCGATGGACGAACTCAACGCCGCTTCCAAATGGGAGGACCGGCCCGTTGAGAACGGTTTGGAGCTTCTTCGGAAGCATCAGGCGGCCCATCCAAGCCAAACCACAGTGCAGCAAGCACTGGCGCTCGAAAACAAAAGCCCGGAGAGCAACCGCCGTATTCTGGATGGGTTGGGGCGACTCCCGGTCAACGACGCCGAGGTTGATTGGGACGCAACGTTCAATCAGCACTCACCAATGAATATCAGCGGAATGAACCCGTTGCTGGCGTCCACTGTCGGTGACATTGATGTCCTGGGACTGACTGGGCTTTCACTGGTAACCATTGATTGGACCATGCGGTTTTTCGCAGACGACTCAGTTGTCAAATCGTGGCAAACAAGTGCGGACCGAACCATCGACAAATTCGTCCTGAGAGATGACCTGACCTGGACCGATGGGACTCCGGTCACAGCCCACGACTTCGCATTCAGTTTTGCGACGATCATGAACCCTAAGGTTCCTTGCCCCGCCATCCGCTCGGGGCCCGATCAGCTCCTGGGAGTTCACGCCTATGATGATCACACGGTCGTAATCTTTCACAAGGAGTCGCTGGCCACAAATGTGGGAAACATCTCGTTTCCTGTCATCCCGAAACACAAATACGAAACCACGATTCCGAGAGATCTCACGCTGACCACAAGCGAGGAACATCAGGCGCTCGAAAAGAAACCAGTGACTTCTGGTCCCTACAAGGTGATCAAGTTCGCTCGCGATCAGGAGGTTGTTCTTGAGCGGCGCGAAGAGTGGTACCTGCAAAACGGAAAGACGATTCGTGACAAGCCCTACTTCAAGACAGTTCGCATCAAGATCATCCAGGACGACAATACTTCCCTGCTGGCCCTCAAGAAAGGGGACATCGATTCCCTGGAACTCCGGCCCGAGCCATGGATGACTCAGACCGGAGACCCAGAGTTCTACAAGAACAACACTAAGGTTTTCGGAACCGAATGGTCGTTCTCCTACATTGGCTGGAACATGGCATCGGCCTATTTCTCGGATGTGCGCGTCCGAAAAGCGATGTCCTACGCGATCGATCATCAGGAGATGCTGAAGAACATCTGCTACGGACTCTATGAGCCAGGTCAAGGAATCTACCATCCGACAGCCTGGATGGCCCCGAAGAATTTGCCCCAGCCATATCAACAGGATCTCGACAAGGCGGAAGAACTGCTGGAAGAGGCCGGATGGACCGATACGGATAACGATGGTCTGTTGGACAAAGTGGTGAACGGCAAGAAGGTCAAATTCGAGTTCACTCTGAAGTTTGGGGCAGGATCGAAAGTGGCGGAGCGAATCTGCACACTGACTGCGGAAAACCTGTCGCAGATTGGGATTCGGTGTATCGTGAAGCCCACGGAATTCACCGTTCTGACCGACGACGCCAAGAAACACAACTTCGACGCGATGTGTGCGGGTTGGGGATCTGGCGCTGACCCCGATGATTCCGAGAATCTCTGGACGACGAAGGCACTGCAGACGGGCGGACGCAACTACACGCAGTATCGCAACAAGGACGTCGATGCCTGGTTCGAGGCGGGTCGACGCGAATTTGACCGAACCAAACGGGCAGAGATTTACAGCAAGATCGCCCTGAAACTGTGGGAAGACCAGCCCTACACATGGCTGTACTACCGCAGTTCCATGTACTCCTTCAACAAGAGCATTCGAGGCTATATGCACAGCCCGCGCGGTCCGTTTCACTACTCGCCGGGAGTGTTCTCCCTGTGGAAAGCGAAGAAGTGAAGTTTCCGCCTCTTCGACGAAGAGTGACAACCGATGATCGACCGGGAGGTCTGACAGGATGACGAGTTTCCTGATTCGTCGGCTCGGGTTGGGTGTTCTGACGCTGGTGATGATCACCGTGCTGGTCTACGCACTCATTCGCGCTATGCCCGGATCCCCGCTCACAGTCGCCGAAGGGGCCAATCTGAAGGTGCAGATCTCCGAAGAGGAAGATCGGGCGTTTCGCGCTCAGTTCGGACTCGATGGCCCGTGGCACCAAGGATACGTCTTCTGGCTTCGCAACCTGCTCAAAGGGGATCTGGGATTTTCTTTCGTCGCGAAGCGGTCGGTCAATCAGGTCATTCTGGAACGCATCGGCCCCACATTGCTGCTGTCTTCGGCGTCGCTGTTTTTTGCCTACCTGATTTCGATTCCTCTCGGGCTGTGGGCGACTCATCGCGCTGGAAAGTGGGATGAACGAGCGACGGGGATCTTCCTGTACATTCTGTACTCCTTTCCGGGGTTTATCGCGGCCTTGATGTTGCAGATTTTTGTCGCAGTCAAGCTGGACTGGCTCCCCTTAAACGGAATGTCGTCCAGTGACACGGAAGGCATGTCGAGCTGGCAGAAACTCATCGACATTCTCAAGCATGCGATTCTGCCGACCATTGTTTACACCTATGGGAGCCTGGCTTATTACTCGCGGTTCATACGAGCCAATTTGCAGGAAGTCGTTCGCCAGGACTACATTCGAACCGCCCGTGCCAAAGGCTTGAGTGAGTATGCAGTACTGGTCAAGCACGCATTTCGAAACACGCTGATTCCATTTGCCACGAAGGTCGGGTTGTCGCTCCCTGAGCTCATGGGGGGCTCGGTCATCGTGGAGCGAATCTTCAGCTGGCCGGGTCTGGGACAGCTCTACTATTCCTCGATTCAGGCCCGTGACTATCCGGTCATCATGGCACAGACATTGATCTTTGCAGTGTTGACGCTGGCCGGGCAACTGCTGGCGGACGTGCTTTACGCGATCGTTGATCCTCGAGTCCGCATCAGTGATGCCGAGACTTGATCGAGCCACATCTTCTGCTTCCTGATGGCAACGTTTGACAAGTCGGCCTGAGTCCCATGAGCACAACCACCCGGAACCCATTGAAGCCTTCACCGGGATTCTTGCGGGAGACCTGGCGCCGACTTCTACAGCGGCGTATCGCTGTAGTCGCACTGCTGTTCGTGGCGTTCCTGACACTGGTGGCAATTCTGTCCCCGGCCATCGCTGGGCGGAAGCCAATTGTCTGTCGCTACAAAGGTCAGCTGTACTTTCCAGCATTATCGTACTTCCGCGACAGCTGGCAGAATCCGATCTTCTTCAGAGACAAGTTCCGAGATCGATTCGGTCCCGATGTCTTCAAGAAGAAAGACCCGGATTCGTGGGTGATCTATCCTCTCACCTTCAACGACCCGTATTCACGGATCAAAGAGAACGAATGGCCAGATCGCCCCGGTAATCCGCGCGGTGATGAGGCGGGTCCATCCGCACAGAATTGGTTCGGAACCGATGAGTCCGGTGTCGATGTCTTTGCCAAAATGGTCCACGGCACGCGCATCGCACTGCTTGTCGGATTCGTCTCGATGGGGATCGCAACAGCGATCGGTTTGACGGTGGGCGGAGTCTCAGGCTATTTCGGAGGACGGATTGATGCAGTGCTCAGTCGACTGACAGAGGTCATCCTCTGTGTTCCGACACTGATCCTCATCCTGGCTGTGTTTTCCCTGATTCGTGAGCCCAGCATCTGGCACACGATGGCAATCATCGGCGCGACTTCCTGGCCCGGGATATCCCGATTGACTCGGGCCGAGTTCTTGAAGATCAAGCAGTCGGATTACGTGGCTGCGGCGCGAGTGTCGGGGATCTCAACACCCAAGATCATTCTGCGGTACATTCTGCCTAACGCCTTGGCTCCCGTGCTGGTCCCCGTGACGTTTGGAATTGCGTCCGCCATTTTGACGGAAAGCGGTTTGAGCTTCCTGGGAATCGGGGCCCCTCCACCCAACGCCAGCTGGGGCAGCCTGCTCAGTTCTGCGACCAACAACTACAAATTGTGGTGGGTGGTGGTCTATCCTGGCCTGGCAGTCTTTCTGACAGTGCTGGCGTACAACGTGATCGGCGAGGCTCTGCAGGAGGCGACCGACCCGCGGCTGCGCGAGGGCGGAAGATAGGCCTCGCTGCATTTCAGCTGGCGTAACTCGTTGGTGACAAGTCTGTTGCGAATAACGACACGACGCTGGTGTCATTTCTCGATTTCCCTGTAGATGGCTCAAACTGTCGGGCGTACTCCATCAGAGCGGGGACTTGCCCCGCTCTACGCTATCTATTTCGTGACCGCGTCGGGTCACGTTTTCCGTCTCCGCGCTTCTGCACGTTGTACGTGCAGAACAGACCCCGGTCGCTTGCGGCCGGGGTTTTGCTTTGGTGAGAACGGCATTGCCGCTAAGCTGCGGCGATGCCCACGATTGCTTACCTGACGATGGCCTCCCTGGCGGGGTTTGAGTGCGACGACCCGCTGACGATCGAGCCGCTGGCACGTCACGGGATCGAGGTCGTTGCGGCTCCTTGGGACCAGCCCACCGACTGGAGCCGGTTCGAGGCTGTCATCGTGCGATCGCCCTGGGATTACCAGAAGCGGTTCGAGCAGTTCCTGAGTGTCCTGCGGCAGATCGAAGCCAGCGGCACGAAGCTTTGGAACCCGTATTCACTGATGGAGTGGAACCTCCACAAGTCGTACCTGCTGGAACTTCAGCAGCGAGGCATTCCGATCGTGCCGACAGTTCACGGTCGCGACCTGACCCTCGCACGATTGAAAGAGCTACCGGGGGAACTGGGCTCGGACGAGATCGTGATCAAGCCGATCGTCGGAGCGGGTGCCCATCGCACGCACCGACTCCGATTCCCGCTGACAGACGCCCAGCTGTGGGAGGCTGTCAGCGACCATGCCCAGTCGGAGTACTTGGCCCAACCGTTCCTGCGCTCGATTGTCGACGAGGGAGAGTACTCGCTGATTTACTTTGGCGGCGAGTTAAGCCACGCGATCTTGAAGACCCCGAAGCCCGGCGATTTCCGGTCCCAGGAAGAGTTCGGTTCCCGGCTGGTCAGTATCACGCCCGATGAGTCGCTGCGTTGCCACGCCGACCGCGTGATCACAGCCATCTCGCCGCAGCCGCTGTATGGCCGCGTCGACCTGATTCGGCACAACGGCGGGTTCGCGCTCATGGAAGTGGAACTGGTTGAGCCAGCCTTGTATCTGAGCAAGAGCCCCGGAGCGGCGGAGCGATTCGCGAACGTGATTGCCAGAGCGGTGGAGCGGTGTCAGGGCCTGCCTGCCCGCTGAGACCGGGCCTCAGCTGGGGGAACTGGTCTCCGGTTCAGCTTCCACGTCATTGAGCAGCTGTCGCAGCTGCTCCAGTTCGCTCTTCTCCAACCCTTGATCGCGGACCAGATGTTCCAGGAGAGCCATGGGCGATCCGTTGAACAGTCGGCCAATGAAATCCCGAACGGTATCGCGAACCACCTGCTTGGGGCGTACATCGGCGGCGTAGATCAAGCTGCGACCTTCACGCCGGGAAAGCAGATAACCCTTGGCCTCCAGACGACGCAGAAACGTCTGGACCGTCTTGTAGTTGATGCCCCGATTCTCGGGCAGGTTGTCGAGGACTTGGCGGACGGTCGCTTCGCGAAGCGTCCACACGATTCTCGCAACTTCCATCTCTGCTCGTGAAAGTGCGGGACGATCTGACATGACGAAGCCTCTGAGAATGTTGCACCTTAGATACCCGCGATCAGGGCCACGGGTCAACTGTGCGGTGACTCAAAACTATGGTTTATTCCTAAGAGCGAGTTGGTTTCTTCGGGAAAGTTTCTCCAAATTTCTTGCTTTCAACCCAAAACTGATGACGCGGTTTCGCAACGCTCGTGGCGAAATCACCACAAGCGCGCCCCCGCTGACACGCAATCAATACCATAATCAACAACTGCAAAGCCCCCGCGCCGCGAAGAAGCATCATGTTGCGAGAAGGCCTCACGATCTGGCCCCGTCCGTTCGGCCGGACCCACTAGGCGAGAACCCGACGCGAACCCGTCGAACCAGCGGTTTCGACTTGTGGTTGTAAGCGGCGATACGATTTCGTCACTGATGGCCGAGAGGGTGCCCTTCTGGACACGGCAACGCACTGTTTCACTCTGGGGAGAGTATGCTGGCTGATTGCTGAGAGCTGACGGCTGTCAGCTTGCGCACTGTCAAGCAGTGCGGCACCTTGCCTCCTGTTTAGAAAAACTGGCACGCGTGGCATCGTGCAGATATATTCGTCCGCAGGTTGTCGAACACCCTCGCCGGCGACGAGTGCATGGATAAGATCACACACGACGCGAATGCGCCCGACTTCGAGACGACGCACATCCTCAGTCGGGATTCGGCGGATTCCACGGTCCTCTCGACCGGGTCGACTCTCGGTCCCTATCAGATCCTGGGAAAACTGGGCGAAGGGGGCATGGGGGCGGTCTACAAGGCCCAGCACTCCAAACTCGACAAGACGGTCGCCATCAAGGTGTTGTCTTCGGCGATCACCCACGAGCCGGATGCCGTTGCGCGGTTCGAACGGGAAATGAAGGCCGTTGGCAAGCTGAATCATCCAAACATCGTGCAAGCCCACGACGCCGGAGAAGTCAACGGCACGCACTACCTGGCGATGGAGTACATCGACGGCACCGATTTGAAGAAGCTCGTGAATAACCGCGGGCCGATGTCGGTCGTCAATGCCTGTAATGCGATTCGTCAGGCGGCACTGGCGCTCGCGTCAGCGCATCAGGCGGGTCTGGTGCACCGCGACATCAAGCCGTCCAATCTACTGGTCGCGAAGAATGGACAGATCAAGCTGCTTGATCTCGGATTGGCGCGACTCGCTGGAGAGGCTTCGACGAACACAACGGAGCTGACCACAGAGGGGGAATCGTTTGGCACGCCCGATTACATGGCTCCCGAACAATGGGAGGACGCCCACTCCGCCGATGCCCGGACCGACTTGTATGCCCTCGGTTGCACGCTGTTCTTTCTGCTGACGGGACGGACGCCGTTCGGGAATGGCACGCATCGCACTGCGGCCAACAAGATGAAGAGCCACCTCCTGGATCCGGTTCCGGATTTGCATTCGGCCCGTGAGGATGCGCCCCTCGACCTGGATGCCATCTATCGGAAGCTGATGGCGAAGAAACCGGAGGACCGATTCCAGTCGGCCACGGAGCTTGCCGAGGTTTTGACACCCTTCTCGTCGACCAATTCCACGGCTGGGGCGGCACCGACAGAAGCGTTGTCGGCCACCGCACTCGGGGTGAAGGACAACGTGACGACACCACCTTCGCCCATTCCGCAAGACCTGAGCCGGGACGGGCGGGGCGCGGGACCGCGCCGGTTCTATCAGCTTGCGGGCGGTGCCGCAGCCTTCATCCTGTTGCTGGGAGTGATCGTGATCACGATCACCGGCAAAGACGGGCAAAAGACGACGGTCAAGATCCCGGAAGGAACGCCCGTCGAAGTCGACCCAGCTCCGGGGTCGAAGGTCAGTATTACCCAAGCCCCCAAGAGCGACACTCCCGCCATTCCGGATGCGGTTGTTGACGCCGAGAGGAATCTCGCGATCCGACTCACCCCCGGTGCGTATGTCGAGGTGCCGTCACTGAAGCTCGATCCCGCTGCGCCGTACACGATCGAAGCCTGGGTCACGCTCCTGGACACGAATCACGCCGACAAGCATGTGGCAGGCTGGCCCGGCCCCTGCAGTCTGTATGTGAGCAAAGCCGAACTGAACTGGTCATTCGGTTTGTCACGTGATCGTGGGCCTTTTCAGTTCTTGTTGTCTCCGGCACCGGCGGTCCTCGATCGTCGAATCCACCTGGCTGGTGTAAGGACAGGCCAGGAGTTTCGACTGTTTGTCGATGGTCAACGTGCCGGGAGCGATCCGGAGCCCCCCAAGCCACTGATGAGTCAGCGAGAGCCGTTTAGCCTCAGTACGTCCAGTCAGTCACTCGTTCTCCGGAGACTACGATGAAGTGCGCATCTCCCGAGTCGCGCGTTACGACGAGAGCTTCACGCCGAAGATTCGATTGGAACCCGATGCCGACACGCTCGCCCTCTACCACTGCGACGAAAATGGTGGCGAGCAATTGGTTGATTCGTCGAGCCAGAAGCATCACGGCCAGATCATCGGCCCGGCAACGTGGTTGAGTATCGACCAGGCCGCTAAGAGCGAGGACGCTCCGAAACCGGCGGTCGCCACGTTTGATGCCGCAGCTGCGAAGGCCCATCAGGACGCCTGGGCGAAACATCTTGGAGTGTCGGTCGAATCGACCAATTCGATCGGCATGAAAATGATCCTCATCCCGCCGGGTGAGTTCCTGATGGGTGCGGATGAAGCGGACGCGGACGCGGCGCCGCATGAGAAGCCGCAGCATCAGGTCCGTCTGACGAAGCCGTTTGCCATCGGCGCCACCGAGGTCACGAATCGACAGTTCCATGAGTTCGTCAAGGCGACCCAGTACGTGACCCAGGCGGAGTCCGATGGTCAGGGCGCCTTCGAAGTCCATCAGAAGATCCGCCAACCTCCCAACACCTGGAACAGCCCCGAAACGAGAAAAAAGAGTGGAGATAACCATCCCGTTCGCTGCGTCAGCTGGGAGGACGCGCGACGATTCTGTGAATGGCTGACGCAAACAGAAGGCCACACCTATCGCCTTCCGACCGAGGCGGAATGGGAGTTCGCCTGCCGTGCCGGGACGGCCACCCGGTACTCCTTCGGCAATAACCTCTCCGACTCGCCGACCCCTCCCGGAACGAGCGGCGCGCAACTGCGGGCCGTGGCGCAGCTTCCCGCCAACCCGTTCGGTCTGTTCGACATGCACGGCAACGTCAATGAATTCTGTCTGGACTCGGGCCGCACCTTCACGGCGGAACCTGTGACCGATCCGCGAGGCAGCCTCGAGATCGACCTTCCTGCAGCAGTTCGCGGCGGAGCGATCAGCTCGAATCCGGCACGGCTGCGTTCCTCGAATCGCTACCTCAACGATGCGCGCCGGTTCCCCGAGACCAACTTCGCGACGACAGTGTTGGGTTTCCGCGTGGTGCGAGAGATCGCTTCTGAAGAAAAGCCGGAATGATGATGTTGCCTTCCCGAATCCAGCTGGTCCAGGGCGACATTACGACTCTCGACGTCGATGCAATCGTGACAGCTGCGAACGAATCGCTCTTAGGCGGTGGCGGTGTGGATGGTGCGATTCACCGCGCTGCCGGCCCGGGGCTGCTGGAGGAATGCAGAACCATCGGCATCTGCCCCGAGGGAGAAGCCCGGATCACTCGCGGCTACCTGTTACCTGCTCGTCATGTCATCCATACCGTCGGGCCAGTTTGGGATGGCGGTGGCTACAACGAGGCGCAGTCCTTGAAGTCCTGCTATGAATCGACCCTCCAATTGGCGTTGAAGCACAACATCAAGTCGATCGCATTTCCCTGCATCGCCACGGGCGTTTACATGTTTCCCAAAGATCAGGCCTGTGAGATCGCGGTCACAACGGTCCTGCGTTGGCTCGCGACTTCGGCAATTCCCGAGACCGTGGTGTTCTGTTGCTACGAAGACGAGGACTTTGCACTCTACAACAGCAGGTTGAGCACGACTTCCCATGCCGGATAACTTGCTGGTGAGCCGGAATGCGATCTGACGAGCCCGAGTTCGCTCTACAAATGGGCGCTCTTTTGCGGAGCAAAAGGCGACACTGCTCACCAGCTACCACGCGGAAAAGATCCCCCGCAGCAGAAGTTCGATGGCTCCTGCTGCCAAATCTCCTTTGACATCAGCGCCCGACCTCTTCCAGTAAGAATCGCTGACGATCCGCTGGGCCTCGCCCGGGTCGAGGATCAACCCGTGGCAGGTGGTACACAGGTCCAATTCCGCCCCCTGCGCCGGAATCGTTCGAAACGACGGGGTGTGGCACGCTGGACACAGCAGCTGTCGCGCGGAAGCCGGGGCCTGTTCCAGTTGTTTCGTCAACTGGTCCAGGCCCGACTTCTGCACGATGCTGAGCAGGTTCGTACGGGTCACCCACGATAAGCTGCAGGGCGGGCAACGCCACTCGACCAGAGGGCCGGTTTCGGTGCGATGCAGTGGCAGCTGGCACTGCGGACATCTCCAGGTGGTGCTTTCCATTTGGGTTCTCCAAGAGTCAGTGCGGGCGTCTCAAGCGTCAGTGGTTCCTATCAATTCTCCCTCTCCCCGCACAGGACTTAAAAACCACCGAAGATTTGCATCGGGGAGAGGGCCGGGGTGAGGGGCACGTTGGTCCCCCTCACCCCAACCCTCTCCCCCGCAATTGAGGTTTCCCTGCGACTCACACAAGTCGCGTGGGCGAGGGAGATCGCATTCCAGTCATCGACGTTCGGGATGCACACACCAAGAGTCACAGACGCCATAGAGCTACCTACGGTTCTGGAGCTCCCGGTGAAACTTCCAGCCAGGGATCAGAAAAGTCAGAGCACTGATCACTCCAAAGATCGTAATCCCAATCTCCGGGAAAATCGCCATCGGGATCGCGCACAGGAACATCACGATCGCCTGAATATAGAACTCGCCGCTCAGTACACCGGCCTTGCCGACAAAGACACTGGCTGCGAACAGTGACAGCACCGGCGAGAGTTTCAGCACCGGCAGGTTGAGCAGGTCCTCGACCAGAAACAGCATCGTCGACGACGCCATACTGGCGGCCCACAGATGGGCGATCTGCCGCTCCACAAACGTCACCGGACCCGAGCGGTGCCGCATCGCCCAGAACGCCAGACCCCACGTGCCCAGCCCGATCGTCCACAGCCCGACATACGGCAGCCGCGAAGTCACCTGCTGCCACTGCATGAAGTTCGTGATCAGGCACAAGACCAGCAGCACCAGCGAGTGCCACATCCACAGCAGGCCCCAGTTCCGCAGGATCCCGGCATGGTGCGTCGGGCGGAACGCGCGGCTGAGTACATCAGCCAGCCGCGATGAGCGAGCCTGAACCGGCTCGTGGTTCAGGAACGCCTGCAGGTCATCCGCAAATTCATCCGCAGTGGTATACCGCAGGTCGGCGGGCTTCTGCAGAGCCTTGAGAATAATCATCTCCAGGTCCGCATCGATCGCCGGATTGAGCAATCGTGGCGGCGGGGGCTCATGCTCCAGCGCCATGATCACCGCATCAGCGGGCGACGCACACTGGAACGGCGACCGCCCCGTGACCGTCGCGAACAGCACAGCCCCCAGACTGTAGATATCCGTCGCTGGCCCGATCTGTCGCGGGTCCCCCACAGCTTGCTCGGGGGCCATATAGCCCGGTGTACCGACGATCGCTCCCGTACGGGTCATCGACTTGAAGGCTTCGACCGCTTGTGAGGTTCCCACGAGCGACACGCTGTCGGAGTCGGCTTTCACGATCCGCGCCAGACCAAAGTCCGACACATACGGATGCCCGTCCCGATCGAGCAGAATGTTCGAGGGTTTCAGGTCTCGATGGAGAACTCCACTGCGATGAGCATGAGCGATCCCTCGGCAGACGGGAATCAGCAGCGCAGCTGCCTCGCGCGGGGCGAGCGGGCTGCGACTGATCCGCTGGGCAAGCGTCTCCCCCTCGACGAGCTGCATGCTGAAGTACGGCAACCCGCCGCGGTCGCCGACCTCGTAGACCGGGACGATGTGGGGATGAGTGAGCTTGGCCGCTGACTCGGCTTCGACCCGGAACCGTCTCAGATCGTCAGGAGTCGCGAACGACCCGCGGACCATCATCTTTAGGGCCACATCGCGATTCAGGCTCTTCTGCCGCGCCTTGTAGACGACCCCCATGCCGCCGCGTCCGATCTCGATCAGTTCCTCGTAATCGCCGAAGCTGTTCGAGGTGGTCGCATTGCCCGACTCAGCCACGACCAGCGGATCAAGCGACGAACCGGTCCCGCCCAGAGCCTGCGCCAGTTGGGCAGCTCCGACCAGATCCTGCAGCTCCGCCACTAGATCGGGATAGGACGCGGTGATCTCGACCCAGTTGAGGGTACGCCCCTGCTCAACCTGCTCCAGGAGCTTCTGGAAGGTCTCGACAAGTCGCTCTTCTCGGTCGGGGTTCGGCATGGAGGAAGTGTAACGAGAGACCTACGGAGACGAAGATTCCAAAAGACCTGAATCGATGGACCCCTTCGGTGCCGCCTTCGATTGCTTCCAGACTCTCAACCAGAGAAGCAAGCTGACCTCCAGCAAGAAGACTAAGAACGTGAGGAACTCGACCGCGAGGAAGAAACCGACGAGATCGAATTTGTACCGACCATACTCACTGTTGGGTTGATCGAAGATCCTCAAGTAGTGAGGAAATCCGACGATCCTCTGATCGTAGAGCGTGATCGATTCGGCGAACGGGCTGTCATCAACCCAGGCATCCATGTGTCGGTTGTAGCCGAAGACTCCGCAGGCTGCGATCAGGCATGGCCACACCAGCTTTGAACCATGGCCCCAGGCCTGAATCTGTAAGCTCAGCATCGCCAGATGGAGCAGCGAATACAGACCAATGCTCGCCAGAAACATCGCCTTCGGAAGAAGAAGGAAAGCGATGAGACCCACCAACAGGAATACCGCAAAGGCTGTCAGATGGTTCCTGACGAATGGGAGAGTGTTGCCGGGAACGATTTCTTCTCGAAGTGGTTCTTCCATGGGAGGAATCTGCTCGGACGTTGGGTTTCGTAATCACGGTCACTTGGGCCATTTTCCCTCGCATAACGACTTCACGACCGCAGCCGGGTCGCGAACGGGAACGTAGCCTCGGCTGTCGATTTCCACCATCCCGGAGCGATCGACCAGAAACAGTCCAGTGAGGAAGGTTCCGCTGTCCGGGTCGAAGCGGCCCCAGGCGGAGTGGGCTGGGGCGGGACGGTCGCGGCCAATGTCGGACAGGATCGGGAACGGAAACTTGCTCGAGCGCTCTCCCGCCTGCCGATTTGCGTAGGGCGTGGCCATGCCGATGCCGATTACTTGGGCTCCCGCAGCCACGACATAGGCATGATGATCGCGCAGTTGCGATAGCCACGGGTCGGCGTCGGCCCCCTTCTCGCCGTCGAAGAAGACGATCACCATCTTCGTCCGCCCGAGGTAACGTTCGAACTTCACGAGTTGGGACGACTGGTCGTACAGTTCCACTCGCGGAGCCAGTCGACGAGGATGGGTCGACACGCTGCGAGGCTGGCTGGCCAGTCGGGCCTGGTTCTGCTCGCCCAGCCAGACGAGCCCGCCAATCACCACCGCAGCCAGCGGTAGCACCAGAATTCGATACGGTCGGAGAGCACCAGCCATGGAGTCGCAGTTCATCGGACAGAGTGGACGATTTGCGATTCTGACGCACGACCACCCGTTCTTCCACTGGGACCTGCTGCTGGAGGCGGGCGAGACGTGCTGGACGTGGAGGCTGGTGGAGAGACGAGAGGTGAGAGACGAGAGGCGAGAGCCAGAGGAGTCTCCAAGGGCAGTGGGCAATGGGCAGTGGGCAGTGGGGGAATCGGAAGGCAGATTGCAGATGGCTGATGGCGGATGGCCAGAGTCAGCTGCTGGCTCCCCTCTCCCCCCGGGAGAGGGGCTGGGGGTGAGGGTAGCCGCAGTCACTGACCGATTCCCCAGTCGCCGCGAACCTGCCAATTCCCTCACTGCCCACTGCCCATTGCCCACTCCCCTCGATATCGAACGCATCGCCAACCACCGCCTGCTCTACCTCGACTACGAAGGCCCCGTGAGTGGCAATCGCGGTCACGTCGCACGCTGGGACTGGGGGGAGTATCGAGTCTCGGGAGAGACCGATTTGGAGATCACCGTCGACCTGCGCGGAACGCGTTCGACATGGACGATTTCACTGCCCAAAGCACTGGGAAGTTAGCCGACGGGCTCGCCCGACGGGCCCTCGCTCCAGCGCTTCACAAACGACGCCGGTCGACCGAGCTGATCGCAGATGCGGGCGACCACGAAGTCGATCAGGTCCATGATCGTCAGCGGCTGATGATACAGCCCCGGCATCGCGGGCAGGACGACTCCGCCCGCTTCGGTCAGTCGCCGCATGTTGTCGATCTGGATCAGCCCCAGCGGTGTTTCGCGCGGGACCACAATCAGCTTGCGGCGTTCCTTCAGATGCACATCGGCGGCACGCTGGATCAGATTTGTTGAGAGCCCTTGAGCGACCGACGCCAGCGTCCCCATCGAGCAGGGGCAGATCACCATACCCCCGGTGCGGAACGACCCGCTCGCAATCCCAGCCGAGTAATCGTGATACCCATGCACGAACAGCTCACCCCCGGCGATGTGAGGAACAGGCTGTCGTTCCTTCCACCAGGCGATCTCGGCGGACTGAAGCTTTTCCAGCGTGATTGGGCTGCGCTCAAGAGTGAGCTTGAACTCGGCTTCGAAGACCCGATGCGCAGCTGGGCTGATGACCAGATGCACGGCCGCCCCCTGCCCGAGCAACACCTCCAGCAGGCGGACGCCATAGGCCGCCCCGCTGGCGCCGGTGAAAGCCAGGACAATTGGATCAGAACTGGGCAAGTGGCGACTCCTCAATCGGCGTGAAAACGGATTGTAGGCACCGCCGCAGCCTGCCCCCAGACTTCGCCAGAATTCTCCATCTCGGCAGCGAGGCCTGCACTCCGACTGCGATCACAGCGTCGATGCAACCTCGCTGGCCAATCGCCATCTGCCAATTGCCATCCGCCAACCAGTGACATTCCCCTCGCAGATCGACACAATGGTCGGATTCCCCTCCCTCTGGCGACAAGGTCGTCCCATGCCGATCGACTGGCAGCCACTGATTGACATCATTCACAGCCATCAGCGGTTTGTGATCTCCAGCCACGTCCGCCCCGATGCGGATGCGATCGGCTCGGAGATTGGCCTGTGCAACTTGCTGGAGCAGCTGGGGAAGACCGTTCGGATTATCAATCCCTCCGCAACGCCGACCCACCTGAACTTTCTCGACCCGACCGCCCGGATTCGCAAGATCGGCGAGGGCGTCACCCTCGAAGAGGCCTGCGACACCGACGTTCACATGATCGTCGACACCAGCGCCTGGCAGCAGCTGACCGAGCTGCGCAAGACTCTGGAGACGACCCCGGCGAAGAAGGTCGTGGTCGACCATCACATCAGTTCCGATCATCTGGGAGCGGAGCAGTTCAAGGACACCACGGCCTCGGCGGCGGGGGTGTTGATCTGCGAGCTGGCGGAAGCGCTGGGGGTGACGCCGACCATCGAAGCGGGGACAGCTCTGTTCGCGGCGATCGCCACCGATACGGGTTGGTTCCGATTCCCGAATGCCGACGAGCGGACATTGCGGCGGGCGGCGTGGTTGATCTCGTTGGGAGTGCAGCCGCACGCGATCTATAAGGAGCTGTATGAGAAGTCATCCTTGGCCCGGATCCGCCTGCATGGGCGCGTGCTGAGCCGAGTCAGCGTCGAGTTTGGCGGCGCGATGGGGATGACCTATGTCATGCAGAAAGATTTTGAGGAAACCGGAGCCCATCCGTCCGACACCGAGGATCTGGTCAATACCTGCCTGACGATCGACGGAACGCGCTGCGCGATCATTCTGGTCGAGCAGAAGTCGGGGCAGGTCAAAGTCAGCTTCCGCAGCCGTTCGGGGCTCGATGTGGCGAAAGTTGCCGAACAGTTTGGCGGCGGCGGCCATAAGCTGGCCTCGGGAGCAATGCTGGCTGGGCCATTCGCGAATGCACAGACTGTGGTGATGCAGGCGATGGAGAAGGCACTCGCGGAGGAAGCGGCGGCGATTTAACACAGAGTTTTTTGTGGTAAATCACTGGAACTTCCTTTTTGTAAGGAACTCGGCCTTCCTCCCAACTCATCGCTTGACAGTCTCAGAAATCAGACCTAGAAATCGGCCAGAGCGACAGCCGCAAGCCTCTTGGTGCTCGCCAGTTGCGGTGGTTGACGACAGTCGAGAGTCACGGTTCGTGGAAATCGGCTCAGGCTTTTGCGTTGTCCGGTCGATCTAGGTGTCATTCACGTTTGGCGGAAGCCGCGCGTCTTCGAGGAACTCGTCATGGCTCACATCGTTGCGGAACCTTGTTTCGGCTGTAAGTACACCGATTGCGTCGTCGTTTGCCCGGTGGAGTGCTTCTACGAAGCTGAGCAGATTCTGTTCATCCATCCGGACGAGTGCATCGACTGCGAAGCCTGCGTTCCGGAATGCCCGGTCGCAGCCATCTTCCACGAAGACAACCTGCCCGCTCAGTGGGCCGACTACAAGCAGCTGAACGCCGAAATGGCTCCTCAGTGCCCAGGGATCAAGGAAAAGAAGGCCCCGCTCGCTGGTCAGTAATTCCGAGCGTCCGCGTTTTGTCAATTGCCTCAGCCCGAGCGAAGTCTCGGGCTGTTCTTTTTTGCGAGGGTTGAGGGTTGAGAGTTGAGGGTTGAGAGACAGGACATTCCTCGGTCTCTCAACCCTTAACCCTCAACCGCTCCGCAGGAGTACCCCATGTCCAACCTCTTTCATCGTGAACTTGAGACGGCCCTGCAGGCCGTCCGCGTGGCTAGTCGGGTCTGCCGATCGGTCCAGCAGAGCATCTCGCCCGAGACGATCGCTAAGCAGGACAAGTCGCCGGTGACGGTCGCCGACTTTGCCAGTCAGGCGATCGTCTGCAAGATCATCGGCGATGCGTTTCCTCAAGACGCCATCGTCGGTGAAGAGGACTCGGCGGAGCTGCGAACAGCCAGCCATGCCAGCCAGCTGCAGCGCGTCCACGCCGAAGTCGCACAGGTCGGGCTCAAAGGGAGTCCCGATGACATCTGCCGCTGGATCGACCGCGGCAACAGCTCCGGCAGGGTCTCGCGCTTCTGGACGCTCGACCCGATCGATGGCACCAAGGGGTTCCTGCGCGGTGAGCAGTATGCCGTCTCGCTGGCTCTCATCGTCGATGGCCAGATCGAGGTCAGTGTTCTCGGCTGTCCCAATCTGCCCGCCGCTGATGCCTGGGACAAAGAGGTCGGAGCACTGTTCAGCGCCGTGCGTGGCCATGGTGCCCAGCTGCGGTTGCTCGACGACGAGCAGGCCGCTCCGCAGGTCGTCCGGGTCAGCGGGACCGCCCGCGGCTCGATGGCCCGGTTCTGCGAGTCGGTCGAGTCGGGCCACAATGCTCAAGACGTGACCAGCAAGATCCGGCAGATCCTGGGAAGTGATGCCACGCCCAGCCGCCTGGATAGTCAGGCCAAGTACGGAGTCGTGGCCCGCGGCGAAGCGGACCTGTATCTGCGGATGCCGACGAAAGCGACCTACAACGAAAAGATCTGGGACCACGCGGGCGGCTTGCTGATTGTCGAAGAAGCCGGCGGACGGGTGACCGACATGTATGGCGGGAAACTCGACTTCACCCAGGGCTCCGAACTGACGAAGAACCGCGGAGTCGTCGCGACCAACGGACTGCTGCACGGTGAAGTGCTGGCTGCGATCTCGACGGTGTTTGCCGAACCGGCCAAGAGCTGACTGCCGGGCGAGATGCAGGCGTCCGATGCGATCACGATGCAAGATTACTCAAGTGGCGAGAACCCTCCCCCCCAGCCCCTCTCCCGGGGGAGAGGGGAGCCGGAAGTATCCCTCGACTTGTCCACTCAGGACCAGCAACTCCTCCAGCAAGAACGAAGAACGAAGTACCAAGAACTTCATCGCACCGCTTTGCGCGCCCCGCGCTTCACTCTAAACATCCGATTCCGCTGCGGACGTAAACTCACTCCAACGGAGCAGCGCCACAGACGCTGTCAGCAGCACCGGCGGGATCAAAAGCAGGATCAGCACATGCTGATAGGCCGGGGCGTCTCCGAAGAACGTGACCGCCCCCTGGCTCCCGGACCCCGCGATGTCGACATCGCACCATTCAATCATCAGCGCCCGCAGCCGATACTGCACCGTGATCTTGTTGATCACTGCCGGAATGAAGCTGATCACCAGTTCGAAGATCAACGAGTAAGCCACAGCCAGCACCATGGCCCGGCGGGGGTTGATGATCCCCAGCAGCAAGAAGATCGCCGAGAACGCCGGACATGAGAGACAGACCAGCCGCACCATCGCCCACCAGAACAGCAGCGGATCACCCTCGCGCGTGTCCGCTGTGATCGTCAGCGGAACCGCCAGTGTCAGTCCCAGCAGCGCCGCGGGCAACACCCAGGTCACCGCAGCCAGATACTTGCCTAGCAGAACCGCAGTCCCTCCATTTGGGCGGATCGTGAGATAGACCCAGCTGCGGCGCTCCAACTCGGTCGCGATGGCTGATGTCGTCCACAGCAGCGCCCCCAGCATCGAGAGCAGCATCGGGATCAATGCGAACAGGAACCCGATCCAGATCTCGCGGGGCGGGGACTCACCCGGAATGCGCAGCAGTGCCACGATGAAAACCGGAAACAGCGCCAGCGTGGCCCAGCCGAGCAGCCGGGGAGTGGTCAGCGCCCGTTTCCACTCAAAACAGAAGACGGCCCCGATGTTTCCCATTACAGCTCTCCTCGGTGCATCTTCATCAGGGCATTGAACAACGCTTGGAGCGACTCATCCGCCGTGTGCATCTCGGTCACCTGCACCCCCAGCTCCGAGAGCCAGCGCGGCAGGTTCTCGAACAACCGCGGCGGGTCCTGCGTCTCCACCGTGAGCAGCCCATTCTCGATCTCAGCTGAGTCGGCCACCCGCTGCTGCATCAGGTAGGCTCCCAGCCGATACGGGTCCGAGCAGCGCAGCGACACCGAGTTCGGCAGCCCCTGCATCATCGCATGGACCTCCTGAGCGGTCCCCGAGGCCAGCAGTCGGCCTCCGCAGATCAGCAGGAACGAGTCCGTAATCGATTCGATCTCGTGCAGCAGGTGGCTGGCGAACAGCAGACTCTTCCCCAGCTCAATCCAGTCGAGCAGAACATTCGTCAGTTCATGCCGCCCCACCGGGTCGAGGCCATTGAACGGCTCATCGAGTATCAGAAAGTCCGGGTCATGAGCGATCGCCTGGGCGAGCTTCGTCCGCTGCCGCATCCCGCGCGAGTAGCTGGAGATCGGACGGTGCATCGCCTCCGACATCCCGACCAGTTCGAGCGAGTTCTGCGCCGCCTGCTTGGCTTCGAAGGCCGTCATCCCCTGCAGCTGTTGCAGATAGACGACCCAGTCGTACCCCGACACATTGGCGTACAGCCCTTCTCCGCCAGGGCAATAGCCCAGACGCCGATAGAGCGCGGCGTTGTTACACGGGGACTCGTTGAGAACGCGCACCGTGCCCAGCGTGGGGCGCAGCTGACCGGTGATGAGATTGAGCAGCGTCGACTTCCCGGACCCGTTCGGCCCCAGCAGTCCGTACGCGCCCGGACCCAGGTTCAGCGTGAAGTCGTTCACGCCAATCACCTTGCCGTAGAGCTTCGTGACGTTGGTCAGCTCAATCATTGTGGTCATTGGTCCTAAATCGCGGTCCAGTACCCACGCCCTGGTCGGTTGACTGAGCGGTCATGCGCGTCACCGCGCCCCACGAGGTGTGACTACTCCAGCAGATCACATGGGTGGGGGACGCGATCAACCAGCGGCAGCACCTGTGGCTTGTAGATCGTGGTATAGGCGGTCGCCAGTCGATGCTGATCGAGTGAGGCTTCGCTGTCCCAGTACTCGCAGAGGAGATAGACCGCCGGGTCGTTCTTCGAGTGATAAACGTCGAACCGCACACAGCCCGGCTCAGCGCGGGACAGCTGTCCCTGCTTACGGAGCAGTTCGCCGACCTTCTCAATGTCAGCAGAGTCTTTGACGCGGAGGTGAATGTTGAGGTAGAGCATGAGGAGAAGAGGGTTGATGGTTGAGGGTTGATCGACCGGAAGCCCACGAGCTTCTTACGGCGTTGTCAGACCGGCTTGCCAGCCGAAGAAGTACATCGCCTTCGGCGTGCTGGCATCAAGGAACGTCTTCAGCGGGTCGGCCTGGGGGGCGCGGATCTGTCCACCCAGGAGTGTATCGAGCAGCGTCGGAGGCTGTTCATGACGGACGATCTTCACGCTCGTCAGTCCCAGCTTGGTCTTCAGCGCTTCCAGCGCGTCAGCTTCGAAGCCGATCTCGTCGACCAGCCCGGCGGCCTTGGCTTGGTTGGCGGTGAAGATCCGTCCGGTCGCCAGTGGAGCGATCTGCTCCAGCGTCAAATTCGCGCGGCCTTCATCGATCACCCCTTTGAAGCGGTCGAAGGAGTCGGCCATGATCTCCATCCAGAGTTCGGTTTCCTCGGGAGCCATCTCTTTGAACGGGCTGAGCGAGTCCTTGAAGGGGCCAGTCACCAGCGGGTCGGACTTCACTCCGTAATCGGTGGCCAGTTTCGAGACGTCGTACCGGGGGATGATCACTCCAATCGAGCCGGTCCAAGTCGTCGGCTCCGCAAAGATCTTCCCTTCGGGACCGGCTCCCATCGACACGTAATATCCGCCGCTCGCAGCCAGACGCTTCATCTGCACATAGATCGGCTTTTTCTGCCGGAGCTTCGTCAGCCGGTCATAGATCTGATGGCTGTCCGCGACGAGTCCGCCAGGGCTGTCGACGGAGAGCAGCACGCCTTTGACGTCGTCATCTTCGATCAAGGTATCGATCGTCTTGAGCGTACGCTCCGTGAACGGAGGCATGATCGTGCCCGTGATATCGATGATCGCGATCTTGTTCGTGCTGGTGGCATCGCCCGAGACCAGGGTCTCGCGGCCATCGACGTTGCCCCCCACAATCGCAGCTGTCGTAAACAACAGAAGCAGATTGACCATGCAGGAAAAGACGAACAGCACGAACAGGATTCGCGGCCACCAGCGACGCGGCTGAACGAGTTCCACTCGCACGAGAGGTGGGAGTGTTTCTGCGGTGACAGAGTCGTTGATCGCCATGAATGTGAGTCTGGGGGCTTTGCGAAAACTCTTCCTCATCTACCGCCTGTAGCGGTTCGTCATGAGGAAGCGGTCGTAATCGCTGTAACGAGGCATCACCACCGTGAGAACCGGAACAACCGGAGTCGATAGAACCGGTGAGACACCTCCGGGATTATCGCGGGGGGTCTGTCGGAATCAAAGCCCGGAGACGCCAGCGGCGAAATCCGGTCTGTTGAGGAGTCAATGCCCATGGCATTCCGCAAAGCATCTCGATCACTGTTTACTGCGGCTGCGGCCGTCGCTCTGGGCCTGCAGATCGCCCCGTGGCCGTCGCTCTCGGCTCAGGACCGGGCTCCTGCCACACTGGGAGCGCAGACTCAGGCCCGTCCGATTTCCAATCGTCGGGCGGAACGTCGGCAGCAGAACAACGCGCCGATTCCCCAGCCTCAGCCTCAGCCCGCCGTGCAACCGGCTCCCGTCCCCAACCATGGACAGAGCGAAGTCCAGCGCGAGCTGCAGAAGTTGTACGAGCAGAACGGTCGCGCCGCCCCCGAGATGATCGATGTCCGGCAATCGATGGGCACTCCGCCGCAGGCTCAAAGTCAGCCTCCCGCTCAGCAGCCTCAGTATCAACCGCAGGCTCAGGCTCAACAGCAGCCTCAGTACCAGGCACCAGTTCAGCCTCAGCAACAGGCTTACGCCCAACCCGTCACTCAGACGACACCGCAGCCAGCGACTCCCACTGCTCCCAAGAAGAAGGGGCTCTTGAGCAAGCTGTTCGGTCGAGAAGACAACAGCGGTCCGACTCAGCCTCCCGTTGAGCCTCCCTACACTCCGCCGAAGAACACCGCTCTGGCTGCACCTCCGGCTCTGGTTCAGCAGCCGATGCAGGCACAGCCACTGGCTCAGCCCACCACGGGACGACCGAATTACGGGTTCCTGTTTGAAGATGAACCTGATCAGTTGGAGCAGGTTCCTTCGCAGCCATCTCAACCGGTGGAAGCGCCCGCGCTGGTTCAGACTCCCGAACAGATTCCACAGCTCGATCCGGTACAACCTTTGGCTCCGGATCTCTCCAACACGGGCGATGGCTTCGAAGCTCCGCTGTTCGTGGATGCCCCGGCACAGACTCCAGCTGCGAGTGGAGGAATTCCCGCGCTCGACTTCAGTGCTCCGATCCAGGACCCGGACCATGATCAGATCGAACTCGGTAGCCCAGCAGCTTTGAGCCCCACTGCTCCGCCAGTCGCAGCAGTCCCGAAGAAGCCCGCTGATCCATTCAGCGATGAGGCACTCTTCCCCTCAGAGGCACCCCAGCCACCTGCAGTCATTGCCGAGACTCCAGTTCTCGGGGAACTCTCACCGGTGACCATTGAACAGGAACCGGTCCAGCCGGACCCAGTTCCACAGGAACCCGCACAGGAGATCGTGAGCAATGAGCCGCTGGCTGTGGAGCCGACACCGCCTGCAGCGGAAGAACCTGCTCCAGAGATGGAGAATCCCTACAGCGGCCTGACCCTCGACACGGAGCCGGTATCGACTCCAGTGGAGATGAAGCCCGCTGTGGAGTTGCCCGCCCGGCCGATTACTGGAAACCTCACGCCTTCGAATTCGCTGGACCACGAGGTCACTCCCGATCTGACTCCGCCGCCTCGCGAAGCAGCTACTGTGACCACCGACTCGTCGTCATCAGAACCTCCACTGGTTGTCGAAGAGACCTCCGATGCCCCGAAGCTGACGCCTGTACCGCGCTCGGGCACGGAACGTACGCAGGCCAAGCTGGAGATGATCGCAGCTCGCAAGGGACTGCGAGGTCTCAAGGGGTTCTGCCCTGTGGCGCTCCGTGATCATCGTGATCTGGTGGATGCTCAGAGTCAGTTCCGAGTGATCTACAACGAGAAGACGTACTACCTCTGTTCGAGTGAAGCGGTCAGTGAGTTCCACTCGGATCCGGCGAAGTATGCGCCTGCAGCGCGCGGCGCAGACGTGATCCATCTGGCGATCACGGGTGAAGAGCAGGAAGGGACTCTTGATCACGCAGTGTGGTACAAGGGACGTCTCTATCTCTTCTCCTCTGCCGAAACGATGGAGACCTTCGTGGCTGCTCCGAGCAGTCATGCAACACTCGATTGAGTCGTGTCATGTGATCCTCATGCAACACACCTCGCGAACAGATCATGTTCGCGAGGTGTTTGTTTTTCCTGTGTTTTACCACGCGAAACAGTCATTGATGAAAGCGCAGTCACACTCCGCGATGAACGTCATGCAGACTCGCGCTCAGCTCATACGGCAGTGCTTTCATGACACCGATGCGCGTTCATGAGTGATGCGTTGAAGGTCTGTGCATGGCGATGTGATGTGCTGTTCGATGATGCTGAACATGGCGATGATGATGGTCGGCGCGATTTGCAGTTTTGTTCCAGTTCGAGAGATTGTGCGGAAAGTGTCAAGAAAAGGGTTGCATGAGTTCAACAATTTCTTACCATTTGCCTTCGTGAACTTGTTCATGAGAGTTGTTGTTCGGTGGAAGGACCAAACGACAACTCAAGTGGATAAGAGAACTGATCATGGTTGGTCAGTTCAACAACCTTGGTGCCAGTCCTCGTCCGATCAAAAGCTCCCGGTAGCCGCGGCAAGGACCCACCTCTGTGCAACTCTTGGAAGGATGAGTCACATGGCTAAGAAGGCAGCAGCAAAGAAGGCAGCAGCTAAGAAGGCAGCAGCTCCTGCAAAGAAGTCGGCCGCTAAGAAGGCTGCGAAGAAGAAGTAATTCTGATTCGCACGACTGACAATCGAAACGGTCGGCTGAGTTCTCTCAGCCGACCGTTTTCCTTTTCCGGAGCGCCACTCGCTCGAAAAACGATCCTCGGAAACTCTCCCTATCGAAACGACTTAGGAAAATGTGTCCCGAATGCTGGTCATCTCCTGTCAGCGGCTGCGACTTCCTTTTGGTAACGCAGGAACTTCGAGGTGAAACAGATCTCCCATGGCTGAAGACTTGCCCGACTGGGACCGGATTGTGGAGTGCCATGCGAAGCGCGTCTTCCGTGTGGCCTATCGCATCCTGGGTTCGATTCAGGATGCCGAAGATGCCTCGCAGGATGTCTTCGAAGAAGCCTTCCGCATGCATCGCAGTGGTCCCGTACAAAGTTGGACGGGGTTACTCGTGCGACTCGCCACGTTGCGATCGATCGACCGACTTCGCAAACGCCGACCGCATGCTGAAGTGATGGAGAGTGATCGCATCACCTCCATCGAGCCGTTTGAACATGTGGCGGCCGATGAACTCGCGCGGTGTCTGCGGTCGGCAATTCGAGAGCTGCCTGATCAACAGGCGAGTGTCTTTGTTCTGTTCCACTTCGAACACCTGACCCGGGATGAGATCTCTTCCACCCTGGGCGTTTCTCTAGAAGCTGTCTCCACGGCCCTCTATAAGGCCCGGCAGCGTCTGGTCACTGAGCTGACTGTCTTTCAATCCGGAGGTTCAAAATGACCGAGGATCACGAGTTCCAGAATCCTGACAAGCTGCCGGCGCCTCTGGAGGCTGCCGTACGATCGGCTCTCACGGAGCCCGATCTCGATGAGACGATCGAGCGCGTGAAGGCCCGCGCGAAGGCGCTCAATCAGACAGTACCGACTCCTCGGCCCCAGACCGTACCAGCCCGCTCGAATGACTCAAGGCTGATTCGCTGGGGTGCGGGCTTGGCTGCGATGGTTGTGGCTCTGGTCGGCGGAGTCGCAATGCTGATGCACCAGTCGTCGACCACGCTGTTCGCTGAGGTCATCGAGAAGGTCAAAGCAGCCAACACCGTTCAATTCCGCATGACCCAACGCTTCGGCCAACAGCCAGAGCAAGCGATGAAGTGGCTCATCGACGGAAAGCGAGTTCGCATCGAGCACTACGGAGGACGGGTGGTCGCGGTCTTGAGTGAGAAAGCGATCCTGATCGACCATGACGACAAGCTGGTGGAGCAACTGCCGTATCCGGAACAGATTCCGAGTTACGTGAACCTCATCGATCAGCTGCGGCAGGTCGTCAGCGGAGAGGCCGTCGCCATCGGAGAAGAGAAACTTGGCGATCTCCCCACGCGAGTCTATCGCGTTCCGAAGGTGAACGTATTCGGGATCTCGGGAACTGCGGAGATGCTGGTCTGGGTCGATGCACAAACCGAACTGCCCGCCAAGATTGTGATCCGAGACACCGATCCCAAACACCCGACGGAATTCCGCTCCGAGGAGTTTGTCTGGAACGAGGCACTCGATCCACAGCTTTTCTCGCTGGAGATTCCGGACGGCTACAAGCTGCGTCAGCAGGCCGCTCCGACCACAATCAAAACTCCCCCGGTCGCCGATGCGAATGCCCCAGCCATCGAGAATGGCATCCTCCAGGACCGCGTTCCGTGTCAGATCGTCTGGCACCCGGATGGGGTTCGTCTGACAGCGGTCATGCAGGACCCCGAGTCCTCGCGCAAGCTCCAGAATCAGCTGCGTCAGTGGGATGTTCAGACCGGGAAGTTGCTCTGGTCGGAGACCATCGCCGGAGCCAGCGACGTGGCTCAGTCCGCCGACGGACAGAAGCTGGTCACTGTCATCGGCTATGAAGTCCAACTGCGAGACGCAGCCACCGGCAAGATCACGAAGACCTGGGTGACCCGCGAACGTCTCGGCCCTCTCGCGTTCTCCGTAGATGGCCAGACTCTGGCTGCCGGAATCATGGAGTGGGGCAAGTTCGGCGGTCGCGGCGGCAAGGTATCTGGCGGCGTCGAGTTCTGGGATGTGGAACAAGGAACTCTGATCCGCACGGTCACCGACGACAGCCCGACGGTCGATCTGGTGTTCTCTCCCAACGGGAAGTTCGTGGCGACCACTCCCAACCAGGGATCGATCAAGGTCTGGGAAGCCGCGACCGGCTCGCTGGTTCGCATCGTGCCCGGTCTGAGCTGTGCGAGCTTCTCGCCGGATGGAGAGACGATCGCTTGTGTGGCCGGAGCCACTGCCTCCGCTCCCCGGGTGGGCATCGTGGATCTCTACCGTCTCCAGGATGGAGAGAAGCTGCGGACGCTGATTGCACCTGCAGGAACCTCGACCAGCCACCAGTTGCACGTGGCCTACTCTCCGGACGGGCGATACGTCACAGCCTCCGACTGGAACGGAACAGTCACGGTCTGGAATGCTTCCAGCGGAGAAGTGGTTGATACGTTCGACGAAGGGGCCGGGGTCCACTCGGCCGTCTTCTCGCCGGACTCGAAGACCTTGGCCACCGGGTGCGAGAACCAGACACTGCGGCTGAGACCTCTGCCGCAGTGACGCCGCGGACGATCCAGGATTGACCAACGCCTCTCGCAGCTGACTGCGGGAGGCGTTGACTATATATAGGGTGACACAACGACTCCCCGGCGGTCCGTGCCATTTTGACAGACCTGCTCGAATCCGGGGTTGGGAGAATCCGCCACTTTCGACACCGTGCAACTTGTTCAAATGACACAAAGTATATTTGGAATGACACTTACGTCACCCGCGCCGGATTGGAACACGATTCGCTCTAAGGCTCCGTGCGTATTACCACGTCCTAAGGCCGCCGGGTTAGACCGGGGCCTGCATCGACTCAGCATGCTGAGGAGTAGTCGGAACATGGCAAAGAAGGCCCAGTCAAGCGGCGGCACCCGGATTGTGCCTCTCGGCGACAAAGTCGTCCTTAAGCGGCAGGAAGCTGAATCGAAGACAGCTGGCGGAATCGTTCTGCCGGACTCCGCCAAGGACAAGCCGCAGAAGGGCGAAGTCATCGCCGTTGGCGACGGCCATGTCCGCAGCGACGGGGCACGCGTCCCGTTGACCGTCAAGGAAGGCGACCGTGTGATCTTCTCGTCCTATGCGGGCGATGAGATCAAGGTGGGCGACGAGGAGTACCTGCTCCTCCGCGAAAGCGACATCCTCGCCATCTACTAGTCGATCCTTTTGAGTTTGCCGTCGAGCTCGCTCGACGTGCTCCTTCTGCACAACACACACTCCACAGGAGAAATCGCCCATGGGCGCGAAGATGATTGCTTTCGATCAGGAAGCACAAGAAGCGATGCGGCGAGGCGTCAGCAAGCTCGCCAAGGCTGTCCGTGTCACCCTCGGTCCCAAGGGCCGCAACGTCATCATCGAGAAGAGCTTCGGCTCTCCGACCGTGACCAAGGACGGCGTGACCGTCGCTCGTGAAATCGAACTGTCCGACAAGTTCGAAGACATGGGCGCCAAGATGGTCAAGGAAGTCGCCAGCAAGACCAACGACAATGCCGGGGACGGAACCACCACAGCCACCATCATGGCCGAAGCGATCTTCAATGAAGGTCTCAAGGCTGTGGTCGCTGGGGTCAGCCCGCTCGAGATGAAGCGCGGTATGGACAAGGCTGTCACCGACATCGTCGACAAGCTGAAGTCGATGGCCATCGCCTGCAAGGACAAGAAGGCGATCGCTCAGGTCGGCACCGTGGCTGCCAACGGCGAGACCGAAATCGGCTCGATCCTGGCTGACGCCATGGAGCAGGTCGGTAAGGACGGCGTCATCACCGTCGAAGAAGGCAAGTCCCTCAAGACCGAATTCGAAGTCGTCGAGGGGATGCAGTTCGACCGCGGTTACCTGTCGCCGTACTTCGTGACCGACTCGACCAGCATGGAGTGCGTCTTCGAAGACGCCTACGTGCTGATCCACGAGAAGAAGATCACCAACATCAAGGACCTGGTCCCGGTCCTGGAGAAGGTCGTCAACTCCGGCAAGCCGCTGCTGATCATCGCCGAAGAAGTCGAAGGCGAAGCCCTCGCGACCCTCGTCATCAACAAGATGCGAGGCGTGTTCCGCTGCGTCGCCGTCAAGGCTCCCGGCTACGGCGATCGCCGCAAGGCTCTGCTGCAGGACGTCGCGATCATGTGCGGCGGCCAGGCGATCTTCGAAGACCTGGGGATCAAGCTCGAGAACGTCCAGCTGAGCGACCTCGGCCGGGCCAAGAAGCTGGTTGTCGACAAGGACAACACGACGATCATCGAAGGAGCCGGCAAGAGCGCTGACATCAAGGCTCGGATCGAGCAGATCAAGCGAGAACTGGAAGCCAGCAGCAGCGATTACGATCGCGAGAAGCTCGAAGAACGCGTCGCCAAGCTCTCCGGCGGTGTGGCCCAGATCAACGTCGGGGCTGCGACCGAATCCGAAATGAAGGAGAAGAAAGCCCGCGTCGAAGACGCTCTGCACGCAACCCGCGCAGCTGTCGAAGAGGGCATCCTCCCCGGCGGCGGTGTGGCTCTGCTGCGGGCCTCGATGGCTGTCGATGGCGGCAAGCTGACCCACGATGAAGAAGTCGGCTACAACATCATCCGCCGCGCCTGTCGCGCTCCCCTGACCCAGATCGCTGGCAACGCCGGTGTCGATGGGGCTGTGGTCTGCGAAAAGGTTTCCGAAGCCAAGGGCAACGTCGGCTACAACGCTGCGACCGGTGTCTACGAAGACCTGGTCAAGTGCGGTGTGATCGACCCGGTCAAGGTGACCCGCTCCGCTCTGGTGAACGCCGCCAGCGTCGCGACCCTGCTGCTGACCAGCGATGCCCTGATCGCCGAGAAGCCGAAAGACGACAAGAAGGACGGTCACCACGACGACCACGGTGACATGTAATTCGCAGTCGACAGATCGCTGAACTTCACAAGCCCCCGAGAATCCTCGGGGGCTTGTTGCATGAAATGGCGCCCTCGCACTCACATGAACGCGACCCTTCACCAACGCCTCGCTGGCCCGAATTAATCCACAAACATCAGCTCATTCGAAAGCAGCAGCACCTGCGCAAGCTGCTCCCAGTCGGTCAGGAACACCGGCGGAGGGCCGGTGAAATCGCGCTCGGCGTCCCACTTCGGAGCTGTGGCCGGGTCGCTCGTGATCTCCTGGATCGTGGGAGCCCAGAAGTGCTGCTCGCTGTTCAAGTCGGCGTTCAGATCGACAATGAAGTCGATCGTGTCCCCGGTATTGAGACTCACGGAAGCGACGTTCAGCTCCTCGGATCGGTTATGAATGGCCGTCTTCGCCAGGATGCCACCCCGGTTCGACACGACAAAGCACCGAATCCCGTCTCCCGCAGCCACTTCGTGAGTCACCTTCGACGTGACCGTGAAGGTGCCCGCCTTCGGAGCGGTCCAGCGGCGGGAGGTCGCGTGCTGCCGGTCGTTCCCCGGATGGCCGCCCCGAGCGTGCAGCTGGACCCAGCCTAACGCGGCATCGGGCCAGTTTACACCTCCCTGCCAGGCGTGTCCGTTGAAGTACGGCAGAGGTGTAAAGCTCTTCAGGGCCCCAGCAGCCTCGTCGAGTTCTCCATATCCATAGCTCCAGGCCTTGGACTCTTCGCTCGGCGTCGGGGGAGGCAGGTCGACCTTGTGCCTGATGAAAGCCAGAGCTGCTTCGCGCTGGGCGGATGTCGGCTCTCGCTGGAAGGCGGCCCGATAGAGGCGTTGCAGCTTCTCGGCCGGGTCGGTGACTTCAACGAGCTTTGCATGCGCAGCCAGTGAGCGGGCCTTCTCCGCCATCAACGGGTGATTCAGCGAGAACAGGGCCTGCTGCGGCACGGTCGTCTCGCTGCGGGCGGGGATGCTCAAGTCCGGGTTCGCAAAGTCGAACATCCGCAGCGTCGACGGCAGGAACTGACGATCCACGGTGCCATACAGGGTCCGTCGGCGATTCGCGGAACCGGCCCCCGCGAACAGGTCGGCGGACCGCCCCCCCATTCGTGGGTCGAGCTGCCCGGACGTGGCGAGCAGCGTGTCGCGAAACTCTTCCCAGGTCAGACGGTGGACATTCATCCGCCATAGCAGGCGGTTCTCCGGGTCAATCAGATTGGCTTTCTGTGCGGCACTGCCCTCGGATGTCGTGAGGGAGCTCGACTGCTGGTATGTACTCGAAAGCACAATCAGCCGGTGGATCGCCTTGGTACTCCAGCCGCTCTGAATCAGCTGGGTCGCCAGCCAGTCGAGCAGCTCCGGATGACTGGGGTTCTCAGCCCGGATTCCAAAGTCACTGGAGGTCCGCACCAAGCCCAGACCAAAGTGATGTTGCCAGATCCGGTTGACCCACACGCGGGCTGTCAGTGGATTGGCCGGATCGATGATCGCCTGGGCCAGCTCGCGCCGCCCGCTGCCTTGCGAGAACGCTTTGGCATTCGAACCAGTGATTAGAGACAGGAAGTGTCGATCGACGAACCCGACCTTCGTAGCTGGGTTCCCGCGCCGCAGGATGCGGTTCGGACGCAGCGGTTCGCGATCCTTCAGAATCACGGCACTGACCGGAGCTGCGGGATTGTTGATCAGAGTTCGATCGATCTCGTTGTGCTGTTTCCACTGCTCGTCGACGGAGCCGGAGTCATATAGCGTCTCCGTGGAGACGATCGACTCGTCCGGCAAGACACAGGGAGAGAGCGGGCTGTACAGCACGTGCCGCACAGCCTCAGCTGCCGGGTCCGGAAGGGCCGTCGGAGTCGGTGTTCCCGCGGCCTTCGCAGCTTCGAGGGCAGCGGCCCACGATTGATTGACTTCGGTGAGCAGCTTGCCGTACCGCTCGGCGACTTCGCGCATGGAAGCGGGCGGAGGCTGCAGCACGGACGCGACCATCGGATTGACGAGCTCTGGCGGGAGCACCCTCACCCCCAGCCCCTCTCCCGGGGGGAGAGGGGAGCCGGAAGCAGTCAACTCCTGACTGATCGCCGCGGCCCGCTCGGCAAACTCGTCGGGCTTCAGCTCAGCGAACCTCGCCCAAGGCTTCCAGACTGGGTTCCCGGCATGAACCTCACCTGCGATGTACGACTCCCACCGCCAGACGAGAGCGGGGATCAGATCGTTGGTCGACAGAATGATGTCGAACCCTTCTTGCGGGTACTTGCCGATTTCCGTCTGGGCAATCAGGTAGTCCGTGATCCGGCTGCGCTGCCGATCCCCCGCTTCGGCCCGTTTCCGCGCGACCAGTTCAGTCTGCTTCTGCGTCTTCTCCTGAAGTTCTTTCTCAACAGCCACGAAGGCTTCGGTCTTCTCCGGAGGGGTACTGATCGGGACCAGTTCCTCATAGGAGTTCAGGAACACTCCATACAGCGAGTAGTAGTCCGCCGTCGGGATCGGGTCATATTTGTGATCATGACACCGTGCACACGACGCTGTCAGCCCCATCGTACCGCGCGTGACGACATCGATCCGGTCATCATAGATGTCGTGGGTGACTCCCAGGAATCGCCGCCCGAGGGTCAGAAAACCCATCGCAGCCAGATTCGGTTTCTCGTCCGGTGCAATCTGGTCCGCTGCGATCTGCAAAGCCAGGAACCGGTCGTAAGGCATGTCATCATTGAGAGCCCTCACCACCCAGTCGCGATAAGCCGAAGCATGCACCCAGAACCGCTCCTCACGAGCGTAGACGTACCCCTTGGTATCCGAGTAACGAGCCACATCGAGCCAGTGCCGCGCCCATTGCTCTCCGTATTGCGGCGACTGCAGCAAACGGTCCACCAGCTTCGAGTAGGCCTCCGGATCGGCGTCGTTCACGAAGGCTTCGACCGCTTCAGGAGTCGGCGGCAGCCCGGTCAGATCGTACGTCACGCGCCGGATCAATGTCCGGCGATCCGCAGCTGGGGAATGCGCGAGCTGCTTCTGCTCCAGGGTCGCCAGAATGAACTGATCGACGGGCGTCCGGCACCAGCTGGGGTCGGACGCTAAAGGCGGCGTCACCGACTTCACGGGCTGAAAGGCCCAGTGGTTCCGCTGCTTTTCGAGCTTCTCGGCATCCGGGATCGAGTGCGACGCGCCCCAGGGAGCTCCGAGCGCGACCCACTTCTCCAGGACCGCAATCTGCGCATCGGCCAGCTTGCCATCGGGCGGCATCTGCAAGTCGCCCTGATAGCGAACCGCCGTGATCAAGCGACTCGATTCGACTTGAGACTGCACGACCGCCGGTCCGTTCTCGCCCCCCTTAAGTACGAACTCCCGCGTATCGAGTCGCAGGTCCGCCTGCTGCTTATCGGGGCCGTGACACTTCTGGCAATGCTCGACCAGCAGCGGGCGCACTTGAGTTTCAAAGAACTCGACCTGCTCTGCGGGAAATGCAGCTGGCTCCGCCGACCACGCCGCCGTGGCACACAGAGCGAACGCAATCACCCAGACAACATGACGCATGACAGACTTCCTGATGCGAGGAATGATCCATCAGCATACTTCAATGGGACAGAAGAGGGCAGTTCCACGACTCCGCCTGGACGAAGCCCGGATCGCTTGATTGCTCCGAACCGGGCACCGAATACAATTTCGGTCGTTGTTCACTCCGAGTGTGAGAGGGATACCCGTGTTGATACCTCGGTGTTTACTGATCGCTCCGCTGGTTTTGGTTCAGGCATTCGGAATCCAATCTTGGGCGTCCGACACCCCCACCCGAACTGCGGTCCCCAGCGCCGAGAAGCAGAAGGAGGTTCAAGCCCAACTGGACGAGTCCCTCGGGCTGAGCAAGGCGAAAACCCGGACAGCCCGGCAGGAAGCGGTGAGCCAACTCTCGAAGATGGCCAGCGATCCGGGTGTCAGTCCGGATGAGCTGTACGTCATTCTGAAAGTGGCCATTCCGCTCGCCAAAGAGCTCGAAGACTTCGCGGCCTATCGAGCGTTATCGACTCAAATCAGCAGTGCTTTTGAAGTGGACCCGGGAATGGAATCACCGGCACTTCTGTTGAGCTTCATCTCCAGTTGCAAGACGACTGCTGCCATGGGCTCAGCGGTCCAGGAACTGATCAAACGTGTCGAAGAGCAGATCACCAGGGACGAGTACCCGAGCGCGATTCAATGGCTGGAAGGTGCGGAACGCGCTGCTCGCAAGCAGAAGGCTGGCGATCTGCTGACTCTGATTTCCAAGACGAAGTTGGGCGTGACCCAGCGTCAGGAAGCCTTTCGTGCCCATCAGAAAGCCATGGAGGTCCTGACAAACGACCCCGATGAACCCAAGGCCAATCTCGCAGAAGGCCAATGGCTGGTCCTGAATGGAGACTGGAGCAACGCGATCACCCGGCTGGCACGGAGTTCTGATCCGAAGTGGCTGGCTGCGGCCACCGCCGAACTTTCTGCGGGAGAGGGGGCAGACTCTCAGCTCAAGGCGGCAGATGCCTGGTGGGAAGTGGCTCAGACCGCTGGGCCATCGCAGGCCGCTGTTCGCCTTCGTGCGCTCGACTGGTACGTGAAGGCCGAGCCAGTACTCTCTAGCCCGATCTCTCGGACTCGCGCCGCGAAGCGCAAAAGTGAATTGGCAGCTCTCCTGAAGATCGAGATCCCGGATTCCGGGCTGATGAAGAAGTCAGGTGGAGACGGTGACGAAGTGACCAGTGAAGTGAGAATTCCTGTGGGAAAGGCGATCGACCTGTTGGCACTGGTCAAGTTCCCAGACGACGTCGTGGGAGGAAATTGGGCTCGTGAACCGGATGGATCTCTGGTCTCTGAATCCTCAGGACGCGCACGGTTTCAGATTCCCGTGGTGGTCGCAGGCAACTATCAGATTCGCGTTCGATTCAACAGAAAGAAGGATATCGACACGCTCGCGATTAACCTGCCAATCGGTGATCGATCATGCCAATTCTTCATCGATGGCTGGTATGGAACGTTGTCCGGAATTCAACTTGTGGATGGAAAGGAAGGCGCCAGAAACACTCCAGAGACTGTGTCACAGCCCAAACCTCTGGAGCTCGGCGTCGACCATGAGCTACTGATCTCAGTCGCTCAGTCGGACAACAGCGCTGAGATTCTGGCCAAGCTGAATGGAAGCGATTTCTTTCGGTGGAAGGGAAAACCTTCGCAGCTGTCGATGACTCCCGTATTCATGAATATCAACCCGAGATTCATCGGAGTGGTGGCCATGAATACCACAACGGCGTTTCAAAAGATCGAGCTGCGACTTCTTCCAGGCGGGCGGGCAGTGCAGGTCGGCGACGACTGGAAGAACTCGCTCTATCCCTGCGAGGATTCGCCGCCGAACAGCGCTCTCAAGGACTGCCTGGAGTGGAAGGGGCGCAAGTACCTGATCAGTGAGCAGACGATGGAGCTACCCGTTGCCCAGCAACTGGCCGCAGAGCTCAAGGGACGGCTGGCGACGATCTCGTCCGCCGAAGAAGAGGACATGCTCTTTCAAGCGGGGCAGGGACGAAAGCTCTGGCTGGCGGGTTGGTGCCGCAAAGACCGGATCTGGCGGGATGAGCGAAACCGACCGCTGAAGTTCTTTGGAAAGTGGGGGGCTCGGGACGGCGTCCAGATGCCCGACAATGCCGGCGGGCAGGAAGACCGCCTCGTGATCGATACCGCGAATTCCTTCGGCTGGGATGATGCGCCGATGACGGTCGGAGGCTATTGCGCGTGCATTGAGTGGGGCGAGGAATGAGACGCTCTCACTTCGGTAGTCTTGCCGAAGTATCTCTGTCCCTCACGTCGAAGCATCTCCGGTCGCATCCCGCCCCTGCAGTTTGAACTTCAGATCCCGGATCTTCAGGTGCGGGAACTGCGCCTTCAGTCGCGACAACAGGCCCGATTTGTGGAAGCTGACGACTTCGCCCAGCAGGGTCGAGCTGGTCACGATCACTGTCAGAACGCCGTTCCGAATCGAGGCCGGGCGCGATCCCGAGGCGACTTCTTCCGGGCAGACGGCTTTCCAGGCGTCCGACAGCTGGCGATCGCCGCGAATTCGTCCGATCCCGCGCAAGGCGATCAGCTTGGGGAGCAGGTCGGCGATCGACGGAATCTCTCCCATCGGAGGGAGTGAGTCGCGAGGTTCCGGGGGCTTTTTCATGATGGGTCTGCCGAGGGATCGTACAGCATACGCAGCCCGGTCTGCCGCGACAATTTTCGTTCAACTCGTGATTTTCTGCAGCTTTGCGGTAATATCGCGGTGATCCCGCAGACCATCCGGCGCAGAACATTCTGTCCTGAGTCATTTTCAGAACCTTCGGTTCTGTATCATCTTCAGAACCTTCGGTTCTGGCCGGTGTTTGTCTCTGAGCGGGTGACGGTCCTCGCTCCGGGAAAGGTGCTGCTCCGGCACGCCTTCCGGTGAACCCATTCCCAGGCTCGGGTAGTCGTGACCACCACCACCAGTTCCGCCAACCCTTACCTCAAAGACCCCGAAGTCCAGCTGATGCTGCGGGTTCGCGATGGGGACGAGGCGGCGTTTGCTCAGATCGTAGCCACTTACCAGGATCGACTGATCGGGCTGTTGACCAACCTGATCGGAGATCGCACGACAGCGGAAGACACCGCTCAGGAGACGTTCCTGCGGATCTACCGCGCTCGGTCGGGCTACGAGGCCAACGCCAAGTTTTCGACCTGGCTGTTCAGCATCGCTCACAATCTGGCCAGCAACGCCCGCCGCACCCTCGGACGCCGCAAGGAGACACAGCTCGCTCCGGCCCCGGATGCCTCGGGACCGGTTCCGCAGGATCAACTGGCGGCGGAGAAGTCGGCCCTGCAGCCTTCGCGAGTAATGGCCAAGACAGAGCTGCTGGAAAAGGTGCAGGCCGCGATGGAGACGCTCAACGATCGCCAGCGGATGGCACTGCTGCTGCACCGGTTCGAAGGGATGAGCTATGTCGATATCGGGGCCGCTATGGAGATGTCCCCTCAAGCAGTCAAGTCGCTGCTCTCCCGGGCCCGCGATCAGCTGCGAATCGCCTTGGAGGAGTATGTGAAGTAAGCCGAGAGAGAACGACGTGAACGAATCTCTCCCACCTTGCTTTTCCCAGGTGACCCTATGGACAAACTCAAACGAGTATCTGTTGAAGACCGCGACAACTTCGTGGCCTATCTGGATGGCGAGCTGCCAGCACCGGATGTCCAGGGACTCGAGAAGGTCCTGGCTGACAGCCCGGTCGCGCGCAAAGACGTCGAGATGCTGGTGCGGACCTATGACCTGCTCGACCTGCTGCCCCGTCCGCAGGCGACGGTCGAGTTCACACAGAAGACGATGGCCACGGCCAAGCTGATCGATATCAAGCCGGACGTGACGCAGACAGCCTGGTACAAACAGACCCAGCTGATCATCACTGCTGCGTTGTCGCTGGCCGTTCTGGCGACGGTCGGGCTGGTGGGGTATCTGGCGACGACACGTTGGGTGCGGACTGACGAGGATCTGTTGCTGCGGGATCTGCAGGTGATCCAGAACCTCGATGAGTACTCGCAGGTGGGGCAGGTGGAGTTCCTGGAGAAGCTGCAGGGACAGCCCCTGATGATGAAGGAAATCAGCGAGGAAGTGAGGACCAACCGTGGCCGCTAAAAAGATTCTGGGCTGGAGTCTGGCGATCGCGGGCGTCCTGGGGACGGGGCCGCTGCTGCTCGGACGCGGACAGCCCGCGTACAAGGCCTCGCTCGACGAGATATCGCTGATGTCACCCGTCGAGCGGGCGGCGCTCGACCGCCGTTATCAGCAGTACAAGGCGCTCACTGAAGCCGAACGGGCCAACCTGCGCAAGCTGCATTGGGAGCTTGATGCCGATCGGTCCAAGGGGGCGCGGCTGCTGGGCACGATGCAGGACTACTGCGACTGGCTGAAGCTGATCGACTCCTGGCAGCAGGATGATCTGGTCCATATCGCGGATCCATTGGCCCGCGCGAAGCGCGTCAGCGAGATTCACACCGAACGCCAGGAACGGGTCGCCGGACCGCCGGGAGAAAACAGTGAAGGTCCCGCCGCCTTCCGGGACCGGTTGATTCTCTCAGAAGATCAGCTAAGCCGGATGTTCGATGTGCTGGCTCGGCGCCTCAACAATGTTTCCGAGGACGATCAGAAAGCGATCGATACGGCGAAGGGACTGAAACGCTGGGGGATTCAGATGAAGCTGCTCAACAAGCAGGTTCCCGTGGACCGCTTGTTTCAAACGCTGGCCCCTGCAGAACTGAAGGAGATGATCGAAGCCAGTGGGCATACCGACTTGGCCCTGCTGATTTCCGACAGAAGCCCGGTTCCTGAGATGCGTCGAAAGGATATCATCCGCGCGAGTTTCGGGGTCTCGATGTTCTTGCAGAAGCGGCGCGAGGCCGCCAACGTGACCGATGTCCAGCTGCAGGCCTTTCTGACGCAACTGCCTCGCGAACAGCAGGATCAGCTCCTGCGGATGCGGGCCGAAGACTTCAAGAATCAGTTGCGGGCCATGTCGCTGGAGCAGGATCCAGACATTCAGCTGCTGCACACGATGCTGGGGCCGCTGTTCCGGAATGCTCAGCAGATGTTCGAACGGCCCGGATCGTTTCGAGGGCCCGGCGGACCGGGAGGCCCGAATGGGGGTGGTCCCGGTGGTCGCCCTGAGGACGGAGAGAACGGTCGCCCCTTCCGTCCGGGGTTCGATGGTAAGCGTCCGGAGGGACGACCATTTCGCGAAGGACGGGACGGGCCCGATGATCGAGAGGGCCCCGGCCAGCGACAGCGCCCAGAGGATCGCCCTCCCCCGGATCGTCCCTCGCCTGAGCCGCCTCGTCCCGAGTGATTCCCCTGTTACCGCCTGCCGCTGATTTCACTTGTCGACCAGTACTCCCACCCCGGCTGCTCCAGCCTCTGCCCGTTCCAAGCCTCCTCTGCCTCACCCGACGCGGAGGAACTGGGTCTGGTTGTTCATTCAGCGCATCTGCCAGCTGCTGTTTGTGATCTGGTTCCGGTTTCGGGCGAAAGGGACCGAGAACCTGCCAGCTGGTGGAGCTCTGCTACTGATTAACCATCAGAGCTTTCTCGATCCGCTACTGGTCGGAGTCGGGCTGCGGCGTCCGATCAGCTATCTGGCTCGGGACAATCTGTTTCGTGTCCCGATCGTCGGTTGGGTGTTGAAGAACACTTATGTGATGCCGATCAGCCGCGAAGCTGCGGGGACCGAGAGCTTGCGCGAGTCGATTCGCCGGATGGAGCATGGGTTCCTGGTCGGGATCTTTCCCGAAGGGACCCGCAGCGATGACGGGGCTCTCGGCGAGTTGAAGCCGGGGTTTCTCGCATTGGTTCGTCGGGCCGGCGTCCCAGTGATTCCGGTCGGAGTCGCAGGGGCCTATGAGGCCTACCCGCGCGGAGTCAGGTTCCCACGTCCCAGCCGCATTCGTGTTGTCTATGGTCCACCACTGGAGCCCGAGCGGCTGCGAGAGCTGTCGCAAAAGGGGCGCGAAGCCGAGCTGATCGCGTGGACCCACGACGAGATCGGAAAGTGCCTGAGCGAGGCGAACGCCTTGCGAGGAGTGTAGCTATGCCCACTCCTGTTGTGATTGCTTTGGGCGGAAATCAGGGAGAGGTTCCTGCAGCGGGGCGTTTGGCGCTCGCACGCTTGGGAACCGTCTCAGGAGTCCAGGTACTCCGCGCCAGCCGCTGGTACTCGACGGAGCCGGTCGGGTGCGAAGGGGAGTTTCTCAATGCGGCGGCGCTGCTACGCTGCGATCTGACGCCGCCTCAGCTGCTGAAGACTCTGCACGAGATCGAAGCGACCCACGGTCGGGTTCGCACAGCTCACTGGGGCCCACGTCCGCTCGATCTGGACGTGGTCCTGTGGGGGACTCAGCAGTACGATTCCCCGACGCTGTTGATTCCCCATCCGGCCGCCTGGAACCGGCGGTTTGTGCTGGACCCAGCCTGCGAAATCGCGGGTGAGATGGTCCATCCGGGGCTGGGACAGACGCTTCATCAGCTGCGAGAGCGTCTGCAGCAGCGACCAATTCAGGTCGCGTGGAGTGGCCCTGGGACCTGGTCAGACTTCTTCGAGCACACGGTGTTCGCTCGATTTATCGGTCAGATCGAGCCCGCATCGCCCGGACGGGCGCATGTCGAGTTCACAACCACCAGACGAACTGTGCAACGACCATTTGAGGTCTGCATTCCCGGGAACTTGGTGCGGGCCCGGGAGCTGGTCGCTCTGACCCTGACCGCCATGCTCGATGAGCCGCATGCGGTCTGAATTCTTCATCCAAGAGCGGCACGGCGTCAGCCTGCCGAGTACTCCACTAGCGGCGGGCACTCAGGTCCTGAATCAGGCGATCCACTGCCAGTGCCAGCTTTTCCGGAGTGTCGTACACACCCTGAGAGATCTGCGAGCGGATTTCCGCCAGACGTTCCGCCCGTGAGGCGGCTCCCACATCCTGGCTTTGCAGCAGGCGAGCTGCGGGAGAAATGACGACCTCATCCTGGGGGGCGTGCAAGGCATCGACACCCGCAGGAGCACCTGTCACTCCCGTGAACTGCACAGAGCGTACAGCTCCGGCTCCACCGACATGCCCAGCTCCGGTCACTTCCATGGCCGCCTCACACTTTCCAGGTTCCATCCCGAGGACTCGATCAGTCGTGGCCGCGACTGCCAGCGAATCGGTCGGATCATAACCCGTGATGCGTGAAAGGGGCAACGCCTGTTCTGTGAGAGAGGGCAGGCCTGCGGTCACAGCAGCCTGGAAACCAACAACATCGATCCGGTTGAAAGGAAGCATGTTCGCATCCCACAACCATCCTGGTTGGATCGTTTCGCGCAGCTTCGAATTCCATTCGAAGCGAGTGTCCTGACGGACAGTGCGCGGCATCTTGCAGAGAGAGAATCCGGGGAACTTGAATCAATTTCGAGTTCGTCCCGCGACATTGTAATTATCGGCTTTCCAGGCGGAGGGGTTCAGGGAATCGGTGAAGAATTTGAGACGGGAGCGTTCAGCGATCGAACGCAGGACGCATCAATTTCTGCATTTGTAACTGGGCAGTGGGGAATGGGCTGTGGGCAGTAGAGATCCGGAGGGGCCGACCAAATATCACTTCAGGGGCACTTCTGGACGAGCCAATCTCGCACAAAATCTTGGTTTCCCGAGCCACCCGAGTTGTTCTTCCACTGCCCACTGCCCATTCCCCACTGCCCGCTTGCTGCCTGTTCCCTCCGGGCTACAATTCGGACTCACTGACACACACGACCCGCCCGTGCAACTGGGGCGGTGCTTCTCGGGAGAGATTTTCATGAGCGCGCAGATCGGCAAGCAGGCCCCCAACTTCTCGGTTCAGGCTTACGACCGGACGAAGGACGGCACCGATGCCCAGTTCAAGCCCGTCAACCTGTCAGACTTCCACGGCAAGTGGGTCTGTCTGTACTTCTATCCGCTCGACTTCACCTTCGTCTGCCCGACCGAGATTGTGTCGTTCAACAAGGCTGTGGGCGATTTCCAGGACCGCAACTGCGAAGTCCTGACTGCCTCGACCGACAGCGTCTTTTCCCACAAGGGCTGGTGTGACGCTCACAAGGATCTGGCCGGCATGAAGCACCTGATGCTGGCCGACACGACCCACGAGCTGTGCAAGGCTTACGGCGTACTCAAGGATGATGCCGGGATCGCCTACCGCGGCGTGTTCCTGATCGACCCGAACGGCGTCGTCCGCTGGCTGGCGATCCACGACCTGGGCGTCGGCCGTAACGTCGACGAAGTACTCCGAGTGCTGGATGCGCTGCAGACCGACAAGCTCTGCCCCTGCAACTGGAAGCCCGGTCAGGCCACTCTGAACTAGTGCCCAAGCCGGGAGGGCGAGGCTCCCGCCGAGCCGCATCCAAAGGACGACATCGTCCTGCGGAAGCGGCTCAGCAGGAGCTTCGCCCTCCCGAAGTCAATCCGGACGGGCAGATGTGCCCGTTCGACCAATCTTCGACCCCCGGCCCTGTGCCGGGGGTTCTCACTTATAGTTAGTCAGTCGTCATGGCCTTTCTGAATCCGATCCTCGCATCCGCAGCCCCCGAGCCGGTTGCTGCTACCTATGGCCGCATCCAGGAGATGTTCGGTGGGGATCTGCCGGAGATGTTTCTGGTCTATGGGAACGTCGAACCGTTCCTGAAGGACTTCTACATGAACTTCAAGAAGTTCGTGTACACCTCAGGGCATCTCGACGACAAAACGAAAGCGATCATCGCCCTCGTGGCCTGCTGTCATTCCAAGTGCCCCGCCTGGATCGAATTCTTTCAGCAGCGGGCCGTCGCGCTCGGATGGACGGCGGCTCAGGTCGCCGAAGCGATGGCCGTGGCTGCGACCAACTACTGCTACAACACGTTCTTCAAGTTCCGCGATATGAGCGGCAGCGGGCTGTTCGAAGGAATGGGCGTCGGCTTGCGAGCCCACACATTTATGTCAGTCTCGCTCGATCAGAAGCTTGTGGAACTGATCAACGTGGCGATCAGCGATATCAACGCCTGTAAGCCCTGTACCAGCGGTCACGTCGACAAGGCCCGCGCTCTGGGCGTGACAGACGACCAGCTTCTGGAGTGCATCCAGTGTGCAGCCACAATGTACGCCGGATGCCAGTTCCTGAATTCGGCGTGTTGTTAACCTGGCCCCGAGACGAGGGTGCAGTAGTTACTGGACTCTGTCCCAACATCCCGAAGGGATGGCAGAAATTGGCCGGTGGTATCGCGATCGCTCAACCTCGCTGTGACCCCTCCGGGGTCGAGGCAGCCTGGAGCCTAGAGCCCAAAGCCCATGCAAAAGGTCCAGCCCGGTCAACCGCTGCGTATCCCTGCTGAAACATTCAATGCATTTCTCGACGCAGCTCGAACGATTGGGCATCGAGATCCTCTACATCGCCCCAGGCAGTCCCTGGGAGAATGGGTACGCTGAGAGCTTCCATTCGAAGTTCCACGATGAGTTCCTCGACCGCGAGCTGCTGGAAACCCTTCGAGCCGCCCAGGCCCAGACCGCCGCGTGTCGAGAGGACTACAACCACCATCTTCCGCACAGCTCTCTGATCTACCAAACCCCCGCTGAATTCGCCGCCCGTTGTATGGCTTCCGCTCCGAAGCGTGCCGAGCCTTCGGCTCCGCCCGCTTCTCCGCTCCAGCCATCCAACGGCCCCCTGGGCGGAGCCCAGCCCCTTCAAACCGAACTCTCATAGTGCCTGGTACAGAAACTGGGGGCAGGCCAATCTCGACGTGCGCGGCGGAAAGGGCCTGGGCGGGTGCCTATGTGGAGTTCTCGGAGTGGTCGAAAGGCTGCTTGACGTTCACAAAGCACCAGCAGACTGCGGCGACGACGTAGACACAGGCATAGGTCACGAACACGGACTGGTAACCTACCAGGGACGTTGTCAGCTTCTCGCCGTCCGTCAGGGCTCGTCCGAGCAACGTCTCCTGTGCGATCAGGTGTTGCTCGACGATCCAGCCGGTCAGCCAGGCACACAGCGCGGCACCCATGGTGCCGACTGTGTTCATGCAGGCTGCGGTGACGGCGGCATGTTTGCCGCCCAGATCCTGGCAGGTGGCCCAGGTGGCTCCAAGGGTGATGTCGACGCCAAATGCTGCCAAGGAGGTCAGGACGCAGAACATATGCAGGTTGGAGGCCTGACCGGCTCCCCACCACGCCACAGCACAGGTCAGCGTCGCAAAGACTCCTAAGACCTGACGGGCCCGGCGGCGGTCGCCCAACAGGCTGGTCAGTCCGTTGATAATCACGCCCCCCGCCAGACATCCGATCGCTCCGACCCAGAGCGGTGCTCCGGTGTAGATGGCTCCGACCAGATCTCCGTCTTTCAGCTCGAACCGGTCCTTCAGATAGCCGGCCAGATAGGAGACGTTGAAGAACCAGCCGTAGTTCAAGAGCGAGTACATCAGGCAGATCGCCCACAGGCTGGGGCTCTTGAGCATGGCGGCGATCGGCACCCGCGAGTGGCCATGCGGAGTCCAGGTGGAGCCGATCAGGTTCCGTTCGGCCTCGTTGACGCCGGGGTGGTCAGCGGGTCGATCCCGGAACATGCGAGAGAACACCAGACACCAGACCAGCCCGATCACTCCAAAGAGGAAGAACGCCCCGCGCCAGGGCACCAGGGGGGCGGTCCAGGCTGTGCCGCTGACCAGGATGGCCCACACCAGCGGAGTTACCCCCCCCGCGATCCGGCCCGACATCCAGATGAACCCCTGAGCCATCTCCCAGCGCTGCATCGGGAACCAGTTGTGAATCGCCCTCGCAATGTTGGGATAGGCCCCCGCTTCGCCGGCTCCGAACAGGAAGCGGATGACGATCAGCAGCGACAGCCCGCCCAGCGTGATCGCTCCGAACTTCATGCCGACCAGCCCGGTCAGAGCCGTAAACAGTGACCACCAGATCACAATCCTCAGCAGAGTGCCGCGCGGGCCCCAGCGATCGCCGAGCCAGCCCGCTGGAATCTCAAAGGCTCCATAAGCAATCGCGAACGCCGTGTGAGCCCACCTCAGCTGTTCCTTGCCGCTCAGACCCAGGTCGTTCGCCATCCCCGAGGCTGCGGAGGCGAAACAGACCCGGTCGAAGTACGTGATCATCGACAGGCCGCACAGCAGCCCGAGCACGCGGTACCGCACGGCGGTCGGTTCCTGCAGTGGCGATTCTTCACTCGGCAGCGTCGGGCTCATGGTGCGTTGGCCATCGGGAAGAGTCGAACCGGAGGAGAGTCACGCGACTGCGGGTTGAATCGGTGGCGGCGCAGCTGCGGTGGGAGCCACGGCCTTCTCGGGAATCAGGAGCCGAAAGATCAGTGGGATCACGATCAGCGTTATGATCGTGCCCGAAGTCATTCCGCCGACGACCACGCGACCCAGTGGAGCCTGCAACTCGCCGCCTTCGCCCGCTCCCAGCGACATCGGGATCATCCCCAGTACGGTCGTCAGCATCGTCATCAGCACCGGACGCAGCCGCCGCGATGCGGAGCGATAGATCAGGTCGCTCACCGGGGCCTCGGGGTTCTCTCGCTGCAGCTGGCGGAAGTAGTCGACGAGCACGATGGCGTTGTTCACCACGATCCCAGCCAGAATGATGATGCCGATGAACGACTGCACATTCAGTGTTGTGTTCCAGTAGACCAGCACCAGAATCACGCCGACTGCACCCAGTGGCAGGCTGCCCAGAATGATCAGCGGGTCGAGCAGCGATTCGTATTGGGCCGCCATGGCGATGTAGATCAGCGCAATCGAGAGCATGACGCCGAGGGTCATCATCAAGAAGCTCTTGCCCTGCTCTTCGGCGTCCCCTTTGATCTCGATCATGTACCCGTCGGGGACTTCAATCTCTTTGAAGGCGGCCTCCAGATCGCGCATGACGGCACCCAGATCGCGGTCCTCGACCCCGCCGCTGACGAGGATGGCTCGCTGTCGATCGAGACGCTGGATTGCCATCGGGGCGTTCGACGGGGCAAAGCCGACGATGTTCGACAGCGGGACCAGATTGCCGCTGCGGGCGGCGATGCCGATTCCGCCGAGGTCAGCTGCCCGCAGCCGGTCCTCTTCACGCAGGCGGACAATCACGGGGAACTCGTCACCCTCTTCACGGAACATCGTGGCGCGGGTCCCGCGGACTGCGGTTTCGAGGGTCTGAATCACCTCGGCGACATCGAGACCCAGATTGCTGGAGCGTGCCCGGTCGATGCGCGTCACCAGCTCGGGGCGTTTCTCTTTCTGGACCAGATCGACGTTGACCAGTCCCGGCACGCGCTGCATCGTGTCCTTGACCACGCGGGCCAGATTCTCGGCCGTCTCGCGGTCGTGTCCCCGCACGAGGACGGTCAGGCCATCGCCTTCGACTCCCAGGTTTCGCATGAATGGCATCACGCTTTGCAGGCGAGCAGAGACCTTCATGCCTGGAATGTCGTTGAGCTTCCCAGCCACGCGTTTGCGGATCTCTTCCGAGGTGGCGGTCCGCTGATCGCGCGGCTTGATCTGCAGAGAGACGCGGCATTCGTGCCAGCTATCGGCCTCTTCGGCTCGATCTCCGATGAAGTTGCTGTAGCCGAGCCGCTCGGGAGTCAGCTCGACCGCTTTCTGCTCCAGGAGGATCGCCTGCCGCTGCAGGTCGGCCAGCTGGATTCCAGGCGGCATTTCTCCCGTAATGCTCAGGCGGCCATCGTCCGTCTTGGGCAGGAAGTCGGTCCCCACGCGCGGCAGAAGTCCGAGTGTGGTGCTGGCTGCGAGCAAGACCAGCGCCAGAGTCGCCGCGGGCCAGGCCAAGGCCTTGCGCAGTGCCCACTCGTAGAGTTTTTCGATCCCGATCACGACCCAACGTGTCGGAGTCAGCAGCCACTGGACGAAGTTCCCGAAACCCCGGCTGAGCCTGGCCCAGAACGACACCGCCTTCTCGACCTCCCCCTTGGGCTCCAGTAGATAAGCGGCCAGCATCGGAGTCAGCGTCAGCCCCACGAACAGAGATGAGATCTGCGAGCAGGTCACCACGAACGCCAGCTGGCCGAGCAGGATCGACGGGATCCCTTTCATGAACAGGATCGGCACGAACACGATGATCGAGGTGAGCGTGCTGGCGACGATCGCCATCGCCACTTCGTCGGTTCCCTTGATGGCGGCCTCCTTGGGGGAGAGTCCGGCATCTCGATAACAGAAGATACTCTCCAGCACGACAATCGAGTTGTCGACCAGCATTCCAATTCCGAGGGCCAGACCCCCGAACGACACCATGTTCAGCGTGTAACCCTGGTAGTAGATCAGGATGAACGTACAGAACACCGACAGCGGCATTGTGATCCCGATGATGATGGTGCTGCGCATGCTGCCCAGAAACAGCAGCAGCACCAGCATGGTCAGGACCATCCCTTCGATCGCCGACTTGCGGATATTGCGGATCGACTGCCGGATGAAGTCGGCCGAATCGACGCGCACGCTCATCTGCAGATCGGTCATCTCCTCGTTCAGATCGGCCAGCACCTTGCGGACGCGGTCACTGACGTCGATGACGTTGGCCCCCGACTGTTTGAAGACATAGACCATCATGCCCGGCTCGCCGTTCACGCGGGTCAGCTGGGTGATCCGCTCGTGGCTGTCTTCGACCGTGGCGACATCGCGGACGCGGATTGAGGCATCGCCGGACTGGCGGATGACCTGATTGCGGATCTCTTCGAGGTTGGCGTATTCGCTCTGACTGCGGATCAGGCGATGAACGTTCCCTTCCTGGAAGTCACCGGTCGGGCGGTTGATGTTCCCGCGCGAGAGGGCATCGACGACTTCGTTGAGTCCCAGCTGGAGCGACTCGACCTTGCCCTTGTCGACCTCAACGTGGATTTCGCGGCGGACATCTCCACGCATGCCGACGCGGGCAGCGCCCGGTAGCCGCTCGAAGCGCGGGATGACGGTCTTCTCGACCAGCCGGGTCAGATCAACCGGCGACAGCTTGCTGGTGACTCCCATGTAGATGATTGGCGAGTCGTTTGAGTCGTACCGCCGGACGGTGGGAGGATCGCAATCCTCGGGCAGTTCTCGCATCACGCGGTCGATCGCCTGCCGCATATCCGACACAGCTGCGTCGAGGTCCGTACCCCACGCGAACTCCAGCTGGATGTTGCTGCTGCCTTCGAGAGACCGGCTGGTGACGCGTTCGAATCCGGGCACGGAGGTCAGCGACTGTTCCAGCGGGCGGGTGATCAGGGTCTCGATCTCTTCCGGGCCGGCTCCGGGATAGAGCGTGGTGACGGACGCGGTCGGCATCTCGACCGAGGGCATCAAGTCGACGCTGAGCATCGCCACCGATACAACGCCCAGGATGATGACCACCAGGCACGCCATGAGCGTGGCAATCGGTCGATCGACGGCAAGGCGGGTCAGCTTCATTCAGCTCGGGCTCCTGGGGAACTCGAGCGATCATAGCCTGACTCGGGGACCGTTCGGGAGGTACTTGGCCCAAGAATTCGTTTCGGGGGAGTAGTCGTGGATAGTGGTACTCTCTGAACTGGCCGACCCTGGAGGGGTCACAGCGATTACACAGCCTAACAATGACCTTTGCGCCGTTTTCGGAATCTGCTCTGGTCCCTCGCATGAATACGCACGGAAGCGAAACGAGTGCCGAGGCCGTGCGGATTCGCGCGGTGCGGCTGGTGTGTGACGAGGGCTGGTCGACGGCGGATGTGGCCCAGGCCGTGGGGCGATCGCAACGCAGTGTGCAGCTGTGGGTGCAGAAGTCCCGGCACGGGAAGAAGCCCGAGCAGTTGCGAACCAAGAAGGCACCGGGCATGAAGCCCAAGCTGAACAAGACGCAGCGGGCGAAGTTGGTCAAGCTGTTGCAGACGGGGCCGGTCGCGGCGGGGTTCTTGTCGCAGTTGTGGACGGGGCCACGAGTGGCGGAGTTGATCGAGCGGGAGTTCGGCGTGTCGTATCACGCGAACCATTTGCCCGCCTTGTTGCGGTCGTTGGGGATGACGGTGCAGCGACCGAAATCGCGACCGTCCGAGCGGGACGAGAAGGTCATCGCCCACTGGGTCAATCATCGCTGGCCCGCGATTAAAAAAAGCCCGACAGCTCGGAGCCTCGCTGATTTTCCTGGATGAATCCGGGTTTCTGACGATTCCGTACGCCAAATCGACCTGGGCGATGGCAGGCCACACGCCGGTGATCCGTCATCGCCTGCGCCATCGTTTGAAGGTCACGGTCTTGGGGTCGCTGACGCTCTCTCCCACACGTCGTCGCTGCGGCTTGTATGCCGAGTTCCTGCCGGGGCGCAGCGTGAGTGTTGAAGAACTGATCCGCCGCTTGGGTCGCCTCCGCCGCGCCCTGGGCACCCCGCTGGTGGTGGTCCTCGACAACCTCCAGCAACACAAATCCAAGATGCTGCGAAAGTGGTGCGAGCAGGTCGGCGATGTCCACTTGGAGCCCCTGCCGCCGTACGCCCCCGAACTCAACCCCATCGAACCGGCTTGGAGCCACGGCAAGTACGTCACCGCCGCTGGTCGCGTCGTCGACACCGCCGCCGAGCTGACCTCCCTGGCTCAGGAGGCCATCACCGCCGCCAGCGAACAACGCCTCCTCCGCGGCTTCATCCGCTCCACCGGCTTGCCCATCCAGTTCGATCTGCCGACGCGCATAGAACACCCTTAGGCTGTGTAGCCGTCGAGCTTGCTCGACGTGCAGTGTTCCGACGGAAGTCTGGCGACTTCCGCTACAGGCATGGACGCCAGAATTCTTACGGATTCTGCTACGTCAGGCAGCGACTTCTGGGTCGGAGCTTGCTTCTACCACCGGAGCGTTGGCTGGCTTACGCAGCTCATCCGCCATCGGCATATCATCGAGCGAGCGGATTCCGAACGACTCCAGAAACAGTCGCGTCGTCCCATAAAGATACGGTCGCCCCAGCGAATCGTGTTCGCCGACGACTTTGACCAGTCCGCGTTCCATCAGCTGTTTGAGCAGCTCGGTCGACTGCACTCCGCGCACCTCTTCGAGATCCGCGCGGGTCAGGGGTTGGCGGTACGCGATAATCGTCAGCGTCTCCATCGCCGGGGGAGAGAGCTTTAATCGAGCCTGCCGCTCGTGGACCTTATCGAGCCAGCGGGCAAAGACCGGGCGGGTCATCAGCTGGTATCCGGTCGCCAGGCGTTCGACACGCCAGGCCGACTGATCGACTTCGTAACCGGCGTTCAGCTCCTCGACCATCTCCGGAATAGCTGTGGAATCGGGCAAGGCCGCAAACTGGGCGAGCTTCTTCGCGGTAACGGCTCCCTCCGCGACGAACAGGGCCGCTTCCAATCGGGCCAGAGCGGGGGAGCGACCGGAACTCGAAGTCCCGGATTCGCGCTCGACAGCCTCAGCGGGTCCGAGCTGCCAGCTCCACAGGATCGCAGCTGGGCTCGCGTCAGGTACCAGGGAGCTGTGCTGCCAGCCCCAGGGGTGTTCGCCGCCGCCCCACATGGTCAGTTCGCCATCTGCGACAAAGAGGTATTGTCCTTGAACCGCTTGAGCAGCCAGGCATCAATCTGCTCGACGGTCTTGGCCACAGCCAGATCCGGATCGGGATCTTCGGACTCGAAGCGGTGAATCACCTTCTGATCATCGCCGGGAGCGAACATGCAGACGAACAACCATGTGTTCGGCTCAGAACCGGGGACCAAGTGATACTTCTTGACGTTGAGCGTATTGAGCTTCTTCAGCGAATCCTTCATAGAGACTCGCGAGCCGCGCCCTGAGGAAGGGGCCTCGTCCTCCGGAAATGGATTGGACGCATCGCGCTTCAGGCCGCGCGTCTTCGAATTCGATCTGTCCGATGTCGATCGCTCGTCATCAAACTTTAAGGGGTCCTCGTCCGCATCGCTGGTGGAGCTGGTTCGCTTGCGTGGGCTTTTCGAGCTGGGGCGAGAGAACCCGAGTTCATCGCGGTCGGTCTCGGCGTCGGTCTCGAATTCGGCAACAGCTCCCAGTTCGGTCTCGGAATCGGACCAGGAAGGTGCCTCTTCTTCAGTGCCGTCTCGCTCGGATTTGCCCGAGTGGCTGGAGCGGTCGTCATCAAAGCCGAGGTCGATGTTCTGGCCTCGAGAGGCTGCTATCACCGACGACAGCGGGGGCACCCCAAAGACCGCCATCAGGCCCACAGCCGCGATGGGGATCGACATCAGAAACGTGAGGACGGTGCTACCTGCGCGGGAACTCATGGTTTGGCCTCCGTGCCGGAACGCGACTTGGCTGTCAGACTCTGTCCCGTGGAGCTTCCATGCGTTCCATGAACCGAATCTCAAACCGGCAGGTATTGCCGGTCCAATCGCGGCGGGAATTTAACCCGCTCGGGAAAGGGCCACAAGATCAGTTATGGGGTGATGAGCCGAGCCGAGGGCAGTGGGGAATGGGCAGTGGGCAGTGAAGAACCCCGCGTAACCCTGACGACCGAATGCCGCTGCACTCTCCATCCGCAAAGTCGATCTCACACACGAATGAGCTTCCGGAACTCCAGGTCCAGGGATTCGAGTCTTGACTGCAAGTCCCCATACAACTGCGTATCGACCGCGTATCTGCCAAAGTGGTCCAGAATGTGTCGACAGATCGAAACAACCTGCGGGGCAATGGGGATCAGAGCGCTTGCATCATTCTCCAGTCGGTACTCCAGAATCATGGCGAGACAGCTGAGATCAGCATCGTCGGCAGAGTCACTTCGCAGGTAGTTCAGAAATGCTGGCAAATAGAAGCAAAACGCTGCGGGTCCCATCCACATCAGGTCTTCTTGATAGCACAACGAGTTCTCGTGGAACATGCCTTCGGCTTGCTCCAAGGTCTTACCGAAGAAGTGGTCGCAAGCGACCCGCCCATCCAGATCGTCGTCGTAGACGTTGATCTCATCACGAGATGGGAGCTGCATGTGACAATGACTCTCGGAATGCAGGCTATCCATCGATCAGGACACCCTCAGGAAGCGCCGCGTCTCCCTGGTCGGTGGGATTCTGAACTTCCTCCAGGATCTCCTCAATTCGGAAAGAGATCTCCGGATCTTTGTTGTTCTTCTCGGCACTGAGCTGAGGCACAGCTGTCGGGCCGAGCTTGAGCAGCTCGGCCTTGGCTGCCATGCGCTTCTCATAAGAGTTCTCGCCCAGAGCGGCAATCAGCTTGGAGATGCGCGTTTTGATCTCGGGGTCAGCTCCGTCCAGGATCACCAGCCAGACGCGCTGCACCTTGTCAGGCTGGGGCGAGACTTCGAGCGGGGCCAGAGTCTCCACGGTCGCCGGGTCGACGCGGAACACGACACGCGCGGAGTCTTTGTCGAACGAGTGAGCCTTCAGGATCGTCTGCACATGAGCGATCTCTGCCGCCCCCAGCCCCTGCGCCGCCAGCAGTGGTTCCCAGGCCGCGACCAGTTCATCCGGTGTTTGAGCGTCGCCAACCCAATTGATGTCATGCTGCGGAGTCGTCGGCGCGGCTGCGGGAGCGGGCATCGGATTTGCCGCTGGGGCCGCCGGAGCAGGCACGGGCGTGCCGACGATCGCTTGAAGGGCTGCGACGGCCAGTCCGGGAGCAGGCTTCGCAGCGGGTACAGCTGCGGGCATCGGCGGAGTGGCGGCATCGGGCGCAGCTGCGGGCTTGGCCGCTCCGGGGATCGTCGCGACATAGGCAGCTCGGAACTTGCCATCGCCGACCGGCCGGTAAACGGTGATGTCGTGGATGGCCGAGGTCCCGGCGCTGCGAGCTTTGTAACCGGTCTCGGCCGCTTCGAGTTCCACCCCGTTCGGTGCCCGTAGCGACATATCGTACAGCACGAACTTCTCGATCTTTTGGTCGAACGAAATCGAGAGCCGGTCTGCCGATCGCAGAGGATTCAACCACGAGTTCGCTGGAAACGGAGAGGTCGGTGCGGTCTTGGAGTTGACCAGATCCGCGTTCCTCCACAGTGTTCGCGTCGACCGCTGTTCGACATGTGGCCAGCGGGCCAGCATCCGTGCGGAGCCATCGTATTCGAGCAGGACATCCACCTTCTCGGTGGGTGTCCCCTCGAAGGTCAGCACGCCCAATGGCTGGGGCATGCTGTCCTGAGACTTGGCCGGTGCGGGCCGCTGTGAGAGTACGACTCCCGGCAGCGTGCCGCGGAACGAGGAGCGGTCGTTCATTGTCCCTTTCGCGGCGAACGACACATTCACATCGCGGACCACTAGCTTCGAATCCTCAGCTGCGGCCCAGACACCAGCCAGGGCAAATCCACAGGTCCAGACTGACCGAAACCACTTGGCGTTCATTGTTCGTTCCTCGAAACCAAAACCGATGTTCGCGTGAGTTACTTGATGAGTTTCGCGCCGCCCCAGGTGATGTGATCGCCCACATCGAAGTTCTCCCCGAAGTCGACCTCCAGCGTCAACGATTTCTTCCCGGCAAGGTCCACCGAAACGGGAAGGGGACCCGACTCGAGCTTCACGTCCGCGTTCACAAAGGCGACTTGCCCATCGACGAGAACCTTGACCGCTGCCCGGCCGAGACGACCGTCTTCGTGCTGAACTCCCAGATCCGACTCAAACCGCTTGTACCCTTCAATGTTGTAGGCCAGCACCGTCCGGGAATTGGTACACAGCCCGCGCGGGTAACTCTTGTCGGTAATCTTCAGCTCTCCCCCCCGCAGGCTCTTGTCGGCCGACCAGCCCAGATTGCGGTCGAAGTACGGGATCGACTCTTGTGCGGTCGGCTGCAGATCGGTCAGCCAGACGTTGCGACCGTTGCGAACTTCGAATCGGACAATCCGGTCATAGGGCCACTCGATCGCCTGACCCCAGGCGGCCTTGAACCCCAGCGGTGTGCCGCGCTTGGCGGAAACCATCGTGCCAGGCAGGCGATGCCCGCCCGAGACCACCAGGACTCCGGGAGCGGGCGGGTCTTTGGTACGTCGTCCCTGAAAGACGACGCCGACGATGCGTTCCATCTTCAGTCCGCGTTTCTCGCCCTCGTATTCGACCTGCAGCGAGTCACCTTCTTTGCCAAGGACTTTTCCCGCGACGCGCTGCACGGTCTTGCCGTCCGCCGACTTCGCGTAGACCGAGTCTTTGTCGGTCGGCTCCCCGGCTCGATCGATCTTGGTCTCTTTGAGAATGACGGAGGTTGACCAGATCTCCTGCAGATGGGTCACCGCAGCCTCGATGGGATGGGAGGTCCCGGCAATCGAAGTCGTGATAGTCACAGAATCTGGCCCCCAGGCGGTCAGTGGCCCCCACCAGGTGCCGCTATCCGCGGCGATCACTGTGAAGTCCGAGCCCTGCAGTGTCGGACTGCCGGGATGGACAGCAGGCGGGTCGTTCCCGAACCAGACCTGCATATCCTGCGAGGCATTCAGATAGAAGGTGTACTCCCCGTCCGTGGGAATCGTCAGGAACCCATGCAGCAGGACCGCGAAGTGATTGTTCGAGTGCTTGAACGCGCCCAGATCGACCGAGTTCGCGGCTGCATACCGCGCGACTCGGATCCCTTTGAAGTCCGAGTAGTCCTCAACGACAGCCTCGGCGGAGAACTCATGCACGCGAGCGAAGACTCCCTTCTCCTCGGGCGTAAAGATCTCCGGCAGCAGGAACCCCTCGGCATCAAACCCCTTGTCCCTCTGCGTGTAAGTCGCCTGCGTCCCGGCCCGGAATAGCGAGGTCGGACTGAGCTTCGTTCGATTCACACCCGGACCGGAGTACTCCAGCTTGCAAAGCAACGGGCCGGATTTATGCAGGTAGGTCAAACCGAATCGCTGCTTCCCCGCTCGGAGCTTGATCGTGGCTGTCTTTTCGGCCTTGCGATCGGTATCGCCGCGGGTGTCGAAGAGAATCTTGCGAAGCTGGACCCGATCATCCGTGTGCCGGAAGCGAATTGACTCCAGATCGCTGAAGGGGACTTCCAGTCGACCGTCATCCCCCGACCCTTCGGGCTTGAGCACCACGGAACCTTCGCGAACCTCCAGCAGATTGCCGACCACAGCTGAGCCGTCAAACTTCTTGAGGGTGTCCCCCTCGGCCCAGAGGCTGGTGCCGATCGCCAGCCAGCTGCAGACGAATGCGATACTCCGCATCAGATTCCCCCTCGCACGGTTCGGTACGGTTCGATTTCAGGTATTACTGGTTGGCCGGAGCGTCCGGAGCCACGGGCTTGTCGGTCCCGACAGGAGCTGTTGCGGGCTTTTCGGTCTTGGCCAGTTTGCGGAAGTAGTCTGCCAGCACATCCTCGTAGCCGGCCGGGAACCCCTCGCCCTGCGACTGCAGGATCTTCTCACGCTCCTTCGCCGGGAGTTCGGCCCACTTGTCGCCTTCCTTGCGAACAGCCCGCATCTCGCCATCCTTCGACTTTCCTTTGCGAAGAGCCGACCGCTCGGCAGGTTTGTTACCCGCATTGTTCGATCCGGTTCCGCCGCCGGTCTTCTTCTCCAGCTCTGCAATCATCACATCCAGCCGGGAGATGATGCGCGGCTGAGTGACCAGCGCCGGCGGTTTGGCCTTCTGAGCAGAGAGGTCCTCGATCGCTTCTTGCATCTCCATTTCCAGGACGCCCAGTGGATACTCGCGCCACTCTTCCCCATCGAGCGGGTAGAGCGTCTCTAAGCGAGCTGCCACATCCGGATCATCCTTCGCCGCCTCAAGGGCCGGGTCGACCTTGGGAGCTGCCGGCTTCGCTGCTGGTTGGTCCTCGGTCGGCTTCGCCTCTGGCTTGTCCGCTTCTGCAGGTTTGTCCTCCGCAGCTGCCCCCTTCTCAGGAGCCGCCTCAGCCACCGCCGGAGTCACCGGGTCATCGGCCCGAACAACCCCCACGGTTCCCATGACGACAATCGCAATCCAAGACAATCGCCGCATCTGACTCTCCCGAACGAATGACAAAGGACCAATGACCAATGACTCCGGACGAATGACAACTACCGCTGAGTGCCACCATACGTGTCGGCAATCTTCGTCGTCGCTTCGAGCACCTGCTCCTGGCGACTCTGGAGTGGGGCGAACCGCTCTTCCTTCTGATCTTCGGTGATCTTCTTCGCGGTCACCGCATCATCGATCCGCTTCGTCTGAATCTGCAGCGAGGTCTCCATCTGTCGAACCATCTTCAGCTCAGCCAGCAGCTTGTTGAGGTTCCCCTTGCAGCCCATGCACTCGCCCGACTGACCTTCCGGATTCGGCTTACTGGCCTGCTTGAGGGCATTCAGCAGTCCTTCCAGATCCGCTTCGATCTCTTCCTGCTGGAATACGACTTCATCGTCTCCGACTCCATCGCCCAGCTGATCGCGGACGATCTCCATCTTGCCGACGATGTCCTGCAGAGCCGTCGGGAAAGCGACGCTGAACTCGGTCAGCTCGCACAGGTCGATGCAGTCGTTGGCCAGCGTGATGATCTCATCTTCGGAGCCTTCCAGCCGCTTGAGCGAGGCGACCGCAGTCGTGGCTCCTTCGGCGATCCGAGGCTGCAGCTTGACAGTCGTCTCGCGGACCTTCTTCTGCATCGCGATCATCTCGACCAGATGCTCCATCACCTGCTTGCGGACCAGACCTTCCAGTTCCTTCTTCAGCTGATCTTCGGCATCGGCCAGACTCTTGTCCGCTTCCTTCAGCTTCTCAACCGCTTCGGCCTGCTTGGGGGTCGCTTCTTTCCCTTCGCCCTTCCCGAGGCTGTTGCCGGCTTTGCCCATCGACTGGCTGGCAGAGGCCACGGCGTTCGCAGCTCCACCGGTCAGCGTTCCGAAGTTCTTAATCAGCTGTTCGAGGTCATCCGCCTGCCGTTGATTCTGCTTCTCGCTGGGTTCGAGATTCTTGAACTCACCAGGCTGCCCGCCCTCTTTGGCCAGTTCGCCCTTGGTCGCCTTCATCTGCTGGTTTTCGCGTTCGACCAGCTTGGCCAGCGACTCCCGGGCCTGCTTCAACTCGCGGAGCTGCTGGAGCTTCAGCTCCAGTCCGATGTCCGCCGTCAGGAGCAGCTTCTTGAGCTCCTCCAGCTTGGCGATGACCTCTTTCTGCTCGGTCGTGGCCTGATCGAGCTTCAGGTCGCTGAGCAGCGTGGCAGCATCGCCCATCCGCTCGGCGATCAGATGCTCGCGAGCCTTCTGGACCCCCATGATGAGCCGGGCGGCGTCATCGGGCTGGGTGTCGCGGATCAGCTTGGAGAGCTCGAACATCCGCTCTTCCAGCTCCTTCATATGAGCTTGAGCTTTGTCCTGCTCGAACTTGATCCGTTCCTTTTCATCGACGGGCTTGGCCTTCTCCTGAGCCAGCGCGAAGCTGGGCACGAGGAGAGCGAGCATCAGAACAAGTTTCCAGAGACGTGACATTGAGATTCTCCCGGAGAGGGATGGTGATCGGTGCGGTTCTCGCAATGGTATCCATTCCATGGCGGCGATGTCTGTCGGGAGGGCGAGGCTCCTGCCGAGCCGATTCGTGAGTGGAAGTCGCATCCAAGCTCGCGGCTCAGCAGGAGCTTCGCCCTCCCGAATCCAAGTCAGTTGTCGAAGATCGAGTCGGCTTCCTTCTTCTTCTCGCCTTTCGGGTCGTCCTTCTTCTCTTCCTGAGTGGACTTCTTGAGTGCTTCAGTCTGGTTCAGCACGCCGGTTTCGATCTTCTTCAGATAGTCCACCTGATTGACGATGTCGATGAAGCTGTCCCATTGAGCCATATTCTTCAGGATCTTGTCGAGATCTTCCACGATTTTCTTCTGCTGGGCGGTGATTTCGTCCAAACCTTCGGTGGGGGTCCGGACCAACTCTTCCAGGCTGGCCCGCTGTGCCGGAAGATCGATCTCAGTCATGGTTTGCAGCGGTTTGACGATCAGAGTCGCGATCAAGTCCCACGCTTCCTCGCCCCCCAGCTTATTGAGCTGCATCTCGAGGACCGTAGCGTCCAGGCCCTGAGCAACTTGTCCGACTTCACGGGCGATGACCTGATGCTGGCGAGAAATCAGGCGGGCACTTTCGGCGTCGACCACGAACGGGAGCTTCGTCGCCTGCTCATCCGCCAAGTCGCGGGCTTTGCTCAGACGGGCCCGCAGCTGTTGCTGGCGCTGAAGAATCTCCTTGAACAGCTCCTCGGATTTCACGATCCGGAAGACGAGGGGTGCGGAACGTGTCGACTGCCGTCCGAGGATACAGTCGTCCTCAGCCACTCCAGCAATGACGAGCGTGCGACCGACTTCCAGCTTAAGTGCGGTGAGTTCGAGCTTATGCTCGTGGTCGACGTTGATCTGATTCGCCGGGTCTGCGGGGCCGAAGAGGGAGACGGGTTGAGGAGCCGGCGGAGGCGAGGCCGGTTGAGAGTTGAGGGTTGAGGGTTGAGGGTCCGCGGCCGGGTCCATGGTCCCTGGTCCTTCGTCCTTGCCCTCGTGGGACGGGCCCATTGGCCCGTCCGGAGTGGTCGTTTCTTCCGCCGGAGTCGTTGGCATCGGCGTATCAGCTGGCTTCGCATCAGGAGCCGGTGTCCCCTCTGGCTGCGCCGCGGCTTCCGTCTTTTCCCTGTCCGTCTTTTCCCTGTCCGTCTTCTCGCCGTCCTTCCCCTCCGTCTGAGCAGGCTCCCCTTTCTCTGGTCCTCGGCCCTCGGCCCTCGGCTCTAGGCCTTCCTCATCCACGGGCTTTACAATCGTCGCCTGCGGCGTGCTGAGGTCCAGGCTCAGTGTCCGGATTCCAAAGTCGTCACGCGCACTGATCGTGAGCGGGATCGTCGCTTCGGGTGTGACTCGCAGCCGCACGCCGCTGTGTCGAAGACTCAGGCGCGGCGCCCGGTCCGGCAGCTCGCCGATACTCACAGTCTGTGGATGCGACTCCAGCCCCGACTCCTGCGAGACGAGGACAATCCGGAGCGACACAGCTGCGTCGTGAACCCACTCGACAGCATGCTTGTTGGTCCCGCTGTTTGTGAAGCGGTCCAGCCCCGGCGAAGAGGTTTCGACCTTGATGGCGGAGCACTCGACGTTTGTTTCGAACTCGAATTTGGCCTTGGTCTGCGGGGCGAGCCGGACCGCGCTGTCAGTGGTCTTGAAGTCGAACTTCTTCGGCTCGGTCTCACGCGGCCCCTGAGCTGTCAGCAGCATCGAAGTAATCTTCGGTCGATCGACGGGGATGATCTTGAACGGCTCTGCCCGCCCATCGCCGCCCCAGACCTCGACACGGCTCGGCTGTTGCTGCGGAGCCAGCTGAAGCCGGAAGTCGCCGTCGGAGAACTTCTCGAGCGTGTAGGTCTGGGTCTTCCCCTCCGTTGGGCGTTGCCGCAGCCAGACGGTCTGTGTGGGTGCCTTGTCATCGGTGACCTTCGCCTGCACGGTGAAGACCTCGCCGCGCGGGACCTGCAGAACGCCGTCTTTGACCCCCTCGACAGAGATGCGCGTCGAGCGCGGCCACGGACGATCCGAACCGGAGAACCACCGCTCGGCCCACAGCTTGGCTGTGCTTGGGAAGGCGAGGGCAATCCCCGCCGGGAGCAGCAGCGTGCCCAGCGCGACAGCAATCGCCGTCCAGAGGTGTTTCGAGTTGAGCGCCGTCCGGAAGTCGATCTGTTCGAGCGCGGCATGGCTGGCCCGGACAGCTGTCTCTCGCATCGCTTCCGACTCGCCGATCTGGTCCGGGTTTGAGTCGACGAGCTGAATCACACTGGCGACCTGCGGAGCCAGCGGCGGGCCGTGTCGCTTCTGATCCAGCGCCGCAGCCACATCGATCGGCCCCAGCGGCAACCGCCAGGGACGGACTACGAACCAGAACAGCACCCCCGCAGCTGAGGCCAGAACGACTCCCCAGTAGATGAGCCGGGCAGTGAGCGACAGATCGAGCCACCAGTCGAGACCGAGGCTGAGCAGCAGTAGACCGACCGTGACGACGAGCGTGCGCGCGACCCCTTCGGCGAGGAAATGGCCGAGCAAGGCCCGGCGCACAACCGCCAGACGCGAGGCGATCTGCTCGCGGAGGGAGTTCAGTGATGATTGTGATGGACTCATGTTTCGGTGTTAGCCGCCGGGCTCGCCCGACGTGCTGTGCGTTGGCACGTCGAGCGAGCTCAACGGCGAACAGGTTCTCTGGGGGTCAGATCAGTCGCACCCTCTTCCGTACGACCCACTCAACCACCAGCAGCAGGAACAGCCCGACCCACAGGATCGGGGCGTCCCAGATTTCCTGGCGGTCTTCCAGCACGCGGGTCACCTCGCCGACCTGGAAGCTCGCGGGGATCTGGTCGATCTGGGTCGCATCGAGGACGCGGCCCTTGGTGGCCGATGCGAGTGGCTCCATGCGAGCCCGGTCGATGCCGGGGTTCTCGTACTCGGCGTTCGGCATCCGCACATCGAGCGAGAGCGTGGCCGCGCGAGCCACAGCTCCGGCAGTCTCATCCCCCATCCAGACGCGGGCGATGTACTGGCCCGGGTCGGTCGCCGGGAAGCTGACGGAGAACTCGCCCGGTCCGCCCGTGGGAGTGAGCGTGACGGACTCGGGGTCGCCGTCGCCGTGTTCGATCTCTCCGTGAAGACTGTTGAGCCCGGGCTCCATCTCAGCGGGGTCGAGGAAGCGGGCGATCACTTTCACCTGACTGCCCGGGGTGTAGCTCGACTGCGGGCTCGACAGCCGGAACGGGTAAGCCCCGCCGAGCTGTTTGCTGCGACCGGCCCGGTCGACAACGCGAGCCCAGAAGCCATCGAACGTCTGCTCAGTCACATAACGCCAGCGATAGGTACTGTCGAACGAGACAAACAGCACGCGGCCCGGGCCGACGAGCTGGGTCGCCATCAGGACTTCCGGGCCGTTCTCGTTCCGCATCCGCGGGTCACCATGCACAGCCAGGACGGTCGCTCCCGGCTTGGCCTTCGTGACCGGGAAGTGCCAGAACATCCCGGGCAGGCTCTCGATGATCCGCTGGTTCTCTTCACGCGACTCGGCAAAGGTGAAGACCGGGTCAGTCAGGCCCGACTCGGTGATCTGAAACTTCCACGGCTCGCGGGCGCTGAGCTTGAGCTGGACATCGGAGCGGAACAGACCCGGCTCGCGAATCACGGGGAGCAGATTGAGCCACGCCATCGCCGGGTCGGTCTGCTTGTCGAACGAGTTGGCTGTGTGGATCTCCCCAGCCACATAGGCCAGCCCGCCGCCAGCCTTGGAGACAAAGTTCGTCAGCATCTCCGGAAAGTTCGGAGGCCAGGCTGTGGGGTCCGGGTCATACAGCAGCACGCAATCGTAGTCATCGAGTTCCTGCTGCGTCTGCGGCAGGCGGCGAATCGGCACATCGCCCAGATGCTCGTAGTCGTCATCAGCGTTCTGCAGCCAGCTCGACAGCTCGATCTTCCGGTCGCGGTAGAAGGCGTTCTTGAGGAACTGCACTTCGGGGAACGCGGACCCGGCGATCACCAGCACATGCAGCCGGTCGCGGACGATCCGCACTTCCGCATGCCCGCGATTGTCATCGGTGGAGAGTTCGGGACCGGCATCTTCGACCGTGGCCCGGAACTCGAGCTTGGCGGGTGCGTCTTCGGTGAAGTTGAAGTCAACGGTCTGCAGGGCTCCGTCGAGACCCAGGATCACGTCCTGCCGTCCGACTTCCTCCCAGGGACCGCCGTTCTTGCGACGTTCGAGCAGCACGCGGGCTGCCTGGTCCTGCAGACCGCGCGACTGCAGATGAACGGTCAACCGGTTCGAGTCGCGCACGAGAGCGACCGGGTTGGCCTCGACATCGGTGATCGTGACGTTTCGGGGGCCTTCGGGAGTTCCCAGGATCAGCGAAGTGACCGGGACCGCTTTCTCCGCCAGCTCCGAGGCGATCGCCTCCGGTGGCTCGCCTGCAGTCGAGCGGCCATCGGTGACCATCAGCACCCCAGCCAGCGGCATCCCGTTATAGGCCAGCTGGGCCTGCCTGAGGGCCGATCCGATCGCAGTCGTCTGACCGGACGCGGAGATCGTCCTCTGACCACTGAAGTCGGGGGCCTCGTCTCGCAAACGGTCCGAGAACGTGTGAACATGGACCACGCGTTTGCCGTCTTGCGAGAGGGTCTTGAGCATCTCGTCCGACAGAACCATGCGGGCCAGATCCAGCCGCGTTCGTTCGCGCAGCCCGGGGACGCCGCCCGGGACCTTCAGAGTGTTCGCGACCTGGGCTCCGAACGTCTCATCCTTCCACGCATCGCGCAGCTCCATCGAGGGACTGTTGTCGACCAGGACCAGCAAATGTGAGGGCAGTTTTTCCTCCTTGCTGAGGACCAGCACCGGCTCCAGCAGCATCGTCACCGCAATCAGCAGCAGCAACGCCCGAGTGGAGAACAGGAACCAGCGGGCCAGTCGGCTGGTCTGCCGCGCATCCCAGCGATAGATCACCGCCAGCCCACCGGCGAGCAAAGCCAGGATGGCCAGAAGCAGCAGCATCCGGTCGCCAGTCGGCAGCGAGATCCAGTCCAGCGTCCAACGCCCCCCCTCGGTCCACGAGGAGCGGTCCAGGCCGAACAGGATGTCCCACAGACGTTTCATGGTTCTTTTCTTCGTAGGACGGGCTTTCCAGCCCGTCCTACTTCTCTGTCGGCGACTTCTCCGAAGTCGCTGAATCGGCGTGATCAGCACGCCATCCGTTCATTCACGTTCTCGTTGACAGTCATTCCAACCAGCGATTTCGGAGAAATCGCCGACAGGGAATCACCGTTTGCGGTCGATCCAGGCGGCCAGGATCGTCTCCACGATCAGCAGCCCCAGCAGCACGCGGATCACGTACCGCCACAGCTCCGCCCCCGCAGCTGAGATCTCCAGTGCCTCACCCGAGACATGGACGATCTTCGGCACCAGCTTCCCCAGGAACCCCTGGAACGCTTCATCCGTCAGCTTGACCATGCGACTGTCGCGGTGGTCGGCACTGATGGCGAACTCGCGTTTGACCGGGTCACCGGTCGGGCTCTTCCAGGCCACTCGATAGATCCCAGCGTGGTGGGTCTCTGTCGAGTTCAGCATCGGGATCGTGGTCGAGCGATCCAGCGGAGTGACGCTGGCTTCTGCCTGACCGGGACGAGTCAGATCGACAGCTGCGGGAGCTGTGTTCTTGTCGAACGGATACCGCAGCGCCTCCCCGGTGGTGAGGTTCTCCCAGCGAGTGACCTGTGCAGCCACGGACTGAGCGGCTAGGCGGGTCGCCAGCACGAAGCTCCCCTCGGTCGGCCAGTCGCTCCAGCCCTTGTTGGCGGTGACCGTCCAGAGCAGGACACGTCCCTCACCAAATCGCTTCTCAAGCAGAGCAGGGGTCTGGTTCACGTCACTCCAGCGAGCCAGAACGCGGACCTTCGGGTCATCTTCGCTGACGGTGACGCCTTGAATGCGCCTCGGGCGAATCTTGCCGAGTGTCTCCGGGGTCAGGCGGGCCAGCTGGGAGATCGGCGAATCGCTGGCTGGTTCCATGACCAGCCCCTTGATCTCGGCATCGCGGGCATCTTCCAGCTTGGCCGGCAGCAGACCGCTGCCGTTGCGATACAGCAGATTGTTGTACGAGGCGACATCGAGCTCGTCGCCGGTGTAGATGATCAGCCCCATGCCAGCATTCACGAGCTGTTCGAGGTCTTTGGCTCGTTCGGGAGTGAGCGTGTCGACATTGGCGAGGATCACGACATCCGGACTGGCCAGCGGCTCGCGCATCCATTCTGGAGCGACATAGGTCGTCGCATTCCACGGAGCATTTCCGGCAGTTACAGCCAGGGCCACGAAGTCGGTCTCACCATCGAAGTCCCCGACGCCCGGGTTCCCATCGACCAGTTCTATATCCACGGCCCGCCGCACGTCGACTATCAGATGGCGTGTGTTGTCGGCGTTGATGGCATCGGCCGGAATCGTAAACGACAGCTGATGCTGTCCCGGCGAATCAAAGACCACCGCCAAGGGCACCTCGACGGTCGCGTTGGTTCCGATTTCGGGCAGCTCGATCGTCTGCTCCACGCCATCGACTTTGTAGGCCGCAGCTTGAGCGGGCAGGGACTCGGCCCCATCGTTGCGGATCTTGACGTTGAACCGGGCTGGGGTATCGACCATCACGACGGGCTCGATGCGATCGAGCGATTCGAGCACGCGGTTCCCGGTCGGTTCGGCTCCCGCGTCGAACACTCGCAGAGTGACCTCGCCCGCGGCCCAGCGGTCGCAGATCTCGGAGACTTCCGGAGTCCAACCGGCTTCCCACAGGTCGGTGACGACGATCACCTCCTTCATCGGAAAGACAGCTGCCTTCAGGTGCTGATCGACAGCTCCCAGTGTCGAGGTCCACGCACTGCCCGCATCGACAGGTTCCAGCCGCTCGACTCGTGCGAGGAGATCGGCCAGTGCAGACTCATCGAGCTGGGCCTGTGTCACCAGGGGCTGATCCGGGCGGGACGAGGTGATGACCGTCACGCTGTCCTGCGGCCCGATCTGGCGGAGAATCTCGGCCGCAGTGCGACGAGCGCGATCGAAGGTCGTGGTGGTGGCCGGCTTATGCCCCATGCTCAGCGAGTCATCGAGGACGACCACGCGGCTGGCCCGCCCCGTCAGACGCAGCATCCCGGCGAGATTGGTCCCCTTCCCCACCGGGCGGGCCACAGCCAGCACCAGCAGGATCACAGCCAGTGTCCGCAGCGCCAGCAGAATCCACTGCTCGATCTGCAGCCGACGCTTGTTCGTCTTCAGAGTGAGCTTGAGATACTTCATCGGCGCCCAGTCGACCCGGATGAACCGTTTGCGGTTCAGCAGGTGAATGATGATCGGCGCACTGGCGAGCAGCAGACCGAAGAGCAGACTGGGGAGGAGGAAGGACACTGAGGAGTTGAGAGACGAGAGAGGAGTGAAGAGAGCCAGAGTCGATAGCCGTCGGACTTGTCCGACGTGTTCAGAGCAATTCTCGACCAAGTGGCACGTCGAGCGACCTCGACGGCTAACTCGAGAATGCGAGTCGTTGAATCATGAGTTGGTTTCCTCGTCACTTCGGACCGTACTCCCAGTCATGCGACCGCGGTGCCTTGTCGGTCCGGAGAGCTGGCGGGCGTGGAGGAAGTGGCTGACGCGGGCGCCGAGGTTTTCGTCGGTGAGGATCTGCAGGTAGTCGATGCCACAGTACTGGCAGCGGGTGCGGACGTCGGCGATGAACGCTTCCATCGCCTGCTGATACGCTTCGCGGAAGGCCCACGGCTCGGCGAAGATCTCTTCGGTCCCTTCGATGTCGCGGAAGATCACCGAGTCCTTGAACGGCATCTCGATCTCTTCGCGGTGCAGCACATGCAGGATCAGGATCTCGTGGCCCGAATACTGCAGCTTGCCCAGCGCGTCGTACAGCGTGTCGAGCGGTGTCAGCAGGTCGGACAGAATCACGACCATTCCGCGGCGGGGATATTTGTCGGCCAGCATCTTCACGACCGCGCCCAGGTCGGTCTCGCCGACGCACTTGGTCTTCGTCAGCAGGTCATCGAAGCGGATCAGCTGGGATGAGGCACTCGACTGCGGCAGCTCCGCGGAGAGCTTGGTGCTGATCGTCGCCAGGCCGACCGAGTCACGCTGCTTGATCAGTGCTCCCGCCATGGCACAGGCGATGGTCGCCGCGACATCGAACTTGGTCTTGCCCTCTCCATACATCATCGAGGCACTGGCATCGACGACGAAGAAGGCCCGCAGGTTCGACTCTTCTTCGTAGCGCTTGATGTAGAACCGGTCGCTACGGCCGAACACCTTCCAGTCGATGTTTTTGAGGTCATCACCCGGCGTATACGACCGATAGTCGGCGAACTCGGGTGAGAGTCCATGCAGCGGCGACCGGTGCAGCCCGGAGATCGACCCCTCCATCGGCTGACGGGCCTTGACGCCAATCGCCGTGAGTCGGGAGAGCAGTTCAGGATCGATGTAGGACATGAGGTGGTGAGAGGCGAGGGGTGAGTGAGGGAAGGAAATTCGAAATCCGAAGCACGAAACTCGAAAGGGGATTGATGGGACTTCGCTCTGCTTGTTTCGAGTTTCGGATTTCGTGCTTCGAATTTTCCTACTTGAGTGCTCTCTGCACCTGCGGGTCACTCGTCGTCGGAGACGCGTGAACCGGGATCGAGTCGACCAGTTTGCGAATTACCGTGTCCGGCGACTGCCCTTCGGCCTCGGCGTTGTAGCTCAGCACGATACGGTGTCGAAGCACAGGCACAGCTGCGGCTTTGAGGTCGTCGACCGTGACTTCGGGGCGGCCATAGAGAGCGGCCCGGGCCTTGGCTGCCAGGATCATCGATTGGCCACCGCGAGGACCCACACCCCACAGGACCCAGTTGCGGACAAAGTCCGGCGACTCGGGATCGTCCTTACGCGTGGCGCGCACCACATTCATTGTGTAGTCCACAAGCAGGTCGCTGATTGGCACACGGCGGATCAGGTTCTGCAGCTCGATCACTTCTTCCCCGCTCAGGACCGGCATTGGGTCACTCGGCGGAGCCCCGGTCATCGCGCGGTAGATCTTGCGCTCTTCGTCTTTAGTCGGGTAACCAACGATGACCTTCATGATGAAACGGTCGAGCTGGGCTTCGGGCAGAGGGTAGGTTCCTTCCTGCTCGATCGGGTTCTGCGTGGCGAGGACGAAGAACGGGCTGGGCAGCTTGTAGTGGTGGTTCCCCGCCGAAATCTGGCGCTCCTGCATCCCTTGCAGCAGTGCAGCCTGGGTCTTGGGCGGCGTGCGGTTGATTTCGTCAGCCAGCAGAATGTTCGCGAAGATCGGTCCGTGGACGAACTTGAACTCGCGGATGCCGGTCTGCCGGTCTTCGTGCAGCACTTCGGTCCCAGTGATGTCAGCTGGCATCAGGTCGGGAGTGAACTGGATACGTCCGAAGTTCAGCGAGAGGCTACGCGCGACGGTCTGCACCAGCAGCGTCTTCGCCAGCCCGGGAACCCCTTCGAGGATGCAGTGCCCGCCCGCGAAGATCGCGATCAGCAGCTGTTCCACGACCTCTTCCTGGCCGATCACGACGGTCCGGATCTGCTCACGGATGCGCTCCTGAGCGCTCTTCAGCTTGGCCAGCGCGGCCAGGTCGGGAGGGGTTTCAGCGATCATGGGTGCAAGTCTGAGGTGAGGAGTGAGGGAGAAGAAATTCGAAATCCGAAACTCGAAATTCGAAACAAGGCAGGTTACGCGTGTGTTTCGAATTTCGGATTTCGTGCTTCGAGTTTCCTCACCGTTGGTAGATCGGCAGGTACTTGTACGGGATCTGCAGCAGGATGCAGGCGAGGGCCGTTCCGAAGACCGAGCCGACTCCATCCCCGTTCCAGTGACCATCTGCCTGCTGCTGCTTCAGAAGGTTCTCGCGAGCCTTCGGGAAGTAGGCGTCCCAGTACTCGTCCCCAGCCTGGTAGAAGGCCAGTGACGCATACAGGTGCAGGTAGAAGTAGTGACCGCTGTTGAACTCGTTGGCGGTCGACTTGAACTGGTTCATCACGTACTTCATGCACGAGTCGGCCAAGGGGGACTCGTACTCGCCCGCGGAGTACAGGCAGCAGATCGCAGCTGCGGTGATCGGGAGCCGGGTATCGCCGCCGGAGCCGTAGGAGTAGCAGATCCCGCCTTCGGCTGTTTTGCAGAGTTCGAGGTACTTGATGGCGTTTTCGATGGTGCCGCGCGGGACCGTGAAACCGGCGTTGTGTGCGGCCCGCAACCCCTGCATCTGGGTGACGGTCACGCTCCCTTCGTCGCCGCCGCCGGGATAGTAGGTCCAGCCACCCAGATTGCTTTGCCCCTTCGAAGTCAGCTGGATCGCGTTCTTGATCACCGTGTCCATCTTCTTGCGGACATCGGGTCGGGTCTCCATCCCGAAGGCACTGGCCAGGAACATCATGCCAAAGCCGTGCCCGTACATCGGGTGGCCTTGCTCTTCGCCTTCGGCGATCAGACCGGATGCTTGAGCCCGGCTGACGATGAACGATGTCGTTCGCCGCACGGCGTCCGCATAGGCTCCACGAGTGGATGTGCTGCCGTTGGCCAGGAACGCCATCCCCGCCAGACCGGCCATCGCACATGGGTAGGTGTCCCCATCGGCCAGTCCATGCCAGCTGCCGTCGCTCGCCTGAACCTTGGCCAGATAGTCGAGCCCCTTCTTCACTGCAGAGACAGTTTGCGGCGTGATGTGCTTGGGAAGCAGATCCTCACCCTGCGACAGAAATGGAACTGATCCCAACCCGGCACCCAGGCTAAGGAGAAGTTGTCGGCGGGTGAGAATTGATGACATGAAATGTCTCAGGCAGGCGAGTCGGATGGCGTCAGCCCCCGGTGGTGGGCAGGCCTACTGCACTTCGAAATCGACCTCAATGACCGCCGAAACGGTGATGTCCTGCAGACTGGAACTGGTGAACAGCTCCGCTTCCTGCTCCTGATTCGGCGGCATGTAGGCATAAACCACGTTCACCTGCTGGCGTGCAGCCTGATTGGCAGTCGACTCGTTGATGGCCCGGACCTTGCCGAGCTTCAAGCCGGCCAGCTTGGCGAGCTTGTCCGCCTGCTTCTGGGCGTTGGCCATCGCATCTTCGAATGCCTTCTGGCGGGCTCCCTCGACATCGGACAGCCGGAACCGGGCCAGAGCGGAACCGTTCGTGTTGTACTGCCCGGTGTACGGGTTGTAGCCCGGAGTGTCCTTGGCCCCGAGCGTCACCCCGGCGTCTTTGCCAGCGTCCAGGATCTTGACCAGCGTTTCGATGATCTGGTCCTGAGTCATCTTGTCGATTCCATCGATGCGGATCGACAGCGGTTCGGCCACGTTGAGCGGACGGTTGGCCGAAGCGGTCGCAGCCATGCCACGCATCATCGCCTGCTGGGCTGCCTGATCCATGGCGGAGGTGATATCGATTCGACCCGGATTGATCTTCAGACCGGTGATCTGCAGAGCTTCGAGTGCCTCGACAGCCCGCTGGCGGTTGCTGCGGAACTTCGTGATGGCATCCGCAGCCAGCTCGGCATTCCCGCTCACATGACCTTCGAGCTCGAGAACATCAGGCTTGAGCTTCACTTGCCCCGTGGCTTTGACCGAGATCCCGGTCCGGCCTTGAGCACACACCCAGGTCGATGAGAGGAGCAAGGCGAGAGTGGCTGCCAGGATCTGCTTGCTGTGGATCATTGAGGGTATTCCTGAGATCAGACGTGGACGGGATTGTGAGGGGTTACTTACTCGGGGCGTCCGCCGCCGGTTTGAGCAGGTAGCACGTGACCGAGTTGCTGGAGATTGTGATCAGCTTGTCTCCGATCAGCCGCATCCCCATCCCCGGTGAGTTGGTCTCCGCAGTGCGAACGACCCGCAACACCTTTCCCGTGTGGCGGTTGACTTGAAAGATGCCGCGCTGCGTCGCTGCGTAGGCCGAGTCACCCGACAGGACGATGCTCAGCCCGCCCCCTGCGACCGGCAGCCGGACGGACCACTTAAGCTTGCCATCGACGCGACTGTACGCCGACAGCTCGGTATTCATCGTATAGACATGCTCGTCATCCGCTTCGACGACCATGGCTGTGCTGCTGATGGGGCGTTTCCACAGCACCTTCTGCGACTGGATATCGACGCAGAACAGCTCGCTCTTCCCGACTTCCTTGAAGATCAGGTACCCATCCCGCACCAGCATGCGACCTCGTGTATGGAGTCGCTTCTCCTCGGGCATGCTTCCATCGTTGTAATAGTAGTAGGAACCGTCTGTCGTCTGCTTCGGTTCATACATGACGAACTGGCCTTCGACCTTCTTCTCCTCAGGGTTGATCTGCAGGACCGCTCCCGAGTTGTTCATCATGCACAGCGTGCGCCCCACTTCGCCGAAGTCAGGCGACGGGAAGGTCTGGCCGCCCGAGTACGGGTTATTCTGAGCGTGCATCGTCCCGAGCGGCATCGTCCATTGCGAGGTGCCATTGGTGAGATTCAGAAAGTTCAGCTGCATGTTGGTCTGGTGCTGAGTATGCGAGACCGTCAGCACGCCATCTTTGTAAGGGTACATCTGACCCAGGAAGCTCTGCTGACCTCCCTGATCGCCCCCGATCGACCAGGCCTTTTCGCCCGTCTTTGCGTTGTAGGCCGTAATCGGCACAGCCGGCTGCCAGTAGTTCAAGCGATCCAGCGGCACAGCGGAGGCCAGAACCCGCTCGCCCGCGATCTGGATTCCGTAGCTGGTCGGGCTGACGCGACCCTGCTGCATTGTCGCCAGATGCGGATAGACCTTTTCAAACGCGTCATTCCGCCACGCGAGTTTGCCAGAGGCCACGTCGACCGCGAAGACCACCCCCATCCAGTTCAGATAGACCCGTTCCTGATCGGCCACATGGTTCGGGATCATCGTTTCGAGACCCGACTTATAGTAGTAGTTCTGAGACACAGCTGCCGTCATCGCAGCCTGCCCCTTTTTCGACATGAACGACATCTGCCAGTACGGGTAGGTCAATTGAGCTGGCAGCTCCAGTTTGTGCTCCACAGCAGCCACTTGCGGCTGATCCGATTTCGATCCGAGCAGGCTGCTGATGTACTCGCCGACAACCTGATCCTTCCCTGCGATTCGAACCTTGTCGCTCGGGAAGCGACGCTGGACATCACTGAGAACAATGCGGGCGTCAGTCAGGCGACCCGCTCCGACGTAGGCTGCGGCACACTTCGCCATGACCTTCGGGAGTGACACGTTGGTTTCGGCGTGATAGTCGATGATCGAGCGCCAGCGGCTCGCGGCCTCAACAAAATCCCCCCTCTCGAACGACGCATCGCCCAGGATCTCGGCGGCATCATCTCCATAAGAGGTGATGAAATACTGCTCGTAAATTTCAGAGGCCGTGGCCAGAGCCTTGGTGCGGTCACCGGCCAACTCAGTCTTCATCCGTTCCGCCAGCTGCTTGGCCTTCGGCTCGTAAAACAAGCGAAACGCAGCCCGGCCCTCGGCGTTCATCTCAACCAGCAGCCGCCAGAACCGGACCCGCGCCGGGCTCATGAAGCCGTTTCCAGCTGGGAGCATCCCCACCCGTTTCTCCAGGGGCAAGTTTTCCAGAACACGAAACGCCTTCTGGAAGTCGCCCCGCTGGGCATGTCGATCAAAGTCGGTCAAGGCGTTCTGAACAGCTTCGTCAACAGTCAGAAGTCCTTGCTGCGGAGTACCTTCCGCCTGAGCGACGCCATTGACGATCCGCATGATCTGGGCGTTCACTGGGCTCAAGGACCCAGCAATAAATAGTAAAGACGCCACCAGTAAAGGGAGATGAACGCTACGCTGGAATTGCCTCAAGGTGGGGCCTCCCCATGATCGAATCAAACCGCGCCGTCGGCAGTCCCTCCAGAGAAGGACGTAAGTGAGGTGGCCGACGATGACGAAATTCGGGCAACTTTTCCCAGATTTCCGAAAAAGATTCTCACCTCGTCACGGTGCGAACGCAAGTGGAGAGTGGGCAGCGGACAGTATTCGTGGCCACCACTGCCCACTGCCCATTCCCCACTGCCCTCTGATCACCCGCCTCACCGCCTTGACACTCCCCCGGTTTCTCTGCTTTACTGCCGCTCCTTCGGTTGTCCAAAACCGTTGCCACCGTAGCTCAGCTGGTAGAGCAATGCTTTCGTAAAGCATAGGTCGTCGGTTCGAATCCGACTGGTGGCTCTGCATTCAGTGTCTCTCCCCAGACTGCCCGTGTGGTTGTCTGACGGGAGTTGCAGGACCGGAGCGGCGACATGGGACTCGCGCGAGCTGCGGTCAATCTGATGTTATGGGAATCGGCTCGCCGTCCTCTGGGTGGGTCGGTCGTCACGCTCGGACGACAGCATGTTTACGTGACCGGGGATGAAGTCCGCGCGATGGCCCGGACTCATCAGGTCGCTTTGCAGCCCGTGCGGGATGAACTGCATCGCGAGCCGACACTGGCCGCCCAGGGTTATCTGTCGGACGACTGTCTGCTGCGAATGATCGGGTTCGAGCGGATCGTGCGCGTTGACTACTCCGACTACGAAGCGCCCGATGCGATCCTCGATCTGAACTCGCACCAAACCCCGCCCGAGCTGACAGCTGCGTTTGATTTCGTACTCGACTCCGGGACCATTGAGCATGTGTTCGACATCGCAGCTGCGATCCGGCACTGCGCCCGGATGGTCCGACCCGGTGGGAGGGTGATGCATCTGACTCCGTCATCGAACTGCGTGGAGCATGGTTTCCATAGCGTGTCGCCTACTCTGTTTGCCGATTTCTATCGGGCCAGCCGGTTCGAGGTCGACCGCGTCTGCCTGTGCCGGATCCCGCTCGACCTGCCCCGCGGTCACTGGGACGTCTACGACTACCTGAATTCGCTGCGGTTCATCCCGCTGGGCCAGCTTGATGGGCAGATCTGGTTCACGTTCGCGATTGCCACAGCCACCGCGGATTCCGTTCTCGCGACTCCTCAGCAGTGGATCTACGAAAAGACCTGGCAAGCCACGGCCCAATCGGGCGGCTCCCCGGTCGAGCCCCCGGACTCGAAGGCCGGTCGACTGCTCCAGAAGCTCTCCGGCAGTCCGGCCTTGCAGGGTGTCGCCGAGCGACTGATCGCGAGCTGGCGGGGCTTTCGCGAGTGGACTCGCGTGAAGTCAAAGACATTGCCCTATCCGTACCTGGGCCGGTTCTAGGAGCGATCGATGCGGATTGCGATCGTCGCTCTCAATGCCTATCCCGCAGTCAACCCGCAGGCCGGAAAGGCGATTGGCGGGCTGGAGACCTTTGCCTGGTTGCTCGCGCGAGGACTGGCCACTCGCCCGGGTCACGAGGTGCAATTCCTCGTCCGGCCTACCTCGAAGCCAGCACAAAGCGTGGTTGAGCAGGTGTCGGTCGTCGCTGATGTCGAGCCGCTCCGACCGTGGAGGCTGGAGGTCTCAAGCAACCTGGATCTCCTGCCCAGGTTTCCGTGGTTCAGGCTCAAGCGAGTGCATCCGAGCCTGCTCTGGCAGGTCCCAGTTCTGGGTTTGTCGCGACTGCTGGGTGGTCGCCAACCGGAGCTTGATGTTCGGGTTCAAAGACTTCTCGAACAGGCGAAACCGAACCTGGTTCTGACCCTGGGAGTCGGCGACAGCTCCGCAGCTGTCGTTCGCACAGCTGCTGCGATGCAGATTCCCTCGCTCTTGTGGCTGCAGTCGAACGCTGATGTCGATGCCAGGTTTCAGGAGCAGCCCGACTATGTCGACCCGTATGGAGTGGCCTCGGCGGACGCACGAGCCTCGTGGCAGGCTGATCGGATCATCTGTCAGACGCGTTGGCAGCAACAACAGGTGCGGGAACTGCTGAAGCGCGAGTCCGAAGTGATCCCCAACCCGCTCGATGCGACTCGGTTTCCCGTAGGCGATCCATCCCCGGCTGGACGTGCAGGGGTCTTGTGGATCGGTCGCTACGATCGGCATCACAAGCGACCGCAACTGGCGCTGGAGATCGCCCGCAAGTGCCCTCGGATTCCGTTTCGGATGGTGATCAACCGGGGTGACCCCGTCGTCGAAGCAGAGATCCGATCACAGGCTCCTCCCAACGTGCAGATCATCAATTACCAGTCGCGGGACGAGATGCCCGCAGCATTCCGCAAGGCCCGGCTGTTCCTCAGTACCGGCTCTGCGGCGTACGAAGGGTTTCCGAATGTCCTGCTGGAGGCCGCAGCTTCCGGGACTCCGATCGTGTCGATGGAGGACTTCGATGAGTTCCTGACCCGCTCGCAGTGCGGCATTCTGGGGACCAACGTCGAGGTCACTGCCAAAGCTGTGATGCTACTGACCGGCCTGGAAGGGGAGTGGGTCAACCGCTCCCGCCGCGGGGCCGAGTACGTTCGCCAGCATCATTCGCTGCCGACTTGCCTGGAGCGGTTTGAAAAGCTGATCGGCTGACCTTGAGCTTGGAATTGCAAACGACTACCCGCGCGGGTGGCAGCGGGAGTGGATTGCCTTCAGGCGGCTGTGCTCGACCTGGGTATAGATCTGCGTCGTGCGGATACTGGCGTGGCCCAGCATCTCCTGCAGGGCGCGGATCTCGGCACCGCCCGCCAGCATGTGTGTCGCGAAGCTGTGCCGCAGGGTGTGCGGGCTGATCTTCTGGCGACAGCCGATCCGGGTGGCGTATCGCTTTACCGCGTACCAGACATTGATGCGGGTCAGGCTCTTGCCCGAGCGGGTCACGAACAAGGCCTCCTGCTCGTGGGACCGGGCCATCGCGGGGCGCTCGTGCTTGAGGTACGCCTCCAGCGCCAGCACAGCCACCGGGTTGAGCGAGACGATGCGCTCCTTGTTTCCCTTGCCCAGGCAGCGGCAGTACCGCTCGCCCAGGCGGATGTCCGAGAGCTTCAGATTCGCGACCTCGGACGCCCGGCAGCCGGTGGCGTACATCACCGTCAGCAAGGCCCGGTCCCGCAGCGGGTAGCGGTCCTCCCGACTGGGGGCAGCCAGCAGCTTCTCGACCATTTCCGGGCTGAGCACCGTGGGCAGGTACTGCCACAGCTTGGGCGAGGTCAAAAGGTCGATCGTACTTTCCGTAACTGCCTGCTCCAGAACGAGATACCGAAAGAACATCTTCAGGGAGACCAGCTTGCGGGCCACGCTGCTGGCCGCCAGTCCCTGCTCGTGCAGGTGCTGCAAGTAGCCACTGAGCAGCTGGAGATCGACCTGCTGCAGCGAGATGACCTTGGCCAGCTCGAGCCAGCTGAGAAATTGCCCTAAGTCGTTACGGTAGGCGGCGATCGTATTCTCGGACATGCCGCATTCGGCAGCCAGATATTGCTGGAACGGGGCAAAGTAGGCCCGCGGGTGGGTCGGCGAACTGTGTGGGTTCGAATCGACAGGTTTCTTGCGGGGAGGCATGCAGCGTTCCGTTCGTTGTTACCTTCGAAATCGGCCAGATCCGGGTCTGGCGATTGGTGAGAGAGTCCGTTTTGGGAAAGTTTGAGAGAATGAGATTGGGCAGTGGGGAATGGGGATGGGCATTCCAACGCACTTTGAAAAGTCGCTGGACTCTCCGAGGCCAGTGGACCGAGTGGCTGGTCACGGCCTCGCTTGATCGAAAGCTGCGGTTGCCGGTCAGTTCATCCACTGCATGTACGCTGCAAGATCACCTGAGTGGCGAGAACCCTCACCCCCAACCCCTCTCCCAAAAGGAGAGGGGAGCCAGTCGACAGAGTTGTTGAAAAACTTAGGTTTCACTGCCCACTGCCCATTCCCCACTGCCCCTGTATCTTGTTTTCTCGCATTCATCTCCAACTCTCTCGGGAATTCTGGTAGATTTCATTCACACAGGAGCAGCGGAAAAACGTACCGCTGACAGGTGAGGACTGATCGCGCCCTGGAAAGGTGATGGTCATGCCAGGATCAGGCTGGGGTTCGCGGCGAAACGTGGCACCGTATCTGGGTGCGACGATTGTGATCGTGTTGGGCTTCGGCGGGATTCTGCTGACGGCCATGATGATCTTCCCGCAGGCTACGCTGCAGACGGTGATCGCCTGCTCGCTGGGGCTGACGCTGGTCCTGGCTGTGTTCTGGGGGCTGACCCCTGCCAGTGAGCTCCCCTCTGCGATCTATGGCTGGGTCAACAACCGCAAGTCGGACTCGGACGAGCTGCAGGGATACGAGCCGCTGACCAAGAAGACGAAGCGGATGAAGACCGGCCCTCAGGCTCCGCCCTCGGTCGAAGAGGTTCGAGAGATCAAAGAGAACAGCAACAACTGGGTTCCGACCAGCGGCAAGCGGATCGTGCCCAGCCGCCGTCTGGGACCGACCAACGGACAGTCTCAAGCCAGTGGACCCGAGGCATGAGCCGTTCCTTCTGGCGAGCCTTTGGCCTTTGTCTGTGCCTCAGATTGACTGCATTTGGCCAGGAACCTTCCGTCGATTTTCATCTCGACCAAGTCCAGGACCGGACATTCCTCGAAGAAGTCGATGTGGAAGGTTACTACGGCCTGTTGAACCAGGCTCGCCAGCAGGAGGTTCCGGCCGTCTCAGCTGCGGCCCAGAAATTCCTCGCTGCACGCCGACCGCAGTCGAAGAAGTTCGGTCGAGTTCCTCCCGAGAAATTCCCGCTGTTCGCAGATCTCCTCAACGAGCCCGAGCCGTACCGCGGGCAACCAGTGACGCTCCGCGGTCATAGCCAGGAGATGAAGCGCTATGCCGCTGAGGAGAACCCCTACGGCATCACGACACTCTATGAGTGCTCACTGTTCACCGATGACTCGCAGTCGCACCCGACGACCGTGGTCTTTACCGAGGCGCCCGCCGATCTTCCTCTGGGAGAGCAGATCGTCGATGGAGTCGTGGTCAGCGGATACTTTCTGAAGCTGCGGGCGTACTACGCTCGCGATGAGAAGACGCGCGTGGCCCCACTGATTCTGGCGCGGTCGATCACCTGGCGGCGGGATCGAGTGGCCTCGTCCTGGATCGGCTCGGGGACGCAGTATGCACTGTATGCGGGCCTGACCCTGATTGTGATCGGCTGGCTGGTGCTGCGCTGGAGCGTTCGGCCGCCAAGAAAGCCGCCCGGCGATGCGGTCCAGCTGGGCGCGGTTGAGATTCGAGATTAGAGCGTTCTGCTCGACCGTGCGGGCGGATAGAGGCGGAACTTGGGCAAAGTCCTCGCGACCGCTCGCGAGAACCCGCCACTCATTTAAACGTCGCTCTAATCCTCAATCACCCGGCGTTTCTTCTTCTTGACCGGGGCCGGAGAGTCTGAAGGAGCAAATAGATAATAGAGCCCCGCGACCAGCATCATCACGCCCATGGTCTGTCCGACAATCACTCCCGCTCCGTAGGCCCCATTCGCCTTGGGGCCTCCGCCCATCAGCCAGCGAGCGGTCATCGCGCCGCCCCACAAGATTCCAATGACTCCCATGACCTTATTGCGCATGACGGACTTCCGATTCGTGACGGGACAGACCAGGAATGAAGGCGGATCGGCAGGATCACCGAATCCAAGGTACACGATCAGGCCCCGCTCGCACATTCGGAAAGAGAGCGCTGGGGAATGAACAGTGGCAGTCCCCCATTGGCTTCTCGGTCAATCGAACGCTTGCAGTGTCCCGATGCTGCCCATTCCCCACCGTCCCAGAACAATCCGGTATCGCAATTGACAGACCACCTCTCCATCCGCGATCTTCGCCCGGCCCCTGCCTGATTCCTGGAGGTTCCGGAATGGAATCCGACGTCCTGCTGAAGATCGATGGCCTCAAGACTTACTTCCGCGGCGATGCGGGAGTCGTCAAGGCGGTCGACAATCTGTCGTTGACCCTGCGAAAGGGACAGACGATCGGGATCGTCGGTGAGTCCGGCTCCGGGAAGTCCGTGACCTCGCTCAGCGTGCTGCGACTCCTGCCGCCCGCCTCAGCTCAGATCGTCGGGGGTTCGATCTCTTATCTGGGCCGCGATCTTGTCCAGCTCCCTGAGCCCGAGATGCGCAAGCTCCGGGGCTGCGACATCAGCATGATCTTTCAGGAGCCCGGGACCTCGCTCAACCCGGTCTTCACGGTCGGGGAACAGGTCAACGAAGTCCTGCGGCTGCATGAGAAACTCACCAACGCCCAGGCCACCGCCCGCACGATCGAGCTGTTCGAGGAGGTCGGCATCCCCGATCCGGTCAGCCGCATCCATAGCTACCCGCACGAAATGTCTGGCGGGCAGAAGCAGCGCGTGATGATCGCGATGGCTCTCGCCTGTAACCCGGAGCTGTTGATCGCCGACGAGCCGACGACCGCGCTCGATGTCACGATCCAGCGGCAGATCCTGGAACTGCTGGCCCGGCTGCAGGAGCAGCGTGGGATGTCGATGCTGTTCATCTCACACGATCTGGGGGTGATCGCCGAGATCGCCGATGAGGTCGCAGTGATGTTCCGCGGCCAGCTGGTCGAGTACGGACCGGTCGAGAAGATCTTTCTCTCGCCGCAGCATCCTTACACCAAGGGACTGCTCGCCTGCCGCCCCCAGCTGTCGACACCGTATCGGCACTTGCCCACAGTCGCAGACTTCATGGATGTGGCCGGGGACAAAGAGACCGGGTGGACGCTGACTGAGAAAACCGTCGACCCGGTGCGGTTTCGCGAGCTGACCTCCGTGGGGCGGGGACGGCTCTATCACCCCAACGTGCGGATCACGGGCGAGGAGGCCCGGGGCCTGCCCGAGGATGCTCAGACCGTGCCTCCCAATGTGAAGCCGCTGCTGGAGGTTCGCGACCTGCAGGTCTACTTCCCGATCAAGCGCGGGTTGTTCCGCAAGACGGTCGGGCATATCAAAGCAGTCGACGGCGTCTCGTTCGAGGTCTACCCCCGGCAGACTCTGGGGCTGGTCGGCGAGTCCGGCTGCGGCAAGACCACAACCGGGCGGGCGATTGTGCAGATGGTCCGCCCGACCGGGGGCTCGATCCTGTATGCGGGTGAAGATGTCACGACGCTGCGCGGCGAGGCACTGCACCGGTTTCGCGGCAAGGTCCAGTACATCTTCCAGGACCCCTATAGCTCGCTCAACCCGCGGCTGACGATCTCGTCGATGCTGACCGACGTGATGCAGGCCCATGCTCGCGGTTCGGGTCGCAAAGATCGGAGAGAGAAAGCCGCCGCGCTGCTCCATGAAGTCGGCCTCGATGCGATCCATCTCGATCGGTACCCCCACGAGTTCAGCGGCGGGCAGCGGCAGCGCGTCTCGATCGCACGGGCTCTGGCTGCGGAGCCGGAGTTCATCATCTGCGACGAGTCGGTCTCCGCGCTCGATGTTTCGGTTCAGGCGCAGGTGCTGAACCTGCTCAAGAGCCTGCAGGAGAAGCATGGCCTGACCTATATCTTCGTCAGCCACGACCTCAGCGTCGTGAAGTTCATGTCCGACATGATGGCTGTGATGAATGCGGGTAAGATCGTCGAGTTCGGCCCGTCCGACCGGATCTACGCTGTCCCGCAGCAGGACTACACGAAACGCCTGATCGCCTCGATCCCCGAGGCCTCGGTCGAGGTCCTCAAACAGCGGATTGATGCCCGCACCAAAGCCCGCGAGGGACGTGCGAAGTAGGTGTGCTTCGCAATGGTCGATCAGTCTGAAGCCTTCCCCCTCTCCCCACCAGTGACTTGAGAAGCGAAGGAAATCGGAATTCGGGGAGAGGGCCGGGGTGAGGGGCGGAACTGTTCCCCCTCACCCCAACCCTCTCCCCCGCAACGGATTTTTCCTTGGTGAATCGGATCGATCGCGGGGGCGAGGGGGTAACCGGTTCGGGGGACCGACGATTCGGACGCCTGCATGCGAAGGAGAGTCACCCGTTTTCGGCGGGACTCCGGTTCTGCGGATCGATAGAATGAACCATGTCATCCCCGAGCGATCCTCGGGGCCAGGGTTCCGTTGAGGTGGCTTTCATGCGTCGTGTCTGGTTGAGCATCTGTCTGGGCGGCTCACTCGCTGGTCTCTCGGTGGCTGAGGAACCGAAGAAGGTGCCCGCACTTCCGATTCCCGCTGCCGAAGCGTCGACCGCAGCTGAGATGAAGGCCTACACCGAGCAGATCGAACATGCCGGTATCGGAGTCGACATGCTGCCGATCACGGGCGGCAAGTTCTCTCTGGGCAGCCCGGACAGCGAAGCCGGACGGGCCGAGGACGAAGGACCGCAGCATGAGGTCGAGATTGCTCCCTTCTGGATGGCCAAGACCGAAACCACGTGGGAAGCCTATGACGTTTGGGGCGAGAAGGTCGATCAGCTCCGCCGGAAGTTCACCGGACTGGCTGTGACCGAGCGCGATGCCGGGGCCGATGCGGTGACGCGCCCGACGCCGCCCTATACGGACATGAGCTTCAACATGGGCAAGGGGAAGTTCCCTGCGATCTGCATGACTCAGCACGCCGCCCGCACCTACTGCAAGTGGCTGTCGAAGAAGACGGGTCGGTATTACCGGCTGCCGACTGAGGCGGAGTGGGAGTTTGCCTGCCGCGCTGGAACGACGACGGCCTATTCGTTCGGAGATGATCCCGCGACGTTGGGCGACTACGCCTGGTTCAATGAGAACAGCAAGGGGAAGTACCAGCGGGTCGGGAAGAAGAAGCCGAATCCCTGGGGCCTGCACGATATGCATGGCAATGTGGCCGAGTGGGTTCTCGACCAGTACATCCCGACGGTTTACGGCGAACGTCAAGAGGCCAAGAACCCCCTCGAAGTGCCCAAGACCCTCTACCCGCGCATCGTGCGGGGCGGTGGCTTCGACCATGAACCGGCCCAGCTGCGCAGTGCGGCCCGCATGTCCAGCGCCGAAGAGTGGAGCGATCAGGACCCGCAGGTGCCGCGGAGCATCTGGTATCACACCGACGCCTTGAGCGTCGGGTTCCGCGTGGTCCGACCGCTCGTCGAGCCCTCGGAGGCTGAGAAGGAGGCGTACTGGGAAAAGTGCGATCCGATTCAGCTCGACCCGCTCGAAGGGGAACAGCCCGAGACCAAGACGGAAGAGTAGCTGGCGTCTCGCCTCAGACCTCGAAGCCCGTCGGACGAGTCCGACGGCTTACGAGATCCGAGGAAACGGTGTTAAACCAGCCCGTAGTTCTTCAGCGTCCGCTCCAGCTTGGCCCGGTCCGCTTCGGGCAGTTCCGTCAGCGGCAGCCGGACATCCCCCGTGTCGCGCCCCAGACGCTGCATCGCAGCCTTGATCGGGATCGGGTTCGTGGCCAGCGACAGCAGGTCGCGGCACAGCGGGAACAGCTTGCCGTGCCACTTCTGGGCTTCGGCGATGTTGCCCGCGCTCCAGGCAGCGAGCATCGCTTTCACGTCTTTCGGGACGATGTTGCCGACCACCGAGACCACTCCGCTCCCTCCCAGAGCCAGCAGCGGCAGCGTGAGGCTGTCGTCACCAGACAGCACGCTCAGCTCGCTTCCGGCGAGGATCCAGGAGGCCTGGTCCATGTTGCCGGTCGATTCCTTCACGGCCACCACGGTCGGAATCTCGCCAATGCGGCAGATCGTGTCGGCCTCGATGTTCTTGGCTGTCCGGCCGGGGATGTTGTAGATCACGATCGGCAGGCTGCTCGCCTCGGCGATGGCGGCGAAGTGCCGGTAGTAACCCTCAGCCATCGGCTTGTTGTAATACGGTCCCACGACCAGGGCTCCGTCCGCTCCGGCCTTCTCGGCGGCCTTGGTCAAGCGGACCGCTTCGCTCGTGCTGTTGGAGCCGGTGCCAGCCATGACCTTGATCTTGCCCGCAGCCTGTTCACAGGTGATGGCGATCACACGGTCGTGTTCTTCGTGGTCGAGCGTCGGGCTCTCGCCGGTTGTGCCGCAGGGAACGAGGCAGTCGGTCCCCTCCGAGATGTGCCAGTCCACGAGCTTGCGCAGAGCCTTCTCATCGACTTTGCCACCCGCGAACGGCGTGACAATGGCAACGGACAGACCGGCGAACAACTCCCCTTTGCGGGCCATGGCGAACCTCTTGTGCGGTGTGAAAGCACCTGAACGGGACAGACCTCGGAAACGAACGAGAAATGGTAACGTCCCAGCTGGCAAATTTCCTTTCGGCTGCGGATCGGATTTCTCATCCTTGGCGGGCCGATCATCTGCGACGATTGATGATTCCCCGGTGCAGCGGTATTTTCATGGCCCTCGCGGACTCATCCACGCTCATCGATTGGAAGGCTCAACCATGCTTCGTCGCGGCATTCTGTTTGGCGCACTCTTGTTCTCGGCTTCGGCGGCGCTGGCTGCGGATCGAGTGGCCTACGACACGGTCGAAGCCGCTGCCAAGGACCCGGACTTCAAGGTTCAGGGTGAGTACGCCGCGGACGGCGTCGGCGTGCAGGTCATCGCCCTGGGTGAAGGGAAGTTCCGAGCTGTGAAGTACACCGGCGGGCTGCCCGGAGCAGGCTGGGATAAGCAGACCAAGACTGCCGAAGAGGGCGACGCAGCGAAGATTGGCGAGATCACCAAGTCGCTGAAGAAGGTCGATCGCCAGAGCCCGACCCTCGGCGCCAAGGCCCCGGCCGGAGCCATTGTGCTGTTCGATGGCACGAAAGAGACGCTCGAAAAGCACTGGAAGCCGGGCGCGAAGATCAACGACGCCGGCCTGCTGACTCAGGGCTGCCAGACGATCGACGAGATGCAGGATTTTACGATTCACTTCGAGTTCCTGCTGCCCTACATGCCGAACTCGCGCGGTCAGGGTCGGGCCAACAGCGGGTTTTACCTGCAGGGACGGTACGAGGTGCAGGTCCTCGACTCGTTCGGTCTCGACGGACTCGATAACGAATGCGGCGGGGTCTACACCGTTGTTCGACCCGACGTGAATATGTGCCTGCCTCCGCTGGTCTGGCAGACCTATGACGTTGACTTCACAGCTGCGAAGTTCGAGGGTGACAAGAAGGTCAAGAACGCCCGCATGCTGTTCAAGCACAACGGCGTCGTGATTCATGATCGCGAGATTGTGAAGATGACTCCGGGCGGTCCGCTGTCGACCGAAGCTGCGACTCCCGGGCCACTGTACCTGCAGGATCACGGCGATCCGGTCCGTTACCGGAACATCTGGATCGTCAAGAAGTAGCAACGAGGCGGAAGTCGCTCGGACTTCTTGGTATCATCGCAGGCCGAAACTCGGACGATTGTCTTGGGTTTCGGCCTGTCTGCATTCGCTGGACTCCATTCATCCGGAAGCCAATTTCATGGTCCGCTCGCTCGCGATGATCGTTCTGTGCCTGCTGTCTTGTCCGCTGTCAGCTCAGGACACCTGGAAGTACCCGCTCGACGCGGCTGTCACTGCGGATGGAACGTACTACATTGCCGACCGCAAGCTGCCGGGAATCTGGAAGCTGAAGGACGGGACGAACAGCGTCTTCTATCAGGGGAAGCCGGCGTTCCGGACCCCCTTGAACGCAGTGCGGTGCGTCACGGTCGCCGCAGATGGCCAGCTCTATGCGGGAGACTCCGCGACGCGTGAGATCTACCACATCTCCGAAAAAGGCGAAGCCAAGCCGCTCACGAACGGATCGGTCGGCATTCCGACTGCCATCGCCGTCGCGGGCGATACGATCTACGCGACCGACCTGGAGCTGCAGCGGATCTGGAAGTTCCCGACAGCAGGTCTGCCCGTGACGAAGGTGCCGACAGAGTTTGCCGTCGTGGGAGGCTGTCGCGGCTTGTTTGCGGATGACAACGGCTTCATCTGGGTACTCTCATCGCTGAAGCCCCAGCTGCGGAAGTACACGGGCGATGGCAAGTTCGAGACGGTCGTCGACGATCTGACGTTTGAGTTTCCCCATCAGGTCTTCGTCACCAAGGACGGCACAGCTTATGTCACCGATGGGTATGCCCATGCCATCTGGAAGATCGCCCCCGGTGGCAAACCCGAAAAGTGGGTCAGCGGGGAGCCGTTTGTCAATCCGATCGGCATTCGCCAGCAGGGCGAGAACTTCATCATCTGCGACTCACGCGCGAATGCTCTGTTCCAGGTGACTCCCGACAAGCAAGTCACCAAGATCTTCGGCGGCCCGCCGAATCCCCTGCCAGCGGTACCTCCGACGGCTGCGCCCGCCACCGAAAAGAAGCCAGACGAGCCCAAGAAAGAAGAGCCCGCTCCCGCCAAGCCGGAGTAGTCGCTACGCTGGCTTGGGACTCGCCAGAAACGGCTTCTCAATACACTGATAGGTGATCGCCGACAGCACGACTGTCAGCGCTGCGGCGAGGATCGCAAACTCCCAGAACGCCATAGCAGATAGCGACTGAAATGGAGCCCGCGCGGCGAGATTGCGCATGACCCATTGCAGCACGATCCCGTGCATCAGGTAGACGCTGTAGCTAATGACTCCGAGCCAGCGCGCTGTTCTGGACGTCAACAACCCCGCAAAATCCTGGCCGCACGCGACCGTGACGAAGACCGTTCCCATCGCCAGAGACGACCAGACCGTCTGCTTCCCGTTCCCCAGGGCGAGCGTCGCCACACAAGCGATACACAGCCCCAGACCCGGCCAGCTCCTGACCCAGGCTGGCGTCGACTGATTCCGAATCACAGCAGCCAGCATCCCCAGTGAGAAGTTGAAACTGGCGATTCCGATTTCCGTCCCATGAGCGGCCAGCCCGGCCCCCAACATCGCCATGGCGATCGTCGTTTGCGGTGTCGCACGCAGTGCCAGCAACGGAAGGGCCAGATAGAAGTACCACTCATATTGAAGCGTCCAAGTCACCCCCGCATTCAGCGAAAGGGTCACAACGCCACCCAGCACGGGCGGAAAGAACATCGTCCCTCCGGAGAAGATCGGCAGCAACTCCTGGATCCACTCCGGTCGAAAGGCCGCCCAGCCTCCCCGCAGGACGAATGCCATGCAGTAGGTCGTGATCCCCGCAAAGAGATACATCGGCACGATCCGGCGAATCCGACCGAGCCACAGCCGGCCCGCTTCGCACTTGTGTCCGACCAGTGCCTTGGACCAGAACAGAAATCCCGTCAGCATGAAAAACAGAGCCACCGGTGCGGGCCCCAGCCAGGCATGCACCAGCGAATCGGTCTCTTCCCAGACACCGGTCTGCCAGTACATCCGGTGGATCGACGCGTGGTGTACGATGACCAGCAGCGCCAGATAGCCTCGCAGACCATCGAGCGCCACCGCTCGCGAATCCCCGGACGTCTGCTCCGGTACGAATGGAAACCAGCGTGCCAGCCAGCGGGCCACCTGAACTGCTACCAGGACAAGTGCCGCAGCCACCAGAAGATCGAATGCAGCGGAAGGCATGAGTCACACCGAGGAAGGAGACTCTGAAACCTACTCCAAGCGGCCCGAGGGACGGGACGCTGCATGGCATTCCGGCATCCTGGGAACGCCTAAATTGACGATTGCTCCGGTTGTCGGGTGTGACTGCGGACGCCCGAGGAAGTCAGATTCAATTTCAATCGAATACTCGCACCAATTCAAAGGCCGCCTTTGCCGGCTGTCCGGCATCGGCGGACCGAACAATTCGATTACTGGGCAGCTGCCAGGGCAGCGTCGTAGTTCGGGTGCGAGGCGATTTCGGCCACGTACTCGACATGCTTGATCTTGTTGTCGGAGCCGACGACGAAGATCGCGCGAGTCAGGCAGCGATCGAGTGGCCCGCCGCTGATCAGTACGCCATACGACTTGCCGAAGCTGGCTGCACGGTGATCGCTCAGACAGACAACCTTGTCGACCCCTTCCGCTCCGCACCAGCGCTTCTGGCCGAACGGCAGATCGGTGCTGACGACCAGGATGGCCGCGTTCGGCAGCTTGGCGGCCTCTTCGTTGAACCGCTTGGTCTCCAGATGACAGACCGAGGTATCCAGCGAAGGAATCGTGGCAATGATCCGGGTCTTGCCGGCCGATCCAGCCAGCGAGACATCTTCCAGGGCATTGTTCTGGAGCAGGAAGTCAGGAGCCGTGTCACCGACCTTGAGTTCGGTGCCGGACAATGAAACGGGGTTTCCCTTGAGGGTGACTGCGGGCATCGGTTGCCTTTCGAGTAGCGGCTGCGGTGAGCCGGAGCGGATGAGTTCCAAGCTTCAGTATTGCCACTCGGAGCCAGGAAGCAAGTATTCGCCTCTGCATGATGGGTGCAGCGCTGTTTCCCAGCGGGCAGGTTTTCAGTCGTCAGTTTTCAGTTTTCAGTCAGCAGAAGCTTCTCAAATGTTGTTCCTCGGAGTAAATCTCCATCGGCAGGGCAGTCTTAAGGTTTGAGCTTGCGCATCGGGTTCGGTGGGTCGCGTAGCTCGGGAATCCAGCGAGCGCCCACGATCTGACCGTGGTGTCCATGGCCAGAAGAGTCGGTCAGCTTCTCGGAATATCCTTCGTCCATGTGATAGAGCGCCAGCGTATCGGAATCGCGATCCGGAAAACGACGGAGCGGTAGAATGTTCTTCATGCGATACCGCGAGCCACGGGAAATGCGAACCTCGTCGATTCCTCCCCGGTACCAGCGTTCGTGGTGCAGGAACTCCGTGGGGGCTCCGCCGAGAAAGAATCCGCCGCTGGTGGCCGGGTACGGAGAGCTTTTGGTGTCGACCGTCATGACCATCTTGCCGCCGACATAGAGCGTCTGCCCGGACTTGCTCCAGATACCGGCCACATGCACTGGAGTCATGAGCGGAGCGGAGAAGTTCGAGCTGACGATCTCTGTGGGCCCTGTTCCGGTGGTTCCCAGCCCGAATCTGTGGTGCTGTTCCCAGATGGCGATCCAGCGTGGTCCGGACCAGATCACCGGGTCAGTGGTGGATTGGCGTTCCCCGAGCAGCGTGAACCAGCCTTCGATGGTGTATTCCTGAGTGGGGTTATACTGGAGCGAGGGGACGACGGCGTAGCTCGACTGACCATCGAATGCGAGCTGATAGCTGCGCGGAATCGGGCTTCCGAACGCTGGGCGATTGTCCGTCGTCGGTTGATTCCAGGCATGGGCGAAGGCATCCAGTGGCTCGGGTTGGGAATCGGTCTTTGTCGCTGGGGCTGCGTTCGCAGTTTTCACGGGATCCACAACTGCGGACGTGGTCTGTCCGCGAGACGACAGCGCGGCGATGAACAACCCGAATCCCACCACAGTCAGCCCGACATAGAACCAGATGCTTCGCGGGACTTGTTTCTGATCGCGGGACGAGGCGATGACCGTTCGGGAAGTCATTCGCGGGGACAGCGTGAACTCCACCGAGCTGTCGTGCAGTTCGGAAAGGTCCATTGCCGGGCGAATCACCGTTCCTTCGGTGGCTGCGACCTGGGGGTTGGAATCCTCGCCGGTGGCGAGGTAGGTCAAGAATGCGGCCAGGGGTTCTTGGGTCTCGGGGGGAGTATCTTCGAGGGCTTTCCCGGCCAGACAACACTCCAGAGCGATCAATACCTCGGCCATCGACTGGTAGCGTTGATCGGGATTCTTGGCGAGTATCTTGCGCAGGATGCGGTCGATGATCACGGCCCGCGGGTTCGCATAGCTCAGTTCCACCGATGTCCCCAGAAGGGGCGGAATCGGGTTGTCGCGATGCGCCAGCAGCTTTGCCAGCGCGGTGTCTCCGTCATAGACCGAGTGACCCGTCAGCAGATACCAGAGCGTGCAGCCGAAGCTGTAGATATCGGAGCGATAGTCCGCTGAGCGTGTGTTGACCGCCTGCTCGGGGGCCATGTAGTCGATCGTGCCCATGATCTGACCGGAGCCGGTCAAGTCGCTGGCCTGATCGTCGTTCTGCTGGCGAGCCAGGCCCAGATCGAGAATCTTGACGACGCCTGAGCGATCGATCAGCAGGTTCCCCGGCTTGATGTCGCGGTGAACGATTCCGTGGGCGTGGGCGTACTCGAGTCCCCGACCCGCCTGCAGCAGGAACTCAATGGCCCGCTTGATCGAGAGCGGTCCCTGGTTCCGAACGAGATGGGCGAGATTACAGCCATCAACGTACTCCATCACCAGGAAGTGCGTTCCGTTGGCCTGATCCGCATCAAACGCCGTGACGATGTTGGGATGATTGAGCCGCGCGGCGGCTTCGACTTCGCGGTGGAATCGCCGCACGGCGTCGGTCGATTTCATCGTGGTTGTCGACAGCAGCTTGATCGCCACAAGGCGCTGCATCACACGATGGCGGGCTTTGACGACCAGCCCCATGCCTCCCTGGCCGATCTTGTCCTGAACGATGTAGTTCCCCAGGAAGAGCGATCTGGCCTTCCCCTGAATGACGCGGGTCAGTTGAAATTTGGTCAGCTTGCCCTGGCGGTAGAGTGACTCCGCAAGCGACTCCGTCGAAGAGTGCTGAGGCAGGGCGAGGCGGACTTCGTCCATCTCGCCCGCATTGAGCAAGCCCGAGTCCTGAAGCAGCTGGACGAACCTTTCCACCGTGATGGAGATCGAGCTGTCGCGTCCGGCGATCGCAGCTTCCCGGGCAGCGGCCAGCCCTTCCGCCGGAATGGGCGGGAAGTCGACCGTGGCAGCCGTGTGAGGGGCGCGGCTCACAATGTCCATCCGGGGGAGGGGACTCGAAAGTCGGCGCGAACTGTCTCGCGCATTCGGTTTAACCTTAGGTCATATCCAGCCATGTGATGCTTACTGGCAACGTCTTGTGGCAATCTTTGTGGCTGCAAAGCCGTTACATTCCGTCGAGGACAGCCTGTTCGCAAGCCGTCAAACTCTTCCCAGGCTGCGTAATCTGAAAAATCGTTAATGACGTAGTGAGTATGAGTCGATAACTCAGAGGAAGGGCAGTCCTGCGCGAAGTGGGACGGTCTGTCCGTGCGAACTGAACACAGCGAACCCCGCGCGATCCACCCGACCCGCAGAGTCCCAGGCGACTCTCCGGGTTGTAGGACCAACCTGTCTCATGCGGCAGGTTTCGCCGGGAATCGGTGAGGAGGCTCGGCGAGATTCGCCGATGAAAACTCTCAGCGTGGATCCGTTCCCAGGGATTGGTGGTGGGTGTCAAGGAGGATGTCCGATGCGTCAGCATCTGCGATTGTTTACCGGCGACGAGCACGAATCTCTCGCTGTGGAGTCTCCCAAGATCTCGATTTCGTTTGGTGAACTGTCTCGAATCCTGTTGGAAGCCTGCCGCCATCAGCGGTCGTTCCTCAGAGACTTCGAAGACGACGAGATCCAGCTGACTGAAGACCTGTATCAGGTCCTCACCGCCTACTGTCGCCTCCGCCCCGGGGCCTGAGTCTGCGGTGACAACTCGAACTTCTCATGAGCCCGGTTCTGCCGGGCTCTTTTTATGGAAGGCTGCTGATTCTCGCTCGCGAAAACGCTCGGGCAGAATGGAAAAGGTGGTTCCCTGCGGTTGATTCATCAAGCATGATTGATCTAACCTCACGATCCCGCCCACACCTCCTCTGCAGCTGGCCGTTCCTTGGGGATGGTCCTCCCGCCTGTCTGGACGATTACGATGAACCCTCCCATTCACGCGACGCGACGCTCCGCGCTGCAGGTTGGCTACTCTGGACTGCTGGGGCTCGGCCTTTCACATCTGGCTGCAAAGAGTGCCCGAGCGGATGTCGATTTTCCCGGAACCGGGCGAGCGAAGAGCGTGATTCTCGTTTTCCAGACCGGGGCTCCGTCGCATCAGGATATCTGGGATCTGAAGCCGAATGCTCCCGCTGAGATCCGTGGCGAGTTCACTCCCGTCGAGTCCAGCGTTCCGGGGATGCTGGTGGGTCCGCATGTCCCGCGACTGGCTGCGATTGCGGAGAAGTACGCCATCGTGCGTTCGATGACTCATGACCTGCCCGGTCATGAACAGGCGACGCACTTCGTGCTGAGCGGGATCAACCGACTTCCCCCGGGGGCGACTCATATGGCCAGTCGCAACGACTGGCCATGCTATGCCTCCGGAATCAAGGCGATCCGTCCGCGCCCGGATGGACTGCCATGCGGAGTGATGTTGCCGACTTACCTCCACAACGGGTACGGATTCTCGGGCCAGACCGGAGGAATCCTCGGCGGCCAGTTCGACCCCTGGCACGTGAAGCGGGACCCAAACGCCGCAGACTTCAAGCTGGAGGAACTGACGCTGCAGGCCGGCCTGACGATTGATCGAGTCGATGATCGCCGGTCGCTGCTGCAGAGTCTTGATCAGCAGCGAAGTGACCTGGACGGGCAGATTGCTTCGCAGAATCTGAACCGAGCCTCCAGCCAGGCGTATAACCTGCTCAGCTCCGCCGGAAAGTTTCGCGAGGCGTTTGACCTCGACAAGGAACCGGTTGAGATGCGGGACCGGTATGGTCGGCACTCGTTTGGCCAGTCGTTGCTGCTGGCTCGTCGACTGGTCGAAGCGGGGATGCCCGTCGTGCAGGCCAACATGGGCTCGATGAACAACTGGGATACGCACGGGGACAACTTCAATCAGCTGAAGACCCGGCTGCTGCCGCCGTTCGATCAGGGGCTGGCCTCGCTGCTGAGTGATCTCGACGAACGCGGTCTGCTGAGCGAGACGCTGGTTATCGCGGTGGGTGAGTTCGGACGAACCCCCAAGATCAATGAAGGGGGCGGTCGCGATCACTGGTCTGGAGCCTTCTCTGCGTTGTTTGCCGGAGCCGGGATTCACGGAGGGCAAGTCATCGGGGCCAGCGACGCTCACGCAGCCTATCCCGCGACTCGCGGCTGGTACCCGGCCGACTTGGGAGCCACGGTCTACAGCGCACTGGGAATCGACCCGGGCAGCCACGTCTACGATCGACTCGGTCGCGGACACCGTATCAACGGTGGTCAGGTGATCGCGCCGTTGTACTCGTAGTTATCCCAGAGACGAAGTGAGTGCCGGTGTCAGAAACGCAGCGCATCGCCTCGCTCGTCCGGCGATCAGACTGACAGTCGAAATCAGGCGGTTTCACCCATGCAGCGACGACAGTTCTGGCAGGCATCGGCATTCGCTCTGGCGATGGCAGCGGTGAGTCGGGCAGCTCTGTTGGGGCGACCGCCGCGGATTCTGTTGCGCTCGTCGTGGCAGGTCGTCAACATCGGCGATATTGCCCACACGCCCGGTGTGCTGACCCTGATCGAGCGACATCTTCCGAACGCGGAGGTGATCCTGTGGGCCTCGGGCGACTTGAGCCCGGAAGTCGCCGCCATGGAACACGCGAGGTTTCCCCAGTTGAAGATCGTCAAAGGGACGATCCGCGCGGACGGGTCTGCTTCGAACGCCGAACTGGGAGCGGCGACGGAGTGGGCCGATTTCCTGCTGCATGGTTCCGGGCCCTCGCTCGTTGCCGCCAAGGATGTGGCTGCGTTCGTCAAACAGACCCGCAAGCCGTTCGGGGTCTATGGGATCACGCACGGATCGTTCTTGTCGGGAGATGACAAGGACTTGCTGGGTCAGGCGAAGTTCGTGTTCTTTCGCGATTCCGTATCGCTCGAGCGGGCCCGGTCGGAGAAGGTCGCTTGCCCGGTGCTGGAGTTCGCTCCCGATGGAGCGTTTGCTTGCGACCTGCGGGATGACGAGCGGGCCTTGGCCTTTCTGCGGGCGAGTGGTCTGGAAGAGGGAAAGTTTCTGTGCTGTCTGTCCCGGCTGCGGTTTACGCCTTACTGGTCGATTCCGGGCAGCAAACGTCCCTTTGACGAGCAGCGTCATGCGCGGAACGAAGCGATGAAGGAGCACGACCACGCTCCCTTGCGTGAGGCGATCATCCGCGTCATTCGTGAGACCCCTCTGAAGGTCCTGCTCTGCCCGGAAGACATGACGCAGATGGCCGTCGGCAAAGAGCTGCTGTACGACAAACTTCCCGATGACGTGAAGCTGCGCGTCGTGTGGCGCGACAAATTCTGGCTCACGAACGAAGCCCTCAGCGTCTATGTGAGAAGTGCCGGGCTGTTCGGCAGTGAGATGCACTCGCCCATCATGGCTGTGGGGAACGGTATCCCGGCGATCGTCTGTCGGTTTGAGGAGCAGACGAGCAAAGGAATCATGTGGCGGGACATTGGGCTGGGTGACTGGCTGTTCGACTTTGATCGAGAAGACGATTGCCAGCGGTTGCCCCAGGCGGTGCTGGATCTGGCTCAGAACCCGGCAGCTGCGCGAGACAAAGTGGCCCAGGCCCAGCGGTTCGTCGAGCAGCGGCAACAGGAAACGATGCACGTCTTGGGAAAGTGCTTCCAGTAGTTCACTGGACCGACTCAGCGGTGGTAAACGAAAGTCCCCCCGCTCCTGCTCCGGATCGACCTTAGGCATTCGCTGTTCCCGGTCACGTGACCGGTTGTTACCATCCGAGTTCATCGGCCCCGATGGGGGGCGATTGTCCACTTTCCGGACCCGAAGGCGAATAGGCACCATGCGGATTCAGCAGCTGGCGATCGGGGCTCTCTTGGCAGGATTGATCATTATGGCGACCAAGCCCGCGGAGGCGGGGGATTTGACTCCGGTGGCCTCGGTGGAAGGAATCACTGAGTACCACCTCGAAAACGGGATGAGGGTCCTCCTCTTCCCGGATCAGAGCAAGCCGCAGGTGACCGTGAACCTGACGGTCTTCGTCGGTTCGCGGCATGAAGGGTACGGCGAGGCCGGTATGGCTCACCTGCTGGAGCATATGGTCTTCAAGGGGACGCCCGACCATCCCAAGATCCCGATGTTCCTGAAGGATCTCGGCGCGGACTTCAACGGCACCACCTGGCTCGATCGAACCAATTACTTCGAGACCATCCCGGCCAGTGACAAGAATCTGGAAGCTGTCCTCCGGCTCGAAGCCGACCGGATGATCAACAGCTACATCAAGGGCGAGGACCTCGCCTCGGAAATGACCGTCGTCCGCAACGAGTTCGAGCGCGGCGAGAACTCGCCGTCTCGCATCCTCGATCAGCGGATGGTGTCGGCTGCGTACGAGTGGCACAACTACGGCAAGTCGACGATCGGCAACCGGGCCGACATCGAGCGCGTGCCGGTCGACAACCTCAAGCGGTTCTATCAGAAGTACTACCAGCCCGACAACGCGATGGTCATCATCGCCGGGCAGTTCGAGCCCGAGAAGGCCTTGGGTTATGTGACAAAGTACTTCGGCGCGATTCCCAGGCCGACGCGCGTTCTGGAGAACACCTACACCGAAGAACCGGCTCAGGATGGGGAACGCCGCGTGACTCTGCGTCGCGTCGGTGACGTGGCGATCGCCAGCGCGGTCTATCACATCTGCGCGGGGGCTCATCCCGACTACGTGTCGCTCGATACCCTCGAACACATTCTGACGTCGTCCCCCAGTGGTCGGCTCTACAAGGCCTTGGTCGAGACCCGCCGCGCAGCCAGCGTCAGCGGGGGAGCTTACGCCCTGCACGATCCCGGGATGTTCAAGCTCTCGGCCCAGGTGGCTGCGGGGAACGACCCGAATGAGATCCTGGCCACGATGAACGAGATCGCCGAGTCGATCACCGAGAACGGAGTCACCGAAGACGAGGTCAACCGGGCCAAGACCTATTGGCTGAAGTCGTGGGAGATGACCCTCAACGACAGCCAGCAGGTGGCGATCCAGCTCAGCGACTGGGCGGCCCAGGGCGACTGGCGGCTGATGTTCCTGTACCGCGATCGCCTGGAGCAGGTGACGCCAGCCAGCGTGAACGAAGTCGCCAAGAAGTACCTGCGGCGGAACAACCGCACGGTCGGGCTGTTCCTGCCGTCCAAGGAATCGGAACGCGTCTCGGTCCCAGCCACTCCGAACCTGGCTGAGATGATCGGCGAGTACAAGGGCCGCGAAGCACTGGCTCAGGGTGAGGCGTTCGAAGTCACGCCGGAGAACATCCAGGCACGAACCCAGTGGACCAAGCTCTCCACCGGGCTGAAGGTCGCCTTGCTCCCCAAGAAGACACGCGGCAACACCGTCAGCTTCCGTTTGAGCCTGCGGTACGGCAACGACAAGACTCTGGTCGGGAAGTCGGTCGCCGCTGAGTTGTTGCCCGCGCTGATGATGCGCGGGACCGCTCAGCTGAGTCGGCAGCAGATTCAGGACACGATCGATCAGAACTCGGGTCGGTTGTCTCCGTCGGGCTCATTGGGGGATCTGTCGTTCTCGGGGGAATCCAAGCGGAAGACCCTGCCTGCGGTGCTGAATGTCCTCAAGCAGGTCCTGCGCGAGCCGACGCTACCGGCCGATCAGCTCGAGATCATCCGCAACGCCAAGCTGAACGCCCTGCAACAACAGCTGTCCGATCCACAGTCGCTGGCTCAGAACGCGATTTCGCGGAAGCTGAGCCCGTTTCCCGCGACCGATGTGCGTTACGTTCCGACGACTCAGGAATCGATTGAGCGCTGGAAGGCCGTCACGATCGACGACGTGAAGGCCCTCTACCAGTCGTTCATCGGTGGACAGTATGGCGAGCTGGTCGTGGTGGGAGATTTCTCACCCGATGAACTCGTCCCGCAGATGGAAGAGATCCTGGGCAACTGGAAATCCAGTGAGGCGTACGCCCGGATCGAACGCCCGACCACCAAGACCACCGACATCCGCGAGGCGATCGAGACTCCCGACAAGGAGAACGCTGTCTATCTCGCAGCCACTGTGCTGCCGATGAACGACGCCGCAGAGGACTACCCGGCGATGATGATCGGGAACTTTGTGCTGGGCGGCGGAACGCTGTCGTCGCGGCTGGGAGATCGAGTCCGTCAGAAGGAAGGGCTTTCGTACGGAGTCGGCTCGTTCCTGCGAGCTTCGTCGCTCGATGACCGGACCTCGTTCTACATGTACGCGATCACGAACCCGGTCAACATGCCGAAGGTCGAAGCAGCCATCGCGGACGAGCTGAACAAGGCCCTGAAGGACGGCTTCACCTCGGGCGAGATCGAGTCGGCCAAGGTCGGCTATCTGGAGCAGCAGAAGGTCGAGTGGAACACCGACGACGCACTGGCTGCGCGGCTCGCTGAGCTGCTCTATGCCGGTCGCGACATGGGGTATTACTCGAAGCAGATCTCGGCGATGCAGGGGCTGACTCACGAGTCGGTCAACGCCGTGCTGAAGAAGCGGCTCGACCCCAAGACGATCGGCGTGATCGTGGCTGGGGACTTTGCCAAGGCCGCCAAGGCTGCTGCAGAAGCTCCCAAGGCCGAAGCCGAAAAGTAGTCCTTAGTCATTGGTCATTAGTCCCTGGTGACAGAGGTCTTGCTAGTGACGAGGGACCAAGGACTAATGACAAAGGACCAATGACCAATGACCAAGGACAAAGGACCAATGACCAAGGACAAGTGACCAAACCATGGATCGTACGACGGTGGGACGACCGATGGAACTGCTGCTCGTCGAGGATAGTCTCCTCGCCGGGCGGCTCGCTTCCGCGGCCATCAAGCAGTGCGGGTTTGAGCATCGTCTGACGTGGCTGCGGGATGGGCAGGAGGCGATCGACTTCCTGGCCCAGTCGGGTCGGTATTCGAAGGCCCCCACGCCCGATCTGGTCCTGCTCGATCTGATCCTGCCCACCCGGATGGGGCGCGAGGTCCTGGAAACGATCCGGCAGACTCCGACGCTGCAAACGCTGCCCGTGGTGGTCATGACCGGTGAGGCCGGGGAAGAAGACGAAGCGGCCTGCCGCTCGCTGCAGGTCGAAGCGTACCTGGCCAAACCGCTCGACGTGCCCAAGTTCATGAAGATCATCGAAGACCTGCGGCACCACTGGCAGGCGGATATGATTCTGCCGAAGTGAGCTCGAAGAAATGTCGGAACCTATAAGCTTCGCAGGAAGCGCAGCAGTGCCGTTCGCTCCTCAGGCGTTAGCGTCTTCTGCGTGAAGTGGCCCTGCTCCAGGACCTCCTCCAGTGACTTGGCGCGGGCATCGTGGAAGTAGCGGTCGCGCTGGCTCACTCCGCGCAGGGATGGTGGATTAAACAGCTTATGCCCGGCCTCATCGTGGATCTGGACGTCGTAAGTCGTGTCCGAGGTATACGTCAGCGGAGGCACATGGCAACTGGCACATCCGGCGTCCGTAAAGATCTGCTGACCACGGGCGATCAACTCTTGATCGACCGGATCATCGGTTGCGGGATTCAGCGGCGGAGCTGCGGGCAGTGAGTGGAGGTACGACACGATGTCGGTGACCTGTGTGAAGGGCAGCGGCTTGCCGTGCATCGTGTTCTTGACCGATTTAATGACCTGATCGTGCAGCTCGCGCGATTCGCCGTTCCAGGCCCACGGGTTCGCGTCGCGGCCACCCAGCAGCGTCAGAATCCGCTTGGGAGTGTTCGCCGTCCCGTCGCCGAGCGTGTCAGCCAGCAGACCGTTCGCGTGACCATCCGTGTGACAGCTGTGACAGCTCATCCAGTTCTCGAACGACAGTCGGCCATCGTAGAACAGGACCTCGCCGCGTTCGGCTTTGGTCAGCTCCCGCAGCGGGCCGAGTTTGATTTCCCGACGGACGCGAGCCTTGTCGGAGTCGACCAGTGACACCGAGTCGCTGAAAGTGTTGACCACGACGACTTCCGCTCGATCGGGAACCGGCAGGATGCGTGTCGGGCGTCGACCGACGCGTGGGCGTCGTCGCTCCAAGCCCTTGGATGTCACGACCGCCAGCTGATCGACTCCACCGAGTGAGGCGCAGAGATTGTTCTTGGCATCCAGGACCAGATCCGCTGGGTCCGATGCTCCATCCGGTGGTCGACCCAGGAAGATCGTGCGGGCATGGACCGGCAGCAGGGCCTGTGGATCGAACAGCTTCTCCAGTGGGACGATCCGGATTACGTTCTGCATCAGTGTGCCGTCCCGAACCGCATCGAGACCGGTCGTGACCTGCTGATTCAAGATCTGGTGAGCAACCAGCAGCGACTGCTCATCCGAAGAGATCGCCAGTCCGCGAATGTTGTGAGCATTGAGCGTGCGAATGGCATCAATCGTCCACGTCTCGATATCGATGATCGCCAGATGACCGGCGTGATTATCCGCCACCAGCAGCTTCTCTCTGCCGGGCAGCACCAGCTGGCATCGCGGGGCAAACGAGAGTTCGATGTTCATGCGGCTGGCTTCGATGGCGGGCTCGTCCCCTTCAATTGCCAGCCGTTCCAGTGAGCGATCCCACAAGCTGGAGATCGAGACGAGACCCGGAGCAATCGTGATCAGCGAGTTCGGTCCCCGCCGCGTCGGCACGGTGGCCTCGGTCTCGACCCGCCAGGTCTCAGGATCGATTCGCAGTCGCCGCAGCTGATTGCGCTCGGCATCGATCATCGCCAGCTGGTGATCGCCGATCCGCAGCAGATCGACGGGCTGTCCGCCAATCGGCTCCTCGTGAACGGTGCGATCTGCTGCCAGGTCGACAAAACTGAGCGAACCTGACCGGGAGTTGGCAGTGACCAGGATGCGTCCGGGGACGATCCACTCGGCATCGACCGGTCGCCTGAGCGAGGGAGTTGGCTCAGCGGCCAGAGCTGTTCCCAGGCAGAGCAGCGAGGCCAGCCATGCGGCAATTCGGCAAAGCATTGCAGCCTCGTTCGAGATGGTGCAGGGTCCAGCGGCTTGTATCGTAAACGCAGCGTGATGCCCGAGGCTACTCGATTCGCATCGCGGGCTGGCTTTAACGGGACGAGATGAGCATTCCGTTGGACGGCAGAATTCTTACGAATTCTGCTACGGCCTACAGCGACTTCAGTGTGACCAGTCCCAGCACCGCCAGGATCGCAGAGACGATCCAGAACCGAACAACGATTCTCGTCTCGGGAACCTGGGCGAAGACGTAATGATTGTGCAGCGGGCTGCAGGCGAGGATCTTCTTACCGCGCAGTCGGTAGCTGGAAATCTGCAGGATGACACTGACGGTCTCGGCCACGAACACTCCCCCCACGATGGCGAGGAAGATCTCCTGCCGAGTCGCCAGAGCTCCCACAGCCAGCAGCGCCCCCAGCGGCAACGAACCGGCATCCCCCATGAAGACCTGGGCCGGGTGAACGTTGAACCACAGAAACCCCAGCAGTGCCCCCGCCATTGCGCTCAGCGGTACAGCCAGCTCTCCGATGCCGATGAAGTGAGGAATTCCCAGGTAGGCGGCCAGTTCTCGATGCCCCGACATGTAGATCGCAGTTGTGACGGCGGCTCCCGCGAAGATCGAACAGCCCGCAGCCAATCCATCGAGCCCGTCGGTCAGGTTGACCGCATTCGAGGTCCCCACGAGCACAAAAATCGCCCATGGAAAGAACAGCATTCCGAGTGGTATCGAGCCCAGCCCCATGGGCCAGACGAGTGACTTCCCGTGTGGCGAGTCTCCCTGAATCCGGATCAGGCAATAGGTCGTGATTCCCGAAAGCACGATCTGTCCGAACAGCTTCTGCCGGGCGGTGAGGCCCCGCTTCTTGGTCGTGAGCTTGATCCAGTCATCCATGCACCCCAGCAGCGTGAAGGTGATCGTGACGAACAGCGCCAGCTGGACTCGGCTGTTGGTCAGGTTGCCGAACAGCAGGACCGACAACACGATCGCCGACGAGACGAACATCCCGCCCATCGTCGGCGTCCCGGCCTTGGCGGCATGCAGCTGATTGAGCCGCTCCGAGGCACTGTCGATTCGCTCGGCAAAGTGCGACTTGAGCCAGCGGATCGAGCGCGGTCCGAGGAGCAGCGTGGCGAGAAACGACACGACCGCTGCGAGCCCGATCCGCGCGGTCAAAAACGGCGGAGTCGCACCCGTGCCGTTTGCGGTCGATGCCATTCGCTCAATCATCCATAACAGCATGCGGACGTTCCGTCGTAGCCACTTCGAAAACCGATCCGGGAATCAGCGACCGGTCACCAGCTTGCTGATCGCTTTGAACTCCGAAGTCCCCGCAGCTTCGCACCACTCGAAGAGGACCGCTTCGGTCGTCGTCAGCGTGGCCCCGCTCAGCTCCATCCGGCGAAACGCGATCTGTTTGTCGAGGTCGCCGCGGCTGGAGACGGCATCCACCGGGACCTGCACCTGGTAGCCGAGCGAGAGTAGATCAAGCACCGTCTGCTGGACACAGACATGAGCCTCGATCCCCGCCACCACAATCTGAAACCGGTCTTCCGGACCCGGAACGGACCACCCCAGGCAATCGGTGCAGCTGAACCGGAGCTTTTCGGGCCGCTCGGGAACGAACTCGGCAATCTCGGGAAGAGTCGTTCCCAGCCCCTTCGGGTATTGCTCGGTCGCATGAATTGGCACCTCGAGAACCTGGGCTCCCTGAGCCAGCATCCGGCAGCGAGCCAGCAGCGATTCGCGATCCGGAATGACCGGCACGAGCCGTTCCTGCAGATCGACCAACAGAAGACGGCTGGACGGCTTTCGAAACAGCTCCGAGCTGCGATGAGGTGGCGAGGTGTTCATGTCCGGATGCTAAGAGCAATCGCCCTCATCGGCAATCGGGGATTCCGCTCGACGGGATCAGGTATGGCCGCTCCCTGGACTCTCTGGAAAGTTGCAGTCCTCCCATCCACAATCCGGGAGAACAATCAGTCACTCTCGTCAGGCGAACATCATGAAGCGGATTCTGCTCTGTCTAGCACTTTGGGGTGCCAGCTTTGGTCGACCCGTCGCGGCGGATGATCGGGATGCTGCACTGCTGAAGCTGTTGCCGGCCTCGTCAAATGCGGTTGCGGTGGTCCACGCCGATCAGGTGCTGGGGTCAGCTCGCGGCGTGAAGGAAGATTGGGCGGGTCGCCAGCAGGATCGGTTTCTGGCAGGGGCGTCGATGATTCCCCCGAACGTCACCACTCTGGTGCAGGGGATGCAGCTCCGCCTGGAGACGTCCACGCTGATCGCAGCCACGACGTTGATGCCGTTTCCGGAGGGGTTCGATCTGTGGGCATTTGCCGATCGCGAGAAGGAAGCGACACACGACACCATCGCCGATGTTCCTGCGGTCCAGGCCCGGCACAACTCGCTCTATGTTCAATTGCCCGGCTCGACACTGGCGATCCTCACACCTGCAGCGCGGCAAGAGGCTGCCCGCTATATCCGCTCACTGGCCACATCCTCACAGGCCCCGCTGCCCACGACCTATCTGACTCGCACGGCTCAGCTGCCGCATCAGATCGTGATCGCGATCGATCTGCAGGATGTCGCGCGACCGGATCACCTGAAACAGGAAGTGGCCTCACTGGAGACGGTGCGCGGGAACGCAGCCGGGCAACAGGAGCTGCTTGATCTGCTGGCCCAGCTGGAAGGAGTTCGGTTCTGTGCCGATGTGCGGGATTCGACCCATGCGGTTCTGGCAGCGGACTTTCGGAAGGCACCGGGCAACAGCGCTCTGCAGCTGAAGCCGCTGATCCTGCGACTGGTCTCTGATGCCGGGCTGCATGTCAACGAACTCGATACTGCCACGGCCGTCGTTGAGGGGAACAGCCTGGCTCTTCAGATGAACGCGTTTTCGGACACCAGCCTGCGGATGGTGTTGTCATTGATCACGGCATCCTCTTCGGGAGCGGCTCCGACTTCAGCCGCGGCGAAGACCTCATCGCCGACGACGTCGAATGCGATTGATGCGAAAGCATCGCGCAAGTACTTCCAGACGATCAGTCAGAGTCTGGATGACCTGCAGGTCGCGGGTCGCAAGAACAAGGGTTTGGGACAGTCCGCGACCTGGTACGAGAATATCGCCCGCAAGATCGACAAGCTTCCGACCTCGGGAGTGGACCCCGAACTGGTCGACTATGGCGCGGCGACCAGCCGCAACCTGAAGGGGCTGGCTGCTTCGTTGAAGGGGGTGGCTGTCGAAGTCGACACTGTTGGCAAGTCACTGGTCTGGAAGTCGACATTCGACCCAGGCTATACCGAAGCCAACATCTGGGGCGGTCTGGGCTATCGGGCACCGACGGTTCAGGTCGACAGCAATCTGCAGCAGGTCCGCGAGAGGCAGGCCGATGCCGTCATCCGCGGCGAAAAGAGCCGCGAGAAAGCCTGGCAGGTTGTCCTCGAACAGCGCGACGCGATGAAGACGACCGTCCAGGCCCGCTACGGTCGGGAGTAGCGTTTGCGTAAGTCCGCGTGAGCAGATCGGAACTGGTCTGTATCACGCTCAATGTCATTTGGCGCTCAAACTCTCCGCTCAAGTACCCTCACCCCCAGCCCCTCTCCCGGGGGGAGAGGGGGCCAGCAAGCACATCAAAGTACGTCACGAAGGGTTGTGTGCTCCAGCGGGGAACTATGCCAGTCCGGCCAGCACTTCCTCGGCAGCCTGGATCGTCGCGGCGATGTCGGCTTCGGTGTGGCAGGTCGACACGAAGTTGGCCTCGAACTGACTGCAGGGGAGATAGACTCCGCGCTCCAGCATCCCGTGGAAGTAAGCTGCGAACCTTTCGGTATCGCTCGTGGCTGCGGTCGGGTAGTCGCGAACCGGAGTGGGCGAGAAGAACAGCGTGAACATGCTGCCGCACTCCGCCACGGTATGGGGAATTCCCGCAGCTGTGGCGGCGCGGCGCAGTCCGGTGGTGAGCGTCTTCGACTTGGCTTCCAGTGCCGGGTAGGGGTTCGTATCGCGCAGGGTCTTCAGCGTCGCGATCCCGCTGGCCATTGCGAGAGGATTCCCGCTGAGCGTACCCGCCTGATAGACCGGTCCCACGGGGGAAATGCGGTCCATGATGTCGGCCCGACCGCCGTACGCTCCGACGGGGAGCCCGCCGCCGATGATCTTTCCCAGCGTGGTCAGATCGGGAGTGATCTTAAACCGTTCCTGAGCGCCCCCATACGCCAGACGGAACCCGGTCATCACTTCGTCCATGATGAACACAGCCCCGTGCTGCGTACACAAGTCACGAACTGCTTCGAGGAAGCCGGGCTCGGGCAGGACCACGCCCATGTTGCCGACGACCGGCTCCAGGATGATCGCCGCGATCTCCGAGCCGCGCTGCGAGAACGCCTGCTCGAGTGCAGGCACATCGTTGTAGTGCAACACCAGAGTGTCGGCGACACAGCCCGGCGTGACACCGGGGCTGTTGGGGGTGCCCAGTGTCAACGCGGCGCTGCCCGCAGCCACCAGCAGGCTGTCGACATGACCGTGATAGCAGCCGGCGAACTTGATGATCACATTCCGTGAGGTGAAGCCCCGGGCCAGGCGGATCGCACTCATGGTCGCTTCGGTGCCGGAGTTCACCATCCGAACTTTCTCGATCGAGGGCACTGCAGCCACGACCAGTTCGGCGAGTTCAGACTCGAGGACGGTGGGAGCTCCGAAGCTGGTCCCTTTCTGGAGAGCGGACTCGATGGCTGCGATGACCGCCGGATGCCGATGCCCGAGGATGTGCGGACCCCATGAACCGATGTAGTCGATCAGGCGATTGCCATCGATGTCGTAGAGATACTGGCCATCGCCCCGATCGATGAGCGAAGGATGCCCGCCGACTCCGCCAAAGGCCCGCGCGGGGCTGTTCACTCCACCGGGGATCGTCTTCTGGGCGCGGGCGAATTCGGTCTGGCTGCGGGTGCGTGGCATGGGCGAGGTCTGAGGTTGAGTGTGAGAGCGAACTTCTCACAGGTTATCGAATCGATTGTCGCCGGGGAAAGCGGGTGAGGGCCGAGCGTGACCCGGTTGATCCCGCCGATTCGGAACAATTGTTTGCGAGGATGCGGCGAAAAATGGAGAACTCCCATTGCCTGAAATCGACCGATGGGAATAATGGATTCAGTGCCGTGCAGCACGCAGCACGGCGGGACTATCGGCCTGAGACGCGCGGACCGGCGAGCCGGTGCGGCTTAGGGTGTCATGACGAGAAAGGAGGTGGTCCTGTGTTCGATCCGAGTAGCCAACGAGGTGTCACCGTTTGACGATTGTCGGCGGACCGTCTCAGACGGACCCTCAACGTTGAGATGACCTCTCAACGCGTTCAGTTTGAAGGCCCGGCCCTCGTTCGCGAGGGCCGGGCTGATTTTTTGATAGATAACCAGCCGCGCCACCAATGCAAACAGGCCCGGGAAATCCCCGGGCCTGAATGATTTGGATCTCGAAGCACGTCGGGCAAGCCCGACGGCTAACGAGTGACGCGTGGGATCGAAAGGAACTAAGCTGTCTGGCGGCGGCGCTCGTACGAGTGGATCTCGGGTACTTCCTGGTGCCGGATGCCGTCGATCAGCGCCTCGAAGACCTGCAGATCGAGAGCCGATGCGTGTTCATCGTGCGGATGGAACTGCACGCCCAGGCACCACCAGTTGTCTTCGACCGATTCATAGGCCTCGACCACACCATCCATCGCGGTCGCCGAGACACGGAAGCTCGGAGCCACCTGATCCACAGCCATGTGGTGGTCGCTGTTCACGCGGATTTCGCCAGGACCGTAGATCTGGTCCATCTTGGTTCCGGGCACGATTTCGATCACATGCCGCAGGCAGGGCTCGACCGGGTCGCGGTGATTCAAGGGCTTCAGAACGTCTTCGGGAACGTGCTGGAACAGGTTGCCGCCGCAGATCACATTCAGAGTCAACATTCCGGCTCCGATGGCCAGGGTGGGAATCTTCATCTCATAGCACAGCTTGGCCAGCCGACGGTCAAAGTCTTCGCGACGGGCCGGCATCGGGCGAGTGGCTGGGTGCTTGTCGAAGCCCAGCCGCACCGGGTCCAGGTCGAGCTTGCAGCCGCCCATCACCACTCCATCCAGCGTGCTCAGCACCTGTCGCAGGTCTTCGATTTCCTCCAAGGGTGGCAGCAGAACGGGAATTCCCCCCGAGGCCACGACGCTGTCAAAGTAACCTGCATGCACCCAGGAGAACGGGTACGCGTCCTTCTTCGTCGAAGGACGAAAATCGGTGTTGATGCCAATGACGGGTTTGGACTTCATGCAACTGTTCCTTGTCACAAGGACGGGGTTTTCCGGGCGACTGGCCGGACGCAGATCAGCAACACCAGACAGACTGAACGCAGTCCGAAATTCAGACAGCGGCCCCAGGGAGCAAGCGCAGCAACTTGCCGCGATTCCGGGGGACAGTGGCCATTCGCCAAACCGAGAGCGGGGCGAGCGAAGACGTGGCCGTATCAGCCAGAGGAGCGAACCAATCCATGGAGTTCTCCAGAACCCGATCCCTCGGGTCGTGTCTGCAGCTGCCAAGAGAGCAGCTTCGTTGCTTTCCGGTCAGTCATGTCCAACACGACCGACACAGAATCACGATGGGTCAGAAGTTACCGGCCAAAAATGCCGATGTAAAGAAGTGGCTTGATTTTGTGGAAATCGCGCGAAAAACTGCTCTTGAGTCTACTAGATGTTGTGGAATCTGCCCGTATGTACAGTATAAAAAGTGACGCCGGTGGGGGATTTTCCGTCGAAAATCCCCCACCGGCGGCTCAGATTTCTGGCTTCAGATCCGCAGCAAGTTATCTCGCACGTCGACTCGCGCGACGGGCTGATCGGCTGGTTTTCTTCTGCTCGGCGTGGGCGTTCTGAGTGGCCTGCCGCAAGTCTTTTTCCTGCTTCCGGGCCTGTCGACGGTCTTGCCGTAATGGGCGATTTCCGCCTCGGAAATTGGGCGGAATTTCGCCGTTGTCATCGGCCCCGCGGCCACCAGTTGTGGAGTAGAGAATCTGCGGGTCGACTTCTTCGTCGGGCTCAACCTCATCGATCAGCTCTGCGTCGGTCTCTTCATCCTCGACGTCTTCCACTATGGGCGGACCGAGGTAGCGATAGACGATGGGGTTCTCTTCCTTGTCCTCACCGGTTTCCTCGACGACGGGACCAAAACTATTCCGGATCCATAGGCTCTCAGGGTCGACTCCAAAGCACTCCACGATCTGGGGATCGTCCACAACGATGGCCGGATCGGTGACATCGCTGCAGTCGATTTCGAATGTTGAGCCATCGCCTTCGTCTTCAACGAGTTCTTCTTCCGTGACCTCTTCGGCTTCACACTCCGCGTCAACGATACCGGCTCCACCCAGCATCGCACACAGCATGGAACGCTGCTCAAGCGAGGCATCGAGGTGACTAGAGCGCCGGGCGCGGCGGCGGCGAGGAGCCGATAGCGTGAAAGTTTCCGAGAGGGTTCTGAGCAACATGGGGGAGATCCGAAGCGGGGGCACGGGGACCTGAAATTATGACCGAATTCGGCACTGCGGTCGAAAAATCTTACCCATCCTCTCCAGGTCGTTGCGGAATTGGAAAAATCTACAATCCACGAGAACGAATGCTCCAGAAAAACAGCGAGCCGGGTCAGAGGGCTGACCCGGCTCTTGTGGCAAAAGACCACTCGGCTCTTAGTACTCGCGGGTCTTGTTAATCCCCGGCAGCGGAATCGGGTAGCGACCGTTGGCATCGGCCTTGAGCGGAGATTCCGATTCGAGCGTCAGGTTCTCGATATCCGGTGCGAACTCGTGGTCGTTCACATCCGGATCGAGGAAGTCCTTCAGCGTCCACATCTGACCGGTATGAGCGGCCATGCGGCCCATGCTGGTCACCGCACTGGCCATCACACCCCGCTCCAGCTCGTTGTACGGCTTGTCGTTGCGGATCGCTTCGAGGAAGTCATCCCACTCCAGCTGGTACGGGTTCTTTTCGGGTTGTGGATAGGCCCAGGTCATATTGGCCTCGTCCAGATTGTGCCCCTTATAGATCCGGCACTTGGCGGGATGGTGACCCGCTGTCGAGATGACGCCGACACCCTTCGAGCCGTGGATGTAGCTGGCAAACTCGTTGTGGTGACCCGGAATGGTCCGGCCATCGACAAACATCTTCGTGCCGTCCTTGAACGTGTACTCCATGGCATAGGAGTCGAAGTTCTGATCGACAGCATCATCGTCCGAGGCCAGATACTTCTTGTAGTGCCGACCGCCGAGCGCATGGACCGAAACCGGCCAGTCATTCTTCATCCAGCACGATTCATCAATGTTGTGAATCAGGAAGTCGCTGACCGCTCCCCCCGACAGCCACAGGAAGCTGTGGAAGTTGGCGATCTGGTACATCAGCTCGCTCTTGCTGGAGGCGGGTCGCGGGCCGCACGATTCCGAGGCAGTTTTACCCGCCATGCGGTAGGCCCGGATCATCAGGGTCTCGCCGATCTCACCGCCCTGAATGCGGTCGAACAGGTCCTTGCGAGCCAGGCAGTGACGGCACATCAGACCGACGCCGACCTTGATCCCCTTCTCGATGGCCTTCTTGTTCAGTTCCAGCATACGAGCGCTGGTGGGTCCGTCGATCGTGACGGGCTTCTCCATGAAGACATGCAGGCCCTTCTCAATGGCGTACTTGAACTGGACCCAGCGGAAGGCGGCGGGCGTCGTCAGGATGACGATGTCGCCGGGGCTCAGGCAGTCCATCGCCTTCTTGTAGGCGTCGAACCCGATGAACTTCCGCTCAGTCGGGACATCCATCTGGTCGGCACTGGGGAACTGCACCGACAGGTTGTCGAAGCTGCTCTTCATCTTGTGGTCGAACACATCGGCCATCGCCACGAGTTGGGTCGGCCCATTGGAGACCGACAGCGCGTTCGTGGCTGCTCCGGTCCCGCGACCGCCGCAGCCGACGAGAGCGACCTTGACCTTACCGTTTTCCGCAGCGAACAGCTGAGGAGCGGTCGCGGTGAGCACCGCTCCGACCGCAGCGACCTGCGTGGTGGCTTGCAGGAACTGCCGCCGGGACGTGGTGTTTTCAAAAGGCTGTTGCATCGGAGGAACTCCAGGACAGGAAAAATCTGAGGACTGACGTTCCGCGATCGCCGCCCCAGACAGCAAAGGACATTGATATGTTCGGGCGTTGGGAATCTCCGGTCAACTGTGACGAGACATTCGGAGCGAAAAGGAGCTCGAGACGCACGTTTCAAAGTCGCTGGACTCTCCGAGTCCAGTGAACCGAGTGGCCGGTCATAGCCTCGCTGGATCAAAAACAGGAGTTGCTGGTCATGGTCATCCGCTGCTTTTACCTCGCAAGTTCACCCGAGTGGCACGAACCCTCACCTCCAGCCCCTCTCCCGGGAGGAGAGGGGAGCCAGACACGCGGGGTCGACAGTAGGCTACGGGGAATGGTCCTACTCACTGTCCCAGGGATCACTCATGAGTCACTCGGGACGCCGCCAGCCGGTTGGGATTCAAATCGGCCTTTGAGTTGCAGGCAGGGCTCTTCGATCCACAGCCAGCACATTCCAGCCAGCATCAGCGTCCCGATCCACAGCACGCAGAACTGCAGACCTGGATGGATTCCGTCCCACCGCGTGCGGCCCAGACTGGACCAGTCGAGAAACCACAGCCAGAGCTCCGGGGTGAAGTTATGGATCAGATAGACTCCATAGCTGATGCGACCCACAGCTGTCAGGGGCCGCCAGGCCAGCAGCTTGCCCACGGGACCAGGGATTCCGCAGGCGGCCAGATCGACGATTCCGGAAAAGAAAATCACCATCATCACCCAGCGCAGCGACTCCCAGGCTCCCGAAAGACCATGCCCCATCCAGGACCCATAACTCTGCAGCCCCCAAAACACAGGCAAGCCGATTCCGAACTGTACCAGGCGCAGGCGGTCGCTCAGAACGGGATCTTGTCGCCAGATCGCCAGCAAGGCTCCAATTCCCAGTGCATCGGCAGCGCTGGGCATGAGAACCGTCGGCTCAAGCGTAGGCTGCCACACCTGAATCAGAACCCGAAAGAGGGGGGAGAATCCCACCATCATCAGGCAGATCACCGGCAACGACGATCGCCGACTCCAGAGCACGACCCAGGGCCAGATCAGGTAGAACTGCTCTTCGACAGCCAGGGACCAGAAGTGCGATAACGGGTTGTAATGCCTGGTCCAGCTCAAATAGAAGTTCGAGGTGTACGTGGCATTCCAGACGATCAGCTGCCGACTGCTGCTGAAATCACAGAGCCAGGTCAGTAGCAAAATGAAGTAGTATGCAGGAAAGATTCGCAGAGCCCGGCGTATGAAGAACTGCTTCAGTGCGGGGATGCGTGACGCTCCCTCGGGCGGCTGGGCCTGCAGCAGGATCCCCGTGATCAGAAACCCGCTCAGGACGAAGAACAGCTGGACTCCGAAGTGTCCCCACGGCAGTCCCGCTGTGTACCCATGCATCCAGTGCGACCAGGCCACTGCAAAGACAGCCACCGCACGCAGCCCGTCCAGCTGGGGCATGTAGCGCAACGACGAATTCGGAACCGCCGCCGGTTCAGTCATGGCCCGCACTCCGCTGATCTCGGCTTATTTCACTGGCCCTGTCTTCACTGGCTCGGTCTTCGTTTCGGCCTCGGGCTTCGGCAGGCTGATCTTCAGCGTGCCGCCTTCGTATGTCCGCTTGACCAACTCCACATCGCCGATCTTGTAGACGACCCGCAGCTGCTTGAAGACTCCCGAGGCCGGGTCGCCGAAAACGTCGTTGTTGACTTCGACCTCCACCACTCCGTCCTTGAGCCGGGACTTCACGTCGTCTGTCACGTCGTAGACGGTTCCGGTGTCCAGATCCCCGTATTCGGCTTTGAGGATCTGAACTTCGCCTTTCAGGACCGGCTCCGGAATCAGGAGCAGGTCCCCTTCGGGCAGCGTGACAGAGTGCTCGACACCATCGACCTTGTAGTCGACCTTCAGCTTCTTGCCTTGCTGGGGGGCCGGGTCTCCGAACAGGTCGTTCGCAATTTCAATGCGAACCTGACCCTCCTTGATCCGGCGGGCGATGAGGTCCTTAACGTCGGTGTGAGGACCACCTGTGAGAACACCATAGGTCGCCGAAGTGATCTCGATCTTCGGTTCCGCAGCCCAGGTGGTCTGAGCGGACAGGCCAATCACGAACAGGGTCAGGACTCGCAACAACATCGAACAACTCCACAGAGTGCAGGGCGAACGCAGGATTACTTCTTGATCGACTCGATCATCTGAATGATCGCAGGCTCATCATACGACTCTTCGTTCACGGAGACGATCAGAAACCCCATTCCCTGCCGCGAGGGAAACATCCCTGACACCTGCCGGACCGGCATTGCTGATCCCTGCTCAGAGACAAACTTGCCTTTCTCAAACAGGAAATCTCGCTCGGTTCCGTCGACTTTGATCTTCCGGGTCTCAGAAGATTCAACCTGAAAGTTCTTCTGGTTCTTGTTGCCTTGCTGGCGGAAGTTCTGTTGCAGCTGCTCGTCGGTCTGCCCGGCGACCTGCATCTGCATCAGCATCAACGTGGTCTGTCCGGCTCCATCGTACGCGACGATCGTCATCCCCATGATGGCCAGATTCATCTTCATGGCCATCTTGGGCTGCAGGCCAGGCAGTGCCTGGATATCGACGATCTCCTGTTGAGCCGCTGCGATCTTGACGGGGTCTTCGAGCATCTCCAGCGACTTGCTGCCGAACCACAGTACTCCGCCGCAGCAGAGCGCCATCGAGAGCGCACTGACCCCGAACAGGATCAGCAGGATCTTTCCCAAGCTGCGACCACTGGGCTGCACGGCCCGCCGCTTGCGGGTTCGGGGCTGCGACTCATCGACTTCTTCGACTTCAAAGTCCTCCTGCTGGGAGTCCCGGTCGTCGTCGTACCCGTCCTGATACTGGGGAATGTCATTGCGATCGTCAGGCATGATGATTTGCTCGCGAAGGAACTGGAGTTGAGTGAGGATATCACTCCGTGGAACTTCGGGCGAGCAGCAGCGCGGTTTGAATTCACCCTCCACCCCGGATAGATTCTCTGCAGCGGTACTCGTGCCGCGTCCGCATCCAGCCCTCCCGCGCGCAGAGACCTCCCTGAATGATCGATCCCGTTGACCGGTGGACCACCGAAGATTCCGGCGAGTTGTATGACGTCCCGCGCTGGGGTAAGGGGTACTTTTCCGTCGGTCAGAACGGGAACCTGTTCGTCCATCCGGATCGGCATCCGGGGCGCAGCCTCGACCTCAAGGCCCTGATCGATGGGCTGGTCCAGAAAGGGTTCGATCTGCCGATTCTGGTCCGGTTCAACGGCATCTTGAAGGACCGACTCAAAGAGATTCACGATGTCTTTGAGCACGCCATCAGCGAACACGAATACAAGGGAAAATACAGCTGCGTCTACCCCATCAAGGTCAATCAGCAGCGGGAAGTCGTCGAGAAAATCATCGAGTACGGGCGCCCGCTGGGCTTCGGACTGGAAGCCGGCAGCAAGCCGGAGCTGATGGCTGTGATCGCGCTGGCGGACAGCCAGACTCCCGTCATCTGCAATGGCTTCAAGGATGATGAGTTCATCGAGATGGCAATGATCGGCCAGAAGATCGGTCGCAACGTCATCCCGGTCGTCGAGAAGATGTCCGAACTCGACCTGATCCTCAAATACGCCAAAGAACACGGTGTCCGTCCGCAGATCGGCATGCGGGTCAAGCTGGCCACACGTGGCTCGGGCCGCTGGCAGTCATCGGGCGGGTACCGGTCGAAGTTCGGCCTGACTGTCAGCGAACTGCTCAAGTGCCTGAGCAAGCTCGAATCGCTCGGCATGGCGGACTGCTGCCAGCTGTTGCATTTTCATCTGGGCAGCCAGATCACGAACATCCGGCAGGTCAAAGTGGCTGTGACCGAGGCGATCCGCGTCTATACGGAGATGCACAAGCGCGGGGCCGGGCTCAAGTACATTGATGTGGGTGGTGGGCTGGGGATCGACTACGACGGGTCGCAGACCAACTTCGAATCGAGCATGAACTACACCTGGCAGGAGTATGCCAGCGACGTCGTCTATCACATTCAGACTGTCTGCGATGAAGTCGGCGTGCCGCACCCGCACATCATCACCGAGAGCGGTCGAGCGGTCGCCGCCTTTCATAGCGTGCTGGTGTTCGGAACTCTGGGAGTCACCAATCAAGGCGAGATCACCGACATCCCGCACGAGATCCCGGACCAGTACGAACAGCCACTCCACGATCTCTTGATCACCTACCAGGAAGCGAACGCGCGCAACATCCTGGAGACCTATCACGATGCGATCCAGGCCCTGGAAACGGCGACGACGCTGTTCAGTGCGGGGTACCTGCCCATCGATCAGCGCGTGATCGCCGAGAACCTGTACTTCGCGATCCTGCACAAGATTCGCCGGCTCGTGCAGGATCTGGACTATGTCCCCGAAGAACTCGGAGGACTCGACCGAGGACTCTCCGACATCTACTACGGAAACTTCTCGGTCTTTCAATCGGTGCCCGACAGCTGGGCGATCAAGCAGCTGTTTCCGGTAATGCCGATTCACCGGCTGAGCGAGCAGCCGACGCGGCACGCGGTGATCAGCGATATCACGTGTGACTCGGACGGCAAGATCGACACGTTCATTGACCAGCGGGATGTCAAGAAGACGCTGCTGCTGCATCCTTACGACGGGCATCACTACTATCTGGGGGCGTTCCTGATCGGAGCCTATCAGGAGATCCTCGGCGACCTGCACAATCTGTTTGGCGATACGAACGCGGTGCATGTCGATCTGACCGACTCGGGCGAAGTGGAACTCAACCAGATCCTCAAGGGCGAGACGGTCAGCGAAGTCCTGGACTACGTGCAGTTCCAGGGCCAGGACCTGATGGAGCGGCTGCAGCAGTCGATCGATCTGGCTGTGAGGGAAAGCCGAATCACCTCGAAGGAAGCAACCGCGTTCGCGAAGTTCTATGAAGAGGGCCTGAACGGGTACACGTACCTGGAAGAACCCGACGGCGAGTCGTGAACGCATTCGCGGTTGGGGATGCCCCTTCCGTGGTCTTGGTGAGAGACCACCATGCCTGAAATCGATGTCAAGACGTTTCGGTTGATCATCAAGGCGGGAATTCCCTTGCAGGTTCTCGCGTTTCTGGGCGCGACTTGGCTCTGGAATCGCTTTCGGGCAAGGCTGAATCCTCGGGAAGCTGCCGGAGAAGCTAATGCACGAGGGCAGCAGCTGATGCAGAGAGGCGACCTCGATGCTGCAGAACGAGAATACACGAACGCGATTCGACTGTGCCCGACGGAACCGAACTGTCACTACAACCGCGCTGTATTAAGGATCAAGCAGCGGCGTCTGGACGAGGCGATTGACGATCTGCAGCAAGCGACTGAGCTGGCCCCTCAGGACGCCCAGCTGCACAACAAACTCGGTGTGACCTTAAGGCTGGCCCAGCGCTACACAGAGTCTATGGCGAGCTGTGACGAGTCCATTCGACTGCAACCGGAAAATGCGACGTTCTATCTGGCGCGAGGTGCCACCTTGGAAGAGCTGGCCAGCGAGGAGGCAGCGCTGCGAAACTACTCACGGGCTGCAGAACTCGATCCAGACCTGCTCATGGCTCGCCAACAGAGAGCCCGATTGTACCGCCAACGACGGCAATTCCCGGAGGCTCTTGAGGATCTCAACTACATCCTTGGTCGAGAGCCGCGTAGCGAAGAGGTGTGGAACCTGCGGGCCATTGTGAAGTCTGAGTTTGGCGATCACTCAGGAGCCATTGACGACTCCAGTCGGGCGGTCGAACTGTCTCCCAAGAGCGCGATCTATTTGGCGAATCGCGCCCATGCGTTTCGAGAAGCTGGCCGGATCCGGGATGCGCTCATTGGCTTCTCGGAAGCTCTGCGAATTGATCCGCATCTGACGCACGCCCTGAACGGACGTGGGTGGAGTCAAATTCTGATCCACAACTTCCCAGACGCTCAGCGGGATTTCGACAAGGCGATTGAGATCGAACCGGAGAATGCGTTAGCGTGGACGGGGCGATCCAACTCCTTGCTCAAGCTCGGGAATCTTTCAGAAGCCCTCGCGGTGGGCGAGCGGGCCACGCAGATCGACCCCGCCACGGGGCTGTGCATGCGAGGTCTCGCACGCATCGCCCTCGGCAGCTTTGAATCGGGATTTCGAGACCTCCGCGAGCATCAGCGACTCAACCCTCACGATCCTTACGCAGCCAATCGTCTGGCCTGGGTGCGATCCGCTCTCGATCATCCAGATGCTCGAAACCCGGCGGAGGCTGTGCAGTACGCTGAACTGGCTTGCAGCCTGACCGATTTTCGTAACCCCGCGTTCGTCGATACGCTGGCATCGGCCTATGCCGACGCTGGCCGATTTGAGGAAGCCGTCCGGTGCCAGCGAAAAGCCATTGAACTGTTAACAGCCTTGGGGAATAGCACAGAAGACTATGAGTCTCGGTGCAGACTCTTTCAGAGCCAGACTCCCTATCGCGCGCCTCTGAATGACCTCATCTGACCGCCCGAAATCGCCTCGCGGCTGCCGCTCTAGTAGCGACAGAGCTTCGATCAGATGTCGCGAGAAGCGGCAGAGATAATCACTATTCGCCGAACGTCACCGTGGGCGGGTTTCGCCACTGCTGCACAAGTGGATCGTACAGCCCGGGAACTGCGGGTCCGGCGTGGGTCACGATGCGATAACGCGAGACAAGCGGTCGCTCCCGGCTGATCGCGAATTCCCCCAGAACGCACGGAGCAAAACAGAAGTACGGCTTGTCAGGATGCAGCCGGACCGGTTGCGGGTGCTGAAAGTTCTGAGAGCTGCCAAAGATCGCGACGGTACACGGCTGCTCGTTGACCTCACCGGTCACGGCGACCCAGTCGGGCCGTGTGTGATTCCCCTTCGCTCGGTCATCTCCCAGGCTGGTCAGGAAGGTACACCCCTGGGTGGGCTGACCATCCTTGGGGAGCAGCCAGTCATCAGGCCCGCGCCAGCCGAAGCCTCCATAGTGGTACTTCTGAATTGTCAGCGGCTTCTCGGTCGCTGCCACCTGTCGGGACTCCAGGTCCACGACGTAATAGGGAAACTGATCCGCAAAGGCGTACCAGGCGATGACCCGCCACGTCTCGTTCAGGACGACCGCTTCACCTGCGGTCAGATCGATGTGCTCCAGTTCGGATCGGAAGCCACTGAAGACCTTACCGGCAGTCGAGTCAATCAACCGTTTGTGCCGAACGTTCCCCTGCATTCCGCCTTGGTTCCAGAAGTCGACTTTGTGTCCGTCAAAGAGCGTATTGACCCAGGCGAAGAAAAGACCGTGCTGATGAGGATGGTCGGCCGGAAACTCGGAAGTCACCGTCTGGTGGATCGGTGTCATCAGTGGGTGAATGTGTCCCGAGCGAGCATAGTGTGCCGCGATCCCGGCAGGCGGCTTGGATGTCTGGGTGTGATAACTCAAGATGGAACGCGGCGAATTCGCCAGGGTGAGTTTCCCATCGTGCTCATGGACATCAGGGCCCAGATTCACAGGCGGCAATCGCTCGACTCGGTCGCTGGGCACTGGTCGAAGAATCAGCTTCTGATTCCACACTTTCTGAGTCAGCAGTGCCAACAGCTTTTGGCGGTCTCCAATCGCAGGCTGCGTCGGCCGTCCGCAGTGGGGCCTGTCGCCAGAATCGTTCCGGTGATCGAACAGTTCCCAGGATCGATCCGTATCAGCACCTTCCGGGAGGGTGATCTCGACGAGGGCGGATTCGTTCGACTCAGAGCGAATCGTCAGCGCGTACTCGTCCGCTCGAAGCGACGACGTCAGTAGCAGCAGCCAGATCAGAGACCACAGGCTTCTCATTGGAATTGCCCTCATCAGCGTCCGGCAGCATCGCGCCGGGTCTTCATCGAGTCCTGCAGCTGTTGCAGCCGGGTCAGGTCGATATCGGGCGAACCGCCTTGAATCAGCTTCTCGGTGATCTCGATCCCTTCATCGTACCGCTGTGTGTTGTAACACAGGATCGCCTTGAGCAACTGGTCAGACAGCGATTCCGGCTCCAGCACCAGTACGGTTTCGACGTAGCGTAGCGCCGCTTCGGCGTCGGACTTTTCATTGGCCAGATTCAGCAGGTTCCGCAGCATGCGGACCAGAATCTGCCGCACTGTTTGAGCATGCAGTGCTGAGGGATCCCACTCGCGCCCGGATTCTTTGACGAGTGCCTCAGCTTCCGAGACCGTCAGCGTCTGACCGCGCTCGAACGGGTCGACGAGAAGCGGCTCGCCCTCTTTCGGAAGCACACGTACCACAAAGTGCCCTGGAAGCCCGACTCCCTCGGTGCGGAGCCCCACGCGTTTGGCAATCGTCATGTAGAGGATCGACAGCGTGATCGGCAGCCCCTCGCGATCATCGATCGTTTCGTTGAGGTAGCTGTTCGAGGGGTTGTAGTAGTTGACCCGGCTGCCGTGAAAACCTTGCTCGTCGAACAGAAACTTGTGAAAGGCATCGAGCCGCTCGGTCTCATTCGACGTCTCCGAGGCCAACTTCTGGAAGTCGTTCGCCAGATCATCGAGTGTCTGCAGCGAATCAGCGACCTCGATCTCGGGATTGTCGATCGCCGCAATCAAGAGAGCAGCCCGCGCGAGATCGACCTGATCGTCGGGGACCGCCAGCAGGTCCGCCAGCTGTTTCCGGTGCCGGGCAGCGTGGACGTCTCGTGAGAGTTGGCGGACGCGCTCGGCGCGCTGCTCGAGGAGTTTGGCCTCCGCTTCAAACGCTTCGTGGAGGGCTTCGGTCTCCTGCAGGAGCGGAGCGACCTGCGCCGATTTGGGCGGACGCGATGCCGACAGCTTGGCCGCTTCCGTGCCAGCGAGAGTTTTGGCCCTCTCGGTGGGGAGCGGCGACGTCACCGCATCTCCGATTTCGAAAGCACGAAACTCGGCCGTCGTGTGCCGGAACTTGGCCAGCCCGCAGGCTCCTGACCGCAAGTCGTCGTCGAACGATTCGTGGACGAGCTGATCGTTGCAGTAGCACTTGAGGCGGTCGGCTTCGACACGGACCTTGAGCGCGTTCCATTCCCCCTCGCGATAGGCGGGGCACTCTTCTTCCCACAGCACATGCCACTCATAGACAGTCGGTCCATCAAACCGTGTCATCCGCAGCTTGCCGCTCGACGGATAGAACCCATAGTGTGTGTCGCCAGTCGCAAACAGGACCAGCCCCGCCGCTCCGTCGGGCTGCTCCATTTTGACAGAGACGCCGACTTCAAACGGAATCGCGGGAGTGGGAATCGTTGACAGACACAGGCTCCGTCCGCCGAAGCCCGACCCCTGGCCTTGAACTCGAATCCGACCAGTCCGCTGAGTCCACCGCACATCGCCGGGGACGGTCCAGCGGCGCGGATTGACAGCTCCGATGGTCAACCACTTCGACATCGAGACCGGGTTCGGTTTCTCGAGCAGCGGCTTGAGCGTGTTGATCGTGACCGCATAGCCCAGGTTCTGCGTCACCAGGGACTTCATCGTCAACAGCCCCTGCACTCGACCTTGCAGATCAACGAGCGGCCCGCCACTGTTCCCCTGCTCAATCGGAATCGCGAGCTGGATCATCGACATCCCATCGATGTCCTTGCGCAACCCGGAGACCACGCCGGCCACGACGCTGTGCTCGAGCCCCTGAGGGTTCCCGATGGCGACAACCGGCTGCCCCTGGATGAGTTGGTCCGAGTCGCCCAGCTCCAGCGCAGGCAGACCGCTGGCCTTGATCTGAATGATGGCCAGATCCTGCGACTTCTCACGGGCGTAGATCGATTCCACGGGATAGACGGTCCCGTCCAAGGTACGCACATTGATCTGCCGAGCCTCGCCAAGCACATGCAGGTTGGTCGCGATCAGGCCGTCCTCGCGAATCACAAACCCGCTGCCGATCCCCTGCGGCTTGCCATCGCGATCGTTAAATGACACGACCACCACCGATTTCTTCACCCGGTCCGCCAGCGTGGCGACGTTCTCCGGCGTCATCGGCGGCATGACCATCGGAGCTGTGTCCGGCTTGTCGTCTCCGCATGTCACGGAGCCGACTGACACCAGACACAGCCACGCCAGAAGTACGATTCGCATGGAACTGGCTCGAAAGGTTCCGTAGCCACGTTCGCCAGAACGTGGGCCACATCGGGGAATCGGTAGGAGATCGTCCTCGCTCTGGCGAGCGTGGTTTGGCGCGGCTGCGTTACGGCTTGGCCTTGGCTTCCAGTTGGCCGCACAGGTCCTTGAGCTTGGCCTGCTCCTCGGCGTTCTCGGGGAGCGGACCGTCGTTGAAGGCCGGCAGAAGTTCGTCCCACACGACATTCAGCTGAGCCTGCATATTCCCGGTGTTCGCGGTGATCGCGATCACCGCATCCTGTTCCGGAAGAACGATGCAGAACTGGCCGTCTTTGCCATCGCCGCGATAGGCGTTGTGGCGGCTGCGCCAGAACTGAAAGCCGTACCCCTGGTCCCAGTCCTTCGTCGGGTCGCTGCCGTTGGAGACCTGCTTCGAGGTCGCCAGCGCCACCCAGTCAGCGGAGATTAGTGGCTTGCCATTCCACTGGCCCTTCTGCAGGTAGAGCTGGCCGAACTTGGCGATGTCTTCGGTCCGCACATGCAGGCCATAACCGCCGAGAGTGATTCCCTCCGGGTTGGCGTCCCACTGGGGGTCCTCGATCCCCAGCGGATCGAACAGCCGCGGCTTCAGATACTCGACCACGGTCTGGCCAGTCGTCTTTTGCACAATGGCCGACAGCATAAATGTGGCTGGGGTGTTGTACTGGAAGTGGGCCCCGGGCTTGTGCGGGACCGGATGGTTGAGGAAGGTTTTGACCCAGGTCTGATCTTTGATTTCGCGGACCTTCGGCTCTTCCTGATGCCCGGTCGACATCGTCAACAGGTCGCGGACGCGCATCGCCTTCAGCTTGTCCGAGGGCTCCTTGGGAGCCTCTTCCGGGAAGAACTTCAGCACCGGGTCATCGATGCTGAACTTCCCTTCAGCCACAGCCATCCCGACTGCGGTGGAGGTAAAACTCTTGCTGAGTGACCAGAGCACGTGCCGCTTGTCGGGGGACTCCGGCTTCCACCACGCCTCGGCGACGACCTTTCCGTGACGCACGAGCATGAAGCTGTGCATCGTGTCGACCGTCTGGTCCGCGGTCTCGATGAACTTGCGGATCTGAGCGGAGGAGACCCCTTGCGATTCCGGGGTCGAGCGCGGCAGCGATTTGGGGTTCGGCACAAAGCCCTCTGCAGAAACTGAGCTGGCCCAACCGACCAGAGCCAGCACACAACAGACGATTCGCACGAGCATCTCCCTCATCAGAAATCGATCAGTCTCACGGTCCGCGTACCGCAGCTGCCAGTGTAGCCCATTCGCGAATGAACTCACCACGCCGCGTCAGATCACGTATGAGCTTCTGATTTGTAGGTGAACTGACTCTTCTCCCTCGCCCCCGCCAACGGTTTTGTCTGTGAGCGATATCTCACATCGGGGGAGAGGGTTGGGGTGAGGGGGGAAATGCTTTGCCCCTCACCCCAACCCTCTCCCCGAATCTCGACGCTCTCTGCTCCTCCAGTCGTTGGCGGGGAGAGGGAGCAAGAAATACTTGGCCTGCACTCACACGCGTCAGCGGGCATGCTTCTTCACGAACTTCACGAGCAGCGGATACGCGGGCTCTGCCATTCCGCCGTGATCGAAACCCTGCAGCTCCAGAAGCTCGGTCTGAGTGTGACCCGCGATCTGCATCATGCGCCACAGGTAAGCGTTCTCTTCATAACGGCCAAGCAGTTCCTGATTGCGATCACCGCAGATCAACAGCAGCGCGGGAGCATCCTTCCGCACATGGAACAGCGGGGCATACTGGTCAATCACGGGCTGCTTGTCCGGGATTCCTTTCTCGCCGCGAATTGTGAAGTGCGTGATCGCCTGCCCGCTGAAGGGGGCCAGACCCGCGATCTGGTCAGCATCGATCGAGTGCTTGCTCAGCCACTGCTTATCGAGGCCAATCATCAGCGTCAGGTAGCCACCCGCCGAGTGGCCACTCACGATGATCTTCTTCGCGGAACCGCCGTACTTCTCAATGTTCTGAAAGGTCCAGGCGACCGCAGCTGCGGCATCCTCAATGTACGTCGGGGCCTGGACCTCTGGACTCAGCCGGTAACCGGCACCAACGACGGCGAACCCCCTCTGCTTGAGCTGGGCCGGGATCGAGCGTTCCCCCTTCGACAGGCCGCCTCCGTGAAACCAGACCACGGTCGGAAAATCGGTGGCGTTCGCCGGGCGATACAGATCGAGCCGGCACTTCTCGCGCGCATAGTCGCTGAGCTGTTCATCCGAGCGATACAAGATACCGGTCTCAAGCGAGTCTGCAGCAGGTCGATCCTCAGCCCGCAGAATCGCGGTCGTCCCGCCAAGGACCACAAACACACCCAACAGGAAGAACAGTCGCATGAGTTCTAGCTTCGCAAGAGGAGGATCGAATCTTGCGAATTGTTTCAGGCGGGTCGGTGATCCGCCACTGTTGAACCATGGAGCCCCAGGGCGAGAGCTGACGCCTGATCTCCTTGCGGGTTCATTCTGCGACCGAAGTCCTTGAGTCGATCCTCGGTTACCCGGCTTTCTGAGTCGTCACGATCACGGGCGCAGCTGCCATCGGTAGCCGCAGCGTAAAGGTGGTTCCGCGACCGATGGTGCTTTCGACTCGAATGCGTCCTTTGTGGGCGTCGATGATCTCTTTGCACAGAGCCAGCCCCAGCCCGGAACCGCCCTGTCCGTGCTCATCGGCGGTCTTCGTCGAGTAGAACCGTTCGAAGATCTTCGGGAGCTTGTCCGCTGGGATTCCCGGACCGGTGTCACGAACCGTGATCTCACTGGTTCCGGCTTCGCGGTTCCGAGCGACACTCAGGAACAGAGTTCCGCCGGTTCCCATCGCCTGCCGGGCGTTGATGATCAGATTGACCAGCACCTGCTGAATCTGTCCCGCATTGACCTCGGCCCAGGCATCTTCGTCGTAGGCCGTCTCCAAGCGGATGCGATTGACCTGCAGGTCTTTCTCGACCAGGACCAGCACGTCCTCAGCCAGCTGGCGCAGCCGGAACACGTCCCGCTGCCCCTTCCCCCGGGCGTAGGACAGCATGCCGGTCGTAATCTTCGCAGCCCGCTGTCCCGCAGCCAGGATGCGATCAAACGCCTTGTCGCGCGTGGCCGGCTCCTTATGCCGCAGCCCCATCTTCGCGTAGTTGATGACCGTGGTCAGAATGTTGTTGAACTCGTGCGTGATCGACGAGGCCAGCACCCCCACGGACGTCAGCTTCTGAGCCTGCATCAGTTCCGTTCGCAGGTGGCTGAGTGCCTCCCGCAGTTCCGCGTTTTCCCGCTTGAGTTGTTCCAGATCGTCCACGCTTGCGACTCCGACGAGATTGGTCTTTCGTCAGATATCGAGCCGGTTCCCGATCGAGATGACTCCGATGTGAAGCTGCGGCCCATCTGGTCACAAACTCTGATTCAAGGTTCCTGACACAGGACAGGGGACGACCGGGCAGGTTTGGGCAAGCTGAGAAGCGGCGGCGAGTTTGACGATCGTGGCAGTGGCGTCGCTGCCGTCAAGGTTGCCGCAGACTCCCTATTCTTTCATCTGCGGCGAAGCTCTCGAACTGCTAGGTCGTGGGTCCGTTTGACCGTCAGAGTCAGCCGGAGTGCGTTAGCACCCGGTGAGTGAGGCTGAGAACCGGACGCTAGCGCGTTCCGGCTGATGAAACTGACCCACTACCAATGGCTACGCCCGGTCTTTCCTCCGCAGCTCAAAGATCTGAAACGTCGTCGCTGAAGGGAACGAACTTTCCCGCAGCTCCTGATCGAAGATGCGGACGTGGAACTTCTCGCTGGCAGCCTTGAAGAAGTGTGTCGACCAGAATCGACCGGGGTCGCCCAGCCAGCAGACGCCGCCCGGCGCGAGCATTGCCTCCAGTGTCGTCAGCAAAGCTTCGTGCAGCTTGTGGTCGTAGGTGACCTCGCAGCCCACGATCGCTGAGAACTGCCGCTGAGGCGGGCTCCTCCAGTCGAGTACCAGAGCCTCGGGATCCGGGAGTCCATTGCGCACCGCGTTGTAGCGGCAGACTTCCACAGCCACCGGATCGTAGTCACTGAAGACAACCCGGCTGCCCAGGGCCATCGCAGCCAGACCGACCAGTCCGACACCGGCCCCGAGTTCCAGCAGTTCGCTATCGCGCGGCCAAGGAGCCCGATCGATGAGCTGAGCCATGATCTTGGCTCCCGGCCAGAGAGTCGCCCAGTACGGCATATAGTCGTCGCGACGATTGGCCTCGATCACGCCAGGGTCATCCAGGAATGCATCGGGCTTCTGCGGTAGCCACAGATCGAACCGTTTGCCCACAGCTTCAAACAGCTCACTCCCCCAGCCTCCGGGTATCGCGGGAAGTTCAATTGCAGGCAGCGGCATCAGGTCCAGTTTCCGTGAAAAGTCGCGAGAGTTGAAACAACGTCGAGTCGATCAGTTCCACTCGGGATTGGATGGATGGTCCGGAAGAATCCGGTGGGCTTTGTGGACCTGTTCCATCAGATTCTCCCACACAGCGTACGGGTCTTTCGCAAACACGTAGTCCAAGCTGGCGGGGAACACGAACCAGTCGCCCCGATCCAGTTCGCCCTCCAGCTGACCAGCCCCCCAGCCCGAGCACCCGGAAAAGACCCGGAACTCGATCGTCGGGTCGTCGATCGACTCCCGCACAACGTTCTCGAAGACTTCGGCGCAGCTGCCGATCAGCAGATCCTCGATCACGGGAGTCTCCTCCGGATCGAGCGCCTGTGAGTTGTGCAGAATGAACAGAGCGGTCTGTTCGACGGGCCCCCCTTGATAGACACAGCCATCGGACGGGGGCAGGTCGAAATGTCCGGACAGAGCACTTTCGACTGACACGGAGCTGGGTCGATTGATCACCAGCCCCATGGCTCCCTCGTCGTTGTGCTCGACGATCAGCACAGCCGACTTGAAGAAGTTCGGGTCCCGCAGCCGCGGGCCGGCGATCAGAAATTGACCTCGAAGCGACTCAGGCATGCGATTGGGTGGGAAAGACTGGGGGAGATCGTGCGTCCGATCTTGTCAAGAAGTATATGCCTGATCACACCGCAGCAGGAAGGACCACTCTGTCGAGGAGCTTGGATTCCACGCGAGATTGTCTCGTTGAGAAGTGCCAACGCGATCACTTTGGTTTCTTCACTGCCCACTGCCCATTCCCTACCGGCACGCCCCACATTGAGAAATCCCTCTTTCCTCAATTCCCTGAAGTGAATAAGTTCCCGGCTGCGCGTCGGAACGGAGTTCGACTCAAGCGGAAGCAGGATGGTGACATGCGGCGGTTCAACTACGCGTGGCTGGCGGTGATTCTGGTCGGTGTCCAGGCTCTGGAGATCGATACGTCTGCGGTCTGGGCTCAGTCGTCCCGGACGGCGCCACCGCCCGTTCGCAACGCTGCACGGACGCGGCTCTTTGGCCGCAAGGACAAGGAAAAAGAGCCGGAGGCACCCGCCAAGACGCCTTCGACAATCCCCGCGATTCCCGGCGCTCAGATAGCTGGGAACATTCCCGCGGTCGTCCCCGACAACGATCCGCCGGTCCTGAAGAACGTCAAACGGGCCATTGATATCAACTCCAGGCGGTACTTGTCCCCGGACCTTGGGCATACCCCCTGGATGATTCAGCACGGTGTGCTGGCGTTACGGCAAGAGTACAAGCTCAAGGTGAACGGCAAGGTCGTCAGCGGACTCGAATACATCACGGGCAGCAACCCATTCTACGCCGGTAACATTCCAAACCCGCTCAGAAAGGACCAAGGTCTAGTCGCAGTGCAGGGCCACTGGTTTGAGTCGACAGCCTATGGCGGACGGGCTCATCCCTACCAGGTCAGCTTTGCCTACGAAGGTCACATCAACCAGTCTCTGGCGATTCTCAGCACCTGCGACCTGCCGCTGAATCATCCGATCATCGTCAATAACTCCCAGCGGCCCGGAACACCCAAGACGATCACGATGGAGGACATGCTCAAGCATGCCCAGAAGACGATCACGCTGGGCAATCCGTACGAACTCGCCTGGACCTTGTGGTTCTTCTCGAACTACCTCGACCCGCAGGCCCAGTGGCAGGATATGCATGGCCGAACCTGGAGCATGGAACAGCTCGTTCGCACCCAGGTGAATGCCCCGCTGGTCGTTTCGGACCCCATGAAGGGGCCGCCCTGCGGAGGGACGCACGCCCTGTTCGCCCTCGCTTGTGCGTGTAATTCGTATCAGCAGAAGCACGGCAAGCTGGAAGGGACCTGGATCGCAGCTCGCCGCAATCTCGATTACTACACCGAAGCGGCCAGGAACGGCCAAAACGCCGATGGCTCCATGTCCGCCGGGTATTTTCATACCTTCCGAAAGCCTGCGGAGACCTACGGGGATCGGCTCAAGGCCTCGGGGCATATGCTGGAATGGCTGATGATGGCACTCCCCCCGGAACGTCTGGAAGAACCGTGGGTCGTCAGGGCCATCGACAGGCTGGCTGTGGACCTGATCAATGGCCAGAACCAGTACTTAAGCCACGAGGACACCGGGTCGCTGTATCACTCGGTCCACGCCCTGGTGCTGTACCGCAATCGAGTCGATCCACCGGATGCCGCTGGACCGGCTCCCACACAATCCGCTGAGTTACCACCTGAGCAGAAGAACCCCGCTCCGACTCCGATGCCTGCCCCGGATAAGACCGGAACACCGGCACCGCAGCCCGAAGCTCCTAAGCCCGAGATGCAGAAACCAGCCCCGAATCCGGGAACTGCTGCGTCCGAGCCCGAAGCGACGATCCGTTTGATCGGTCCCGGCGTCAAGCGGCTGACTCCTCAGGAGGGGAAGCCATTGCTTAAGCCGATCACGAATTCTCGCGAGACCGAACCGCTCAAACCGGGTGACACCCCAGCTGCACCTCCGAAGACCGAGGACGGTGAGGCTGAGGAGCGGATGCCGCTGCTGGTTCCGGTGCCCCCGGAACTCGAACAGCCTGTGCCGACTCCGAAGGCGGGACCTGCTCCGGGTGAGCCGAAGTCCGAGGGAGCGATCGTCGTCCCACTGACTCCGGAAGAGGGCGGGACTGTACCGGCTCCGCTGTTCGGTGCCGATGGAAAACCAGCTGCGGAGGCGACCAAGACGCCCCCCGCCCCGCCGATGCCGTTGCCCATGAGCGACAAGCCTCAGGCTCCCGCCCCCAAACCGCTGGTCCCCCAGCCGGCAGCCCCCGCTACGGAAGCAGAAAAGCCCAGCCCGGAACCGCTGGTGCCCCCGACGCTGCCCGAGCCGACTCCGCGGAAGCCCACTTCGGCGGGGGATTGAGCCCTGTCCGAGGGCTGCAGCGAAAGTTCAGGCGACGGACACTCTGCAACTGCTGTGTCAGATCGATTGCAGTCGATGCGTGAATGGCGGATAGTCTCAGGCAGTCTCACCTTCTGCCTTGAGGTCTTGCCATGACTCCACTCTCTCGCCGCACGTTTCTGGCTTCGACGTCTGCTGCTGGTGCTTTGGCTGCGACCGGCCCGTTAATTCTGGGAGCCGACGAAGCTCCCAGTAAAGTCGTGACGATCGGCGTGATGGGGATGAGCCGCGGGCGGTCACTGGCTCAGACGTTTGGCTCACTGCCGGGAGTGCGGATTAAGTACGTCTGCGATGTCGACCCGGTCCGAGCGGAACAGGGAAAGGCCGAGGTCGAAAAGCTCGAGTCGAAGCAGGCCCCGCAGGCGGTGCTGGACTTTCGCAAGATCCTGGACGATCCCGAAGTCGATGCCCTCGTCTGTGCCGCTCCGAATCACTGGCACGCCCCTGCTGCGATCATGGCCTGTCAGGCGGGCAAGCACTGCTACGTGGAAAAGCCGTGCTGTCACAATCCCTGGGAAGGGGAGCTGCTGATTGCGATGGCTCGCAAATACAACAAGGCGGTGCAGATGGGGAACCAGCGCCGCAGCGGTCCGGGCTTCATCGAGGCGATGAAGCGGCTGCAGGAAGGGGTCATCGGGCGTGTCTATCTGAGCAAGAGCTGGTACACCGCTTTGCGTCCCTCGATCGGCCAGGGAGTCCCCGCGAAGCCGCCCGAGGGGATCGACTACGCCATGTGGCAAGGGCCAGCTCCGCACAAAGAGTTCCGCAGCAACTACCTGCACTACAACTGGCACTGGTTCTGGCACTGGGGCAACGGAGAGCTGGGTAACAACGGCATCCACGCCATCGACATCAGCCGCTGGGGTCTGGGGGCCGATTACCCGATTCGCGTGACCTCATCCGGAGGCCGGTACCGCTTCCAGGATGATCAAGAGACACCCGACACCCATACGATCTGCGTCGAGTTCGAAGGCGGTCGCCAGGCGATCTGGGAAGGCCGCAGCTGCAACAATCACAAGGCCCCCTTCGTGGAGTTCTATGGCGAGACTGGGACGATGCTGATCGACGAGAACGGCACCTACACGATCTACAACGCCAACGACAAAGAAACCGAAACCGTGAAGCATTCACGCAGCGACGCTCAGCATGTAGGGAACTTCCTGGCTGCGATCCGCAACAACACTCCGCTGGCTTTGAACAGCGAGATCGAAGAGGGGTACAAGAGTACGCTGCTGTGCCACCTGGGCAATATTGCTCAGCGTACCGGCCGGACCCTGCAGTGTGATCCCAAGAACGGTCGCATCCTCCAGGACGAGGCTGCGATGGCGCTCTGGAAGCGGGAGTACTCGCAGGAGTGGACTCCCAAAGAGACCTGAGCTAACGAGGCGAGCGGAACTCCAGAGTTTCCGACTTGGACGGGACGATCTCCGTGTCAGTTGCAGCTTCTGCAGGCTGTGCGGCACCTCGGCCGACGATGGCCTCTGCCAGAGCCTCGGCATAAAGCTGATGTCCCGCTGGAGACAGGCCGGGTGAGAGCATCAGAAACAACGCGTCGGGCGTTTCGTCGTTCACAAACTGCCGCAGCGGAATGACGGAGGGGATCTCCAGTTCCCGGCAGGCTGCCGCGAGTCTCTGGAAGGGAGCCTCGCTGGTCCAGCAGGCCGACTTGGGGATGCCGAATGTGGCCCGGGCCTCACGCGTGTTGCTGGCTCCTTCACTGACCTGCCAAGGCATCGGCGTGGTCGAGACCAGCAGACGGGCTCCCGCCCCCTGACACAGCTCTTGAATTGCAGCCAGCGGAGCGAGGGCCGACTGGATCTCATCTTCCAGGTCGGGCGGGTTGTCCTCAGTCCAGCGATAGAGCTGGCGGCGATCCGTGACCGACTCCTCCGAAGCGGGCATCTCACGATCCCACAGCCGGGCCAACTGGCGTTCCGCCTGCTGCACGATGAGGAATTCTTCGGACAACCGAGGTTGTTTCAGCTGACACGCGCGCTTGGTGGCGGGATGAATGGCCAAAGTTGGAGTGCCGTCGCGGCTGACTGTGACAAATCGCCGGACAGCTGCGTCTTCGGCGACGTCCGACATTCCGAAGTGCAGCACGACCAGATCCGGGTTCAGAGTCATCAGCCGATGTCGCAGCAGCAAAGCAGCCACGCGCGGGCAGGAACCGGGCAGCCCCGCATTGATGACTTCGACTTTGGCTCCCAGCTGTTCCGACAGCAGGGATTCGAGCCGCGCGGGATAGGTCTCTTCCGAGTGTAACTCCGCAGCCAGCGTCGTTTCATCCCCCAGACAGAGGACTCGCAGGAGTCCCCTGGGCTTGGGCACCACCGGTTCTCGTCCGCGGGTTCCGAAGCTGGATGTCTGGAACGGGATCAGATCGCCGGTATCGGGCGACTTGAGTTTGGTCTTCGCACCGGGCAGCATTTCAATCCAGGTTGACATGCTGGGAGCGACGAGCTGCTCTTCAATGGAGAGGTCTTCCGTCGCGACGGAGGGCTGACAACTCTGGGCAGACCGGTAGCGGTCCACGCGCAGTCCGATCTCGATGGCGCACAAAGAAAACGCCAGCAAGCAGACTGCGGTGATCAGGCCTTTCAGGTTCCTTCCCAGGGATTGCCACATGGAGCCGCTGCGACTCCTTTCCGCCAGCGGTCAGAGGGGGAGAACTTTCCCCGGCGGGATCGTACGAGAATTCGCAAAAACGCAGCAATCGGAATCTGGAAAGGGGGCCGTGGGAGATCACTTTTCTACGAAGGGATCCCGAAAATCGGCTTCAGCAACAGCAGCGTCAGCAGCGCTACGACGGCGATTCCCACCAGATCCAGCAGCAGACCGTAGCGGATCATCTCGCGGACCGGCACTCGACCGGTACCGATCACAATTGCATTCGGCGGCGTCCCGACCGGCATCATAAAACCGCAGCTGGCGCTGATCGTGGCGGGAATGAGCAGCATCCGCGGGTCGATCTTCAGCGCGACAGCTGTCGCTCCCAGGATCGGCAGCACGGTATTAGCTGTCGCCACGTTGGAGGTGAACTCGGTCATCACGGTCAGCAAGGCACACGTGCCGACGACCAGCACCCAGATCGGAGCCCCCTGCATCTGCGCAGCAAACAGGCTCCCCATCCATTGAGAGAGCCCGGTCTCTTTGAAGGCATCGGCCATCGCGAAACCGCCGCCGAACAAGAGCAGGACACCCCAGGGGATCTTCTTCTCGACCTGATCCCAGTCGATGATCCGCGGGCGGGTGCCATCGGGCTGCCGGTCGCCCGGCAGAAGAAACAACAACAGAGCCATCGCGATGGCCACCGTGGCTTCGTCGAGCATCTTGGCTCGGCCCTCGGCCTCGAAACTAAGTCCCCGTAGTCCGGCCTCCAACAGCTGGGGAGCACTCGGGATGACGATTGGCCCCAATTCCAGCGGCTGGGCAAGTACCCATAAGGCTGCCGTCGACACAAACACGATCAGCACGTTCCGCTCACCGGCCTGCATTCTGCCGAGTTCACGCAACCGGTCGCGAAAGAAGTCACGACCGACCTTCTCGACTCCGGGCAGCGCCTCCAGTTTTCGAGTCATCGCGTAACCGACGGCGATCAGCATCAGCAGGCTCATCGGCACTGCCAGCATCATCCAGTGGGACGACGAGATCGAAGGGTAACCTTGCGGCACGAACTCCTTCTCAAAGTAACCCCGCAGAACAGGGTTCGTCGGCGTCCCGACCATCGTGGCGAAGCCCCCACAGCTCGCGGCATAGGCGATCCCCAGCAGCACGGCGATCGAGAGCGGCTTCAACAGCCGGTCGATCTCCTCGCGCGATGACTGGCCCGTCTCAGCCAGAGAATCGGCCAATGTGTCGAGCAGAGCGAGCGCGATCGGCAGCATTAAGAGCGTCGTGGCTGTGTTGCTGATCCACATTGAGATAAACGCCGTCGACAGAATGAATCCGAACACGATCTGCCGCGGCTGGCTGCCGATGCGGCTGATGATGTGCAGCGAGATCCGGCGATGCAGGTTCTGCTTCTCAATCGCCAGTGCGAGAATGAACCCGCCCAGGTACAGAAACACGTTCGAGTCGGCATACGCCAGGCAGACTTTCTTGGCCCCCAGGATTCCCAGCAGTGGATAGGCAGCCAGTGGGATCAGGCTGACAGCTGAGATGTGATCGGGCAGCACAATCCAGAGGGCCGCCATCACGAGCGTCACCGCAGCTGTGCGGTGACCCGCGGCGCTGAGTCCTTCGGGAGTCGGGAGAAACAGCACAGCCACCCCGAGCAGAAGGGTGATGAGCGTGGCCCAGGCTGTGGGGGAGAGTTTCATGTGGTGGCGCAATTCGCGGGACAGGCAGGGTGCCCGTCCTACATTCCGTGGAGAACGTACAGATACCGACGGACCGTCTCGGCCAGTCCGAACTCCAGAGCTTCAGCGATCAGGGCATGACCGATAGAGACCTCGGCGACGGAGGGAACCTGGCGGATCAGGACCGACAGGTTATCGAGACTCAGGTCGTGGCCAGCGTTGACTTCGAGACCCGCCGCGACCGCAGCCTGAGCAGTGGCCCGATACTGCTCCAGTGTCGGGCCCAGTGGACCGTGGTCGAAGGCCTCGGCGAATGGAGCTGTGTAGAGTTCGATGCGGTCCGCTCCGAACTCGCGGGCGAGGGGGACTTGCGAGGGATCGGGATCGAGAAACAGGCTGACGCGGCAGCCGTAGCTTTTGAGCTGGGCGATGAGCGGTCGCAGCCGAGCCTCTTCGGCCTTCAGGTTCCAGCCGTGATCGCTGGTCGACTGCTCCAGCGAGTCCGGCACCAGCGTACACTGCGTCGGACGAACCCGCTCGCAGTGCTGCATGTAGTCGGCGAAGTACGGATTGCCTTCGATGTTGTATTCGGCGTGCGGGTAGACCTTCAGAAGCTCCGCAATCTCATCGACATCCGAGGGGCGGATATGCCGCTCATCCGGGCGCGGATGGACCGTGATCCCGTGCGCCCCGGCTTCGAGGCAGATCCGCGATGCCCGAACCGGGCTGGGAATCCCCAGCGGCCGCGTATTCCGCAGCGTGGCGATTTTGTTGACGTTGACGCTCAGCTTGGTCATGGAAAGTCATTCAGAGAACGTCCGGCGACAGCCGGAATGTGTGTCGATCGCTTCGAAGATTTCACCGCGATTAGAACAGGGCCGCATGCCCTGCAGCGCGACGGCAACTCGACAGCTGAGCCAGGTGGAACCCGAAGTGACTTGTGAGCAGATGCGCGACGACGTGTTCTAGAGTTTGAATCGGTGTCCCCTGGAACAGTTCGAAAGTCGTGGGCTTCGCCATGGCTTCCGGATCAGCTTGCGATGCGAGTTGACGGAATTCGCCGTAGGCACTGCGAATGGCCTGACACAAGGCGTCCTTGGTCAGGCTGGGATCGGGAGCGACCGGCTCTTGAGATCCCGGTCCGAACAATCTCATCCAGGGGATATTGGCGGGGCGTTTCCCAAAGAGCATTCGCCCCATGTCCCCAGTGACTGCCAAGTGTCCCAAAATCCACACCGGCGAGTGACCGTGCCCCGCTGCTGGATGAAACAAAGTCGCCTCATCGATGTTCGGAATCATCTTCTCGAACAGACCAATCTGGAATTCGTTGAGTGCGATGGCGTTGGCGAACATCAATTGAAGACTCGTGAGCGAGGGAACGAGTGTATCGGATGCAATTCCGACTCACCAAAGGCCACGGGGGCCGTGCGGCCCCCGTGGTTTGAAATCTCAAGTCGAGTGAGTACACGTCGGACGAGTCCGACGGCTATCGACCCGATTACACCACTTTGCTCTTGCCGGGGATGGCGATCGGGTATTCGCCGTTCTCGTTCGGCTTCACCGGGGGCTCGGCGTCGAGACCATACTCCTTGGGCATGATGCTGACTTCGGAGTTCAGCGCCTGCTCCATCGTGATCACCTTGCCAGAGTAGGTACAGAGCCGACCGAGGATGGCGGTCATGGTGCTCATCGCGCCGTATTCAGCTTCGTTGTAGCCGTCGGCCCCGGTGCGGATCGCCTTGAAGATGTCATCGTGTTCGACCTGGTACGGATTGTCGTGCTTGGTCTTGGCGAAGATCTTCGTGCCGTTGGGCATCTCGATGTAGCACTGCTTGGGAGCCCCACCCTGCAGGTGGATCGTGCCGTTGCTGCCGTGAGCGTGCTCGTCGACCGCGCTCCAGCAGCCCGGAATGTGCCGACACTGGCTGAACATCTTGCTGCCGTCGGCGTAGGTGTACTCGACCGCGTGGTGGTCGTAGATCTCGCCATACCGCTTGTCGGTCCGGACTTCGCGTCCGCCCATACCGTTGGCCGAGACCGGGAATCCGTTCTTCAGCCAGTTGCCGACATCCAGGTTGTGGATGTGCTGTTCGCAGATGTGGTCGCCGCACAGCCAGTTGTAGTAGTACCAGTTCCAAATCTGGTACTCCATCTCGGTCTTGACCTGCTCGCGGGTCTTCTTCGGTTCCCAGACCCCGCCGCCGTTCCAGTAGACGCGGCTGGCGATCACGTCGCCGATCACGCCGTCGTGAACCATCTGAATCAGTTCGCGGTAGGCGGGCTCGTGTCGACGCTGCAGGCCGACACCGACCTTCAGATTCTTTTCCTTGGCCAGCTTGGCCTTCTCCAGGACCAGCCGCACGCCCGAAGGATCGGTCGCAACGGGCTTCTCCATGAACACGTGACGGCCCTTGTCGACCGCAGCTGCAAAGTGAATCGGGCGGAACCCCGGAGGAGTCGCCAGGATCACCACATCAATGTCGCTGTCGATGACCTGCTTATAGGCATCCAGGCCGCCGAACTTCTGAACGTCTTCAGGATTGAACTCGTTCGGCTTTCCCTTGACCGAGTTGGCGATCTGCTTGAGCTGATCGTCGATCACGTCCCAGAAGGCGTCAGCCACAGCCACCAGCTTGACCTTGCCCTCGGTGGAGAGTGCCTGGTTCGCAGCTCCGGTCCCGCGACCTCCCATCCCGACCAGGCCCACCTTGACGGCATCGTCGCCGGCGGCAAAGACGGAGGAAGAGAGACTTTGCAGAGCGGCTGCGCTGGCCGCCAGCGCTGCGGAGTTCTTGAGAAACGTGCGACGCGACATGAAGAGAGTCCTCGAAGTGATGAAAGCGATCCAGGCAGGCTCCGCAGACGGGCTAACTGCTGTTTGCCCGATGCCGGAACGATCCAGAGTAATCGGAGGCGAGGGGAAAAGAAAAGGAACCAAAGCCTTCGTAACGCAGGTCGGCACTTGTCGAGGGCCACCCCGGTCGCGAAGGGAGCGCCGTTTCAGGTCAGTTCCCAGCCTTTGCGGTATTCGCGACCCAGGAACTTTTCGGCTTCCGGGGCATTGGGAATTTTCATGTTCACCGAGTCCCACTCGATCTTCTTACCCGCGCGGTAGGCGACATTCCCCAGGTGATTGGCTTCGGTCAGCGGACCTGCGTAGGCGAAGTTGCAGGTCGTGGGTGCCCCGGTCTTGCAGGCGTGAATCCACTCTGCGTGGTGGCCGAGCGACTTGGGAATCGTTTCTGCCGGACGGTGGAACTCTTTGACGTTCTGATCGAGCAGGATCATGTGCCGCGAGTAATCGGTCAGCACCATTCCCGAGGAACCGACGAACAGCATTCCCGTGTCCCAGCGCGGAATCACGCCCTTGGTCCACAGTTCCGGTTTGTCGACTCCCTGATACCAGGTCAGTGATACGGGGCCGCGTTCGCCGCGGGCGGCGTACTCGTATTTGACGTGCATACTGGCTGGGGCGAGTTCCGGGTGGGCGGGTCCGCCGAACGGCTCGATCGTCTTGGGGGCGTCCAGGTTCAGAGCCCAGAACGGCAGGTCGACCATGTGGCTTCCCAGGTCGGACATCGTCCCGTTGGCGAAGTCCCACCAGCGGTACCACTTGGGTCCGGGGAAATAGACTTCGTGGAAAGGGCGGTAGGGGGCGGGTCCCAGCCACAAGTCCCAGTCGAGGTTCGGCGGAATCGGCGACTCGCCTTCGGGGCGGTTCTGGACGGAGACGATATCACTGTACTTTTTCGCGTCCTCGGGAGACTGCAGTCCCCAGGCGCGGCCGACCCAGACATGGACTTCGCTGACCTGGCCGATCGCGTTGCCTTGAATCAGCTCGACCACGCGGCGGTAATTCTGCTCCGCATGGATCTGGGTCCCCATCTGTGTGGCGACACCGGCAGCTTTCGCAGCCTCTGTAATAATACGGGCTTCGCGGACGTTGTGAGTCAGCGGCTTCTCGCAATAGACATGCTTCTTGGCCTTGAGGGCGGGGAGCATCGCGAAGGCATGTGTGTGTTCGGTCGTGCTGACCACGACCGCATCGTAGGAGCCTTCTTTCAGCTCATCGTACATCTTGCGGTAATCGGTGAATGACTTGGCCCCCTGGACCTTTCCGCTGGCATAGTCGAGAGCGTTGCGGTTCACGTCACACAGCGCGACTACGGTCTCCCCGAGCATCTGCTCCAGGTTCGATCCCCCACGACCGCCGCAGCCGACAACTGCCACATGGAGCTTTTCGTTCAGCCCCTGGGCTCGCAGAATCGCGGGAGCGGCAAACGCAGCAGCTCCCGTTGCGAGTGATTGAGAGAGAAACTGCCGCCGAGACGCCGCACGTGAACCAGCCATGACACATCTCCCGAGTTTGATGGGTGTGGCTGGGAGGTTACTGTCCAGGAATTGCGATTGTCCATCGTCGAACAACTTGATCCGTCCGGCTGGGTCGGATCTCGGACATGCCAACGAACAAAAAAGCCCCTCAGATCCTGGACCTGAGGGGCTGAGCGATATCGATCAGATTGATCGGAATCGATTACTGAGCAGGAGCGGCAGGAGGTGCAGCCGGAGCTTCGGTTCCGCTTCCGGCTTCCGGAGCGGCGGCTGGGGCACCTTCGGCTGCTGCAGGGGCTGCTGCCGGAGCGCCTTCAGCGGCCGGAGCAGCTGCGGGGGCCGAAGGATCGCCATGAGCGGCACCAGCTGCAGGTGCAGTTGCCGGAGCGGGGGTCGTTGGAGCTGCCGGAGGAGCCGCAGGCTCGCAACCAACGACCAGAGCCAGAGCCAGGAGTCCCAGATACTTCTTCATCATCGTTCCTCAGAGAATTCCGCATCGACTGCAGGTGGCAGGTCGGCTACGGGAGTTGTCGGACCATCGGATCCAGTGAATGACACGTGTCTTCCGCTGGGGTCACAGTAGAGAGACACTCTCGCAGAAAAAATTCCCGGAGAAAACTGCCGAACGGTCTTGAATCGATTCAAGTCGGCGAGTTTCGACTCATCGGTAGTATTCACAGAGGTTTACGACGATTCTTTGAGATCGGAACATTCCGAACAACCGTCAAAGTTTCTCTATCTGGTAATTCCACTCAACTTCCCAGCCGTTAAAGACCGAAAAGTCAGAGTAACTGTCCCTAGCGGCAGAACCGGTCTCCTTTGGCAGGTTCTCCAGATTACCAGGTCGGCAATGAGTGCCGACAGGAATCGAGTCGCCGGGACAGCACCGTGTGGCTATGCAGTTCGCAGAGGTGCGATCGGCTTGCCCACCGGACAGACACAGCAGGAAGCTGGAGCCATCGATGAAGAAGACCTGGAAGCGCTGGCTGGGAACCGTGGCGGCCGCACTCGTGACCAGCACTGCAATGGCTCAACGCCCTGATGATATCGGGGTGGCAACCACGCGCGGTCAGTCGCCGAACTACGCGGAGTCGGACGAAGCCACGATTCAGGCGGGCCGTGCGTCGGCCAGCGCCTCCGGCATTCAGCCGACTCAGTTCGTGCAGTCTGTCGATCCGGGCGACGTCTTTGAAGATGCGCTGGGCGGTGGATACTACGCCGAGAACGGGGGCGTGGGATTTGCTTCGACCAGCAAGCCGATCGGGGACATTATCTGGCGTGTCGGGCGCCAGAATCTCGACTCCTACGGGTTTGATGGCGGTTACACGAACATCAATGCCTTCGTGCCGCTCTCCAGCGATGGTACGAACAGTGTGCTGTTCTTGAATCCCCGTGTGAATCTCACGGACTATCGCCGTGGCGGGGCCAACGTCGGTCTGGGATACCGGTTCTACGATCCGGGCGATGACCGCGTGTATGGAATGTCCGGGTGGTGGGACTATGATTCCGGTCATCGTGGCAGCTTCCACAACATGGGAATGCACTTGGAGTCGGTCGGGCGCTGGATGAGTCTGCGCGGCGGATTTGCAATTCCCGTTGGCAAGGACCAGCACGAGTTCGATTCGGTCTTGGGGAATGCTCAGTTCGTCGGGAACCAGGTCGTTGCGACCCGGACGACGTTCTTCGAGCAGAGCTATGCGAACTACAACGCCGAAATCTCCACGCCGCTCCCCGGTCTGGCCCGTTACGGCTTCGACGTCGGGACCGGAATCTACCTCTTGAACGCCACCGGCAAGGGCGGCGAGGTTGTCGGGACGAGTTTCCGCACTCAGGCTCAGGTGACTGAGGATCTGTGGATCAACGGAACCTTTACCTACGATTCGCAGTTCAAGTCCCAGTTCTCGCTGAACATGGAAATGACGTTCCCGGACGGTCCGCCATCACGGTGGTTCCGCCGGAATCCGGTGCAGTCGGCACTCACCGCCACGGCCCTGCGAAACTACCGCATCGCCGTGTCTGACGAAAACAAGATCACGACCGAAGTACTCACCAATCCAGGTGGTGGCGGCGGTGGTGGCAACCCAGGCCAGCCGATCTCGATCGCGTTCATTGACCCCGATGCGACTGCCCCGGGAAATGGTTCGCAGGCTCTGCCGTTCATGTCGCTGGCTGAGTACATGTCACTCTCCGCTGCAGATCGCGCCCAGTTTGACATCTTGTATGTGCAGCGTCGTGACGACCTGACGGACGTCAACCTGAATACGACGCTGACACTCCTCGACTACCAGAAGATTCTGGGTGACGGCGTGCTGCCGGACGGTACCCGTCCGCAGCTGGTCTCTGGCCAGGGGGCCGTGACCTTGCCAGGCACCAATGGTCCGCTGCCGCTGCTGTCCAACAGCGCGGCACCGGGTCTGCCGGTCATTACACTCAACGATGGCAACGAAGTCTCTGGCTTCACCATCGACGGAACGGGGACTGCGGCCGGGATCGTCGGAACGGGTATCGACTCGTTCAACATCCACGACGTGTTCATTCAGAACGTCACCGACGGCATCGTGATCTCCAGCAACACGACGGCGAATCTCTCGTCGTCGGTCCAGGATTACGGTGTGATTCAGGATGTCAGTGTCACCAGCTCGGCCACGGGCGATCTGGTCGCCTCGAATCGCGGGATCAGTATTACCCACACGGCCGGGACTCTGGACCTGCTGGTGCGGAACAACACGATCAGCGGCTTCCGGGGTGAAGACGCCAACAGCAACGGGGTTCTGGATCCCTCGGAAGATACGAACAACAACGGCCTGCTTGATGTGGGCGAAGACATCGACTTCGACGCGATTCTCGATCCGGACGAAGACAAGAACAGCAACACCGTTCTGGACCGCGGAATCGGTATCGAGATCGTCGGAGCGGGCGGAACAATCAACGCCAACGATCCGACTGACACCACGCGTCCGACCGGAATCGATAACAACACGTTCGATGAGAACGGCAACGGCCTGAGTGTGCGAGCCAATCCGGGCAGCACCATCAATGCGACCGTGGCCAGCAACACTGCCACGAACGGCACCGATGTGAACGGTCGGGCCTTCGAGCTGCTCTCCGATGGCGGCATCCTGAATCTGTTCGATGTGGCCAACAACACCGCCACCGGTGGCCTGGGTGACGGTCTGGTCATCGCCAACCAGAACGGCGGTACGCTGACCGTGCAGAGCAGCATCCTCGGGAACTCTGCGTTCTCGAACAACGCGTTTACCAACAACGGCGGTGATGGACTCAAGCTGCTGGTCTCTGGAACAACTCTGACCATCGCTGACCTGAGCGGAATCACATTCAGCAACAACACGGGTGACGGTCTGGAGTTGCAGGCTCTGGCCGGCGGCGTCCTGAATGTCACGAACCCGATGACCGGCAGTTCCTTCACGAACAACGGAGAGAACGGTCTCAACGTGAATGCCGCAGGCGGTACGATCAACATCCAGATCGGTGATCCGGATGCAGACATTCCGCTGGGTAACACCTTCACCGGAAACGGCGAGTCGGGTCTGGTCTTCAATACCTCGAACAACGGTGTGATCAACACCGGGCTGTTCCTGAATCAAGCCAGCAATAACGGTGCGGACGGTGTCCAGTTCAACGTGAACACCGGTGAGATCAATGTGACCGGAATCAGCGACAACACGCTGACAAACAATCGGGACAACGGACTCAGTATCCTGAGCACTGCGGGCGGTGTCTTCGAGACCCCGTTCATCTCCGACAACAGCTTCAACGACAACGACGAAGCAGGTATGTTCATCGGAGGCAGCGGCGGTCTGGTCAACGGGGTCGTCGAGCTGGGATCCGTCACTCGCAACACGTTTAATCGCACGGTTCGCGGAACAGCCGGGATCGAGTTCGACACGGATGACGTGCTGACTCACCTGAGCCTCACACAGAACCAGTTCATCGGCGGCAACGCGGCGACGACCTTCGGGGTCGGCGGCACGATCCGCGACGGCGGCCTCGACATGAGTGTGGGCTCGGTCAATCCACTCGATTCCAACACGTTCACCAATAACCGCGATGCTCACATTGGCCTGATCATGGAGGGCAGCTCCGTGAACAATGTCGAGATCGATTCCGCGACGTTTACGGGAGCTGTCGATGTTCCGGGAACTCCGGACTTCCTGGGTGACGGTGTCACGCTGATTCTGGCTGATACGGCGACGATGACCGGTCACATTCGGGACAGCCAGTTCCTGAACAACGCTGGTGATGGAGCTCGGCTGTTCACGTCAGGCAACAATGACACGGGAAACGTGGGAACGCCTGCCGCCATGTTCCTCGGATTTGAAGTCACAGACAACCTGTTCCAGGGGAACGGCGATGACGGTCTGCACGTCGAACGCCAGGAACGCGGCCAGTTCAACAACCTGCTGATCCAGGAAAACACCTTCACGGCCAACCTGGATGACGGGTTGTTCATTGATGTCGGTGGCGTCAGCCAGGCGAACTTGGCAAACGGACTGCCCGACACAATCGAGATCCTGCAGAACGATATGACCAACAATGCGGGTGATGGTGTTGAGTTCCGTCTTGAGGCAGATGCTGATCTGATCGCCAATATGGACCTGAACCTGATCGATGGGAACGAGGAAGACGGAATCTACGTCAGCGAGAACATCAATGATGCCCGCGACTCCCGGTCCTTGACCGGTCGCTGGACCCGCAACCAGATTTCGAACAACCTGTTCAGCGGTGTTCAGATTCAATCACGAGTCGGGAATTCACTCAACGATCCGGAAGCTGGTCGAGGGTTGATTATCGGGGATTCCACAATCAACGCGATTGGCACCCAGTCCGACTTGGGGAACCTGATCACTCTTAACGGACTGGATGGCGTGCAGTTCACGGGTGTCGGGACTCTGACGATCGGAAACAACGAGATCACGTTCAACGGGACGGCCAATGCGAACGGCACGTTCAACAACGCAGGGATCAATATCCAGGGGCAAGAAAACGAGGATCAGGATGTTGTCAACGTCAACGGTCAGTTCCCCGATTCGCTGGATGACGACTTGGTGCCCGGCATAGCGATCCAGGAAGTGATCATTCGAAGCAACCTGATCAGCCGCAACATCGGTGATGGAATTCGCTGGATCAATGAGAGCGGTACCGACAGCTTCGATACGCGAGGTACGCTCGGTGGACCTCAGGCTGAAATTGATTCCAGCTTGACCGCGATCAATAACGAGATCACTCTCAACCAGGGACGCGGAGTTTCGGCGATCAACCGCCCCGGTGATACCGACACGACCGATCTCGACAATACCGATCCAAAGGCCTTTGCTAATGGCTTTGTAGGCGTCGGCGGGATCATCGGTGACCTCAACTTGATCGGAAATCACGTCAAGGCCAACCTTCAGGAAGGGATCTATATCATCAACACGAACGCGACGGACCAGAGTGCCGTGCCCGTCAGCAGTGTGTTGCCCTCCCGAACTGGCGGAATCTTCCAGGATACGTTCCTCAGGGCAGACATTCACAACAATCAAGTCATCGGAAACGGCAATGCCGTCGACTCATTCTCCGCGACTGGCTTGGTGGTCCGAGTCGGAACGTCGGGTGGCGGCTACAACGGAAACTTTGACGGTGGCCTCGCCACTGACGGTACGAATGCCGAAGACCTGAACGGCGACGGGCTTCTGGATAACGATCTGAATGGTGACGGACTCCTCAACGCGACGGTCAATCTGTTTGCAGGGGTGTCGATTTCAGTGACCGGCAACAACTTTGACGGCAACGCTGGAGATGACATTCTATTCCACTCGTTCGCCTCGACCGTGGATCCGGCGGTGACGGGAGGTGCCTGGGATGGAACCACGTTCACTCCTGCGAACGTCGGGGATCCATTGGCCCGTATGGATCTGATCTTCTCGAACAACGCCTTCGGATCGATCGAAGGTAACAATTCCGACAACACGATCATCGACAACCAGGAGCCGGGAGCCTACTACGACAACGCAGAAGGCGTGTTCAAATCGCGTCTGGGAGGAGTCGGCGGTCCCTTTGGAGACCCCGCCCGTGTTCGAAATGCTCAACGACTGGCTTCTCGTTACTTGACCGGCCCTCAGCCGCTGGCTCCCTTCCCACCGGTTCCCGCTGCATCACTCCCGTATCTGTACTCAGGCATGGGTGACAGCACATTCCGCGTCCGAGGCACTGGAAATGCCTATACCGACCAGGGACTGGGACCGATCGGAATCAACGGAATCTTCATCCTCGATAATCCGACTTTGGTGGGTGACCCGACACTCGTCGATGCCGTGTTCGAAGCACGAGGCGTGTTCCCGTCAAACGGCTCCTTCGGCGGACTGCCATGGGGTTGGGGACAATTCTAAACCCTGTCCACACTTTGTCTGACGCTGACAGCCCGGTCGAGAAATCGACCGGGTTGTTTTTGTTTACGCCCCCGGCATCTCTCGGCTCCGGAGAACACTCGCCCCCAGCTTCAGCAGCTTTGCCTCCAGACTCTCATAACCCCGGTCCAGGTGATAAATCCGGTGGACCACGGTTTCTCCTTGAGCGGCCAACCCTGCCAGAACCAGTGCAGCGCTCGCCCGCAGGTCGCTGGCCATCACGTGGGCTCCCGACAGCTGGGGCACGCCAGTGATGACCGCATTCTCCCCATCGCGGCGGATGTCGGCCCCCATCCGCAACAGCTCTGAAACATGCATGAACCGGCTGGGAAAGACCTTGTCGGTTACCAGACTCTTCCCCGGCACCAGACACAGCAGTGCCGTCAGCTGGGCCTGCAGGTCGGTTGGGAAGCCAGGGTAAGGGAGGGCCAGACAATCGACCGGCCTGAGCGGCTGATCGACCCACACCCGGCAACTCTCTGCGGGTTCCTGCTCCCCTCTCCCTGCGGGAGAGGGGCTGGGAGTGAGGGTTCCCGCCACCTCGCTTGACTCCCGAGAAAGTTCCAATCCCACCCCCATCTCACGCAGCAACTCCAGCACGACGACCAGATGGTCGGCCCGCAGGTTCTCGACAACGACATCCCCGCCCGTGATGGCCCCAGCCATCAGCAGAGTCCCAGCCTCGATCCGGTCGGGGATCACCGTATGAGTCGCCGCCCCGAGTTCTTCGACCCCATCAATCACCAGCCGGGGAGTGCCCAGCCCCTCAATCTTGGCTCCCATCGCCACGAGCAGGTTCCCCAGATCGACGACTTCCGGTTCGCACGCAGCTGCGTCGATGACGGTCGTCCCTCGAGCCAGGCAGGCGGCGGTCATCACGTTGCAGGTACCGGTCACGGTGCTCCCCTGGGCTCCTCCCAGGTGGACCGCAGCTCCGCGCAGCTGTGACGCTGAGGCAATGACGTACCCGTTCTCAATCTGAATCTCGGCACCGAGCGCCCTCAGCCCCTTCAGGTGCAGATCGATCGGGCGGTGTCCGATGTTGCACCCGCCGGGAAGCGAGACGATCGCCTTCTTTCGCCGAGCCAGCAGCGGACCGAGGACACAAATGCTGGCCCGCATTCGCCGCACCAGCTCATAGTCGGCCCGGCACGATCGTTGATCGACACAGCTCAGAACCAGCTCGCCCGCCTGGCTATGGGCTTCCATCCCCAGAGTTCGCAGGAGGGCCACGAGCGTCCGCACATCGGCCAGATCGGGCACTCCGCGCAGCGTCAGCGGTCCCGCAGCTGCGAGGCTGGCCGCCATCATCGGCAGCGCAGCATTCTTCGACCCGCTGACACGCACGGTGCCGCGAAGCGGAATGCCTCCCTGAATAAGGAACTGATCCATTGAGGCGAAAGAGCCTGGAAAGTGACTGCCTTGGCGAGCCAGGAGATCGCTTCTCGATACGATCTCGGTCGAGCGTACGGTAAGTGGGTTTCGATGTCCACGAGCCGCGTCGACTATCGACAGTTCCATGAGATATTGGAGACCAGACGACAGGCGTCACATTTCATATCAAGGAACCCATGAAGACACTCAGGGAGTAACCATGCGCCACCGCAACCTGGACAAGGTCGGCTTTGCTCCGTGGCAAGGGATCTGCCTCCATAGCGATAGAGGTAATAGTAAGTCGGAATTCCGGTTCGCTCAGTCCACTCCTGGCAGATCGTTCTGCCGGACTTCGTGAGACTGCTGTCGGCACGAGAGATTTCACGAGTCCCGAATCGCTCGCCGACCTGACACAGCATCTGCAGCTGATCGCAGTTCTGAAAGTTCGATTCCCACCAGAGAATGTCGCAGAACTCTCCGTGGTAAGACGCGGGAAAGCGATACAGCGGAAGCACGCCAAAACAGTCACCACAGCGCATCGGTGTTTCTTGGCAAACGTAGTTCGTCCAGAGCAGGCACCAGGACGGTCGCGGGCATTCGCATGCCGAAACAGTATCCGGATCCTCACCGATGTGGTGAACGGTCAAGCGGATATTCAGTTTCAAGAGTTCCGCGCGTGTCGCCTTCCCGTACTCGTTGTCGAACATTTCATCCAAAGAATTCGTTTCGGGGCAAGAGACGAATGTACGATATCCTCTCCGGCCCCAAGCGGCAGACGGCCAACTCCCCCTCTTGATTTGTCCGTTCTTCATCCAAATTGCCAGGAGGTCAGAAACTTTCGACATCAGATCGTCGAACTCGATCGACATCTGAGGCTGGAAGCGGATTTCGAACGTCTCCATGGCCCCTCCGCAGCGGAGTGTCAGTTGCGTTTCCGTGACACGCTAGTGTAGTGCCTCACAAATAATGGAACTTAAATGTCATGGCTGGCGTCTGATCTTCTGGGCCGGGAGGATCAGTGTCATGCGAGTTGCAGTGAAGATCGAGTTGACGGACATCGAGCGTTCC